>NZ_JBKBTV010000009.1:0-108091 GCF_046291265.1 Acidovorax sp. | reverse complement strand
GGTTCGGTGAGTCGCCTTGCGGGTTCGGCTCATCGATGGGTTGAACTGTACGCCGCTGGTGTTCAAAGAAAAACCACCCAGTCGCAAACTGACTGTTCCAGTATTGAAAACAATCAACCTCTACAACCCCCCTCGGCGAACCTTCCCCAAGGGTTCTTTCTGACATGTACTTTTCCGAAGAAAACTGTATATTCATACAGTACACCAACACCCCGGAGAAGCCTCATGGAAACCATCGCATCCACCTACACCGTCACCCTGCGCGACTACCCTGAAGAACTGCCCGCCAAGGAGCGGGTTGCCGCGGAGACCCGCTACGCCAAGGCATTGGAAAAGCAGTTGGGCGGCCCTGAGCAAGTCGCCGCAGCCTTGGACACGATGAACAACCTGGAGGAGTCGCCCCCTGAGGTGGTGTCTTCCGGAGATCTCACCTTGCTCAAGGCCTGGGGCAAGGCCAGCACTGCGGCCAAGCAGGCGGGGTTCCGGGATCTGGGGGAAGGGGATGGGGCGTACTTTGAAGTACGGTTGGGATGAAGGTGGAGATATGAAGGTCGAGATCCACTACCGCTGGCGGATCAAGTCTTCTGCGGGCTGAGGCCCAAATAGCGTTGCCTTCGTGAACACGCGCCCCTGCCAGATCTAGGCGAAGCTGCCTTTCTGGATCTTCAGCAGCGTCGATTGGACCAAGGCCAGTCCCCCGGGCTCTTGCAGCACATCCCACGGGCGGCGGTTTCCGAAGGCGGGGAGTGGCGCTGCTAGCCACTCTTGCAGCCAGGCTTCGGCGTTGAAGCCTCCAGAAGTACCCGATTCCATCAAGATCTTCTGCACCAGGTCCGTCAGAACTTGCGGGGGCAGGTGTCATTGGTGTGGGCCATGAGCCAATCTGGCCTTCCTCTCCAGCGATCACAACCACGGGACTAGATCTCCCCCACCATGCGCATGTTTGCCTAACACGCGCGTGTTATGTAACATGGCCATGTTAATAATGCCGTCTCCATGCCCTCGTCCAAGACATCTCCACGGACTGCGCAAGCGCTGCAGCGTGTAGCTGGGCTGTTCGAAGCCAAGGGTTGGAAGATCCAGGCCGCTGAGCCAGGCAGCGCGGGGCCAGGCCTCATCATTCGTCGGAGCGGGAAACGCTATGGGGTCGTCCTCAAAGCCACATCAGAGGGGCGGGCCGACCGCGTGATTCCACTGCTGTCCCAGGCCGTTCTCCAGGCCCGGGCATATGCCCTTCATTTGCGTGGATCTATGCCCTTGGCCGTGGTGCACGTGGACCATGCGCCGAAAGCGCTCATTGCCAATGTGATGGCTTTTGCGCAGGAGTTTGCGGCGGAGGTGGCCGTGGGTTTCGTTTCTGAAGAAGGGGCGAGTGAGTTTCTGGGGCCGGGACTGGAAGATCTCAACATCTCCGCGCCCTACAGGCCGCGACAGGTCAAAGGCACTCCAATGCGTGCAGACAACCTGTTTTCTGATTTGAACCAGTGGATGTTGAAGGTTTTGTTGGCGCCCGAGTTGCCAGAGGGGATGCTGAACGCTCCCCGAGGTCGGTACCGCAATGGGGTGGAGCTTGCGCGGGCGGCGCAGGTTTCCGCGATGACCGCCTCCAGGTTCTTGCAGCAGCTGCGGCGCGAGAGATTCCTGCTGGAGTCTCAAGAGTTTCTCACGCTGGTGCGGAGAGAGGAGCTGTTCGAGCGCTGGAGTTCAGTGGCGCCCTACGGCACGCCAGACGTGCCTGCGCGGTTCTTTGTCAACATTCAAATTGAGGAGCGTGTCCGAGAGCTTCTGAGCGCAGTCGAAGGCGATGCCTGCCTGGGGCTGTTTGCGGCAGCGGATGGGCTCCACGTGGGACATGTGAGCGGCGTCCCCAGGTACATCTGCGTTCGCCGCATGCCTCGGTTCAATTTGGCATTACCGGGAAGCAATCCATGGAATGCCCTCCGGCCGTTTCCTCAGGAGGCGCCGCACGTATTGCTGCGGGTGGCGAAGTTTCCGGAATCGACGTTTCGCGGGGCGGTGCGGCGAGACGGGGCAATGGTGGCCGATGTGATTCAGGTCTGGCTGGATGTGTTGAATCACCCGACGCGGGGGCAGGAGCAGGCGGAGCACATTTTTAGGAAGCTGCTTCGGCCTTTGGATTAGAGCGACTGTCGGGCACATCGCGAAACACAGGGTGGATTGAACGATCGCTTTGCAGCGGTTGCAGTCATCCGCGTGTTGACGTCGAACGCGTACTATCGGCCAAAAGCGGAGATAGGACGCAGTTGTCCGAACCGGTTAGCGCTAGGGTGATGCCGAGCCAGAAGCAGGCCGCTCACTGCCAGCGCCACTGAAATAGTTCACTCCCGAAACATCGCATGCAGGGTCGCCACTTTTTCATCAAGAGCCTCGGCATCGGCCGGGATTTCACCCGCCGCGCCAGCCAGACGGAGATAGCGCTGTAGGACGCTCAAGGAGTAACAGCAGGATGCCAAGCACGAGTTGGCCAGTCTTGCGCGCACTCGCGTGCCTCCGTCGATGCCCAGGATCTGGGCTGAAGGCTGCGCGCCCGGCAACTGGTGTCGAACAGGCACGAGCGCATCGCGGTTCATGCGGGGCAAGTGGCGAGATCCCGCCGCAGCGGAACGGCACTACCAGATAGACGTGATCTTGGTGGGCAGGGGTACTGCGCATCGACCAGAGGGCAACTTATTGGTCTGCGCTATGACGCTCCTGAGGGCATGGGCGCAGAGCAGCATGTTTCAACGTCACCAGAACACACTGCGCATCTGAACTGCGCATTGCAAATACTTCCGACTGCGACCCTGCCATACGAGGAAATAGTGGTTTCCCCTTGTCGGGAAAACATTGGTGTTCGGCCCCGAACTTGGCGTCCAGTCGGTGGAAACGACACTAATGGCAGACGTCAACATCCATACAATCTCCAAACAGTCCGAGCTTCACGGCAGCTGCTTCGCGCCCTGATTTCCTGGCAATGGTTGACATACCCATACCACCAACACAACCACGAGGGTTGCCCCATGAATTTCACAACCATTACGCTTCGCTTTTTCTCAGTGGCCGCCGCCCTTATCATGGCTGGCAATGCCCAAGCCCAGGTTCAGGTACTCACCAATCGTGATTTTTCAGGGGGACTGACCAACTGGACTCTCGCGCCAAGTACCGGTGGCAGTGCCGCTGGCACCTGCAGCTATAACGTAGATGCTGCCCCGGGTACTGAAACATTGACGACCGCCGCTGGGTTTAATGCGCTGACGGGAACCCAGATTGCGCTGGGGAGCATGAGCCTGACCGCCATTGGTTTTAGGAGCTGCGTTCTGTACCAAGACGTTGCGATTCCTGCAGGGGCAACGACCGCTACATTGTCAGGCGATTTGGGTATTAAAAGCGTGGGCGGACTTGCGTCGGGCGATCAAGCTATTTTTATAGGTATGTACTCGACAGCTACTGTTCCCAGTTTTAATGGGTCCACAGCACTTGCCGGCACAGCCCGGCTGATTGTTGGTGGTGCCTCTGCCAGTCCAACTTTGGCCACGTTTACATCCGCCACTTGGAATGTATCCACCTTAGCGGGAACGACCGTGCGGCTGGCAATTATCAATGCCATGCAATCTACATCGAGCGGCACAGGCGCGTTTGTACCCGGGGCCAACAGCGTTATTGGTGCCAACAACCTTCGCTTTAATGTGGTAGTACCGGTAGCTCCCGCAAATGCATCAAGTATCCCAACCCTGTCGCAGTGGGGCTTGATCATCCTTACGACCATCTTGGCGCTATTGGGCATTGGTTACAGCCGCCGCTCATCTCGCCTGCGCTGAACGACGGCGTGTAAGGGGACCAGCTACCGTCGCCCCAAATGCGCAGCGTTTTCGGATTCAATGGAGCTGGTTTCGCCGCATTTTCTCTATGAGCAGCTTGATGGTCTTTCGGAAAAACCAGGCTTGGTGACAAGGCCCGTGCGCATGAGCCTCTATCCAGACAGAGCGTCGGGTTGGGCAGTGCAAACCTGAATTGCGTCCCGCAGCTGCAGCTCGTAACCCTCGCGCCGTTCGATCTCAGCCAGGGTGCTCGCGGAAGGACCCAATGCGGAACGCCAGGTGAAAGCGCATCAGTCGGCATCGTCGGCCGCAACGGCTCCTTCCAAACGCATTGCGTGAAGCATTCTAGTCGGCTAAAAGTCGAGCAGCTTGGGGTGGCAATCGAGGATATAAAACAAGAGAAATGTCCGCGAAATACAGCTCATGCGAAAACATGCGCAGCCCTGAGAGCGCTCTATCAGGGCACTACTTTTCCCGCGATGGTGACATTCGTCGGTAGGTACCAGGAGCGCTCCCGGTCCAACTTTTGAAGGCACGCTGGAAAGATGCGACGTAGAAAATCCAAGTTCGCTTGAGAGTTCAATGAGAGGCACTTTGTTGGAGCTCAGGTTAGGTGTTGCGCGGCTCTCTCGACAGATGCTCCATTCACTATGTAGTGAGCTGAAATACGATTACAAGGACTTCCAGGGGTTCGAGAACTACAAAGGAACCCGAGTCCGTCACGGAATTGAGGCCCGGCGCGGGGTTGCTGCCGGTTCTTGTTCCGCCATTTTGATAGGTTAGCCTCTCGGCAGCCCAAAGGTGGTGCAGGCCTCAGAGTTTTTGCGGAACACTTTTCCCCACGGAGCGCACACCACACATCACCGGGAAGGGCGAGGTTTCAGCTCTGCTTACGTCTCACAGCAGCGATGCCCAGCATCGCCAGCAAAGACGAAATTCCCAGCAAGGCGTACTCACCCAGCGTAGGAATGCTGGTCGGAGTAGCGGGAGCGACTGGAGGAGCAAGGCCGACGTTGATCACGATCTCGTCGCCGGATGGGACAAACAAAGAGCGAGTCCCCACGGCAAGTCCCAGCGCGGCCAGGGTAGTACCAGCGTACGTACTGGAATTCGAGATGGGTGCCGCAGAGACATAGTTCTCCGGCAAATATAGGTCGTCGCCGAAGATGTAGACGCCGGGCCCCGAAGAACTTGTGCCATCGAGCATCGTTGTGCTGAAGGCTGACAAGCTTGGGATCAGGATATCGTCAAACTGATCAGCAGTTGTCTCAGTCCCAACGCACAGAACGGTGCTGCCGACCAAGCCGTTGCCAGTAGCGCACAGCCCTATGGTGGTAAGGGCAGTCATGGAACTCGTGTCGATGGAGCCGCTGCCGGTCATCACGACATTTGCGCCGACCTGATCGATGTTAATGGTGTAGACGGCCTGAGCTAGGTTTGCTGCCAGGAAGAAAATCAAGCCCACACCAACGCTTCTCAAATTCATCTCCACCCTTTCATAAGAATAAATATCATTTCGAGTTTAGAGGATGCGTTTGATCCAGCCAAAGCCAAAGTTGCTGGTACGCCCCATCCTTACCAGATACCGATCCCTGTCGGCTACTGATCACAGCCGACTACCTCCTTTTTGCAGCCCGCCTCGTGCGGGCTTGAGCTGATTTGCGCATCGAAGAAACGGTGGATACCGAAGTTGCACTGACCCGATTGCGTGAGACTGCCTTCGATGTGGTGATTTCAGTTTCCCGGAGGTCGCTCATGACGGGCGTGGAGTTCCTGGACTCTGTGCGCACGATGCAGCCCATGGCCGTGGGAATGGTGCTCAGCGCGTCCTCGGACTCAGACGCTCTGATGCGGGCCGTGAATGACGTGGAGGTGCTCCGCTACCTGCTAAAGCCGTTGGACGAAAAGGACCTGACGGCCACATGCGCGCTGCGCTCGAGCGTGCAGACCGACTGCGCCACGAGGGCGATCTTGCCGATGTAGGTCGGCATGAGTTTGGCAAGCTCAATGCCACGGGGCTGGAGCGACACAGATTGGAAACGTTGGAGCCGCGCCTCACCCAATGTCGTTTGGGGACGCAGCGACGAGGTTGTGGGGCCTGAAAAGTGAATGCAAGGCAGTTGCCGGCTCCTGTCCGCATCGCTGACTCCTGCCAGGTCTCTAATATCCTGAGCCCCGACTCTTGCTGTGGGCTCCGTCATGGTGCCGGAATGCCTCGCGTATGTTTTCACGTAGCAAATCGTCGTCCCACGGCTTGGTGAGGAATTTGTAGATGGAACCCCGATTGATCGCGTCCGAAATGGACTCGAGATCGGTGTAGCCGGAAAGCACGATCCGAATGGTTTCGGGGTAAAGGTCGCGTGCTCGGGCCAAGAAATCCGTCCCCGACATCTCTGGCATGCGCTGGTTCGAGAGAATGACCTGGATGTCATGATTGGCAAGAATCTCGAAACCTTCGTGCGCGCTGGCCGCGGTCAGTATGGCGTACCCCTCATTGCGCAGCAGTCGCTTCATCGATGCCAGGATGTCGGCCTCGTCGTCTACGATCAGGATCTTCTTTCCACCCTCTGGAGAATGGGAGGGAATATCCAGCCCGCCCCCTTGGGCCAGCAGGTCGAGGATCCGCTCCTTGGGCAGCGGCTTGCTGAAATAGTAGCCTTGCATCTCGTCGCAGTGCCTGCGGCGCAGGTAATTCATCTGGGCCTGCGTCTCGACGCCCTCTGCAATAACCTTGAGCTTGAGGTTGTGCGCAAGGTCAATGATGGCGCCGCATATCGCCGCCGCGTCCGGATTGGACGTCACGTCCCTGACGAAGCTCTGGTCAATTTTCAGGTAGTCGATGGGGAAACGCTTTAGGTAGCTCAGCGAGGAGTAGCCCGTGCCAAAGTCATCCACGGCCAGCCGGATGCCAATGTCCCGAAGCGCACGCAGCCGCTGGACATTGGTATCTATGTCTTCCATGAAGAGGCTCTCGGTGATCTCGATATCCAGGAAGGGGTCCGCGTTGTGCCTGCCTTTCAGTGCATTTTCAACGGTGTTCTGAAAATTGCTGTGCCGCATTTGCACGGCAGAGACATTGATGGCGATGCGGGGAGGGTTCAACCCCTTGGCGTGCCATTCATCATGGTCCCGCATGGCCTGCTCCATGACCCACCGGCCCACGTCGATGATCATGCCCGTCTCTTCCAGCACCGGAATGAAAACGGTGGGCGACACCAGACCTGCCTCTGGATCGTTCCACCGGATGAGTGCCTCCATGCCCGTGAGCCGCCCATCGCGCAGGGCGACCTTGGGCTGGTAGTGCAGGATGAACTCGTTGTTCTCCAGCGCTCTATGAAGTTTGCTTTCGATGGTGAGCTGGCTGCGCACGCGCGCGTTCATGGAGGCGGCATAGAACTGGTAGCGGCCTTTGGCCACACCTGCCGCGCGTGAGGCCGCCTCGGCATTGGCAAACAGCGTGTCGGCGTCCTGCCCGTCGTCGGGAAACAGGGCGATACCCACGCGGGAAGTCAGGAACAGTTCCTTCCCCTCGATATGGAACGCGCGCTCCATCGAAGGGAATATTTGCTCATTGATGAGATGGGCGACTTCTGAAGGCGCATTGCGATAGGTCAGGATCACGCAAAACTGGTCGGCCCCCATGCGTGCCAGCCGATCCTTGACCCCCAACTCCTGCGCAAGGCGATGGGCCACCATCTTGATCAATGCATCCCCCGCATGGCTGCCCAGCGTATCGTTGATATTCTTGAATCTGTCAATATTCAACCAGACCAATGCAATCTTCTCAGACTCCTCCTCGCTCCGCGGATGGTTCTGAATCAGCTGATTCAAACGATCCTGGAGCAGGCCTCGATTGGCAAGGCCTGTCAGTGAATCGTAGTAGGCAAGGTAATTGAGCCGCTCTGATTTTTCAAGGTGGTCCAGAGAGAACGCGATGTCACGCGCCAGCTCTTCCAGAAGCCGGACTTCCGCGCTGTCAAAGAACTCCGACTCCGACGCATAAAGGGCCATGACCCCTACGACCTTCTGGTCTATCGACAAGGGAAAGAGGGCAAAGCTCTGAAAACCTCTGGTTGCGGCTTCTTCTATGAGTGCAACCCTCTTTTCACTGGCGACGTTCTGAATGAGTACGGTTGCTGAATCAGATACGCATTCACCGACCCGGCCGTACTGGTCTGCCTCCCCGGGGTCCAAACCCAGAGGAATGTTATTGATGTAGTCTTCTCCGGCGCCCTCCCACGCCACCGCGTTGACGCGCTGGGCCTGTTCATCGACAAGGCCAATCCATGCCAGGCGGAATGCACCTGCATTGATCGCAATCTCACAGGCTTCCTTGAAAAGTTCGTCTCGGTCCTGGGTTCGCACGATCAAGGAATTGATGCTGCTGAGCACGGCATAAATCCTGTTCAGGCGCTTCACCTTGAGTTCGGCTGTTTTCCTCTCCGTGATGTCCACGACCGAGCCGGCCATGTAGGTTGCGCGACCGCTTTCGTCCCAGACGGCCTGGCCTTTGGCATGGGACCAGCGGTAGCTGCCGTCTTTTGCCAGGGCACGGTATTCCACGTCGTAAGGCTTGTTGCTTCTCAGATGCGCAGCAAACGCGTCCAGGACCATCTCGCGGTCGCCTGGCTCCAGCAGATCAAGCCAGGCGTTGGCCGTGTTCTGGATCTCCGTGTCCTGGTAACCAAGGCGCGCCTTCCACTGCGGAGAGATTTCCGCATTTCCCGTGGCGATTTCCCAATCCCACACATCACCGGTGGAGGCGGCGAGGCGGAACCGCAACTCGCTGTGCCTCAGGGCCTGCTGGGTTCGCCGCTGCTCCAGCGCTGCGTGGGCATCGCTGAGAGCCCGCTTCACTGCGGGCACCAGCCGCCCCAGATCGTGTTTCAGGATGTAGTCGGTCGCTCCGCTCTTGAGTGCATTGATGGCGTTCTCTTCACCAATCGTTCCTGATACAAAGATGAATGGGGTGTCCGGGCACACCTCACGCGCAACAGACAGGGCATCCACACCGTTGAACTTCGGCATGCTGAAGTCAGACAGGATGATGTCAGGCACATAACTACCGATCTCGCTGCGCAAAGCCTCCTCTGTGTCTATGCGGCGGCTCGTGAATGCCAGGGACGCCCGCCGCAGAGCGTGCACAACCAGCTCGGCATCGTTGGGCTCATCCTCGACGATCAGAATGCGAAGGGGTACATCGTGCAAATAGGCCTCCCGCCACAAGGCAACGCTCACTGAATGTGTCCGTCTCGGGAACAGTCTATGGCGTGAACCCACAGGCATCAAGCAATTCTGGACATGGCAGCGGCAACCCCTGGGAGAAGAATGGTAGGCAGGCGCCGCTTTTCACCCTAATATGGCCCCCAAAGGGGCTCCAGGAAACGCATCTGTAATCTTGGCGGTGCCGCGCAAGTGCCTTGCCGGGAGCCGATGCAAGGCGCGACATGCAGCGAATAGCCTGGCTATCAGCGTGCATGTACCAACAACGCAGGGAGGTGGCGATGATGGATACCAAAGGGTGCTGGATAGGAGTGCTCGCGCTATCGCTTTCGACGGCCCATGCCCAGGGCACCCAGGTGGCCGCACTCGCCGAGCTCTCGTTGGAGGAGCTGGGGAACATCGAAATCACATCAGCGGCCAGACGCCCGGAGCTGCTCGGAGATGCCTCCGCATCCATTTTCGTGATTACCTCGGACAGCATTCGCCGCTCAGGGGCGAACACTCTTGCAGAGGCTTTGCGCCTGGCCCCCAACCTCCAGGTCGCCCGCCTGGATGCCAGCCAATATGCGATCAGCGCGCGCGGCTTCAACAATGCCATTGGCAACAAGCTCTTGGTCTTGATCGATGGCCGTACCGTCTACACCCCCTTCTTCTCGGGCGTGTTCTGGGACCAGCAGGATGTGATGCTGGAAGACGTTGACCGCATCGAGGTGATCAGCGGAGCCGGCGGGACGCTGTGGGGTTCGAATGCCGTCAATGGAGTGATCAACGTGATCACCAAGCCATCGGCCAGCACCCAGGGGGGCCTGGTGGTCCTTGGCGCGGGCAACCAGGGCGCGGACGCCTCCTTTCGCTATGGCGGCAGCCTGCAAGGCGGGGGCAGTTTTCGCGTTTACGCGAAATCCGAAGAAAACAACAACACCAAGACCGCCGCCCAGGTGGCAGGTAAGGATGGGCGCAGGCGGACCCAGGTCGGCTTCAGGGCCGACTGGCTCGACAGCCACGGGGGCGTAACGCTGCAAGGGGACGCGTACAGCGGAAGGACGGACAGCCGTGGGCCGTTCGGGACGGTGGACCTGGGCAGGGTGGAGGCGTCGGGGGGCAATCTCCTGGGGAGGCTGACGCGGAAGCTCGACGGGGGGCAGGACCTGCGCCTGCAGGCCTACTACGATTTCACCGACCGAAAAGACGCCTTCCTGTACCAACCCCGCCAGCGGGTTCTGGATGTGGAGTTCCAACATGGCATCCCCCTGGAGGGCCACCAGTTGCTCTGGGGAGGCGGCTACCGGCAGGCCAGCGATAACATCCGCCCGGGGCTAATTTTTGGATTTACGCCCAACGAAACATCGATGCACTGGACCAATCTCTTTGTTCAGGACGAAATCAGGCTCACGGACCGGCTCAACCTGACCCTGGGAGCCAAGCTGGAAAGCAATGGCTTTACCGGCACCGAGTTCTTGCCGGGGGCGCGCTTCGAGTGGAAGCCGTCTCCACAGCAGCTCTGGTGGGGGGCGGCCTCGCGCGCCGTGCGCGCCCCCGCCCGGTTGGACCGAGACATACGCCTGCCGCCTAGGCCGCCCTTTTTCATCGCCGGCGGATCGCAGTTCCAATCGGAAGTTGCCGAAGTCCTGGAGCTGGGATACCGGGCCCAGCCGTCAAGCACCCTCTCCTACTCGGTCACGGCGTTCCAGCACAACTGGGACAAGCTGCGCAGCGGACAGACGCCGCCGAACGCCCAGGTCCAGAACATGATCGAAGGCACCACCCGGGGAATCGAGGCCTGGGGCGAGTGGCAGGCGGCGCGGAACCTGAAATTGGGTGCCGGCCTTTCGCTGCTTCGCAAGCATCTGACGGTCAAGCCGGGCAGCACGGACCCGGAGGGGCCCCGCGCGCTGGGCAACGACCCCACCCACCAGTGGATGCTGCGCGCCGGACTCAACCTGCCCCATCGGCAGGAACTGGACGTGATCGTGCGCCGGGTGGGCGCCCTGCCCGATCCTGCCGTTCCCGCATACACCGCCGTCGATCTCCACTATGGATGGAAAGTGCTGCCGGGTGTCGAGCTGTCTGTTGCGGCGCAGAATATTTTTGATCGTGCCCACCCTGAATTCAATGCTGCCAGCGGCCGACAGGAGATTCCCCGCAGCATCGGACTGCGGATACGGTGGTCGATGTGAGCGTACTGGCGCCGCTGCGGAGGCCTCTGTACTGGGTTGCGCTGGTGGCACTCCTAAGCGTCTGCGGCGCAGGCCTCTGCCGAGCCCAATCCGACCAGCCCAATGATGAGTCGCAAGTCAAAGCTGCGTACCTGTACAGGCTGGCAGGTTATGTCGAGTGGCCCGATGGAGCGCTGGGCGACATGGATGCGCCCTTCACGATCGGGGTGCTGGGCGCCGATCCGATCGCCGAGGAATTGGCTCAAATCGTCAGCGGTCGAAAAATTCATGCCCGTGCGATTGCGGTGCGCCGGCTCAAAGCGGATGACGGGCTCGACGGCATCGCCATCTTGTTTGTGGGCAAGGCAGAAACGGCCCGTCTCAAACCCCTGCTGGGATCACTGCAGTCCCATTCGGTGCTGGCAGTAACTGAGGATGAAGGGGGTTTGGCGCTTGGAAGCATCATAAATTTCCTTCTGGTGGACCGGCGTGTGCGGTTTGAAGTCTCGTTGGAGCCCGCTGAGAAGCGAGGGTTACGTTTGAGCTCCCGGATGCTCGCTGTTGCACAGAAAGTGCATTCGGGAGAGCGCTAGATGCTCAAAACAGTAGCCCGCTCGCTTCGCTACAAGTTTGCCCTAGCGGTGCTCGCGGCGACCTTCGTCTCCTTGGCCGTGGCGGGCATGGGGCTGGCGTTCTACGAACTGCAGAGCTACAAGCAGAACGTGGTGAGCGATCTACTGACGCAGGCAGAGATTCTGGGGCGCGCAACCGGGCCTGCACTCGCCTTCGACGATCACAAGTCCGCCAAGGAAAACCTGTCATTGCTCGAGTCGCGGCCCCAGATTCGTGCAGCCGCCATCTACAACGCGCGTGGAAATTTGGTGGCCCAGTACAGCGGGAATGGCATGACTCCCGAGCCTGAAATCCCAAAGCTACCAGAAGTAGACGGGGTGCTGCTTCGAGACGATGCATTCACTGTTTTCAAGCGCATTCTTGAAAACAATGAGATTGTCGGCACCGTCTACATGAGCGTGGACTACGAGCTGACCAAGCGGTTGAAGAGTTATGCAGGCATTCTTGCCAGCGTGTTCGGTCTAAGCCTTTTAGTAGCAGCGGGGATGTCGGCCTGGCTGCAAGCCGCCCTCACGAAGCCAATACTCGCCGTTACCAACGTAGCGCGCCAAGTAATGGAAGAAAAAAACTTCTCATTGCGGGTGCAGAAGACGACCCAAGATGAAGTGGGCTACCTGGTGGATGCCTTCAACGACATGCTCAGCGAAGTGGGACGGCGCGCCGAAGCCCTTGAGGCCGTCAATCAAGCGCTTGAACAGGAGGCCCAGGAGCGGCAACGTGCGGACCAGGATGTGCGTCTGTTGAACGCTGAACTGGAGCACCGTGTTTCTCAACGCACAGTCCAACTGGAAACTGCCAACCAGGAGCTTGAGAGCTTCAGCTACTCGGTGTCCCATGACCTTCGCGCCCCCCTGCGCTGGATTGTGGGGTTCTCTGAGGCACTCATCGAGGACCACGGCGCTAGCCTCGATGAGGAAGCTCGTCGAAAAATCCAGATCATCCAAAACGAAGGTCGCAGGATGGGGGTACTGATAGATGACCTCCTGGCTTTCTCGCGTCTGGGACGCAAGGCTTTGACCGTGGCCCAGGTCGAGATGAACGCCCTGGTCGGCGCGACCTGGAGCGGATTGAAAGAGCGCGAAGACTTCAGCAAAGTGCAGTTGCACATAGGGGCCATGCCGATCATCAGAGGCGACAGGGTCTTGCTGGGGCAGGTGTGGACCAACCTGCTATCGAATGCGCTCAAATTCAGCGCGCAACGCGACGACCCACGCATTGAAATCGGCGCCGTTTCCGATGAGCAAGACCACATATTCTTTGTCCGTGACAATGGTGCCGGGTTCAACCCAAAGTACAAGGCGAAGTTGTTTGGTGTTTTTCAACGCCTGCATGACGCCACCGAGTTTCCCGGGACCGGAGTAGGTCTAGCACTGGTGCAGCGGATTGTCAGCCGACACGGCGGTCGCGTCTGGGCAGATGGCAGTGTGGGGGAAGGCGCCACGTTCTACTTTGCCTTACCAAAGGAGGCCCCCGATGGAGCTGTTTGAAGATCTGGATATTCTCTTGGTAGAGGACAGCCCTAATGATGCGGAGCTGGCGATGCGCGCACTTAGAAAACGCGGACTTGGGAGCAAGATGCTATGGGTCAGGGACGGCGAGCAAGCCCTCGACTATCTGTTTCGCCAGGGTCAGTACGCAAACCACGAAAACTCCGCTCCCCGCTTGGTGCTTCTAGACCTGAAGATGCCGCGCGTAGATGGCATTGAAGTACTGCGCGCGATCAAGGTAGATGCACGCACGCGTCGCATTCCGGTCGTCATCATGACTTCTTCGCAGGAAGAAAGGGATGTCACCCTGACCTATGACCTGGGAGTAAACAGCTATGTGGTCAAGCCGCTGGACTTTGAATTCATGGCGGATGTCGTCGGCCAGACTGGCGCCTACTGGTTGAACGTCAACAGAACGGTGTAGTTGCAAAGGCTACTAATTTCTTGCGTGCGCTCCCCCAAACTTTTATGACTGGATGACGGGAACTGTTGCTGATCAAATGTTGCCGGTAGTCTGGCTCCCGGGGAAACCAAGCAGTGAACTATGGAAGGCCAAGGAACAAGTGATGTTCACTAGGTGAGTTGGTGTCGAGGTCCAAGCTCGAAAGGCTGTCGGCACTTGTTGTATGCGTACAGCCAGCGAAAACGACCGGCACTACACGAATCAAGCCACAGCGGCAAGAGCCTGACCTGCCCAAACAGCCTCGCCATTTCTAGGTAAACGCTCAGCGGAGTTGCCCCACATACAAGAGTTTGGACAAGCCCTGCGCCCGATCTCAATTGAACTGAGCCCAGATGAAACACGATATTTGGCAGATTCTTAAGATTCGCCCACCCACAGGCACCAATGTCTTGCCCGTACTGACAACTCAGGCGCAGTGTATGGGGATCCCTGGCATCTCATACGTGTTTGTCATTTGCTCTCACGCACTTGTCTTGATGACTGGTGTTCTGGCAATTGCAGGCCTCAGGGAGTTGGCCCCCCCTGGCGTGTGGCGCCGGTCTGACCTTGCATTTCGGGTAAGTGCATTGGCAGCGCTAGTCTGCGATGTTGCCGAAGCCGCAGAGCGCACACTGGGTCAAGCGCTATCCAATCTGGCAATTCCATCCAACGGTTCTTTCCCCTCCTCCGAAGTGAAAGGAATGGAGGATATCCGGCTCATTGGAGAGGTGTATGCCAGCTTGTTGAAGAGCGTTGCCTCTGAGACGAGACGGACAGCAACTCAACATGATTTGTCGGAATCGGTTCAAAGTGGTCCGCTAGAGACAATGAGGATTCCAGCCTCTGAAGCAAAGGAGATCGACGACTCGATCTGCACACTCACCGAGCAAGTCATAGCGCTTGGGGTGCGAATTGAGATGTTAGAGCACGGGTGTCGTAGTAAGGGGGGAGAATTGCGTTGAGACGCCCATCACCATCTTGAAGCGCCCCGGGTTTGAACTGACCCTCAGAAGTAATACACCGGGCCTTCTCCTGGCGGCACTGGCACCATCAGCGTCGTTGTCACTGGTGGGGGTCCCGCTTGCACGTTGGTTGGGCCCGAAACCTCTGCCATCGCGCCACCAGCAGGGGCCCCTGCACAGCTCGTCTTTCCTTACGGAGTGTTCCAATTCCGGGCTAGCGGATGCGTACTGGGCAGCACCTTGCCGGTTGCCATAACCTACCCAAACCCGCTTCCCATCAACGTGCAATTCTGGAAATACGGACCGGCAGTTCCTGCCGCAGCATCTACATGGTCTGCGCATCCTGGCGCCACCCTGAGTCCGGATCGCAGGGCGGTGACGTATTCAATCACCGACAACGGCATAGGAGACAGTGGCAGCACCAACGGTGTCGTGTTGGACCCGCTGGGAGCTGCCTTGGCTCCTCCTGGAGCAGGCGTGACCAGTGTGCCAGGGCTGTCCCCCCGCAGGCGTGGCCCTTGCGACGCTGTTGATTGCTATCGTGATGGGGTGGAGCGGTAGGACCAGGAGATCCAGAAGCTGACACTAGCCCCTCGTTCCATAGCAAGGCTCCCACTGGTGCGTCTTCCTGTACAAAACTAGGGTGCGTTCCTCTCGGGACGACATCAGTTCGAAGGAGGCCGCCTGCTGTCGATCGCACAGTCTTCCAAATGGCTCTGGCGTAAGGGCGGCTCCAGTATTGCAGTCTCTAGGTCTGCGCATACCGATGACTGCTGTGAAGGGCGGATTCAACCGGTCGATGCAACACACTAACCACCGCCTAAGAGCAAGGAGTGTTGCAGATGAAACAGCGACCAAGAATCTACTATTCAGATACCCAGAAGGCGCTGATGTGGGAGCGCTGGAAGCAAGGCTGGACGCTCCACGAGATCGGCAAGCTCTTCGATCGCGCCCACTCATCAATCCACCGAATACTCGCTGAAACAGGCGGATTTCGACCCGCACAGCGATCACGTGCAGCAATTGCATTGACGTTGGCCGAACGCGAGGAGATCTCGCGCGCGATGGTGTCAGGTGAATCGATTCGCTCCATCGCAACTCGGCTCGGGCGAGCACCATCGACCATCAGCCGAGAGATCAAGCGCAATGGCGGCTGTGAGGGCTACCGTGCGAACCGGGCCGATGAAGCAGCCTGGGGTCGAGCGCGGCGCCCAAAGCGCTGCAAGCTCAGGCAGAACCGTGCATTGGCCAGAATCGTGGCCCACAAGCTGCGAATGCTGTGGTCGCCGGAGCAAATTGCAGGTTGGCTCAAGCAAACTTATCCTTGCGACGAGAGCCACCACGTGTCACACGAGACCATCTACCGCAGTCTGTTCATTCAAGCGCGCGGCGCCTTGAAGAAGGAGCTGTTGGAGCACCTCAGGCGCACTCGCGGGATGCGCCGATCACGGCACTACACACAGAAGACGGCAATTCACGGAAAGATCGTTGACGCTGTTTCGATCAGCGAGCGCCCCGCTTGCGTCGAAGACCGTGCAGTGCCTGGTCACTGGGAAGGCGACTTGGTCTTTGGCAGTGGCAACAGCCAAATTGCGACACTGGTTGAACGGCAGACGCGATACGTGGTGCTGGTGAAGCTGGATGGCAAAGACTCGCAGTCGGTCGTCAAGGCACTCATCAAGAACGCCAGCAAACTACCGCAGGAGCTGTACAAGTCACTGACCTGGGACAGGGGCACGGAGATGCATGCTCACAAGCAATTCACGATGGCTACTGACATCCAGGTTTACTTCTGCGACCCGCGAAGCCCATGGCAACGGGGAAGCGACGAGAACACGAACGGCTTACTCAGGCAGTACATGCCCAAGGGCATGAATCTCTCGGGTCTCTCACAGCTTCAGCTCAACGCCATTGCGAGACAATTGAATGAGAGGCCGCGCAAGACGCTGGGCTTCCACACACCCGCTGAAATGTTCAGCGAATGTGTTGCATCGACCGGTTGAATCCGCCAGCGATTGCAGTCCTTCAAGCTTGCCCGCCGAGAGGCCGCTGGTAGCCTCATAGCAGTCTTGGGATGCAAAAATCTGCTGATCCCTCTCGAGGATCTGTAGATCCATGAGTGATCGAAAAATGGTCAAAAAGTCTTCCAAAATGGCAGTGTTTATATACCGAAACGGTTATCTCGTTGCCCTTGAAATTCCGGACGATTCCTTTTCTGACCTTATTACTACGGTGCACGATCTCCACAGAAAGAGCAACGCGTCATTTCTGAGAAGCTGGTGGAGCGGTCGGCATCACCAGATCGAGTGAGGCCCCTGGATCTTCCTCGCCAAGGACTGATTCCGTGGGTGGAGGAACAGGCCGCGGGAAATCCGTGTGTGGGTGACGGCTCGGATCCTCCTGTGCGTCCCTCAGCAAAGGAGAGGAAAGTTGGTCTCGGGGTTCAGTGGCCATGGTGGCTCCCAATGAAAAGAATCGATTGGGCTTCGGGTCTTCGTGCTCGGCCGTAGGAGAGGAGCCCAAAAAATGGCCCGCATTACGTGATCAAAACCAACAGCGTCGGTTGGCGAGAGGCTGGAATGTCGAGTTGTCCTACGCACGAAAAAAGCTGTTCCCGTAGGCTTCAGCGAGGAGATCACAATGTCAGATAACAAAACCCAATTCGCACAAGATCAAAAACTCATCGCTTTGGTAGAAGACTATGAGGTGAGATATTGGACCAATAGTCTTAACTGCACAGTCGAGGAGTTGCGTTCGGCTGTATCGGTCGTTGGTAATTCCGCAGAAGCTGTGCGCCGCCATCTCGCCGTCCCGAAAAAATAGGCGGCTATAGATCGCTGTGGGTCACGCAGCCGTGCATCAGCAAGTCAGTCCCACCAAGTGTGCATGGCCCTGAGAGCGCTTGCGCACCATGTCTACGGACAGACTCCGGACAGCGCCCTGTAGCGCACCGCGTTGACTGTGGCGCTGGGCAAGAACTGGTCAAAGAATTCCACGCTGCCTGACTCGGGGCAAAGCCAAGCGCATGGGTGCCGTTCCTGGTGCGCGCACGTCTCTCCTGCTAGGGCTCAAAAAAAGACGTCTCTTGGCACTTCTATTGCTGAAGCACGCGTGATCGTCCTACGTGCGCCTTCACGCTCCACTTTAGGCTGGGTATCACCCTCAACGCCCTGAAAGACCCTGATGCCCAAAGACCGTACGACCGATGCGAAAGAACAGTCTACTGACGCCAAAGAATCTGCAGCAGCCGCCGCCGCTAGAAATACCGACAGTGGGCCATCTAGTGTAGAGCCCGTTTCTGGGGACCCTCTTTCCATCAAAGCTGGACAAACGGACGATCTAGCTGCAGCCCGTCCCTACAACCCAAACAAGACGGGCGAGCATGGCTTCAACAACGGTGTCAGCCCGACCCTGGGTGCCACGGCCGAGCCTGCATCAAGGTTACCCGCGTCGAGCACGGTCTCGGAACTGAATGGGACGGCGAAGACGGGCAGCATTGCTTCGGAAGGCGTTAACTCAACGATTGCACCCCTTGATCGCGTGCGTGTTGATTCGTCAGGCCAGGTGCTCACGACGAATCAGGGCGTGCCTATTGCCGACAACCAGAACTCGCTCAAGTATGGGGAGCGAGGCCCTGTCTTGCTGGAGGATTTCATCCTGCGCGAAAAGATCACCCATTTCGATCACGAACGCATACCGGAGCGCATCGTCCATGCCCGCGGATCGGGCGCCCATGGGTTCTTCGAGTGCTACGAACCGTTGACCGATCTGACCCGGGCCGCTCCCTTCAAAGAGGCCGGAAAGATCACCCCCGTATTCGTGCGCTTTTCGACCGTGCAGGGCGAGCGCGGTTCCAAAGACACGGCGCGCGACGTGCGGGGTTTTGCGGTGAAGTTCTACACCGACGAAGGCAACTGGGACCTGGTGGGCAACAACATGCCGGTGTTCTTCATCCAAGACGCCATGAAGTTTCCGGACCTAGTGCATGCGGTCAAGCCGGAGCCGAACCACCAGATGCCGCAGGCCGCCAGCGCACACGACACTTTCTGGGATTTCGTGTCCCTGATGCCAGAGTCGACCCACATGCTGATGTGGGTGATGTCAGACCGGGCCATTCCCCGAAGCTACGCCACCATGCAGGGTTTTGGCGTGCACAGTTTCCGTTTCGTCAACGCCGCTGGCGAGTCAGTTTTTGTGAAGTTCCATTGGACGCCGAAGGCGGGAACCCACTCCCTGGTGTGGGACGAAGCAGTCAAGATTTCGGGTGCAGACCCCGACTACCACCGCCGCGACCTGTGGGAGCGCATCGAGGCAGGCGCCTATCCCGAGTACGAACTGGGCGTGCAGGTGTTTTCGGAGCAGGAAGCAGAGCAATTCAGCTTTGACATTCTGGATGCCACCAAGATCATTCCTGAAGAGCTTGTCCCGGTGCGTCCCATTGGACGCATGGTGCTCAATCGCAACCCGGACAATTTTTTTGCGGAGACCGAGCAGGTGGCGTTCTGCACTGCCCATGTCGTGCCGGGCATCGATTTCTCCAACGATCCCCTGTTGGCAGGACGCATCCATTCGTATGTGGATACCCAGATATCCCGGTTGGGTGGCCCCAACTTCCACGAGATCCCCATCAACTCGCCGATCGTTCAGGTGCACAACAACCAGCGCGACGGCATGCACCGGCAGGCCATCCATCGCGGCAAGGTGGCTTATGAGCCCAATTCCCTGGCAGGCGGTTGCCCTTTCCAGGCGGGCGCGGCGCAGGGTTTTGTATCGGTGCCCGCCCGCATCGAAGCCAAGGAAGCCCAAGGCAAGGTGCGCGCCAAACCTGAAAAATTTGCCGATCACTACACGCAAGCCACGCTCTTCTTCAAAAGCCAGTCTCCCGTGGAGCAGGCCCACATCGCCGCCGCTTTTCGCTTTGAACTGAGCAAGGTGACGGTGCCAGCCATCCGCGAGCGCATGGTGGCTTCTTTGCGCAACGCCGCTGAAGAACTGGCGGCCCAGGTTGCGGCAGGCCTGGGGATGGAGGCGCTGCCCGAGGCCATGCCCCGCGCGTTGGCCAAACCGCCCAAGCCTGAGGTGGCGCTCTCGCCTTCGTTGTCACTGCTGGCGCGCCCGGGCGAGGGCGGAATTGCAGGCCGCAAGGTGGCTATTCTGGTGGCCGATGGGGTGGTGGGTCAGAGCGCTGTGGCACTCCATGGCGTATTGTTCGCCGCCGGAGCCGTTCCACGGTATGTCGCGCCCCGCATCGGCCCTGTAAAAACTAGCGATCAGGTCGCCATCAACGCAGATGCATCGCTGGAGAATGAGCCGGGCTTTCTCTTCGACGCCCTGGCTTTGCCGGACGGAGAACAGGGCGTGAACATGCTGGCGGTGGACGGCCACACGATGGAATTCATCAAGGACCACCATCGCCACTGCAAAACGATCCTGGTCATGCCTGCCTCAAGTGCCCTGATGCTCAAAGCGCAGATTCCGTCGACGCTGCCTTCAGGCGAACCCGATCCTGGCATTGTTTTTGGGGCTTCGGAAGCAGATTTTCAGTGCTTCCTGGAAGGTATCGCTCGGCATCGCCACCCCGAAAGAGAGACAGACCCTCCGATGGTGTGATGGCGGCGGGAAGCCGGAAAGTTCTTGGGAGGCGCTTGAGACGCAGGCTATCTCAAGCGATTGCCGTCTCCCGTTGCTGCGTGTAAGGGCTCAGGTAGCGCGCGGCAATGTCTACCGTGGAATGCATCCCCATTTGCGTACTGTGGTCCGATAGCCATGTTTCGCAGGCCCGTCGGCCATCCTGCCGAAGCATCTCGAACAGCACGCGCCCGACGGTGCGCTTGATCGAAGGCTCGGTGCCAAGCAGCCCGGCGGGCTGGTCGGGCAGGCTCAGCACATGCATGCGAATGTCGGCGCCGCCCACATTGCGGTTGATCAGCTCCAGCGCCCTCAGCTCTGAGACCAAGCCATTGACCGAAGCGGTCTCGTTGATGCGATTGAGGATGTTTTTGGCGGACATCGGGAGTTCCGCATACCGCTGCCAGCGAATTCCATCCCATCAGGGTTGTTGCACCGATGAGCCCTGCGAGCAGGGATTCGTCGCCCGCTGTCAGCGCGTTGGAGACGGATTCACTAAGCAGCATGACCACCAGCAGATCAAAGGGGGTGAACTGGCCCACTGTGCGCCTGCCTGACAGTCGGATGAGAAGCAGCAGCAGTGCATAGACCACCGTGGCTCTCAGCACCAACTCCCACCAAGGGACGGTCAATTGCCACATCCCTTATCTCCAGATCCGGTGGACTTCAGCGATCAGGCTGCAGCCAGGAGTTCGTCGAGAAGTTCTTGCTTGCGCGCCTCAACCTCAGCCCGCATCGCGACCAGGTCGAGCTTTTTGACTGCCCGTGCCTTGGGAAACATCTCGTTGCGCTCTTCCTTCACGTGATGGTCGATGTATTCCCCAAGGACCGTCACCTTCGCATCAAAACTTTCATCGGCGGTGTCCGCAGATTCAATTTGTGCAATCAGGTCCTTGGCGGTTTGGTGTTCGACTTCCGCTTCGGCGATCAGGTCGGTTTCTTTGATGGCTTCACGCAAGGCGGGGTAGAAGATTTCTTCCTCCACCTGCGCATGGACGGTCAATTCGGTGCATATCTTGCGGGCGAGATCCATGCGAAGCTGGGCAGCATTTCGGGCTTTGGACTTACTCAGCGACTCGAAATCACTGAACATTTTCTTGACCGCCTTGTGGTCGGCGTCAAGCAGGTCGCACACGTCTTTCTGGCGTTGGCTGGAAGGCATGGAGGTACTCCTAGAGATTGATGGGAGATCCCATCTTCAAAAAACCCCTTCCATGCTTCTGTAGGCAAAAGCCAATGACAGCTGTGAGCCGCGAAAAACGAGTCGGCGGTGCGTTGAGCGGCTCGCCATGCCAGGGTCTGCGGGCATCAGTGCTTCGCGTACTGTTCCCGCCTTGAATGTTCATGGCCTTGCCATCCACGCGGCACCCTATCGAAACGCCCGCAGCCTTCGGATCTCGGCCTCTCCCTCAAAGCAGTAGTGTGCGAGACCGCACAGACGCAGACGCAGCCAGGTTTTAAAAACACAGGTCTGATCTGCGTGAGCCGCGAGTTCACACACAACGGACCCATCGGATGCATTGAACCTTTGATCGGAGTAACGCAATGACAGTGACTCAACCCGATGTCTGGAACGGCGAGACCGCGAGAGGCTGGTACCAATCAACCTGCCCCTATGTTCCAGCGAAGCCTTTCACACCACGGTCCAACGCTCAGAGCGGTCTATCCAGGCCGTCGCTCGTAGCTTGGAGCCTATGCGGCACCGCTGCAACCGTTCTACCCATGCAACTTCAACCCATCACTTGCGGTCCTGACTCAACCAAGACTGGCATCGATTTGGAGGATTGGGATTTGATGTTCCGGGCGGTACTCGAAACCCTCTCACGATCAACCGTCGATAAGAGCGCGCGCGGTGGCCTGGCCTTCCGGATGCAAACCCCTGAGCATGTGGTGGAGGAATGCCTTGTTGCGCTTGACCGCCTGCGCACCTGCGTGCCAATCGCACTGACTCTGCGGACTGAGTGAGTCGACCGAACCTGCTGGAAATGGAGATGACCAAAGGTGGGCTGTGGACCTTAGCGCCTGTTCTGGCAAGTCGCACCCTGCGGTCCCGGTGTCCACAAAAGTTATTTTCCGACAAGATTTAATCGATGAACTACGCAAGAACCGACCCTCGTCGCCGAGGTCTCCATCAAGAATTTTCTCCCTTGAACCTCGCATACGACTGGAGTATTCCCAACTCCATCAAGGCAAAGAGTATTCGGAGCATCGCACTCAGTGGGTTGCAAGATCTGATTTTGTATGATCTTGTGATTACCAAACCAGTGGGCGTTGTCGAACTTGCAGGAAGCCGGGCGGGGACCGTCAGCACGGTACTGCTGGCGGTTTTTTCGCACGACATACGATCCAATGCGCCGTCGTTTCGTTTGGATAGCGATTATGCGATTGGAACATTGGGCTTTCCTGCTTCCATGTTCGCAGCGGTGCTCCAAATGGTTTCTTTGAATAATGTCTACTTTCGAATCTGCAGTGACGCTGCGCGCAATGCCGTCTCCACTGAGGCATCTTTGCAATGGTTTGCTGACAGGACTTAAAATGATGGAATGCACGAGGCGTGCAACTGAGCAGTCCGTACTCAACAACCTGCGGGTCCTATTAAAGGACCCGCAGTTGCTCAACCGGGATCAGCGGTCGTTCTTGTGGCTCTGGCGACCAGCTTCCGCATGCTGTTCGCTGGTTCCACCGCGCGTACCACTGGAGGAGCCTTCAACATTTTGGCTGTCGCTTTCACTGCCCTTGCCCTGGGCACCACTTTGACCGCCCCTGTTGCTGCCGCCCTGGTTCTGGCTATTGTCACCTTGGCCTCCGCCTTGCCTGCCCTGATTACTACTCTGGCCACCCGAGTTCGACTGGCCGTCATGACTCTTGGAGCCGGCTTCCCGGGCTTCTTCTGAGTTGAATTCATGCGCGTTGCCACTTGCGTGGGCAGCACGTCCGCCTTCGCTGGCGATTTCACGCTGACGTTCGCTGTCCATGCCTGCAAATCCGCGTTCGGATTCTCCGCCGGACTTTTCTTCGTTGCCCTTTTGATTTTGATTATCTTTGCTAGACATAGATGACTCCTTGGGGTTGATTAATGGGTCGGAGCAAACATTGCGACGACCACTCAAACCTTGCAGCGGGCGAAAAATTGTTTTTGTAGGATGCTGCCGACTCCCGGTGATTTTTAACGTTTCAAATGCAATCAGATAATTCTGGTTTATTGATCGGTAACGGATGTTTTAAATGTCGTTCGCTGCAACTTGCGTGGAATGGATGAGTGCAAGGGCTCCGCCACCTGCGTGTCATTGCGCTGGAACACGCTAGTTCCAGGCGCGTTGCGCGCGCTGGATCCGTGCCTCGGGTGGCAACGTCAAGGCGTCAGGACCACCTTGCGGCAATCGTCTTCGCGTTTTTCAAACATTTCGTACCCGCGTGCGGCGTCTTCCAGTTTCATGCGGTGGGAGATGATCACTTCGGGTTTCATCGCGCCGTTGGCAATGTGTTCCAGAAGTTCGGGCATGTGCTTTTGAACATGGGTCTGCCCCATCTTGAAAGTCAGCCCCTTGTCGAAGGCATCGCCGAACAAGAACCCGTGAATGAAACCGGCGTAGACGCCCGGAACGCTCACAACGCCGCCGCGCCGGGTCGCCGCGATGCACTGGCGCAGCGCCTTGCCACTGGAACCTTCGAGCTTCATGGCGGTGAGCGCGGTTTCGAGTGCGCTGCCCTTCGCCTCGAACCCGACGGCTTCGATGGTGGCGTCTACCCCGTGCCCGTTGGTAGCGTTGAGAATGATTTCTGCCGGGTCGTCATCCTTGTCGAAGTTGATGGGGATCACGCCATAAGTCGCGCGGGCGAACTCCAGACGGTAGGCGTTGTGGTCAATCATGAACACCTGCTCTGCGCCCAGGAAGCGCGCAGACAGAGCGCTCATCAACCCCACTGGGCCTGCCCCGAAGATCGCCACGGTCGAGCCGGGGACGATCTGGGCGTTGACCGCCGCCTGGTAGCCGGTGGGCAGAATGTCCGAGAGAAAGAGAACCTGCTCATCGCTGAGCACATCGGGAATCTTGAGTGGCCCCACGTTGGCTTGCGGCACGCGCACGTACTCAGCCTGCCCACCGGCATAGCCGCCATAAAGATGGCTGTAGCCAAACATTCCTGCACCCGAAGTGGCCGTCTTTTTGTTGACGATGGCGCCACGGCCCGGGTTGGTGGTCTCGCAGGCGGCAAACAGCGTCTTATTGCAGTAAAAGCAGGATCCGCAGGCAATCACGAAGGGGATCACAACCCGATCACCCCGGCGCAGGTCGGTCACGCCCGAACCCACTTCTTCCACGACGCCCATGAATTCATGGCCCAGGACATCGCCCCCTTGCATGCCCGGTATCTTGCCGCGGTAGATATGCAGGTCAGAGCCACAAATGGCGGTCGCCGTAACGCGAAGCAGGAGGTCGTCATTGGCAGTCAGGACGGGGTCGGGCACGGTCTCGACGCGCACGTCCTTGGCGCCTTGGTAGGTGAGGGCTCGCATAGTGATCCTTGAAGAGAGGGATAAGAATTGGCCAGGGCTTGTTCCCCAGGGAACTTGCGCCACTCAGGGCACAGGTGTTGAGGGCGCTCGGCGTCACTCAGGCGGGATGGCGGATGCGCTTTCGCGGCCCGCCGTCCCGAAAACTGCCCTGACCTCAACTGGATTTGCTGCCCGTCGTCTTTTTCTCTCCGCCGGTGCTCTTGCGGTCGCTCGTGCCGCTCTTGGACTTGTCGGTGGCTTTAGGGCTGGTTTTTTCGGATGGCTTGTCGCTGCTTTTAGACGAGCCCGATGTCTTGTTGGTGGTCATGGTGGTTCCTGGTTGAAGCGCGCGGGAAGCGAGCCAAAGCTCACCTTAGGAATTGCACGCTTCGTCCAAAGTCGTCTTCTGGGAGTTGTCTATGTAGGACGTAGGCCTTGTACCGAATGCCTGTGGCGGGGCGCAGCCGACCGCGTTTTTACGATTTGCATGCGGTAACGCGGCTGCGCGTGACATTGCAAAAAAGCCAGAGGGGCTGTGATGGACTGGATGGCTTTCTGCAATCACCGCAGGGCCGCATTACTCACCTCAGCTCGATGCACGAGCTACGCGGCACAGCGTAAAGAAGCCACGTGACCGTTGGGCTAGGAACTACACGGAACGGGGGCGAGGCCATTCCCCGCGCTCGCTGCTCGGGCCGCTGCGCAAGCCCTAGCGCTCGGTGTAAAGGCTCCACTGCAGCGCTGCATGAGGTCTAGCAGGCTGTGACCTTCAGCATTCCATGCTCAAGGAGGCAATGCAGCCGTCTACAACACGTTCCATTTCTTCATAATCAAGCGGCTTGCGCAAGACGTCGACGAAGCCAATTCGATGATATTCGAGGGGTTCGGCACTTCCAGCAAGTGCCAAAACATAATGCGAAAGAGATTGTCCCGGTATGGCGCTAGTAGGCGCAGCGCTGGCAGCAATTCGCCAGTGGTAACGCCCACGATGTCCTGATCAATCATCACAACTGTTGCTGGATGAACCATCATTTGAGCTATTGCTTGCTTGGGCGTCTGTGCGAATCGCACATCGTGCCCGTCCATTGCCAAGAACTCTTTTAGAAGGGTTCCGGTCTCAATGCAAGGGTCAATAATGAGTATGTTTCCAGTCACGGTTGACCCCTTGAAAGTACGGAGCGAGAGTTATTGTTACGTTGCAGACATGGCGAAACACGAAATAGGGTTATTAAAAAGTTACGGACCGTATCAAGTTAGTGCACTTAGGACTGCACTAACAGCAGGGGCAGCCTTCGCCCCGTGTGAACAAAGGGTGAGTAGAAGTCCTCCACGAGGGAACTGCTTCTATGCTGCTTTTCCTACAGGCGTGCAAAAAGCCCGAGCGCATGATGGCTGGTAACACTCAAGATTTTTGGAGGTCGCCATGCTGCAGCGCATTCCCAACACGACTCAAGCCGTGTACTTTATTGGTGCCGGCCTGACCCTGGTTGCGTACGGTGCCTGTGCGGCCGTAGGCTTGGTGGAGCAAGATGACGCGGGTTACCCTGTCAACGTGCCGCCACCGACCGGTGATGGCCCGGACAACGACCTCGTCCAATCCCTGGGCAACCGGCTTGAGGTCTTCGCATCCCGAGGGGGCTAAGCACGCCGTGGACGAACAATGCTCCCTCGCGCTCTTTGAATTGGGCGGCTACCTTCAATCTATACAGTACGAGTTCACCACGGTCACCCCGTTGACGCACCAGCGGGTGTTGTGTAACCGAGGTGATCTACCTGCCCATGATTTGCGCGACGCTTTCGGCTGGAACCTGCCGTTCGATGGCGCGCTGCTGGCGCCGCCGCTGGTGAAGAAACTGTGCTCAGCGCAGTTCATTGCCCAGCTGGAGGATGGCCTTTACAAGAGCACGGTGCGCTTCAGCAGCCTGGCCTCTGACCTGTATGTCCACTCGGGCTTTCCCACTGCGGAGGAAGACGCGGTCTTCTTCGGCCCCGATACCTACCGGTTTGCGGCCCTGATCGATTCGGAACTGACCGTGCGCCCGCTGGGGGCGATGAGCCGTGTGCTGGACATGGGTTGCGGAGGAGGGGCGGGCGGTATCGTGGCGGCGAGGGCTGCCGAGGACAGTGTCCAGGAGCTGGTGCTTGCGGACATCAATCCCAGGGCCTTGGCGCTGGCGCGGGCCAATGCCCGCCTCACACAAATGAAGTCCTGCACCTTTGTCCAGTCCGACCTGTTCCAGTGCGTCGCGGGCGACTTCGACCTCATCGTTTCGAACCCGCCCTACCTGGTGGATACTGACAAGCGCATCTACCGGCACGGCGGCGGTGACTTTGGCGATGGGCTCTCGCAACGAATCTTGGAACAGTCCATCGCACGCCTTCGCCCTGGTGGCCGCCTCATCCTCTACACGGGCTGCGCCGTGGTGCGGGGGGTGGACCCCTTTTCCGAATGGGCCGCTGACGTTGGGGCACGCATGGGATGCTCGTTCACGCGACGGGAAATCGATCCCGATGTCTTTGGCGAAGAGCTTGATCGGCCCGAATATGCTCAGGTATATCGGATCGCCGCCGTCGGACTCTTGGTGCAACGGCCGGTGGCATGAGGATTCTGGGCATTGGTGAGAGTAATGACTTGGCTGCGATGTACGGCGGCATGCAGGCCCGCGGCCATGAGGTCCGGGTGTTCGTGAGCGACACGGCCAGTCATGGGGTGTTTTCCGGCATGCTCACTCGCACAGACGATTGGCAACAGGAACTCGGGTGGGTCCGGCAGGCCGGGCCCGCTGGCCTCATACTCTTCGAGACGGCCAACCATGGGGCGTTGCAGGACGCCCTCCGTGCGGACGGTTTTCAGGTCATCGGCGGAAGCGCATTGGGCGACCGCCTGGAGGCAGAGCGCGAGTATGGCCAGTCCGTGCTGAGGCAAGCCGGCCTGCGCACCGCTCCAAGCCATTCATTCACCTCTTACCGCCAGGCGTCGGAGTTTCTTGCCTCCAGGCGGCAGCGCTTCGTCCTCAAGTTCAACGGGGCGGGCAGCCCGCGCACCAGGAATTACATCGCCCAGAAGGACGATAGCAGCGACCTAACCGCGCTGCTGGATTTCTACGCCGCGCACGAAGCGCCCGAGTCGCCCCCCGACTTCGTGCTCATGGAGTACATCGAGGGCATCGAGATCGGCGTGGGCGGGTACTTCAATGGCGTCGAGTTCCTGGAAACGGCGTGCATCGACTTCGAGCACAAGCGCTTTTTTCCGGGTGAATTGGGCGAACTGACGGGCGAAATGGGCACGGTTGTTAGCTACGACGGTAGCGGCAAGCTGCGCGACCAAGTCCTCAACCCCCTGGCGGCCGTGCTGCGCGATAGCGGCTACTGTGGCTACATCAACGTAAACCTGATGGCCAACGTGCAGGGGCTGTGGCCCCTGGAGTTCACCAGCCGCTTTGGCTACCCAGGCTACGCCATCTGCGAACGCCTGCACCGCGAACCATGGGAAGACATCTTTCTGAAAATGCATCGCCAATCAGGCTTGCGCTTCGACACGGCACCGGGTTTTGCGGTAGGCATCGTGCTGACCGTTCCCCCGTTCCCCTACACGCACGGATACGAAGAACTTTCCAAGGGCATACCCGTGATACTGGACGAAGGCCTGTCACCGGCTGAGCGTGCGGCCATCGCCTTTGCGGAGGTAGAGATGCACCAAGACTCTCTCATCACAAGCGGCACCTGCGGCTACCTGGGTGTCGCCACCGGCTGTGCGCCTACCGTGAAGGCGGCGCGCGCCAACGCGCTGGAAATAGCGCGCAAGGTCTACGTGCCGAACCTGCGCTACCGCAACGACATCGGTGCGCGGGTGGGTGAAGAAAGCCTTGGCCAACTACGGCGCTGGGGCTACCTATAGGCGCGTGGACGGGCATTTCCAGCGGACGGTGCCATGGCCACGTGCCCTAGGAGGCAACCCACGCCTGCTGGAGCATTATCCCAATGCAGGGTGATACTTATCCATAACACGCCGTGTACCTCACTCCGCAGAAACGCGCCTGTTCCGAACCCGCAGTTCCCCGCAACTCAGCCACAGCGCCCCGCACCAGTGCGCCCCCGGCAATCTCCATGCCCTTCTTTATGATCACCTGGACAACCATCTCCCGCCGGCGCAGGAGCGTAAAGAGTCAATAGACCGCACCCCTTGCGCTGTCGCGCAGTTCAGGTCTTGAGCGCAGCAGTCGTTCAACGACCGCGGGTTGAGCGTCAGCAACCAGCCTGAACCGGATATTTGCCTGCTAGCAGCGGAAATCTGCAATCTCTGCATTGGAGTCTTCCACGACCGGACGCATTGCACTGGTTGGGCGGTTGGTCATTCGGTCAAGGCGCCAGAACTAGAACCTCGTGCGTAGCAGTGGCAGCGTTGCCACCTACGCCCAAACCGCCGCCGAACACGTGAATGCGATTTCCGATGGCGGCGGCGCCCAGGCCGTGTCGGGGCGTGGGCAATGGCGACACAGAGCTCCATCGGTCGCTTTGCGGGTCGTAGACCCAGCTCTCAGCAAACACTTTCTGCTCAGGGACCCATTGCTCCCCTCCAAAGACATACAACTTGCCATCCTGAGCAGCAGCAGCTAGACCGCCCTGAGCCTGCGGCATTGGCGCGCGGACCTCCCATTTGAGCGTTGCGGGGTCAAAGACCTCTAGACTCGCGACGTTTAATTGGCGCAAGCTGCCGTCAGGTTGCTTGAGGGCCTGGCGCCCGCCGACGATATAGATCTTTCCGTTGATCACAGCACCGCCCGCGCTGTTCCGCGCGCTGGGGGCGTCCGGCAGCCGTGACCACTTGCCAGAGGAGGGATCGAACATTTCGGCAAGCTTCGTGTCGACATGGTCGTTGAAATGGTTCGCGTCGCTATTGGCACGCACTCTGCCGCCAAATACATAGATCTTGCCGTTCACCGCAGCGGTGACTCCTTCCGCTCGGGGTTGGGTCATCGCAACTCCGCTGCGCCAGAGATCGGCATTCGCGTCGTACACAAACACCTCAGATTGCGCCTGCCAGTTTGGAAAACCGCCACTGAAACCGCCAATGCCGTAGAGCAGACCATCTGCGGCGGTCAAAGCGATGTGGTGCCGGGCTTGAGGCAGCGTGGCCAAGCGTGTCCACCGGTCCGCCGCAGGATCGTAGGCCTCGAAGTGCGCTGAATAGCCAGTATTCGGACTGAGCAAACCTCCCGCCACATAAATGCGACCGTTAAGTACCTCTGGGTACAGCTCCTGCCGGGCCACACCAGCGGGAGCTGCCTTGCTCCAAACGCCTGCGGATTGCGCTCGCACGAGAACAGGTGTCGTGACCAACGCCACTGCTGCCAGAGAAACCGCGAATTGACGCAGTTGGTGAAAGGTGATGTTCATGGGTCTCTCCTTCATGTTCGATGAGTTAAGTCGATGCTATGAGGGATGTGCCAAAGCGACTAGCTACATAATCAAGGAAGAGCTATTAACCCAGAGTGAACAATGCCAATGCGATCCCTGTTGCCTGAGCTTGAACTGTTCGCGGCCATCGCCCGGCACGGCAACTTTGGGCGCGCAGCGGCGGAGCGGAAAGTCTCAACGTCGATGGCGAGTCAAGGAATGCGCAAGCTAGAGGACCAGCTCGGTGTGGTGCTCCTACGGCGCACCACGCGCAGCGTCGCACCAACCGCCGCCGGTGCTGAGTTGCTCGCCAGCCTGGAGCCTGGTCTAAGACAGATTCAGGACGCGGTCGAGCGAGTCAACCTCCACCGCGGCACGCCGATCGGTTCCCTGCGCATCAATGCGCCCGCACCCATTGCGCAGTTTCTTCTGGCGCCGCTAGCCGCACGTTTTACACGCGACCATCCAGACGTCGCGATCGAAATCGTGGCCGAGGCTGCCTTGCAGGACATCGTGCTCGAAGGCTTTGACGCGGGCGTGCGCTTCGGAAATGACGTGCCCCAAGATATGGTGGCTGTACGCATCGGGAATGCTCAGCGCTACGCGATCGTTGCATCACCGGACTATCTAGACAGGCGGGAACCTCCGCTCACGCCTCGCGACCTCGTCAGGCACGAATGCATTCGACGGAGCTTTCCGGGAGGTTCCCTGCAGACGTGGGCCTTTCAGCGGCGCACGGCAAAGGTCGAGTTGCCCCCGGGGCGTATCGTCGTCAACGATGCGCAGATTGCGGTGAATGCCGCGTTAGCGGGCGGAGGCTTGGCATACGTGCACGAGAAGTATGTAGAGCGGGAAATCGCCGAAGGCTGTCTTGTGCGGTTGCTCGAGACCTGGTCGCCGGGCATCGGCGCCCCGTACCTTTACTACCCGCGGCAGCGGTATCTTTCAGCGGCGTTGCGCACATTCATCGATCTCGCTCGGGAGAAGGGGCGGGCAGAGAATTGACATGCGTTTCATGGATTCTCGGCCAACTCTTCCGGTGTCTACGACGACCTAATCTATAAGCAAACCGCCCTTTCGGAACCTGTAAGGCCCCGCGAAACTCCCTACAACGCAGGTGTGCGTCACGAGCCTCCCTCCCAGCCACGTATGTAGCTGGTAGCCGGGTGGCTCCATCACGAAGCAGTCGGGCCCCTCTGGGCTCAGATCAAGCACCACCTGGTGGGCGGAACTCGGGCAAGTGGATGCAACCGTGCCTCCAAAACGGCACTGAATGGACCGATGCAGGTGGCCGCACACGACACGCTCGACATGCCTGTACTTGAGCAGAATCTTTTCCAAGGCATCGGCGCCTTCCAATCCGACTGCATCCATGTGTGCAATGCCGGTTGCAAATGGAGGGTGGTGCATGGCAATAACCGTGGGGCGACTGTCTTCTGCAAGACGCGCGTCTAGCCAGGCCAATCTTCTGTCGCACAGTTGCCCACGCCCCTCGTCAGGGACCACCGTGTCGAGCACAAGTAGCCGCAGTGGCCCCAAGTCCACGGCGTACTGCAAGAACTCCGTCGCCTGCGAAAGGTAGTCGAAGCGAGGTCCATTGAAGGCCTTTCGCAGCGCTGTTCGCTCGTCATGATTGCCAGCGACGAGGTACATCGGCATGGTGAGTGGGGCCAGTAGTTCATTGAGCAATGCGTACTCTTCTGGACGGCCATAGTCAACGAGATCGCCAGTGATGAGAATCACGTCGGGTGGAGTGGCCAGACCCACGATGTCAGTCACGCACTCACGAAGCAGACCCGCTGTATCAACCACGCCGTAGGCAAGCTTTCCGTTGGCCTTGATATGCATGTCTGAAAGCTGCGCGATCAGCATAGGGTGCTCTCAGAAAATGCGTCCACCCGCAAGCCCACTGCCTGTCCTTGCGACAGCGAAGTCCGGGGTGGCAACTTCAGGATGACTTCCTCACCTCCCTGCAAACGGACCTGGACACGGTGGTGATCACCCAGGAATAGGCAGGAGACAACGGTGCCTTGCAAATCCGCCAGCGCCGCAGGTACCAGTACAGCGTCTTCGGGCCGAAAGCGCAGGCTGCCAACCACATTCAGTGTGCCTATGAAATCTGCCACAAATGCGTTGGCCGGATTGAAGTAGATCTGTTTTGGAGTGCCGATCTGCGAGATTCGCCCCCGATCCATCACGGCAATACGGTCCCCCAAGGCCATGGCCTCCGCCTGGTCATGCGTTACGTAAACAGTGGTGATGCCTAGGCTGCGCAGCAGTGCATTGATGTCCGAGCGCAGCGTTTCACGCAGACGCGCATCCAACGCCGTGAGGGGCTCATCCAGTAGCAGAACACGCGGGCGCGGCGCGATGGCGCGGGCCAATGCCACCCGCTGCTTTTGCCCGCCTGACAATTGGTTGATTTGGCGTGTGGCCAGCGACTCAATGTGCATCATGGCCAGCATCTCCTTGACACGGATGTCGCGATCAGCGCTCGGCATGCTCCGCACCTTGAGTCCGTAGGCAATGTTCTCTTGTACTGTCATGTTGGGAAACAATGCATAGCTCTGGAAGACCATGCCCACATTGCGCTGCTCGATGGGCAGGTGTGTCACGTCGTCATCGTTGAAGTGCACAACCCCCGTATCGGGCGACTCCAGTCCCGCAATGATGCGCAACGTGGTCGTCTTGCCGCAACCCGAGGGACCGAGAAGCACCAGCGTTTCGCCGGCCTCGATCTGAAGATCGGTCGGCTCCAGCACCCGTTGCTGTTTGTAGGTTTTGGTGCAGGCGTGAAGGCGCACACGGACTCCGGGATCCTGGTGGCTCAAATTCATGGGGAGGCTTTCTTTGCACCCGCCAGCTGCAATGCAATCAGCAGCGGAACAATCATCATGAAGAAAACGATCGTGTAGGCGCTGCCTACCTCGATGCGCAAGGAGGCATATGCGTCAGCCAAGCCCACGGGCAGTGTTTGCGTCAGTGGGGTGTGCAGCAGCAGCGTCATGTTGAACTCGCCGATGGACAGCGTCAGCACCATGAGCGCTCCCGCAAGGATGCCGGAGCGACAGTTGGGCAGGACTACTCCAAAGAAGCGCTGGCAAAACGATGCACCCAGGCTTCGTGCGCCTTCCTCCAGCGTGTGCATATCCACCGATAACAGCACGGCAAGGACCGACCGAACCATGAATGGCAGCGTGAAAAGCACATGGCCCACGAGCACGAAAGTCCAATGCGTCCGAAACTCTCCCACGGCACCATACGTGACGATGAGTGCCAGTCCCGTTGCGAGCCCAGGAAGGGCCACGGGTAGCATGAGCAGTTCCTCAATGGTCCGAGCTAGTCGCCCCTGGGTTCGAGAGAGTACGTATGCCGCAGGCACCCCCAGTACCAAAGTGCAGGCAAGGCAAGCGATGGCGATACCCATGGATAGCCACAGGCTGCTTTGGTAGTCTGTCCAGACCTTGGCTACCCACTTGAACGTCAGCCCGCTGGACAATCCCACGAATTGGTTGTTGGTCAGCCCGGTGAGCACCGACAGGATCACTGGCACGATCAGGAAGGCTGCTACGCACCCAGTGAACGCGAGCAGTGCCCAGAATAGTGGAGTACGGCCTACGCGCGGAGCGTTGAACGCAGGCGTATTTGGTGACTGCGTCATGCGGCTGCGGCAACGCTGTTGCCTGTGAGTGTTCGGGCAAACGCCAGGGCTGTCCAAGTCAGCAGGCCTAGGGCGAACGAGAGTGCTGCCGCCATGGCGATATTGGCCTGCAGCGTGAATTCGGTATAGATGATCATGGGAAGTACATCGATGCGGGTAGCCAGCGTGAAGGCTGTACCAAAGGCTCCCATCGATGTTGCGAAGCAAATGGCTCCTGCTGCCAGGAGTGCAGGTTTGAGCCCAGGAATGAGCACATCGCGCAAGATGCGGCAGTGCGAAGCGCCCAAGGACCGGGCAGCCTCTACCAACTGTGGATCCAGCTTCTCTGCCGCAGCCATCACCGTGAGGATGGTGCGGGGGATGGAAAAGTAGATGTACCCCACAAAGAGGCCCGCCATGGAATAGGCGAACACCAGGCGTTCACCGATGAGCAACTCTGTGGCCAATGGAATGAGTCCCTGCCGGCCTCCCAGCATGATGACCATGAAACCGATGACGACACCCGGGAAAGCCAGTGGCAGGGTCAGCATCGCCGTGAGCACCTGGCGACCGGCAAACTCATGGCGTGCCAGGAAAACCCCTGCGATGGCAGAGATCACGAGCGTGGTCAGCGTGACGAGGGCTGACAGCACTACGGTGGAGACCATGCTGCGCAGGTAGCGCGGCTCTGTGAATGCTGCACTGTAGGCTGCCCATCCCAGCTCCCCACTTCCCCCGATCAACAGTAACCGCGTCAGAGGAATCGCGAAGAACACCAGAAAGACGGCCGCGCATGGAAGCATCAGTCCCAGCAGCCAGGCGCGGTCCGATTTCATCAGCCCACTTCCTTTTGGTAGCGCTCGCCAATGGCCTTGGAAGCCAAGGACAGCTTCTGCACATCGATCGCCTGGGCACGCTGGTATTCCGTATCAGGCAAGAAGCGCTTTTTGACATCTGCCGACATGGCTGCCGAGAACACGGGGCGCAGATAGGCATTGGCCCAATGGCTTTGGCCTTCGTCCGAGAGCACGAAGTCAAGCAGCTTCTTGCCCTGCTCGGGATTGGGTCCGTTCTTGACCAAGCCCATCACGTAAGGCAACTGCTGCGTGCCTTCCTGCGGGATCACGAAAACAGTGGGCGCTTGGTCGCCGTACTGTCCGCGGTAGGCGTTGAAGTCGTAGTCGATGAGGATCGGAATCTCTCCCGACAACACGCGTGCATAGGCCGTCTGCGTCGGAACGATGGGGTTGTTGGCTTGCAGTTGTTTGAAGAACTTGATGCCGGGGTCCAGGTTCTCATAGCTGCCGCCCAGCGCCAGGTTGGCGGAAATCACGCCCACCTGGCCCACCGCTGCGCTGCCGGGGTTGAGGTAGCCCACCAGGCCTTTGTAGTCGGGCTTGAGAAGGTCGGCCCAGCTGCGAGGAACGGGCTTGCCACGCAGTGCCTGCGTATTCACAAAGAAGCCCAGGGTGCCGGAGTGGATCGTGAACCAGCTTCCCTCTGCGTCCTTCAGAGACGCTGGAATGTCAGCCCAGCGCTTGGGCTTGTAGGCCTCGATGACGCCGGCCGCCTTGGCTTGGGGGCCCACTTGTCCTCCCAGGTACACGATGTCCGCCACGGGCTTGGCTTTTTCTGCAATCAAGGCCGCGAGTGACTGGCCGGAGTTCTTGTTGTCCGGTGGCACCTGGATGCCCAGACGCTGATTGACCATGCGCAGCATGCCGCCCCAGTCAGCCCATTCGGGCGGACAGTTGTAGCAGATGGCCCGTGAAGACTGGGCAAACGCTGGCAAGGCAGCACTGGTGCCAACTGCAGCAGCAGCCAGGAGGAGATCGCGGCGATTCATCATCAGAGTTTCCTTTTGCATTGAGGAAGGGTTGCGGGGTTTTCGGTCAAGGGGGAGGAACGGAACCTGCCTGGTGTTGCTGAGCGCGCTGCGAGGCAGTGCCTCCCAGGCGCAGCGTGTGATGCAGCAGGGCGGGACCCAAGTAGCGCTCACCGGCAATCAACTGCAGCAGAAGATCGACCGCTGCACGTCCAATCTCGGCGGTGGGCTGCACCACCGTGGTCAGCACAGGACTCAACCATTCGCCCACCTGCACGCCATCAAAACCGGCGACACTGACCTGTTCTGGGACGCGTAAGCCCAAGTCACGCAGGTCACGGATGACCGTCATGGCCAGCTGGTCGGTGGAGCAGAAAAGCGCCGTGGGCGGTGAGCGCCGACCCAGCAGGCCCTGAAGTTCGCTGCGTGTGTCGCAGGTGGTGAAGGGGACCTCCAGAGGCTCACTCCAGGGAAGACCTGCGGCGCTCATGGCCGCTTGGTAGCCCAGAAAACGCTGGAGAGAACGATCAGACTGCTGAAACTGTCCAGCAAGCATGTGCACGCGCTGGTGACCCAGAGAAAGAAGGTGCTCCACCATCTGTCTGCCCGCCAGAAAGTTATCGACACTGACAAAAGGGCGCGCAGCCAGGGATGGCTGTGTTCCACCAGGCTGGTTGAACACCAATACATAAGGGACCCCTTCGGCATCGAGCTTGTCCAGCACCGAGCTGTGAGCAGCGTCCGCCACTGTGAGGATCAGTCCGTCCACGCGTTGCTGTAGCAGGCGCTCGCTGGCTCGTTCCTCCGCATCGACCTGGTATCCCGTGGTGCTTACGGCGATGACCTGTTGGTGCGACTGCGCTTGCGTCTCGATGCCCTGCAGACATTCGGCGAATACCGGGTGATTGAGTGTCGGCAGCATCACGCCGAGCGTGCGCGTGCGGGTGGCGCGCAGGTTTCGACCCATGAGATTGGGGCGGAACCCAAGTTGCCTCGCCACGGCCAGGACGTTCGCCGAGGTTGTGCCGTGCACTGCGCCACTGGCGTTGAGCGCCCGCGATACGGTCGCAACCGAAACTCCCGCTGCAGCGGCCACCTCTTTGATAGTCGGTGCCTTGGCGATGGAGCAGTCACCTGACGGTCGGGGGTTCGGCATGCCTGAATGCAATCGTTGTGGAAACGTTTACATCATTGGCGCTGCGCGTGACACCACTGTGACGCCGACACAGCTGTTTTAGACCAACGGCACAAAGCGGGTCAAATTTTCTACCCCCATCCGCAGGGAGTGAAGATTGGGGCGGTATCGCCAGCGTTAGTGCCCCCGCACCAGAAAATCATGGACACGGGGGTTTTGGGGGATCGACCAAAGTCAAATCGACCGCCGCTGTCCGCGCGTATGGACAGGTAGCGGGCCGCGGACTAATTGGCGGGAAGCACTCTGGCGGTTGCGATCTCTGCCGCGCAGTCCTGTCTGTGCACCCAGTCAGTCTGGAATGACCTCGAAGGCGATGAACTGATTGGCCTGTGTATTGGCGGTGAAGTTGTTGTCCGCCGCCAGCACGATGGTGCGGTGGCCATTGGGCAGGGTCTTTCCCCAGGTGATAGCCTCAATGTTGTCGAGCTTCAAACCCTCGTAGGTGATCGGCATCTCCAGCAATAGCTTACGGTTCATGGGCGTGTAGGTTGCTGCGCCCGCGAGACTGGCCATGTTGATCACGTTGGTCGTGCCATCGGTGATCTCGGTCTGCACCAGGCGGATGGTGTTGCCGATACCGGAGGCAAAGGCCCGCTCTACCGCGATGAACTTCTTGTTGCCGATGGCCAGGAAATCCGACAAACCATTGTCCGGACCGAACGGCGCTCCGGCCGGTGCATCCACCGGAATCTTTGGCAACTGGTAGGCATACTGTGCCTTGGCTGCACCTGTGGCTGGGTCGAGTGCCGTGACGCGCACCACGCTGCCGGCCTGCACGGTGGTGAGCGGGCCGTCCTGGATCAGCGCATCCTCATTGGCCACGAAAACAGTGCCATCGTGCGCCACGGTCAGCGCCTCAAAGAGCTTGTTGCTGCGCGCTCCCATGGTGGTGTTGTCCACGTAGTTGTAGATCGCTGGCATCTTGAACTCGCGCACGAACTTGCCTGCAGTGGTCATCTCCCGCACAAATGGCTGAAACAAGGTGGCAGCTGTCGTGCCCCAGTTGCCCTCGGACGACCAATACAGGTTGCCATTGGGTGCCAAACGAATCGCCTCCGGGTCCACTGTTCGCGCCGTTGCAGGGAAGGGGGCGCCATCCTCGCGTTGCATGTACATCTGGCGGTTGACCTTGACTGTGACGGAGCCAGTGGCTGCATAGTCGATGCTCAGGTTGTAGAAGCGGGGCGTGCCACGCTCGCCGCCCCGATCATCCGAGATTGCCCAGTAGCTGCCGTCCGTGGCTTGGTCAAGCCCCGAGATGCCACCAAACTCCACGCCCTCAAACAGCGTACCGGTGGGGATGGAGGCTGCGCCGATCAATTTGAGCGAGGCGACGCGGAATTCGCCGGTCTTGTTTTCATCGTCGCTGCCACCGCATGCGGTCAGGGTGACCGTCAGTGCGATGAGGGTAGAGGCGGCGGCCAAGCGGCGCCAGAAGGAGTTGAGTGCGAAGCCCATGTTGAGTGTCTTTCTGCGGATGATGAAGAAAGCACGGGAGCATGGGCGGCGAGCGCGTCAAGGGCGTGACACTCAAGAAAAACACAGGGCGACTTTTGCTATCAGAAGCCGATCAGGCACGTCTTTGCCGTTCCACGGGCAAGCCCAGCCTGCGTGGGGCAGATCAGCTTGCCCACGCCAGCTTAGCGTCGCGAATGGGAGTTGCCGGGTCAATTCTCCAAGGAAATCAGCAGGATTGCGGATGCAATCGGCGCAAGTGCACCCCACCCACCAAGTCGCTTTTAGAAGATGCTCGGAGAATCCTGCTCAGTAGTCTTTTGACGAATTGCAATGAACCTGTCCATTGTGGTTGGGCAGCTTCCAAACCATCGCCGTCATTCCATGCGGGGGCGACTAGCACTTGGACCGTGATATCTGCCATTTTCCAGCCGTTGGCTGAGCGCATTGCTGTGTGCGCCTCAACCGAGTAGCCTAACCAATACCTTCGCAAGCATGTCATCGACATTGAGCGCTTGGATCGCTCCGGGCAGTTCTATATCCCCATGCATGACGAAGACCGGCTTACCCCACTTGAGGCCCATTGCCATCTCCGACAGTGTGCCCAAGTTGCTGCCGATGGCCACCAGGCAGACACCACTGCGCGCGATGATGGCATTGCGCATCTCCCCCATGCCGGTGGGCACCGCCACGCTCAGCCACTCGTTTGCCTGGGAGTCATCGTCCTCGGGCAGGATGCCCACGGCAATCCCTCCGGCCTCGCAGGCCCCACGCGATGCGGCCGCCATGACGCCACCGCGCCCGCCACAGATCACCACCATACCGGCTCCCGCCAGCGCATGCGCCACGGCGTAAGCGGCAGCGCACTCGGCCGCCCCTGCATCGCCCGGCCCGATCACGGCCACCGGCTGGCGGTGGCGCGATGGCCCCTTTTGTTTGAAGGCTAGGCGCTGCAGCGCCTGTGTGACCGATGCCGACAGCTCCTCAATGACCGGCACCAACGGCACCCCGCTCGCGACTTCGCGTAAAGACATCACCCACTCCCATTACCACCACACACACCACCATCAGCACCAGCGACAAGGCCGCTGCCACCGCAAAATCCGACCCACCATCGCTGACCTGAGCCAGCAGCATCAGCGGCAGGATGTTGAGCTGCGTGCCCACCAGAGCCAACGCCGTGCCATACGTGCCCATCGCAATCGCGGCCACCATGCAGGCATTGGACAGTACCGAGGGCAGCACCTCTGGCACCACCGTGTCCCAAAACGCCCTCGCGCGCGATGCACCCAGCGTGCGCGCGGCCTGCGAAGGCCGCAGGTCGAGGTTGGCAAACACCGGATACAGCGACAGCGCCACGCGCGGAATCAGGTAGTAGGCATAGGCCACACCCAGGCCCGAGACGCTGTAGATCCAGCCGCCGATGACCGCCGGGTCGCCGCCCAGGCCCGCCAGCAACTGCGTGACGAAACCTGCCCGGCCAAAGGCCAGGATGAAGCCATAGGCAATCACCAGCCCCGAAAAAGCCAGCGGCAGGCCCAGCAACGTCATCATCCACTGGCGACGGGGCGCACTCTGGCGCGCCAGCTCGATCGCGATGCAGGTGCCCACCAGCGCCGACACAGAGCCCGTCGCCAGCCCCAGTACCAGCGTGTTGCGCAACGCACCGAGGAACAGCGGGTTGCCGAACAGGCGCGCGAAGGCGCTGCCGCCATCGCCGAAAGCCTCGGGCAGCAGGGCTGCCAGCGGCACTGCAAAAAAGAGCGCCATGAAGGCCCATGCGGGCCAGGCACCGAAGCGTCGCATGCCGGCACGCCTACTTGTTGCCCAGCGCAGCCAGGGCCCAGAGGCGGTCTACCTCGGCCTTGCGCTCGGAGGCCTTGACCACGTCGAGCGGACGAATCTGCGGTGCGGCCGGCATCTTGGCAGCCACGTCGGCGGACAGCGGCGTGCCCGGTACGGCGGGGCGCACGAAGCCCTGGGCGAACAGCGACTGCCCGGCCTCGCTCATGATGAAGTTGAGCCAGAGCTTGCCGGCATTGGGGTTGGGGCCGTTCTTGACTAGGCTGATCGCATAGGGCGCGGCCACGCTGGCCTCCTTGGGGATCACCACCTCGACCGCATCGCCCATGCCATCGACATGCTTGGCCTTGAGGCCATCGTTCTCGTAGCTGATCCAGACCGGAATCTCGCCCTTCAGGAACTTGGCGTAGGGCGTGGTGCCCTCCACGCGCAGCACGTTGCCGACCGCATGCAGCTTGCCCAGGTAGTCGGTGCCGGGTTGCACGTTGTCCACGTTGCCACCGTTGGCGTAGGCTGCGGCAAAGGTCAGCACCTGGCCGATGCCGGTGGACCGCGGGTCCAGGTAGACCACCGTGTTCTTGAACTCGGGCTTGAGCAGGTCTGCCCAGCCGGTGGGCACGTTCTTCACAAGCTTCTTGTTCACCAGGAAGGCGATGTTGAGCGTGTGGATGGTGAACCAGCGGCCATCGGCCTCGCGGAACACCGGCGGCAGCTTGTCGAAGTTGACGGGCTTGAAGGGGGCCACCACGTCCTTCTTCGCGGCGTCCAAGGCCGACGCGGCGAAGTAGTAGGCGGTGTCGGCCTGCGGGCGGCGCCTGGTCTTATCCAGCGCCACCACGGTGGCCGCCGAGCCGATGTCGTTGTAGGTCAGCTCGATCTCGGGGTAGCGTTTCTTGAAGTCGCGGAACAGTGACTTCCAGTTGGCCCATTCGGGGCCCGTGTCGAAGGAGACGCACAGGCCTTCTTTCTGCGCCTCTGCGTACAGTGCCTTCTCGCCAGCATAGAGTTCGGGGCCATCGAAGGCAAAAGCGCTGCGGGCGGCGAGCGTGGCGAATGATAGTGCGGGCAGTGCACCTGCGGCCTGGATCAGTTGTCTGCGTTGCATGGAGGCTCCTCAGTGGGTTGGGATGGAAATGATGAAATCAGTGGTCGAGCAAGCGGATGTGCTCCGGCGCGATGGCAATCGCTTGCGCTGCCGGAACAGGCGATTCAGCAAGGAAAGGCCTGCTAGCGCCCTGGACTTCGAAGTCGTAGCGCGTGAGCGCACCCAGGTAGCGCTGTGCACCCGTGCGCCCTTGCAAATGGTTCACGCCATCCGGTGGCGGGTCGGGCCGGATGTGTTCTGGCCGCACCAGAACATGCACTTCGGCGCCTGCAACGCGGCTGCCCGTATCTGCCAGAAGCTCAGCAAACCCGAGGTCTAGTCGACCTGGCGATGCCACTTTGGCAGGCAGGATGGTCGACAGCCCCACGAACTCTGCCACTGCGCGGTTGGCTGGGTGCTCGTAGATTTCGCGCGGGGTGGCGAACTGCAGCAATCGGCCGTCCTTGAGCATGGCAACGCGGTCGGCCATCACCAGCGCTTCTTCCTGGTCGTGTGTGACCAACAGTGTGGTGGCGTTGAAGCGCTGCTGGATGGAACGGATCTCGTCACGCAAGTGGCCACGCACGCTGGCATCCAGCGCCGACAGCGGCTCGTCGAGCAACAGGGCCAGCGGATCGATGGCCAATGCGCGTGCCAATGCCACGCGCTGCTGCTGCCCGCCCGAGAGCTGGGCAACGCCACGCTCCGCATGGGCACCCAGACCCACGATGTCGAGCAGTTCCTGCGCTCGCCGGTGGCGCTCGGCCACGCCCACCTTGCGCAGCTTGAGGCCGTAGGCCACGTTGTCGAGCACCGACAGGTGCGGAAACAGCGCATAGCTCTGGAACACCATGCCCATGCGGCGCTCGTGTACCGGTGTGCGCGACATATCCTTGCCATCGAAGGCGATGTGGCCCGTGTGGCCGGTGGTGAGCCCCGACACCAGCTGGAGCAGCGTGGATTTGCCCGAGCCGCTGGGCCCGATCACCGCCACCAGTTCGCCGGTGCGCACCTGCAGCGACACATCGTGCAGGCCGTGCGCACTGCCCGGGTAGTGGTAGCTGACGTTGTCGAGGACGAGGCTCATGGGCGTTGCTTTACCAAAGAGGAGGACAGGAGGGCCGATGCGCCGGCCAGCACCAGCAAGATCACCGTGGCGGCGCAGGCAAAGCCCGTGGCGCCGTAGAAGGCCTGCAGCAGCACGACCGGGTAAGTGCGGTTCTGAAAGCTGGTGAGCAGGTTGGAGACACCGAACTCGCCCACCGAGATGGCGGCCACCATCACCAGCCCGCTGATCAGGCTCTGGCGCAGGCTGGGCAGCACGATGCCGCTGAACTGCTGCCAGCCCGAGGCGCCCAGCGTGGCCGCCGCCTGTTCGAGCCGGCCAAGGTCCAGGTGGCGCAGATCGGTCAGCAGCGTGTTGGTGAGGTAGGGCAGCGTGAGGATGGCGTGCGCCGCGATCAAGAGCGGCATGGAGCCGAGCCATGGCGCCAGGTCGGTGTTGAACACCGCCATGTAGCCAAAGGCCAGGGTGATGGCCGGCACTGCCACGGGCATGGCGCTCACGACGCGCGCCGCCAGCCCACCACCACGCCGTGCGCCGTGGTGCAGCGCATAGGCCAGCGGCAGGGCCAGCACGGTGTTGATGGCGCAGGCGGCCATGGCCACCACCAGACTGCTCACGAAGGCTTTGCGAAACGAAGTGTCCTGCCACAGGTCTAGGTACCACTGGCCGGTTATGCCCGTGGGCAGCAGCGTGTTGGTCCAGTTGCCGCCCACGCTGCCGACCATCAGCAGCGCTATGGGCAGCAGCAAATACAGGCCGTAGATGAGTGAAATGCCGCGAACCACCGTTTGTCTCCGATACCGTTGCCGCCCGGAACACTTTCCGGATACGCTACTGTTTGCAGCGGACAGGCCCGCAGCACCAGACAAATTCTAGGGAGAACTCTGCCATTGATGGGTGAAACCTGGATGAGGACACTTGAGCAATTGGAAAACGTTTTTCACACAGCTTTCATCAACCCCGGATATGAAACGCGACTGCCCCACCATTCAGGAGCTGCTGGCCTTCGACGCCGTGGCCCGCCACGAGAGCATCACCCTCGCCTCGGGCGCGCTGTGCATCACGGCCAGTGCGGTCAGCAAGCAGATCGCGGGGCTGGAGGCCTTTCTGGGCCGCCAACTGCTGCAAAAGAGCGGGCGCGGCGTGGAGCTCACGCCTCAGGGGCGTGTGTACTGGCAGAAAATTTCGGGCGGCCTGCGCGCCATCGAGGCCGCCACTTTTGAGGCCCGTTCGGGTGATGCGGGTGCTGGCCTGCTCACGCTGGCCAGCGTGCCCACCTTCCTGACCAAATGGCTGATCCCCCGCCTGCCCGACTTCAGCCAGAAGAGCCGCCACGTGATGCTCAGCTTCAGCCGCCACCTGGAGCCCAGCGACGGCATACCGGCCGGGGTGGACGCTGCCATCCGCTACGGCCCCGACGGCTGGCCGGGCGTGGTGTCGGAATACATCGCGGGGCGCGAGTTTGTGCTCATCGTGGCGCGCAGCCTGATCGAGGGGCGCCACCGCATCGCTCAACCGACCGACCTCCTGGGTCACACCTTGCTGCACCATGAGGGAGCACCCACCGCCTGGAGGCAATGGGCTACGCAGCATGGGATACCCGAGGTTCAGACCCTTGCAGGCCCGCGTTTTGCCCAGTATTCAGCATTGATCCAAGCCGCCTTGAACGGCCTTGGCATTGGGCTTGTGCCCGCGCTCTTGGTGCAACAGGAATTTTCCGAAGGTTCGCTGTTGAGCCCCTGCGGCAGCGCTATCCGGGTAGACCAGGGCCACTACCTTTGCTATCGGCCTGACCGTCTCGACCTGCCCGGCTTCACCGCGTTTCGCGCGTGGCTGCTGGAAGAGGGTGAGCAGTCGCGGGGGGCGGGGGGTTGAGCGTGTCCAATCCACAGCTCAACTTCGTACCACTCCCAGACGCAAAGGCGTCTCCCGCAGCGCAGCCGACCTAGGGTGCAATTGGTCCGTTTGTTGAGACCGGAAGTGCGGGCATCCGACCTCTTCTGAAATCATCGCAGTGAAATAAAACTGTCACGAAACATTTTGTTTCTATCGCGACAATCACAGTGTTACTCAACAGTAGGGCTGCGTCGCGTGCGGAAGTATTTTTCAACAGACAGTTTCGCGGGACGTGCATTCTCAAAAGGGGATATCTGGCAACGAATCCAGTGGGCCAGCATAGCAATCGCAGGTAGTGCGGTTTTCTTGATTTGCTTTTTGACCTGGCAGCGCTTGCAAGCGGAAGAGCAGCTGCTGGAAGCCAACGCCCAGGCGCAGCACCAAAGTCTGGCGACCATCATCTCGGAGAATTTGTCGCAGGTGATGGACAGAGGTCGCACGGTCGCCGTGGTGGCAGAGTCATGGCTTGGTGGAGATCTGGAGGAAGCCGAGCAACGCCTTGCAAACATCTTGGCAATCGATCAGATATTCCTGAATTTTTCGCTCTACAACACATCCCTCGAACTGGTCTACAGCTCTTCCCCTACAGGCGGCAACGCCCCACGCTTGGAGGACCTGCAGTCCCTACTTTTAGGTAGTGCTCGATCTCCCAAGCAGACTTTGGCGGTGTTGCCAACGTCCGGCCTGCAGGAACGCCGGTGGGCGACACCTGTCCTTTTCCCCGTGGCTGACGAGATGGGTGTGAGTAAGGGGTTTCTCCTCATCACGCTCGATATGGGGTATTTCCTCAGTCTCTATCGAAATATCGATATCGGGCGCAGCGGCGTCATTCACATACTTGGGGAAGACGGTACCGAATTGGCGGAGGCACGATCTGAAGGTTTGACCCACAGGCTTCAGACTCAAAAGTTTGCGGAGTTCGCTGCCGCCGCCAAAGCAGGAAAAGACAGTAATCTTGTCGTCGATCTTCATGGTGACGGGCAACACGTTTCCAGCGTGCGACGGGTAGAGCGGTCGCCCTTCATCGTTGCTGTGAGCAAAGAGTTGTCAGAGGTGCGCGCAAGCCATGTGCGTAGCAGCGCGCGTGTCTGGGGTTCCATTGCCGTATTGGCTAGCATACTGGGCATCGCCACATGGGGCCTGGTGCGCGGCTTCAAAAGGCAGCAACTGCTCTTTTCGGCTCTGGTCGGCGCCGATAACGAAAATCGCTCACTCATTGCCCAGCTCACAGAGGAGAAAGCGCGCGCTGTGGCTCTGGCATCGTTCGACCACCTCACAGGACTGAATAACAGGCGCATGTTCAATGAGCTGGCGGCCAGCCACCTGGAAGTTGCCCGCAGAAGCCGCAAGCACTATGCGTTGATATACCTTGACCTCGACAAATTCAAGCTGATCAACGATACGTTGGGTCACCACGTGGGTGATCGGCTGTTGCAGGCTGTGGCGGAGCGCCTCGCGAACGGGTTGCGCGGTGCGGACATCATCGGCCGAATGGGTGGTGATGAGTTTGCTGTGCTGCTCACCGAACTGGACTCCGCAGAGTCCATCGACGCCATTGCAAAGAAGCTGCTGCTTCAGCTCAGTCAGCCTTACAACGAGATCGAAGGCCACAACGTCCAGACCAGTCCCAGCATGGGCATCGCTATGTTTCCACGCGATGGGCACGATGTGGTGACTCTGTGCCGAAACGCAGACTCGGCAATGTATATGGCCAAGCGACGCGGGCGCGGATGCTATGCGTACTACGACGCTTCCCTCAGACCGCTCGAAGACCGTGCATTGAGATTTCAGGGTGAATTGCTGAAGGCGATAGACAGCGGTCAGCTTGTTCTGCACTTCCAGCCGAAGGTTCGGCTGGCGGACTTCAGGATCGTGGGTCTCGAAGCGCTTGTCCGATGGACGCATCCTGAGCTGGGCCTCATTCACCCCGGCGAGTTCATTCCCGTTGCTGAGGAAACTGGGTTAATCATTCCTCTGGGCTATTGGGTGATGCAGGCATGCTGTGCGCAGCAAGCCGAATGGAAGGCCTTGGGCGTGGATTTGATGCCGGTCGCCTTCAACCTCTCTCCAAGACAACTGCGTGACGCCAGCTTGCCTGGCCAAGTAGAAAAGCTACTCGAAAAACATGGCATCGGTGCGAAAGAGATAGAGATCGAAATCACCGAAAGCTCGCTGGTGGAGCCGATGGAGATGGCCCAACAGGTACTTAATGAACTGCACGAAATGGGCGTATTGATCGGTCTGGATGACTTCGGTACCGGCTACTCAAACCTGAGCCAAGTTCGAGAATTGCCGATCAGTCATCTGAAGATCGACCGCTCGTTCATCAACGAGATCCGGACCAGCAAAGAAGTCGGAGTGATTGTGACTTCCATGATCACTCTGGCCCATAGTCTGAACATGAAGGTGATTGCGGAAGGCGTAGAGCTGCTTGACCAACTGGTGCAGCTCAAGACAGCTGGGTGCGACGAAGTCCAAGGCTATTTCCTCAGTCGTCCACTGCCGCCCGAAGACGTACTCAAATTAATGCAACAGCGAACTCTTTTGCCGCAATGAAAACTGCTTGTACCCACCTAAATTCGTTGGTGGTCAGCCGCCTTTGCAAGGTAGGCCTTGCAGTGCTCATCCCGATAGCAGCCCAGGCGCAGTCCTGTGATGACCCGCGCACTATTCACTTCGCGGCCGTACCGAAATCGGGTGTGGATCGGCAGCAGCAGACCTACGGTCCTTTGATCAAAGAACTGGAGCGAGTTCTGGAACGTCGTGTAGAGCTCGTCCGCAGCAATTCGTACGGAGCAGTGGTCGAGGGGCTTTACACAGCCCACATCGACTTGGCTGAACTGGGCCCCGCATCCTACGCCTTGTTGATGGAGCGGCAGCCTTCCATAACCGCATTTGCGGCACTCTCTAATGCGGAACAGGCGGCACCATTGAAGCCAGCCACTTATAGATCCGTGCTGGTGGTGCGCAAAGATACGAACGCTAAGTCCGTAGCAGACCTGCGCGGAAAGACGCTGAGTTTGACCGACCCTCTCAGCACGTCTGGGGCACTGCTACCGATACAGGCGATCCAGAAACTCACAGGCCAGACCATGGAGACCTACTTTAGCCGGGTCACCTACGCCGGTTCTCACCTCCGGGCGCTGGAGGCGGTCCACAAGGGCTTGGTGGCCGCCGCATTTGTGTCCAGCACCAGATTGGAAGAGTACAACCAGCGTGCACCAAAATCGACAAGCGATCTGCGTGTGCTGTGGCAATCCCCCGATGTTCCCTCTGATCCATTTGTGTATCGCACCAACTTGTGCAAACCAGTGGCTGACAAGATCCGGGCGGTCTTCTTCGGCTCCTACCCGGCCTTCAAGCCAATGTTTGATGAGTTGGGCGGCAAGCGTTTCGTTCCTGTGACGGATGCTGACTACCTGTCCATCCGTGAGCTTGTTTCTGGTCGTCGCCCCTAGGCACAAGGGTTGCTTGTCCTTGTGGGCTGCAGCGAAATGCGGGATGTGCAAAACTGAACGCAGAACGCATGCCTAAGTGGCACTCCCAAACCCCCACACACGATTCTCCTTCTAACGTTTGCGTATGAGTCCGGTGCCCAATGTCCTGTTTGTATCCGTAGAAAACGCGTTGCGCAGCCAACTCGCCGAGGCTTGTCTTCGCCATGTGAGTAAAGGGCGCTTCAACGCTTATTCGTGTGGTATGCCTGGACGCCTTGCTCCCACAGTCAGTCCGGTTGCCCTGGAAGTCTTGCATCGCGCAGGGATGCCCATCGCGCGACTTAGTCCCAAAAGCTGGGATCTGTTTCGCGTATCTGGACCGACTCGGATGGACTTTGTCATCTCACTCGATGCTGAAACAGCCAGCGAGCACCCAGCCTGGGCGTCACAGCCCGAGTTGGCACTCTGGAGCTACCCGCCACTTCTTTGGACGTTGACACCTGTGGTCAACAGAGAACGGCGTGCCGAGCAGGTTCTTCTCTCCTTGCAAAGGCGCATTGAACTCTTGGTGAGCTTGCATGCGAAGGTGAAGCATCGCAGCGAGCTCAGGAGTGACCTGCGAGACCTAGCGTACATGTGATCATGTCCGGCGCGTAGCGTCCCTCGCCCTGGTGGAAGTTGCAGAGCCGTTTTTAGCTAGTTGGGGGCGCACTCATAGCCGCATACGCTCTTGCTGCAGGTTCCACAGGCAAGCCGCAATGCGCAGGAGCATTTCCATCACATGCTCTGAACCGCTGTTTGACAACTCCAGGCCGTCAATGATGATGGCGAGCTGGGATATCGCATCTTCGGGTTCCGACCCGCCTCCTGTTCGTGCCAATTCTGCAATTGCGATCAGGACATCGGTGCGGTTCATAGCGGCTGTATCGTCTGCAAGAGGTGATGCTTCGTTTCGTCTACTGCATGTCGAGGGTTAGCTGCTTGCGCGGCCCCCCTGCGAGAGCTACCAGGACCGGCGATCCAGTGGCCTGCTGCAACTTTTGTAGGTCTTCGGAGCCCTGATCATCGGGAGCCAGCTTGAAATGGTGGATCACCTCCAAAAGCCGTTTCACCTGATTTTTCATACCCGTCGAGGCCGATGAGCTGTCATCCACCAAGGCTGCGTTCTGCTGCGTGGCGGTGTCCAGTTGCCGCACGGCTTCGCCGATTTGGGCAATACCACGGGCCTGTTCTTGGCCAGCGTCTTTGATTTCGCTGATGAGGGCCACTACCTGATTCACGTGCAATACAGTGTTCGCGACACGTTCTCCAGCCTGCACCACCAATGTCGAGCCACGCTCGACACCGCGCACACTAGCTGATATCAGGCCTCGAATTTCCCGAGCGGCTGTACTGCTGCGCTGCGAAAGCCCTCGCACTTCACCGGCTACAACGGCGAAGCCGCGCCCTTGTTCACCCGCTCGCGCCGCCTCTACCGCGGCATTGAGGGCTAGCAAATTGGTCTGGAACGCGATGTCGTCGATCACCTTGATGATGTCGGATATCTTGCGCGACTGGAGGTTGATCTCCTCCATGGTCGCAATCACTTCTCGCATCACACTTCCGCCGTCGTTTGCCACTTTGCTAGCCTCGTGAGCAAGCTGGGTCGCGCGACCTGCGTTGTCCGTGTTGTGCTGCACCGTAATGGTGAGCTGCTCCATTGAAGCGGCAGTTTCTTGAAGATTAGACGCCTGCACTTCAGTACGGCGGGCCAAATCCTCTGTCCCGACCGCAATCTGCACCGCTTCCCTTGCCACCGTCTCGGTACTTTCGCGGACCTCTGTGATCACCCGTACGAGCTGCTGGTTCATTTCACGAAGAGCTTTTAGCAAGTCTGCTGTTTCGTCGGTACCCCGAACCTCGAACTGCGCACCCAGATCGCCACCAGCCACTCGGCGGGCCAAGTCCACAGCTTGACGCAGAGGCCGTGAGATGGAGCGGGTGATCACCCACGCCATCGCAGCGCCGACGATCAAGGCCAACGCGGTGGCTGCCAGCATCCAGACATGGATAGATTCGCTGAGTTGCCGGGCCGCGCCAAACTCAGCGGCAGCCACATTGATCTGCAATGCGACCAGCTTCTCAATGGCGTCCTGGACCTTGGCGGCGTTGGGCCGGATCTGGTTGATATAGAGTTCGGAGCCATCGTCGTACTTGCCGCCTATCAGCGCCCCGGCCGCTGGAATCAGCCCACTGTCTAGATAGGTTGCATTGACATCGGCAAAGGCCTTGGCGAGTGCTTGCTCTTCACTACCGAGCGGATGGGCGGTGTACGCCTTCCACAAAGCACGGATGCGCTCCACGTTCGCGCTGAGCGCAGCATGGCTGGATTGGAGATTGCTGGTGCCTGGGTCCATCAGCATATCCATGACCAGCACACGGTTGCGTTGGGTCAGGTGACTGATCTCCGCAAGCACTCCCATGGGCACTGTCCGATCCTCGTAGAGTGCCGCACTTCGCTCCGTCAAGCGCTTCGCGCCGCTGATCCCGCCGGTGGCCAGTGCCGAGATCAGAAGCAACAGCAACGCAAACGCCAGGGCCAGCCTGGTGCCAATTTTCATCTTTTGAAGCATTTGAAAATCTCTCTTTGGAGACACCGTAAGCGCCTATTAAACGTCCAAAGATACTAATTGTTTCAAATGACAATGCCGTGACGGTGAGTAAGTCCTTGACTCTACAAGTAGTTTTGAAGAAGCAAGGGCAAATTGATAAAATAGTTAATGGACTACGACGGGCATGAAATTTAACGTGCACCTAAATAAATATTTCTCTTCCAGGTTTGGAAGTCCAAAAATATATGAAATATATCTACTTAACGTTTGTATTGGCTTCGTTGCTGGCACATCACGGAGCGGCAACCGCGCAGTTGGTCACCGGGGCGGGCTCATCGGCTGCCGCGCCTATCTACCGCAGCTGGGCTGTGGCCTACACAAAGGCCACAGGCTCTATCGTTGAATACGAGCCAGTCGGCTCCAGCGCGGGTATGAAGAAGATCCAGCAGCAAGCAGTGGGGTTCGGTGCTACCGATGTATATCCCTCGGAAAAAGACCTCATCGACAACGGATTGATTGCTCTGCCTGTGGCTATCACCGGCATCAGCCCGGTCGTCAACCTCCCCAAGGTCAAGAGCGCGCAACTGCGATTGACGGGAGAGGTACTGAGCCAAATTTTTATGGGCGAAATCAATCGCTGGAACTCACCTGAAATAGCTTCACTGAACCCTGACTTGGTGCTCCCAGATATTCCCATCAAGGTCGTTGTGCGGTCAGACGGCTCAGGGACAACTTACAACTTCGCTGACTACCTTGGCAAAGTCGATCCAAAATGGCGGGCTCGCTATGGTGCCAAAACCAGCATCAAATGGCCCGAAGGGTTCTTTGCGTTCAAAGGCAGCGATGGCGTCGCCAAAGGTGTTCGCGATACGGTGGGCGCTATCGGCTACGTAGATTTTGGCTACGTAGCAGAGTACGAACTCTCGTCTGTACAGGTGCGAAACGCAGACGGAGTTTTCATTCGCCCCTCCATTGATGCTTTCCGCTCTGCGCTGGCGAACAGTGAATGGGCCTCCACCGGGACGTTCCAGAGCACCCTTACCCAGAAACCAGGGAAGAGCGTTTGGCCCATCACAATGGGCACTTTTGTGGTTTTCCCAAAAATACCCCAGGATCCGCAGAAAACGACTTCAGCACTTAAGTTCATCATCTGGTCATTCCTGAATGGGGATACATTGGTACAAGAAAATAACTTTGTACGCTTGCCAGATCGCGTTCAGGCCACTGCTTTTCGCGCCATTACTACTATTCGAGACAAATCAGGAACTCCTTTAGGATTAAGCTTAATATCATCCGAGGCTCAGAGGAAATAATTATCACAAAGTTAGTTGGCTATTTATCGGTGAAATGATAATTTTTCGAAACCATGCTGATTGCATTTGCCAATAGACTCGCAGTCATCCGTATGGAATAGACCCACCATGGAAATCGAGTTCAAGTTCTGCATCCCGCCAGAACGCCTGGCAGCTGTTTTGATCGCTGTGCGACGGGACAAATTTTCCCTGATCCGCATGGAGGCCCACTATTTCGACACGCCCAAAGGAGCGCTGGCGAGCCGAGGTATTGCGTTTCGGCTGCGCCGGGAGGGTGACGAGTGGGTCCAAACCGTTAAAGCAATGGGTGAGGGCCCATTGGACAGGGAAGAGCACAACGCGACTGTGGGGCGTGTTGATGCATCGGCCCACCAGCCGTGGCCAAATCCTGAATTACACGCAGGTACTGTGGCGGGCACGCAGCTCCTTGAAGCCTTGACGGCAGACAAGACACCGCTCGTTGAAACCTACAGCACGGAGATGGATCGGCTGACCCGGGATATCAGCTTCCGAGGTGGTCTGGTCGAATTGGCCCTCGATTTGGGAAAAGTTGTCGCCCACCGGGGGACGCCTCAACAATGCGAAACGCGCATCTGCGAACTGGAGTTCGAACTCAAGGAGGGGCCTGTATCCGGTCTGGAGAGCATCGCCAAGCGGTGGGCGGCTCGGCATGGACTCTTTCTGAGTACGGTCTCCAAAGCCGAGCGTGGCGAGCGATTGATGGCTGGGCAAGTCATGAGACCGGCCACCAGGGCGAAAGCGATGCGTACGGACGGCACAACGCTGCTTAGTTTGACGGGGCAAGCGCTGCAGCGGGCTGTTTTCGCTAATTGCCTTCAGCAGATCTTGGGGAATGTCAGCGAGATCGTGGAGGGATCCTCCGATGAAGAGCACGTGCATCAGTTGCGCATCGGAATCCGCCGTTTGCGCACGGCATTGCGTGAGCTTGAAACCCTGTCCCCTGAACGCTTTCAATCAACTTGGGAACCTGTCCTGGTGGATGTGTTCCAGCGCTTGGGCGTTCTGCGTGACCGCGGTGAGGCCCTGACGATCCTTTCGTCTGAACTTCATAAAGCAGGCGCACCTGCTTTCGAATTGGCGGCGTCGGCCGAAGATGACGTTAATACTTCCGCCGCTGCCATCGTGAAAACCGTAGCGTTCCAAGCGGCGCTGATCGAACTCATGGCCTTCACCGTGCAGGGTCATGCCAACTCTCTGCGCGAGGAGGGCGCGCAAGATGTCGCGGATCCCCGCCGCCTTCTTCAAAAGAGATTGCGACGCCTTCACGCGCAGGTCAATAAAGCTGCGCGCAAATTTTCTACGCTGTCTGTCGATGAGCAGCATCGTCTCCGCAAACGTCTCAAGCGCTTGCGCTATCTCACGGAGTTCGTTGCGCCAGCGTTGGATACCCAGGGCGCACGCTTCCTCGATAGCCTGAAACCAGCGCTTGCGGCACTGGGGCGTCTCAATGACGAGCGTGTGGCAGGTTCTCTATATCGACAGATCGCGCTGACAGACGCCAGGGCGTGGTTCGCAGTGGGCTGGCTGGCGGCACGGCAGAAGTCGACTCTCTCTAGCTGTGAGAAGGCGCTGTTGAAAATTGGAGACTTGCCAAAACTCCGAAAGCCAAGCAAATCTTGATCACAAAGTAGCGCCGATGCCTTCATTACCGTTCTGGACCCCACGCCTGAGTGTCGGAAATGCACTGCTAGATGCGCAACACATCACACTGCTGGAATTGAGCCGGGAAATGCTGCGTATCCTCGCAGACAGGCCACGCAACGATGAGGCGATTTACGTTCTGCTCAGAGACATTGCCGAGTGCTATGAAGTCGGCCCTGCAGAACCCCTGCAGCCCGCATGAACATTGGGTTTCCGCCAGTTCCGCTGGGTGCTTGATCCCTGGAGAATCATCACATCAGATCCTGATTCCTGGGAGTTTTGCAGATGTCCGAGGCCGATTTCTTCCGCCAGCCGTTGGCCGAGATGATTGATCCACGCCACCCGCTGGCGGTGCTGGCTGGTCGGCTGCCCTGGGCGCAGATCGAGGCGGCGCTGGCGCCGCGGTTTGCCCGCCAAGTGCGTGAAGGTCGGGCCATTGCGCAAGATGACCTGTTCGGCCCGTCGCTGCAGGTCGCAGGCGCGGGCGTTGCAGCCGCCGGCCGTCCACGCCTTCCCCTGCGCCTGATGGCCAGCCTGCTGTACTTGAAGCACGCCTACAAGCTCAGCGATGAAGAACTGGTGGAGCGCTGGGCCGAGAACGTCGTCTGGCAGCATTTCAGCGGCATGCGCTTCTACGAGCCGCGACTGCCCTGCGATGCCACGCAGATCGGGCGGTTCTGCGTCGCTATCGGCGAGGCCGGGGTGGAGGAGCTGCTCAAGGCCACGATCGACACGGCAGTGATGTCCAAGGCCATCAAGCCAGCCGAGTTCGAGCGGCTGATTGTGGATACCACGGTGCAGGAGAAGGCCATCGCGCACCCGGTGGACTCGCGGCTGCTGGAGATTGCCCGCCACAAGGTGGTGGCTGCGGCCAAGCGCGCGGGCATTGCCCTGAAGCAGACCTTCGCCAAGGAGGGTAAGAGCCTGCGCCGCCGTGCGGGCGGCTACGCCCACGCCAAGCAGTTCAAACGCTTGCGCAAGGTCGTCAAACGCCAGCGCACGATCCTGGGCATCGTGCTGCGCGAGGTGCAGCGCAAGATCGAACAGGCCAGCGAGGCCACGGCACTGACATTGACGAATCTGCAAACGCTGATGCAACGCGCCGAGCGCATCCGAAGCCAGCGCCCCAGGGACAAGAACAAGCTGTACGCACTGCACGCACCCGAGGTGGAATGCATCGGCAAAGGCAAGGCCCGCAAGCCCTACGAGTTCGGCGTGAAGGTCAGCGTGGCAGTCACGCACAAACAAGGCCTGATGGTCGGCGCGCGCAGCTTCACCGGCAACCCCTACGACGGCCACACGCTGGCCGAGCAACTGGAGCAGGCGACGATCCTGACAGAGGACACCGGTGCCCAGCCCAAGCAGGTCGTTGTGGACCTGGGCTTTCGTGGTGTGGGTGCAGCCAACCCGGGCGTTGAGATCATCCACCGGGGCAAGTTCAAGGGCCTGACGGATCAGCAGCGGCGCTGGCTCAAGCGACGCCAGGCGGTGGAGCCGGCCATCGGGCACTTGAAGCACGACAACGCCATGGACCGATGCTGGTTGCAAGGCGCCACCGGCGATGCGCTACACGCGGTGCTATGCGCTGCGGGCTACAACATCCGATGGCTGCTGCGGGCCATCGTGCGCCTGGGGTTGCGGGGCCTTTTTTCGCCGCTATTTGCGCTGCTCGCAATGCTGGCTGTAGCGCTCGCCGCGGTGACGGGGGTGAGAAATACTGGCGTCGGCCGGCTGGGGTGGTCGGTCGGGTGAATTTTGCAGGGCCGACTATGAAAGCCATGGTGAACTTGAAGAGCAAGTTCTGGCGATCAATGACCGTGCCGCTTTGTATGAGCACAGAAGGCGAGCTGGACTCATCAGAACTGAATTGAGAGAGCAACTGGTAAGCGCGAAAGAAAACACCACCGACCGGACTGCATTGGCTGCAGCAGTGGGCGCCTGGATTGATCATCACATAGGTGAAAACCGCAGCCCTCTGGCGGGAAGCTGATTTGCCGGAGCTGGCTCCATCAGTTGGCAGTGGATAGCATCACTGCGAGATCACCGGTCAAGCTCCTGCGCCACCCCATCAAGCGACATGTGTCATTGAGCGCCATCTGCGGATACCGGGCAGTGGCCGCAATTTCTTAGAGATTCAGATCCACCCATAGCGCAGCATGGTCAGAAGCAGCGTTCTTCGGGTCCAGCAGATCGTCATATGTCTCCCATCGCTTAGGTCGAGAACCGGGCCACATGCCCTGGCGCATCATCCCTCCCGTCTGCACCCGCTCAAACAACGCTGGAGACAGCAAGATATAGTCAATTTTGTTGCCTGCATTGCACAGCCCATACGTGCCGGGAAATCCGCCATCATCGAATGAAGGATGCGCGGAAACATCCTTCAGATCAGTCGCCTGCAGCAGTGGAGAAAGCGGATCGCTCTTTGGGGTGTCGTTCAAATCGCCCACCACTGCAACGAATGCGTTTCCGCCTGCGATCAGTTCGTTGTAAATCTCGGCGACACGTTGGGCCTGCGTCTTGCGTTTGAGGTCTGATGCGGCTTTCCCACCATAGCCTTTGCTCTTGAAATGGTTGACGAGTACCCGCAGAGTCTGGCCACCGAGCAGCTGGACCGCAAACTCAGGGCAATCTCGTGAAAAGATATCGTTGCCCTTGCTATCTCGGTCGTCTACGTGGCTGCGCATCAGGCCGATCGGATAGTTGGCGCCTGTCATCAAACCCACATCGATTCCACGACTGTCGTTCCCGTCGATAACCATCACGTGCCGCATGGGTGTTCCACCCACGGCCTTGAGCAGTTGCTGGTTGAACTGTTCCAAAACGGGACGGCTCTCGGCCTCCACAACAGCCAAGACGTCGGCACCTAAATCGTGGATGACTCGGGCTGTGTTGCGCATCGCAACTTCATCGACCGGCTCATCCTTGAGCTCCAGGGATCCTGCCCAGTCCGCCCGACCTTCGGCTGTGATTTCGATCCCGCCAACTGCAGGACGTTTGAGCAGATGGCCACGGTTTCTGCGCAAAATGACGAATTTTGACTCGTCCTGTTTTTCCAGACCGAGGCGGATCATCAACTCAGCCATACGCTTTTTGCGAACAGCTGTGTAGTTGAGCTCACCCAAAAGCTGATTCAAGGCCGCAAAGTCCTCCAAGATCACTTTACCCTCGTCCCAAGTGCCCATGTTCATGGCCTTAGGGCGGTCAAAGAGATTTTCTACGTTGTAGGTGGCAAGACGCATTGAGTATTCCTCCAGGTGGATTGTGTCCAGCAAGCAGCGAATCGCCATTTCAACAGCGCATTTTCACTGAACGCAGGACGGCAAGCAGCTTCACCGAATGCTCGTGACAACTCAATGAAAAAGTGCGCGCACCGGCAATGACAACAAATGGTTCCGGGACATCCTCATCCGACCGAACGTAACCACACACAGAAAAGCATGAGCCCACAAAAAGAGCTTCTCGAACAGAAAGACCTGCTAGATCAGCAGATTGCACCGGTGCGCAAGATGTAAGCCAAGCAAGTGCTCCATACCGTTCACAACTTGATTGCTGATTTCGGATTCACTGCGCAACAGGTCTTTCCTTGGAGGCCGGTGGGCAATGAGGTGGAGGCCAAGTACGGGATCCGAAGTCTGGGGTGGGTTGGAGCGATAGGGGCAGGGCGCCTAAATGGATCGAAGGGAGAAATCGCGAAGATTTTGCGGTTTGATCTGGCGCTCGCAACGTCTGTTGCGCCGCGGCTCTGTAACGTAGTTGTGCTTGTCTAGCTTTTGTCAGCGCCAACATAGAAGCTGGTGTTAGCGTACGTGGGTCCGCCGAGATCATTCCCGTGCCGTGAGCAGTGCATACAGCAACCCTGCGATCACAGCGCCCGTGGCCATTGCCAAAAGACCCGGTAGATGCCGTGTCGCGTCGATGAACACAGGCATTGGCGCCACCGCATCGACTGTGCGCACTGCGGCCACCATACCCACCCCGGCCGCCGCCGCCAGCAGGGGGCTGCGCCAAACAGGCCAGCGCCGGGCCAGCAGGAGTGCCACGGGCAGCGCCAGTAGCCAGCCAGCGGCCAGGATGCCGGCATATACAGGCGCGAAGCTGATCAAATCTTGCCAAGTAGCGCTGGCTCGCTCGGTGGCGGGAATGTCCACACCCAGGTCCACCAGCGCCTGAAGATTCCATTGCGTTTGGACCACAGACCCCCACACCGCAGCCAACAGCCAAGCCAGCGACAGCGGCGCAAGATGCCGTGTCCAGCGGGGGGATGTGGAATGGTTCGTGGTGCGCAAACTCATAATGCTCATTATGAAATACGTGTTTGCATTCCTGGTGGGTGTACTGGCCTTGGCCACGTCGGTTCAGGCTGCAGGCTACCGGGTGGAGATGGTGGCCACCGGGCTCGTGCACCCCTGGTCGCTGGCATTCCTGCCGGGCGGCCGCATGCTGGTGACCGAGCGCCCGGGCCGGTTGCGCCTGATTGAACCGGGGCCTGATGGACGCCCCCAGTTGCTCTCTGAGCCTGTGGCCGGCGTGCCGCCGGTTCTGGCACGAGGGCAGGCCGGTTTGTTCGATCTGGTTTTGGATCCGGATTTCGTGAACAACGGCAGGTTGCTGTTGTCGTTCGCTCATGGCACGCCTGAGGCCAACCATCTGCGCTTGGTGAGTGCCAGGTTTGATGGCCGTCAATTGCTGGAAGTGCGCCCCATATTCACGTCCAAACCTGCCAAGGCAGACACTCAGCATTTCGGTGGTCGCATGGCCTGGCTGACCGACGGAACCCTGCTATTCGGCATGGGAGACGGCAACCTGGAGCGCACGGATGCGCAAAGAATGCACACCCATCTTGGTAAGCTGATGCGCATCAAATCGGACGGCAATGTGCCGGATGACAACCCTTTCGTGAAGCGTACAGGGGCCTTGCCGGAAATCTATTCCCTCGGACATCGCAACCCGCAAGGGGTGGCGGTGATAGACGGCGTGCCGTATGCCCACGAGCATGGCGCACGGGGAGGCGATGAGCTGAACCGCATTGAGCCTGGTGGCAACTACGGCTGGCCCATCACCACGGGCGGCATCGACTACACCTACTCACGCATCACCCCGTATAGAAGCCTGCCCGGCATCCTGCCGCCGCTTGTGGAATGGACGCCATCGATCGCTCCGGCCGGGCTGACCTGGTATGAAGGGTCGATGTTTCCGGAATGGCGCGGCAGTCTCTTTGTCGCGGCGCTGGTTGAACGAAGCGTGCGGCGAGTGCCCATGGTCAAGGGGGTACCGGGGCCGCAGGAAGTGCTGTTTCAGGAGATTGGTGAACGGATCCGCGACGTGCGCACCGGGCCTGACGGTGCGATGTACCTGCTGACGGACAGTCCCAATGGGCGGGTGCTGAGAGTGGTTCCGGCGGTTCCATGAACGGCTTTTGATTTCGACCGACTCAGTCGGTGTTGCTGAGATCATTCCCTTTCACATGCGGATGCTCACCGTTGACCAACGTTTTAGGCCGCTGATTGGAGGCGTTCATTGGGAAAAAATAAGTGGCGACAGGTCCGCGCAAAGCAGCCTCTACTTCATGTGAATGCAACTGGCTGCTTTGGGAGAGGCGGGTGCGACGATGGTCACGGCGCATGGGTATTGGTATCACGTGACGGAAATTCTTCTCGTAGCTTTCGAGAACTTTCCTTTCAGGGCGTGCGCCCATCTACCGCCACCCCTGGCAATACTCCCAATGCACCACGATGAATGATGGGGCAGTTGAGCACCACACGTGTTACCTCCAGCACCACCAGCCCTTTGTCTGCAGCATCCAGCACTTCCTCCTCCGAGCGCAAGGTGCGCGATTGCGAGGGGTCACGCCAGGTGACCTTGACCAGTTGCCACAGAGGGCTATAAGCCGCACTAAGGTTGGCATGGCCCACGGGTTCGGGTGCTGATGCGAACACGCTGGGCTGGCGAAAGTTGGTGCTGCCATACACGCGCGCAGTGGCACCAGGCCGGTGGGTGCCGCCTGCAGTGGTGGGTACGTCAGCCAGTGCATGCGCGAGCTGGGGCACATAGTTCGCAAGATGTTCGCGAGCCACTTCTGCATCGGATGCATCTGTGGTCACGTACAGGACCTCGTTGCCTTCGAACCAACCGCGCAGTAGTGGCAGGTGGGCCCGCTCGGCGCTGGCGGGCGCCGTGTTCGCGGCAACCGTGGGGGTGTCGCAGCCTGCGAGGAGCGCCGCTGCCATCAGAAGACCTATTCCTCGGCGCAGGCCGTTCAAGAGGCCTACGCTAGCGACGACGAATCGGGCGGCTTTGAGCATCACGATAATTCTGTTTGAGCAGTTGTCCAGGTAGTGTAGTGACTGTCCTGGGCCAAGTAGTGAGCGAATTTGGAAATAGCACTTCAGCACTGAACCTCTCATTGAGTGGTCAGTTTCTACAGGTGCTCCAGAAATTCACCCGCATGCGGCAGAAGCCGCTTGCACTTGGTTTGAGCCAAAGCACCGCCTCCCGATTTCTATTTCAGGTCTCTCACGTTGAAGACGATACCCATCGGGCTGACAAATAGCAACTTGGTCGGAACTTGCAATTGATCATGCTTCCTGCTGCTCACTTTCATCGCACCGACCAACCTTATAGTTGACGTCACGGTGCGTGTTGTCCTCGCCATGCCGGTATGTGTTGGTCGTCGAAATGTTCGCGTGACCCAGGTTGTCGCGAACGACCTTGAGGTCCATCTAATCGCTTTGGTGGCTTACCTCAAGGTGCCGCTACAGGCCGTTGAGCATTGCATCAATCTACGCTACGCCTATCCACAACTGCGCCGGTTTCAATGGCGATGCTGACTCTCTCGGTGAAGAACTGAAACACCGCCAAGGTGCCTGGCACATTGGCACCTGCAGGCATCGCGTCCGGCGAGTAGATGATGCGGTAGTTCATCCACCCGCAGCGGCCATTCAATCGTGCAGCGCAAAACGAGGCGTATGCCTCTTGTTTATCTTTGTCGTCGCCTGGTTTTGCTCGTTGCTGAATCTCTACTCGCAGTGCCTGCGCTTCGTTCATGACCGAGCGACTGATCAGGAGGCCACAGGCCACACTGGCGAAGTAGGTGCCGATGAGAATGGCAGACACCTTGTGTTTGCTCAATATGGGCGAAATACCTCGACGCTTGACCAGGCTGGTGACGAGCGCCACAGCAGTCCACAGCAGAGCGAGCACCGAAACCACCAGTCCGGCCAATGGCGCTTGCAAAAGCAAATCACTCCCCACAGCAAAGAGTACTAAAAGCGCGGCCAAAAGCCACATCACTTTGGAACCACGGTGGCCCTTTTCTTCGCGCGCCTCGGCTGCAGCCAATGCCACTTTCATCACCGGGAGAACTTGTGTGTCAACGCCGCCTCACAGGCGGCTTGCGGCTTCAAGCCCAACTGGTGATATGAGTTGCCGAGTTGCCCCCACTTCTCTGTGAACTCTGGGTTGCTGGAGCCTGCTTTACCCAGAACTGCCTCTGCTCCGGGAATGTTCATGCGCGCTTGTTGCAAAAGCTGCTTTCCCGCAATGGCCATGGTTTGCGATCCGGGAAAGACATCCCAGAACCCCTCTGCCGCCATAGCAAAGCGCTCTGCCGCGGCCAGATTGTTGTCGTAGCGGTCCAGACCATCTTCGCGTCGTGCGGCCAGCCACAACCCAGGAGTTTGGTATTCATTGCGGTTTGAAAGTGCGGCGCGCAACCAGTCCTTCACGCTGTCATCTGTATCAGCGATGCGCTTGAGGCTGGGCTCATTGCCCCAGTGGGGCCGCACATCGGCAGTGGAGGACGGCCCCGCCTCGTTCTTAGGCGCCGCCTTCGTAGCTTTGCTATCTGGTTCTGTTGGCAAATTCCGAGCAGGTGCAGGATGTCGCTTCAGAAGCCGCCGTGACTCCTCGTCGTTGGAGTGGGTGCCTAAAAGCACTGGCGCCTGCCCCTTTCCAATGAAGCTGTGAGAGGGGCGATTCAAACGAATCTTGGAAAACTCTCCGGCTGTGTCGTGTTCAGAGGTGCCAAGGGGGCCAGGACGAAGGTACTCAGTCATGTTTCTTTCTTGTTCGCTCAGCGCGAGCAGCATTTGTATCGACAGCTTGAATACCGCTTCCCTGTGCACATTTGCACCGGCACCAACTTGCTCCAAGAGCGCCGTAAAAGCACGGGATGCGGTCAGATTATTTGGTGGTGGAAAGTCTTGTTGGTGGCATGTGTTGCCACAGTTGACAACGCCGCGCGGCACGCTCGTACGCTCCGTCTTCTCCATACAGCGACACGCTGAAGGTGGCGGTGCGCTGCTGACCATCATCAGGGAACCGGTAGATCACTTGCCAATAAGCCAGAGCGCCGCCATGGGAACGAGAGCGCTGAATTTTTCGTTGCACGCTGCAGATTGGTTTTCTGCTTCCATTGGGCTTCTTGCGCGAGGCCCCCTTGATGGGTTTAGAAGGTGGAGTCTCTTTCCACATAGCGAGCTGGTCCAACGCCATCTGCCTGGCCGTTTCTTCCCCAAAGCGCGCAACAGAGTAGGTGCGCCTCAGAATGGTCTTGTCGGGCCAGCGGTATTCCGCTGCCCACATCGGGCTCTCCAACAAGCTACCGTCAGGCCGCCGCCTTTTGTACAGAAAGTGAAAAACCCCAGGGATTTCACTGCTGGTGCGGGGCGCAGGTGCCACGAAATCTGAAGTCAACGGAACGACTACATCGGTCACAACGCGGTGCGGTGCCAAGGCGACCAATACTGGATCGCATTGCGAGCGGATGGTTTTTTGATCCACCACCATACCGAGCATTTGCAAGCGCGCCTGCAGTGCTAACTCGAACGCTTGTTCGTAGCCAAACTTCCTGACACAGAACGTCTGCGTAACCGAGCCTTGCTGGGGCAAGCGAATGTCGGCCACCCATCTGTTTGGTGTCCGCGATTGGTCCAGCCTCACCCCCGGCACGCCCGAGTGGCTGTTCTTTCGCAGGATCACATGGTTCTCGCGCCGACTCACCATGGCGTGTTCGCTAACCAGCTTGTCGCGGTAGGCCAGCGCCGCCTGCACAGCGGCCTCGTTGCTGCCGTAGCGCTTTACGGAAAACGTCTTGGCATATGAACGCCCCCGGCGGGCCAAGCAGACGCGCCAGGCCACTGAGCCAACCCTAGACACTTGTCGATAGACGCCATAGAACTTGCGCTCCGTTGCCAAAAAAGATGGCGTCGCCACCTGCTGCTCGGTGGTCAAATTTTCAGGGGTGATGGGCTTGTTCACGTGTGCAAAACAGCGATAGATCCGGACAGAAATTGAGTAACGAGGCTCTCGGGTGCGCAAGGATACAAAAAGCCCGTGTACTCACCAAGACGCTTGATAACTCATTTCAAACTGTTTCCATCAGTTGCAAAAAACGACTTCTTTCTAACAACTTGACCATCAGGTGCGATGACCCTCGCTGCTAGCATCCGTCGGCCCCGTGGCATTGACTCGTTCTTGCCTGTCCCACTGACTACCGCTGACCTATGAGCCAACGCCGCACCAAGATCAATACCCCGTTGGGCGAGACCCTGCAACTGCGCCAATTGCATGGAACGGAAGAAATCAGCAAGCTGTTTGCGTTCAATGTTCAGGTGATCAGCGACTCCAAGAGCGTGGACCCGAAGGCGCTGCTCGGAAAGTCGGCCTCTATTGAGGTGGAGACAGATGGCGGCGGCAAGCGGTATTTGCACGGTGTTGTCAGCCGCTTTGGTATGCGCGGTCAAGACGCATCCAAGTACAGCTACTTTTTGGAGATGCGTCCTTGGCTGTGGCTGGCCACACGCAAGAGCGACTTCAAGATCTTCCAGAACATGACCGTACCGGACATCATTCGGGATGTGCTCGGAAAGTACGGTGAGCCGATGGAGTTCAAGCTCACCAAATCCTATCCTCCGGTGGAGTACCTGGTTCAGTATTCAGAGAGCGACTGCAACCTGGTGTGTCGCCTGGCAGAAGACCTCGGGATCTACTTCCACTTCAAGCATTCCAGTGGCAACCACACGCTGGTGTTTTGCGACGACGTTGTTGGTTCTCATGAGCCCATGGCTGGGGGCGGGCTGCCGTTCTATCCGCCAGAAAAAGCAGCTTTCGCCAAAGAAGAAAGCCTTGATGACTGGGACTTCACACAAGGCTTGCAATCGGGTCGCGTGCTGACGGATGATTTTGACTTTAAGAAGCCGCGCGCCGACTTGGCCACCATGCGCAAGATGCCGCCTGGGCATGCCAACGATGCGTTCGAAATTTATGAGTTTCCGGGTCAGTACACAGACTACGCTGATGGTGAGCACTACGCCAAGGTGCGCGTAGAAGAGCACATTGCCACGCATGAGCGAATTGCAGCGCAAGGCAACGCAAGGAACTTGGTGGGCGCCACCGGATGTTTCATGACCTTGCGCAACTACCCGCGTGGTGACCAGAACGTTCAGTACCTGCTTACGTCGGTGACGTACCACTTCACCGAAAACGTGCAGGTCAGCGATGCAAGCAAGGGCTCCACACAGCGCTTTGCAATAGAAGCTCTACCTACAAGTCGGGCCTACAGACCTGCTCGCATCACCCCCAAACCGCGCACCCAAGGCTTGCAGACAGCGTGGGTGGTGGGCCCCCCTGGAGAAGAGATCTATTGCGATAAGTTTGGCCGCGTCAAGGTGCAGTTCCATTGGGACCGCATCGGCGCCATGGATGAAAAATCCAGCTGCTGGATGCGCTTCTCCAGCAGCTGGGCTGGGTCAAACTTCGGTGCCATTGCGATTCCACGGATTGGCATGGAAGTGCTTGTAGACCACATTGACGCCAACCCAGACCGTCCCATCATCGTCGGCGTGGTCTACAACGCCGACAACATGCCCCCATGGCAGCTGCCGGGTAACCAAACCCAAACGGGTATCAAGACCCGCTCCAGCAAAGGCGGTGCATCTGGTCCTGGGCTCAAGAACGGCCCTGGCGATGCCAATGTTCTGCGCTTTGAAGACAAAGCGGGCCAAGAGCAGTTGTGGATTCACGCGCAGAAGGACCAGCTCACCGAAGTCGAAAACGACGAAGACAAATGGGTGGGTAACGACCGGCGCAAGACGGTTGATCGGGATGAGACCAACACCATCCATCGCGACCGTACGGAGACTGTGGACCGCAACGAGAAGATCACGGTCCACGGCTGGCGCACTGAAGAAGTAGATGGTGACGAGACCATCACCATTCACAGCAACCGGACCGAGCGGGTGGACCACAACGAGAGCGTCGATATCGGGGACAACCAGACGTTCAAGATCGGCATCAACCGTACCAAGACGGTTGGCAAGAACGAAAAAGACAAGATCGGCAACAACTGGTCCATCAAGGTGGGCAAGTTCAAGACCGAGACGGTGGGCATTGCATACATGCAGAACGTGGGCGTGGGCCGGATGGAGAACGTGGGTGTCGCCTACAACCTGAACGTCGGCGCCATCATGGCCACACTGGTCGGCAAAACACAGACCACCAAGGTCGGCACTGACAAGAGCACCACAGTGGGCAAGAAGTACGAACTGACCGTCGGCGGTGGCGCGGGAGGTGGCGCAGCTGGTGGGGCAGACGGAGCTGGCGGGCCGATGCACATCGTGGCGCCATCGGGTGAGTCATCTGGCGGTGGAGGCGGAGGCAATACATCGAACATCACCATGGAGCCCGACAGCATCACGCTCCAAGTGGGTCAAAGCGTGATGGTGATGAAAGCCGATGGAACCATCAGTCTCAATGGACAGGAGATCGACATCGTCGGCTCCAAACACGTTGGTGTGGGATCTGAGCGTATTGATCTGAATTGACGACTGAGCAGGAAACCATGAACGGACCCGACCTGCTGATGCCTGCCCCGGTGCAGGCAGCACCTCTCGCGGAGATGCGCAACCATACCCCCTTCGAGAGCCAGTATTTCCAGATGATCGATACCGGCGATGAGGTGTTTCACGTCATTGCCAGTCGCGTGACCTATGACCTTAGGCGCTTGGGCTCCGATGGAACGCCGCAGTTGGCGCAGTCCCAGGCGCCCCTGGTGGATGCCGACCAGTTCTATGCCGATCCCAATACCAGCAGTTGCATTCAAGAAAGCGACTTTGCGCCGTACAAACCTAAGTGCGACATCCTGCTGGCACACGCCACGGCGTATGCCCCTGAAGGACAGCCGCACCAGCGTTGGCCCGCAGGCCTGCGCATAGGCAACTGGCAAAAAGTCTTCACAGTCACGGGCCCTCGCCGCATCAAGCAGGGCGTGCTGGGCTGGAAAGTCACTGAACCCGACAAAGCTACCGAAGTCCCCCTGCGCTGGGAGCTGGCCTACGGTGGCACCTGTCAATGGCCGCTGCAAATGCCGCAGGGCCAGGAGCCAGATACTTGGTCAGCCTACGAGCCCAACCCTGTTGGCTGTGGCTGGGTGGAAAAAACATGGCTCAAGAAGACCCACGTTGACGAAATGCGTGGCCCACAGATTGAGACCTTCGATCAGCCTTTCGATGCTGACGCAGCAAACTCCATGCGCTACACCCCTGTAGGCGTAGGGCCAGTGGGCAAATGGTGGCTACCTCGGCGCCAAAAGGGCGGGACCTACGACCAAGCGTGGAAAGAAAGCCGCTGGCCCAGATTGCCCAAAGACTTTGACTTTGGCTACTGGAACTGCGCGCCTGAAGACCAGCAAATCTCCTACCCTAACGGCGCAGAAGAAATCATCCTGGCGGGCCTAGTGCCCAGACAGCAACTCTTCAAATGTCTGCTGCCCCTGCCCGCAGTGCATGCAGTGGTCCGCCTGCAGTTAGGTCCCGTACTGCCGCTGCCCATGCGGCTCGACACTGTCACTTTGGACCTCAAGGCCATGACGCTGACCTGCGTGTGGCGCATCCAAGTTGCCGCCCAGTTTGGCGCACGCGTGCTGGAGCTGAGAAAAGGACCGGTGCCAGCATGAGCCCGCCACCCTTATCCCTATCGACCGGCGCCACAGCTACGTCCAAAGCCCAGGTTAAACCTAACAGTTACGCCCGCCCTGGGGACATGGGCAACTGCATCGGCTGCATCCTACCCAAGACAAGCCCGTTGCTGAGCTCGCCCAGCACCCGGCCAGAAACCCAGGAAGAAGACTGGTGGGACAAACTCAAACAAGGGACCAAAGACGCAGCGCAATACTACAAAGACAACGTATCCCAAGCTCTGCATGATTTTGGCGCCAATGCCATGGACACTGGTGGCAAGGTGGCGATGGCAGGCGGTGCAACTGCAGCGGCGGGCGGCGTGGTGGCCGCGACAGGCATTGGAGCTCCGGTGGGGGCTGGCATGGCGACAGCTGGCGGCGCAGCAGCCGCGGCTGGGGGGGTAGTGGCGGGCGTGGGCGCGGGTACGGATGCTGCGGCTACGGCACTCGACACCGCAGCTAGCTGGATTACTGATGGTAAGACCCCTGATTTTGTGCAGCCAGCGCTGGCGTTGGGAGAGCGGCTGCTGACGAATATGGTGCTGAAGAAGGTGCCAGGGCTGGGGGGCGGTGGCAAAGGCAATCAAAAGGGTGGTGGGGCGGGCCCCGCGGGTGGCTACATTCCGGGTACGGGAGGGCCTTGCATCGTCGGCACCTATGCGCAGATCAAGAATAAGTGCAGCGTTGGCCAGCAGGCCCACCACATCATCCCCGACACGCTTGCCCGAACCAGCAACCGGAAGCAAGGTAGTAAAGGTATCGGGCGTATTCCTGGGATGGCTAGCTTTGGCGGGGGACCATCCATTTGCTTGCAGGGCAACGCCGGTACCCAGGGCTCAGAACACAACACAGCGCATCAGTGCGACGATGAAATCTGCGAAGCAGCGAAGAGCACCGAGAACGGACTTCCCGGTACGATTCCTGTCAGTGAGGCAGTGCCTATTGCCATGAATGCGGCGATCGCGGCGCGGCCTGACTGCAAGGCGCAGATTGAAGCCGAGGTGCGCAAGGCGTATCCGAACTACGAAAACGATAACCGTTCTATGAATGGTGCGGGCAAGCCTGCCGAGGGCGACGCTAAAGCACATCTGGAGAGCGGTGGCACAGCCAACGACAACAACCGTAAACCTCCGACAGGAGGACGAAAGAAGTAATGAGCGTTGAACTTACTTTCACTACTGCAATGGCCTTTACCGATAGCAGCGTGTACTTGTCTGGTGCAGGAGACGCGCTGGACACTTTTGCTCGCTTTACTCGCGTTGCTCGCTATGACAGCAACTACGATCCCCAGTGGGGACGCAATGATCAAGATTGGCGCGCCGTTTCGCTAACTTACTTTGGGCCCAAGCATGAGGACTTTGATGATGTTGTAGTTCTGTCTGAAGAAGGAGATGTTCGCTACATCGGCGATCACGCCCCCTTGTTGGAAAAAATTCGTGGCGCCGGTGTGTTCAGCGAAGGCGCGAGTGGTTGGGGCTATTTAGCCGATGTGCAGCAGATCGGCGATAACTTGTACGCCTGCGGATACAAAGGGCAGGTCTACCAGCGGCGTGGGCCCAACGACTGGCGGCACATCGACATGGGTCTGCTTCAGGACGCAAAAACCGAGCGAAAAAACCGAATTGCCCTGTCGGTCATTAACGGCCCTCACGAAGCCGCCATCTATGCCGCCGGCTACCAGCATGCCGATTGGTTGCCTCCCAAAGCATTCTTCTTCAACGGTAACCAGTGGCGCGAGATCGCACTGCCCCCTGTGGCGGAGCGAATCGTGAACATGTACGTGGAAACAGAGAATCGCATCTGGATGTGTGGTGCCAATGGCACCTTGCTTCTGGGCAACGCGCAAGATGGATTCAAAAGTCTCTCCACAGTGGATGACAACCAGCTCTTTACGTCGGTGTGCAAGTTCCAGGAGAAAATGTATTTGGCCTCCAACATGGGTTTGTTTGTCTATGACCCGGCCAACCACGGTGCGGGTATTCAGATGACCAAGACCAACCTGAAACCTGAACTGCAAGATGCCAATATCGTGGACAGCTATGACAAGGTACTGTGGTCCATTGGACCCAAAGATATTGCCCGGTTCGATGGGCAAAATTGGGAGCGGATTCATCATCCCGACAATCCCCCGATCCGATAGGCCACAACACGAGACCGCCCCCGATGGCCAACGAAGCTGCAACAGCCAAAGACGACCGATTCGTACTCGTTAATTTATTGCCGGACGTATGCTTGACTCCCAGCAAGAAGGGGTATCCCGTGCCCTATGTCATCACGCACCAAATGGACCAAAGCGAACAATGTTCGCCCAATGTTTTTTTTCGGGGCAAGGCTGCGTACTTGCACAATGAAAGCTATGTTGACAACGTGCGCGGAGACGAGCCGGGTGCTGGGAAGGGAGTGGCCAGCGACACGCATGTTCAGATCAGCCACAACATTGACAAAAGCGCCACCGTTTACGTCAATGGGCGACAGATCGTCCGCACAGGGGACAAGATGTGGATGAACTGGCGCAAGCCGTGATAGAGACTGTTCTTGTATGACGGGTGAGTCCGAGATGCGTCACTAACGGTCGGCTGTCTGCACAGCGCTTCGCTTACGTTCAGGCGCCAGCGCTGCCCTATGGTTGTGGCTCAGAGAACTAGCAGTCCAGCGCTTGGATTTTGGCTTGATCACGCTTCCTATTCGTCACTCATAGCAGCGCAGGTGGCTCGACTTTCGCCCAAGTTCGAACGATTCGTGGATTACAGGATCGTGCCAGTGACTAGCACCAGATGCAGCGGGAGTTCGCTTTGCAGCGGTTGCTGTCGATGGTCGCTAGCCCTTGAGCTCACGGTCAAGGACACATTGGAGTCGCTCGACCATGCAGTCAGCCTCGCCGCCAGTGGCGGCTACCGGGGTGCTGCGGAACTAGCCGATGACCGTGGTGGCTGTGGGGCGAGCACGCCCGTTGGCCCACGCCGAACATCGGCTCGCTGAGGTCGAACGACTGTTCCCCTTACACCAGACGGATCACTGCTGTTTAAGTTTTTGGGACACCTGCGCGTCCCCCGCATAAACGTGTCGATCTGCCACTGATTAAGGGCAGGTGTCCCACAAAGTTAGGGGGACCATTCGAACCAGCTTCAATTGACCAAGAGACTGCAGTTTGCGCGCGACCGCCTGCCATGTTAGTCTCATTAAGGACCATAGCCCGCCAGCAAAACAGGAGTTTCACGTGCCCACACCTCGCCGGCTGAATCTGTTGCGCGATTCTACTTTCCGTTCGGCCGGGCTGGTCGACGGGGCGTTCGTTTCGAAAGCTTTGATTGGGCACCTGAAATCGCCGGGGATTTCGGCGCTGCTGACGGCACCCGTGGCCAAGGCAACGCTGGATACCAGTCGCATCGCGGCTCAGGGCATGGTCACCAATTTGCGCGCGGTGATGGTGAGCAAGCGCAGCACGAAGGTCGCTGCCGCCAGCGATCGCATCGCCAAGCTGCGTGCCCGAAAGGGAGCGGCGATCAAGGCGGCGTTCACCAGCAGGGCGAAGCGCACGCCCGCGCAAGTTATCGCGGCTTTCCTGCAACGGGCGGCCCTGCCCGCAGACCGAGCCGCGCAGGCGACGGGTGTCGCCACGCTGATCGTCCGAAGCACCGAGGCCGACGGGAGGATCTTCCGAGACACCCTCGCCAAGGCGCTGGCAGTCGACCTCGCTCGATCGCGCATCGGCGTGAGCCGGATACCCTTGGCCAAGGGCGCGGTCACCAGCTATTCCGTCACCTTCCCGATCGCGCACCAGCAGGTGCGGACCGAAATCCTGAACCTGGCTTGGGCATTGCGCGAATCGAAGCTGTTCCGCTCGGTGGGTGTCAGCGGCCTGCAGGCCAGTCTTTTCGCCGCGACGCCAACCGCCGCGACCCATGCGGAACGCAATTTCGACTGGCACCTCGATCTCACCCGCACCACCCGCGCGCACCGGCTACAGCCGGCAGCGGGAGGCCGGGCACTGGGCGAAGGCATCACCATTGCCCATATCGATACCGGCTGGGCCGATCATTCGCAATATAACGTCGAACGGATTGACGTCGCCAATTCGATCAACGTCATCACCCGCGCCCGCGGCGGAACCAGCGCCAAGCACTCGATCCGAAACGGCGACAGCGATTCGCCGAACATCTCGCACGGGACAGCAACGGGCTCGGTCATCCTCGGCGGCAAGGAAGCCGATGGCCTCGAACTCGTTAGCTCGGTGAGCGATGCCGACCTGCGTTTCAATACCTGGCCAAACGGGACGCGCATGCATGTTCCCGGTCGCAGCATCCGCGACTCATTCGGGCAGCTGACCGGAGCCGCGCCGCGGGCCACGGTGCTCCCGATCAAGTTCATCAGCGACACCGCCGCGGCCGAGATCAGTTCGCGCGGCGTCAGCGGGCTCGGGGTGTTCCGGCTGTTCGACAACGATCTGATCCGGGGCATCCGTGACGCCATCGACGGCAATGCCCATGTCATTTCGCTCAGCATCGGCGGCCTGATGCACGACGAGGTACGCGAGATCATCGACGAGGCCGTGCGCGATCACGACATCATCATCGCCGCGGCTGTCGGCCAGACCTATCTCGGCAATGTTGCCGGCGGCGCGGCCGCTGTGGCATCCGCGATCGGCGTCGTCGCCGACGATACGGTGGTGCTCCCCGCTGCTTATGCCAATGTCATCGCCGTTGCCGGATGTACCCCCGGCGGGGCGCCATGGAGCGAGACGCACTACGGACCGAATGTCGACATCTCGGCACCGGCCGATGCGGTATGGATCGCCGACTATCTGCCGAAGGACAATCGATCGGCGGGCGCCACCCGTCGCGAGACGCTGGAATGTGCCTCCGGCACTTCCTTTGCGGCGCCGTTGGTGGCGAGCGCTGCCGCGCTATGGCTGGCTCATCATGGTCGCGCCGCGCTGATCCAGCGCTATCGGCCGCAAGGCGTGCCGCTGGCCTGGGTTTTCAGGCACCTGCTGCAGGCGACGGCACGGACCCCATCCGGCTGGGATGACGGGCGCTACGGACCCGGAATCCTCGACACGGAAGCGCTGCTGCGGGCACCGCTGCCTCCTGCGGCGGATATCGAAGAGCCGCCCGGTATGGTTAGCGGCCTGGTACCGGGCATCAGCGACGGTTTAGTCGCTTTCCATGACGGCTTCCTGGAGCTAGTCAACTGGATCGGCGAGCAGAAGGATGGTGCCGAGCGCCAGGCCGCAGTGCTTTGGGCCGCCGGGCAGCAGGCACTTGATGACGCCATCGATGGCCTGGGCGAGGTTTGGGCCGCGGTTGACGCCGGCGCGAAAGGCGCTGTCGCAGCGGTCCAGCAGGAAGCCGACCGAGTAAAACGGGAAATCGAGCAGGATATTGATGAACTGCTTCGGCAGAAGGACGAAGTCATCGAGAAAGCCGGCAAAGCCGTGGAGGAGACCGCCGAGCAGGCTGGCGAAGCCATCGAGGATTTTGTCGACACGGTCGGTGAAGCTGCGTCCGACACGGTGGACTTCATCAGCGGATTTTTCCCACGCTAATGTGAGATGCGGCATGCCCCCCGCGGTGGCGGAGGCGGACAGCCAGGATAGCGTCGCTGGCCTACAACACGGCAAATGCTTCTGAACTCGACGATTGTGCCGAGGCAATTCTGATCAGATCCCCTCATTAGTACAGTGGAAGCCGATATTCCAACTCTTTCTGAAGAGGTGGAAGGAAATGAGGGTCGCCTCCGGAATAAGCTGTCCCTCATTCCAGTTGGCGCGAGGCACCGAAACCAGCCTGGGGCGTCGCTACAGACTCATGGCAGCTCCGCAGCGATTGCAGCCGTTCGCATCTCAGTCGCGAATGGGTACTATCGGCCAAAACTAGACAGCCAGAAAGCGTAGCTTGGATACCGGAAATCTGCGGCAACGTGAACTCAGCTAGAAGTAAAAAGTCGCCAAGGAACAATATGGATCGCAATCCGTTAGTCGCCGAGTTACGACGATTTATCCTGACTTATGCAGAGCATGATCCTGATTGTCCAAGCATCGATCTGAACTCCTGGGATGAGCAAAAACGTGATTGTCTATGCGGCTTGGCTCCAAGGCTTGACGAACTCATGAAGTCTTTAGATGACAGACTCGCCGACTAAGCTCTGTGATGGGTTGCTTAGGGCCCGCTAGCGACCTTCGCCGTGGGGCAGAATTCGGCGAAGAGCAGACGGTCTCCACCATGACCCACATGGCGTTGGAGGCAGGGGTCGCTGATCTTTCGCTTAGCTTCAGTTGCGGCGTTTGCGCGACTTGGCGAACACCGCCAGCGCCATAAGACCGGATAACAAAATCACGCCCCATTCGCTCAAGGTGGGGACTGCGGTTGTCGAGGTGACAACCGGGGCAAGCGTAAAGGCCATCAGGATCTGGCCCGCACCGCCAGCGCCACCAGCGTTGGTACCAGCGAAACCGCCACCACCACCGCCACCACCACCTGGTATGAAGCCGGGCTGGCCTGTGGAGTTGAAGCCACTGCTCCCACCGGACCCCGTACCAATGCCAGCATTGCTCCCTATCCCATCGCCACCGGGGCCTGTTGGCGTCGCAGAGCCTCCGCCTCCACCACCTATGGCATGGCTACCGCCGTGCCCTCCAGAGAACGCGATGGAACCTACTGCCGTGCAGGCGACTGTGTTACCGCCATGACCCGAAGATGCATTCGGCGCCCCAGGTGAACCACCATTGGCTTGCAGGCCGACGACACTCCCTCCGGTGACCGAGGACGGTATACCGCCGCCGCCAGCAAGCTGGTAACCGCCAGCGGCACCGCCAAACCCGACCGAGACGACCAACGCAGTGCCGCCGGACACGGCGAAAGTGGCCTTGCAGTAGGAGCCGCCACCGCCACCGCCACCACCGGTGCCATTAGCTGGGCTGAGGTTCCCCCCCCCACCGCCACCACCACCCCAGGCTTCAATGACCACCGAGGTGGCGCCTGCGGGCACGGTGCAGTTGGCGGTGTTGGTCCCATTGACACAATCGGCCGCAGAGGCCTGCGCGGATACAAGTGCGCTCAGTGCTACGGCGCTATAAGCGCAGTGTTTGACGATACGACGCATGCAGATGCTTCCCTGGAGACTTATTGTGGTTGTGGTGCCCGGCAATACTTACCGCGACAAAAGGTAGCAGTAGAGAGGCGCAGCCGCCGCCATACACATGGGAGGGTCGGTCCTGAAAGGTTCATGCCATCGTCTAGGGCGCCGCTTTGCGACCCACAGCCGCTATGCCCACCGCAGCTGCCAGCAATGACATCAGTAACAGGCCCCATTGGCTGAGCGTAGGAATGGACGCTACCCCGCCCGGCGCCGCTAGCAAAACTGGCGCGAAGGGGTCTGCAATCACGCCCAATGTGGGGTCGTTGTCACCGACGCCGTTGTCGGTGACCGAATAGCTCACAGAGTCGCCAGTGATCGTTCCATGCGGGAACCATGAGGCTGTGCCTGCGCCGCCCCCTTGTGGGCCGTATTTGCGCGGCTGCAAGCCGTTCAGGCTACCCGCCGGATAGTCGATCTTTACGTTGAGTGTGGCGTTGTTGCAGCCCGCCCCAGTAGCTATGAAACTGAACACCCCCAGCGGAAGGGTTCCTCCCACTGGGGCAGCCACTCCATTCGACGGTGTTGCTGTGAACTGGATGTTCCCGACATTGCAGCCCACCGCAGATCCGGTAAAGCTCACCTGCGCGTTACCACCCCGGGGCAGCGGCAAACTGTCGGGCTGCACAACATGGGTCAGAGGCGCGGCCACCGCCGTTGCGTTGTTGGCATCACCTGCATAGGCAGCGGTGATGGCATGCATGCCCACTCCCAGGGCGCTGGTGGCGCAGGTGGCGGCCCCACCAACCACCACGCTCGTGCACAGCGGTATGGCCCCATCGGAGAACGTGATGCTGCCCGCAGCGCTGGCTGCACCGCTCAGGGAGGCCGTGAACGCAATGCTGGCGCCCACAACACTGGTGCTAGTGCCTGATGTGAGTGTCAAGATTGGCTGAAAGAGAACTTTCTGCACGAGGGCGCTGGATGCGGCAGCCGCGTTGTTGGCATCGCCCGCGTAGGCTGCAGTGATAGTGTGCGTGCCAGAAGCCAGGCTATTGGTGGTGCAGGTGGCCGCCCCGGCTGTCACCATCTCCGTGCAAATTGTGGTGACCCCGTAAGAAAACGTGATGCTGCCCGTGGGGTTAAACGCGCTGCTCAAGGTAGCCGTGAAAGTGACGCTCCCCCCTGGCATGCTGGGGTTGCTTCCCGTAGCCAGCGCTACGGTGGGCTGTGCCTGCGCCGATGCCAGCAGCCGCAACTGCTGCGGAGCGGTGGCGGTGGAGCCTCCAGCGCCGTCTGCCCCGCTCGTACGTGAGGCGCGCACCCCGCAAAGACCGGCAGCCGTGGCGGTAAGCACGTTGCCGCTCAACGAGCAGGTGCCGGGCGTCCACGTGTCAAAGGTGACTGGAGATGCGCCGCCGGCATTGGAGGTTGCCGTGAGTGTTGTCTGACTGCCCAATGGCAGTGCACGTAGCGGGGTGCCGACATCGCCAGGGGCGAAAACCAGCGCCTGGCCCGCCAGGCTGACGGCTTGGGTGCTTTGCGCGTCGCTGTCGATACCCAGTTGGCCGTTGGTGTTCGCCCCCCAGCACTGCATCGTGCCAGCGGTGGTCAATGCACACGTATGAAATTTGCCAGCAGATATGGCAGTAACGCCGCCGATTTGCAGGCCGGTCGGAACGCTGGCTTGGCCGCTGTAGTTTTCTCCCCAGCATCGCACGCCACCAGCCGCAGTCAGTGCACAGGTGAAGGCGTTTCCGGCCGAAATGGCCACCACTCCGCCGGTTTGCAAGTCTGCGGGAACACTGGCTTGATTCAACGCGTTGAAGCCCCAGCATTGCACGCCTCCCCCGGTAGTGAGTGCACAAACGTGGTTCGAGCCTGCCGTGATTGCTTTTGCACCGCTGGTTCTCAACCCGAGAGGGACATCGGTTTGGTGCAGGACGTTGTAGCCCCAGCACTGCACGCCGCCAGCAGTCGTCAGCGCACAGGTGGATCCGCTGCCCAAAGCAATGGCCATGGCACCGCTACTTTGCAAGCCAGGCGGGACGTCAGTTTCCCCGTCGACGTTTGCCCCCCAGCATTCCACGCCACCCGATATGGTGAGGGCGCAGGTGTGACCACTACCCACCGCAATGGCTGTAGCGCCGTTGTTTTGCAGCGCTGTAGGCACTTCGGTCTGACGGTTCAGGCTGAAGCCCCAGCACTGCACGCCACCCGCCGTGGTCAGTGCGCAGGTATGGCTGTACCCAGCAGCCACTGCCGCCGCGCCCGCATTGAGCAGCAGGGCCGGGACATCGGTCTGCCCGTAGGTATTGAGACCCCAGCACCGCAATCCACCGCCTGTGGACACGGCACAGGTGTGCTGGTCATGGCCCGACATACTGCGCACACTATGGGCCAACGTGCTGGGAACAGTGGCTTGCTGGCGATTGTCCAGCCCCCAGCATTGGATCGCTCCGACCGTCGTCAACGCACACGCATGTCCTTCGCCTGTCGCGATCGCTGCCACGCCGTTTTGCAACGCGGCCGGGACGGTGGCCTGCCCCTCACTGTCGTCGCCCCAGCACTGCACGCCTGCAGCCGTCGTCACCGCGCAGGTGTAGTAGAAGCCCGCCGCAATGGTCACTGCCCCGCCGTTCTGCAGTGCGAGCGGAACGCCTGCTTGGCTCCAGTTGTTCAACCCCCAGCATTGCACTGCGCCCGCAGTGGTCAGTGCGCAGGTGTGCATCCCGCCCGCTGCGATAGCGGTTGCACCACCACTCTGCAGTGCAATGGGAACGCTGGTGCGCCCACTGCCGCCGGCACCCCAGCACTGCACTGCACCAGCCGTTGTAAGTGCGCATGTGTGCTCAAAGCCCGCTGAGACGGCGACAGTCCCCGCGCTTTGCAACGCGGGAGGAACGGTGGTTTGGCCGCTGGCACCAGCGCCCCAGCACAGCACAGCCCCCGCGGTGCTCACGGCGCAACTGTGGCTGGTGCCCACAGAGATGGCCGCTGCCCCTCCGCTCTGCAGCTCCGCGGGGACCGTGGTTTTTCCGTCTGTGTTCTCGCCCCAGCACAGCACCGCGCCCGCCGTGGTCAGTACGCAGGTGTGTCGGCCACCCGTGGTGACAGCGGCGACACCACCGCTTTGCAAAGCAGCGGGAACAGTGGTTTGATCGAAATCGTTTGCCCCCCAGCACTGCAAGCCGCCCACTGCCTTGAGCGCGCACGTGTGCAAGCCTCCTCCTGCCACCTGGGTAGAGGGTGCGCCCAACAGCGTCGGCCCCAGAGACTGTGCGCTAGCGGGCGCTGCGGTCCACAGGCCCAGGCAGCACAGCACGAACGCAAGGGCACGGAGGAAATACACAGGTATGTGCAAAGGCATTGCGGGTTTTCGCTCGTGGTGTGTATTGGTACGGAATGAAAAAATGGCCATCACACTCACTCAGCTGCAGTGAAAGGCCGCAATGCCCACTACAGGAATGCACACGCGATAGGCTGCGAACAGCTTGGACGTGAAAGATCCGGCGACAGCCCGCAAGGCCGTTTCGCACTCCTCCTCGCCGTTGTCAGCAACCTGGAAGACCAAGGTGTGGGCGTTGTTGCTCAAGGCTGTGGCGCTGGGCAGGGCACGGGCAATTAGAGAGTGACGCACGGTTTATCTCAGGTGAGCGCTGAATGGCAGCGCTGCGGCGCCGGGGACAATCCCGAGGGTCAATGGCCGACTGGGGGCTATTTGCTATACCGGGAGGTCATCAGCAATTCCGTCCAAGCCGTGTTTCAAATTCTCACTAAATTGATTGGCCGACTTTGACCGTGCGTCTCACTTGGCATATTTTTTTGCAGATTGGTGCAAAAGATTCATGACTGCCTACCCATTCGGCGGGCGATCAACCCGTAGTCGTAGTCTGTAATGAATGGCCCTGTCGTCTTGGATCAGGTTATGGAAGCATGAATAATCCCGGGTCCATGACCTCCGCCGCCGACCGCTACGCCTATCCCACCATCTCTGCGGGACTGACGTCGCCTTTGCCGGCGGTGCACCAGCATTTCACGGTGGCGCACGAGGCGGTAGGCTCTCAAGCACTGGTCTGGAGCGAATATGTGGGGCGCATTCTTGACACGCCCGTTTCGAGCAGCCAAGTCAAGCATGGGTTTCAGGGGGACCTGGACGCCTACGTGTTGCCCGACATGACCTACCTGGACAGCCGAACGGACCGACTGGTTCAGGCACGAACAGGGGCACGCATCTCCCGGGATTCCGTGCGCGACTTCGTTTTCCATGTGGCGGCCTATGGAATGCTGGAGACGCATGTGAAGCAGGGACTGCACTGCCGCTCCACTCAGTTCGTGCCGGGCATCCTGGCGCTGGACATGAACCAGCCCATGCGCATGGTGCGGCCCACCAAGGTGCGGGCGTTAGCGTTCTTTCTGCCCCGTGCGTTGGTAGAGTCCGAGATTGCCGATGCGGAATCCATCCACGGCCGGGTGATCGCATATTCCTCTCCGCTAACCCGCCTGATCCTGGACCATCTCTTCACGCTGTGCCACAGGTTGGCATCGATGCCGGCCGACGAAGCCGCCACCACGATCCGCACCTGCGCCCATCTGATCCTGGCGGCTTTCAGCAAGCAGCATGACCTGAGCCAGCGCGCCCGCGCTGCGGCTCGCTTGGCGGTGCAAAGCCAAGTGCGCCGCTACGTTCAGGCCAACTTGCACAATATGGACCTTTCACCGGAAAGCATCATGGAGCGGTTTCCCATCCCGCGTCCCACGCTCTACCGGATGTTCGAAGAGGAAGGAGGGCTGGCCAACTACATCCGCCACTGCCGCCTCTGGGCCTCGGCGCAGGACTTGGTACAACGACGTGACATGGCCGTAGTGCAGGTGGGCTACAGCTTTGGGTTTGGCAGCGCCTCCGACTTCTCTCGGGCGTTCCGGCGGGCCTTTGGGGTGGCACCGCAGGAATATCGGGCACATCAATTCAGCATGGAAAGCAGCGGCGTGCAAGGCGCTGCGCAGGGGTGGGGCAAGCGTCTCTGAGCTGACCTTTCACGCTCAAATCTGGTGGGGCTAGCCGCCTTCGGCCATGAGGGCTTACTCCTTGGTAGCGGCAAGCTCGCAACGAACGGGACCGACTGGATGTGATCGACGAGTACAAATTGCTCGTTCACCCCAGGATCGCTGGGCACGGCTCAACCCTGTACGAGTGCGGGCTGTCCAGCACGCGACAGCTCCAGTTGCGTTCGGCGAAGCCGCTTCGCAGCGGCGTTGTCGCCATGCACTACCAAGGCTCAACCCACCTCGTACACTCGCATGCACACATAGTATCTATGGGGATGGGATGAATCTGCTTAAGTTCTGTGTCTTTGTGGCGCTAGTGGCTGCCGCGAGCGCTGCAAATGCGACGTTCACGATAAACATAGTCCAGAGCGGGCCCGATGTCGTCATGACGGGCAGCGGCTCTATCGACACCACCGGCTTTCCGGGTTCTCTGGGGTTGTCAAGCTGCGGCATCCTTACGGGGGCAGTATCTGTGTTGGTAGTGGGTCGGCGGCGGACACTTATTCGAACGTACTCACTCCACCAGTATCTGCAGTTACTACTGGCCTCATATCTCAGGCCACCACTGCCACTGGGCCAGCCGTATATCTCTTCAATGCCGTCCTGGGATTGCCAGGCGCATATGTTTCTGGCACGCCTATTTCGAATTCATCGACTTTCTCAGGCAGAACGATAGCTGGACTAGGTCTAACCAACGGAGCTACCCGCACATTTACTCTGCCTTCAGGCGACACGATAGTTCTTAATGTAGGGCCCCCCATCCCACCCGTTGCAACTGCCACCGCTCCAATTCCCACTCTCAGCGATTACGCTCTGGTGGGTCTCATATTACTGATGGCAATGATCGGTATCGCCGCTGTCAGGCGCGGACGCACAGGGAACTGACCCAAAGAAAAATCCCGACAAGCTCAATACTTGCCGGGGTTCCCACTGAAGCGTTGCGGGTGGAGGCGCAACACCTTCCGGTCCTAAAGGCCAGCTGCTGCAAGCGGTTTTAGCTCCCAATGAATGGAATCTGCACTAGCCGCCGGCCATCTCTGGAACATGACTGGGTGCAATCAGCCTAAAGCAGCACGCCACCAGTAGCTTCGGCCTCAAATCCGCAAGTTCCCACCTCTACAAAAACAATGGCCAGAAGTTGCGACCCGGCTTTCTAAGCCGGTGGCAGTTGAGCGAGCGGCTGAGATCGCGATTCGGTCTACTCCCGTCTGCGGTGGATGTACGGGCTCTGAGACTTCGGACCGCACTTCCATTGCGGGCCATCAGTTGCGGACTTATCAGTCCTAGTAAAAAATTTCTTGCATTCTGTTACGACATCGCTGAAAAAGAGGTTGGTCAGCCGATGCTGAGCAGACGTTGAAATACAAAACACTCTGGAGGGATCTATGGCACATCAAGCCGCATTGCGTGTGGGGGCGTCGGTATCTTGGTCAACATCTGAAAGCTTGCCCAGTTCTGCGGCTGATGAGCTACGCAGATCTGAAAAACATGACGCTGCCTCATCCGCCATCTGTGCCTCGCAAACGGTCCTGTACAGCACAGTTGCAAAACTGATTGTTGCTACATGTCTGTTTGCCGGAAGTGCACTAACGGCTAACGCTTTTGACCTTTCTCCGAAGGGTACGCGTTATGACCGTGACGCCGTCAAAGCGTGGGCACCCTCATGGCTAGACGGGATTCTTTCCTCGTTGGCCGACAAGGGCCTTCCTAGATTCAAGCAATCGGTACACGAAGAGATCACCCATCGCGCCTACGATTGCAACTATGAGGGCCTTGGCATTTGCAGCAACCCAGATGCTGACTACGCCACCCCGTACATCATCGCCGGCGTCCGATGGAACGATGATCCGCCGTTTCAGATGAAAAGCGACCAAGCAAAAGGAACTTCGTGCAAGACCACCTATGCCGATGGACGGCCAATGACAATCAGGTTCATTACACAGCCGCGATGCTGGGGTGAGCTGTTTCTTGCAGCAGAAAAACAGATCAAGGCGACTCCGGAAAAAACTTTCGACGCCGCAAACCAATCTGCGCTACCACTACGCTCCCATTTTGGAGATCTGCAGTTCATTCATTCGATGGCGTCGGCGAACGACGAGGATCCGGTTGAGACACGTCGGAAAATTCTGAGCTGGGCAGAGTTCACCTGGGGAGTCGTTAGGGGCGACTATGAACTTGGCACTTGGCTCAAAGATGTCAAAGTGCCAGTCATCGAACAGTTTTTTGGCACTAGTGGATGGAGGGTGCAAGAGTTGTTTACGCTGGGCGACCCCAGCTTACGCGCTCATCTTGGAGACATCGCATTTGGGAGTCTGCTGCACATGGTGGAGGATAGCTTCGCGGCAGGTCATGTGGACCGGATGGAGCCCGCTAACGGAGACAAGTGTGCAGGCAGTCAGCACCGCGCCCCTGGCCCAATACAGGAGTTCCATTCGTATACCCATCAAGATTCCGCGAAACATGCTGACGCAGACAGCCGTATGGCATTCGTCAACAACCGTTTGACGCCTGACGTAGTCGATGTCGGTAGAACTCTCGTCGCATTGCGCAAGGCAAAGGCGGACTGGTCCGAGGTTGGCCCGTATCTCGAGTGTGTCTATCAATTGACGCCAACTGTGCGCAAGGCTACAGCCGGGAATTTCTAGGCCAAAAGCTGAAATAGAAAACCGATCGGCTTGGAGCTAAGTCGGCAATACGCGAAGATTTCGGCAGTACAGCGACTCATGGTGCAAGCGGGGGAAATCTATACCCTCAGCACCCTTTGACGTGCTTGTGCCGCACTGCGTAGTGTGTAGACATAAAAAAAGCGCTTAGCTCCCCCGGGACACCCACCAAGGCGAGGGCATTCTGATGAGCAAATTTAGGAATTGCGCAGTGCGGTTTATGGTCCATGGCATCGCCGTTCTCGCATCTTTCGTCTGGCTAGCAGGCTGTACTGCGATGAGCGCTTCGCCTTCCAAGCCTGAGCCCAAGCATGACCTCGGCAACCCTCAAAATGTCGAGGACGGACTTTTTGCCGCCGAGCGTGCACACCTTTCTAGCGCCAAGAAACCTAAGGTAGGCCTCGCCCTCGCTGGTGGAGGCACAAAGGCAGCGGCCTTCGCGCACGGCGTCCTACATGGACTCCATGACGCAGGTGTGCTGCAACATGTAGACGTCATTTCCAGTGTGTCAGGCGGCAGCTATGCCGCCATGTGGTACTTCACCAAGCAAATTGAAGCCAAGCGCCACAATTTCGATGCAAAGGAAATTTTTCTCGACTGTTGGCCTGCTTGGCGAATCTACCCACTGGTTGATAGCACCAAAAAAGATTGGCCCGAGTACAAGCATCTGTTCGATGCGGCTGCCAAAAAAGAAGTTAGCGTGTGTGCAAACGGAACGCACAACGTGGCAGGTGATCCGTACCGCTTCCAAGCGCACCTAGTTCGATATCCAGATTTGTTTCGCACGGCTTATACCGCACAGACCAGTAATAAGCAGAGCGCACCCGTAGGAGAATCGCTAGGTCTTCTTGCGAACACTATGTTTGAGCTTCTGGTGGGCTGGATGGGTATCAACACGGGCTTAGTCGACGCCTACCAGGCGGGGATAGAACGGACCTGGGGCCTAAACCCGGAGCGCCGTCAGTTCGGCGCCCCAGACAGACAAGAAGCTTGGTCTTATACCAACGACAACAAGGACTCGCAGGCCTACTACTTGCCACGGATGGACGGCACCACTGCTACCTTTGCTCAGCTGCGCGAACTCTACAAAAACGACACCGCACCACCGATGTGGGTCTTGCAATCCACGCTAGGTAACAAGGGCAAGCTGCCCAATATGGAAACACTGTATGAAATTTCTCCGTTCATTCAGGGCTCACCGAACAAGTTAGCACCATATGAGTCATCCCCGGAGAAATTCGCTCCCGAGATTCAGCAAATCCCGAAAGCAGTTCGCGCTTCGGCCGCTTTCGCAGATTCACAAGGTGTGCAGCCGGGAATTCTCAAATCTTTGATGGTCGGGATCTCTAACCACCTGTTGCCTTCGTCGCGATGGGGAGTAGACATCAAGCTCAAGAACGGCAAGCCAGCACGCCTCAGCGACGGTGGTGGCGCTGACAACCTTGGGCTGATGAGTTTGGTCCGTCGACGTTTGAGTGACATCATCATCGCTGACAGTGCCCAGGATAAAAGGGGAACCATGCACGATCTCTGTTGGGCCCAAAAGGCCTTGGAACAAGAGCGTTTGGTCATGAAATTTGAAAACCTCCAACACTTCGATGAGATCTGCAAATTTCAATTCCCGCCCGCTGGCGATGGGAAGAACCTCGCTTACAACGTTTCCATGTGGCTAAACCCTGTCGTCAGGGGAACTATAACAAGTGAAGACACCGGTCAGCGAACTAACCTTTGGCTAATCAAGCCAGGCTGGAACCAACAAGAAATAAGGGAAGCGTACAACGACAAGGCACTTGAGTGCCAGACCAAACCTACATCCCTGCCATGTGGGTTGATCCTGCACTATGCCAACAACACGGAGTACAAGACCCCCGAGGGGGACTACATGGATTTCCCGCAGGACGGAACGGCGAGCTCCGTACTAAATTTCAGCTCGTACAAAATCACCGCATACAGGGAGCTGGGGCGTTACAACGCTGGCTACTTGAAGTTCGATGATCAGAAAATCGTTCTGGGAAGGCCGGAGCAACTGCAGATTGCACACCCAAACGACAAAGTCAGGCCTGGGCCAAGCATTCCGGCAATGAATGGAGACTGATCTCGCTAGCCACTCGATGGCTGAAATTGTTGTTCATTGTCAATGTTGGTGAAGGTGTCTATCTACGCAAGACACTGCTCGATATTTACTATCCCAAAGTCGAGTCTGCACCGTGTGACGTCGACGCGGCCGGGAGCTGGATTCACGGTGCATGGCAACAAGCTGCCATCGGCTTACCCGGCAGTGCGGTAGCACCGATGACCAGTATCGAGGGAACCGCAGTCATCCAGCTTGGCAGGCCGCAGGTACCCCTTCAAATCGTGGTCGGATGTCAGCTGTTCGCACGGCTGAACTCTCACGGTCTGCCTAAAGCAGTCGTTACGCTGACGCGTCAGAATCTAGACTAGGTTCGGTCCGCTTCGGTTCGGTTCGAAGTTGTGCGGAGGATCTGCAGCGTGACGTGCTATCCAAGTTTCAGCAAGCGCACCAGTTTCGCAAAATCCGTGGGCTTCACCGGATAGTGCTTGAAGCCAACGTATCTCCGCGCTTTCTGTCATCGGAACTGCCATAGCCGGCCAAAGCAATGAACGTCGCAGTGATGCAGTTCGGATACGCGCAGATGCCGCTTCAATGTGTAGACGTTCATTAGCGGCAAGTTCAAGTAGCCAAAGGTCAAACATAAACGCCGTCGGCAAATGAAGGACTCAGGCAATCAGTCCGCAAGGCCTGAAACTCCCGGATTGGTGAGCGGAACGCTGCGTTTTGGTGCAGGCTCGCGCCCGCTACGCGGGCGCCTCACCCAAATTGATTACTCGCAAACCCGCATGTGGCGGTAAGAACGAAATGGCAAACTTTGGGCAGGAGGAAACCGTTATGGGCACTCAATTACTAAAGGTCCTGTTTCTGGGACTTTTCGTTGCACTCACGACAGGGTGCGCGGCAAATCTTAAGCCAGTTGCCACCTTCGGAGCAGGCGCATCTGCTCTTGCGGCCACTTACAAACCGATGGTCAGCGACCTCGAGAAGACCTGCCTCGCACGGCGCACCGAAGAGGCCATCCCCAAGACCTACGGCGAATACAACTACCCCACGACTCTTGTGGTCGCCGCTACGGACTGCAAGGAGATCACCGACAACAAAAAGCTTGTCCAGGAATTTGCCGTAATCCTGGACGGTTATGGCGCCGGTCTTGTCGAGCTCGCGGGGCTCAAAGCTGACGCGCTCTCCGCGGACATCGGCGCGGTTTCCGGTGCGGCCGGCAAGCTGAAGAACGCTGGCGGCACGGCCCTTATCAACAAAACAGAACTTGATCTTGCGACAAAGCTGGCGACCTACGCCGTAGAGATGCTCCTGGGCCACAAGGTCAAGGAGGAGGCCAGGAAGGAGCTTGAGCAAGGTAAGGTCGCCCTCGCAACCACGGTGCAAGCTATGAAGGTTGTGGTCAACACGCCATATCTGAACGAGTTGATGGAACTGGAGAGGCATCTTCGATTTATGGAGGCCAGGCTACTGGCCGGTTCGAACGCCGTACAGGTCCAAGGCAACGACGACGCATCCTTTGCGGCGATGTACCGGGCCATCCCCATGCGTGTTTTGCAGGCTCAGAACCATGAGAGGATCGTCGCTGTCACTAAAGCCAAAGAAAACATCACCAAGTTCAACGAGGCTGCCGACGCACTTACCGCAGCCCACGCCGAACTCATCGTCAAGTTTGACGAAAAGACAGCGATCGAAAAGATGCCCGCACTCCTGGACTTCATCAAGAAAGTTAGGGATCTACGGGACAGCGTTCAAAAGCTTTAATTCGAGGTGACTTTCATGGCAGCTTCTATCCCCCTCGCAACGATTCAGACGGCCGTCACAGCACTCCAAGACAGTAGAACCAAGATGCAGGCGTTCCTCCTGTCAAATCCAGGGAGCTCACTTTATGCCCAAGTTGAGAACTTGGACACGCAGGCAAGCAAGGCGATCGCGGCTTTGAACGGGCAGGCGTTGAAAGTGATTGGTGGAGAAGCCGCCGGGGCGCTTACAGAGCTAAAAAAAATCTCCGATGCGAGCAAGCTCTTCATCGAGAACATCAATGACATCAAGAAAGGACTGAAGGTAATCGCGAGCTTCCTGGTACTTGCTGGAGCAGTCGTGATGGGAGACCCGTCAGGGATCCTGTCGGCCGCAAAAGGGGTCAAGGAGGCGATCCACAACGCGAATGCCGACGCAGCTCTCGGAAATTCCTAACAAGAGGCAAAGAAGTAATCTCGCCACAGGAAAACCTATGGCGCTGCCTTATCCTCCTTATAGCCTTTGGGATCGGAGCTTCGCTTCTAGCAAGTTCTTTGGCTTTCGCGGATGCCGCTGTGACGCGGCACACATGCTCCGTGAGGGGCCCAGCCTACGCGACTTGTGCAAGAGCGCGAGATGGAGATGATTTAAGGAACCTCCCAAGAGGTTGAGGAAGTTTTGTGACTGCAATCTCCCACTTGTCTCACTGACTACGTCAACGGTTGGCCTTTGCGAACCTCGCCTACATGGTAGAGCGCTCCCCAACGTCGCAAGTGAATCTCCCCTGGATTGAACTGACCCCCAGAAGTTGGACAAACTTCAAAGGGTTTCATGAAAAAGTATCAAACAGAGGTCAAGCTCAAAGTGGTGACAAGCTTTTTGGCTGGGGACGGCGGAGCGAAGCTGCTGGCTCGACAGTGGTCAGTTCCCGAGGAGAAGATCCGCACTTGGGTGAGCCATTACCGCCTGCACGGCATAGACGGGTTGCGCCCCAAGCGCAGCACGTAAAGTGCGAACGTTTGCTCTGGCGGATAACGGTCATTTGCCTGTGGTCACCGAACGTCCACAACCAGCCTGAAGACGCCAACGACGACGTGGTCGCTTGCAAGCTTTCTGCGCGAGGAGGATAATTCACACCTATGAAAATTCTCACCAACGTGATCAAGGCATCGTTCGCCACCTAGTTGCGCCCCTCGATCGCGTGTCGGAGGGCTGTACGCCTTCCGGTCAATAGAACCCCGGCAGGCTCCACCTCCGGGGTTTTTTGTTTTTAGATCTATCTATTCCCTCACCAACCTATGCGTACCTACGACAAGTTGATTGCCACGATTCCCGACCGCCGGAGCTTGAGTTCCGTGCGCCCGGGCTCCGGCGACAGCACAACTTCCCATCGACGCTAGCCATCAGGCGAATCCATCGCCTGGGCTGGCGCAATGCCAACCAGGCGGCAGCTGCTCGCAGAGCCGAGTGCAGCCGCAAGAAAGATTCGCCATGACCAAGAATTCACGCAACCCCAACAGCAACGCCCTTCTACGCAACCTCGGTGTCATCGCCCACGTCGACGCGGGCAAGACCACAACCACCGAACGCATCCTGTTCTACACCGGCGAGAGCCACCGCATCGGCGAAGTGCACGACGGCACAGCGCACATGGACTTCGACCCGCAAGAGCAAAAGCGCGGCATCACCATCAACAGCGCGGCTGTCACCGTGCACTGGAAGGGCGCGCAGCTCAACCTGATCGACACGCCCGGCCACATCGACTTCAACATCGAGGTGAACCGTTCGCTGCGCGTGCTCGATGGCGCGGTCGTCGTGTTCGACGGCGTGGCCGGCGTGGAGCCGCAGACGGAGACCAACTGGCGCCTTGCCGACAAGTACCGTGTGCCCCGCATTGCCTTCATCAACAAGCTCGACCGCGTGGGAGCCGACTTCCACCGCGTGGTGGCCATGATGGAAGAACGCCTGGGCGTGCGAATCGTTCCCCTGCAGATACCCATCGGAGCGGAAGGCGACTTCCGGGGGGTGGTGGACTTGCTGAGCCTGCGTGCCCGCATCTGGGACAAGGATGACGCCAGCGAGCCTTACCGCGAAGCCGACGTGCCCGCGGACCTGCTTGAGCAAGCCGCGAGCGCCCGCGCCCGCCTGGTCGAAGCTGCCGTGGAGCAGGACGAAGCCGTCCTGCAGGCCTATGTGAACGGCGAAGAGATCGCCGTGGACGTGCTGCGCGCCGCCATCCGAAAGGGTGTGCTGGCCGGTGCCTTCGTGCCCGCGCTGGCCGGCTCGGCCTTCAAGAACCGCGGCGTGGAGCCCCTGCTCGACGCCGTGGTGGACTACCTGCCCTCGCCGGACGACATCGTGCGCGAAGGCAACGAGAAGCCAGCAACAGCGGCCGACCCGTTCGCGGCCCTGGCGTTCAAGGTCGTCACCGACGACCACGGCGCCAAGGTGTTCGTGCGCGTCTACAGCGGCCGGCTGGGCCGGGGCGACGTGGTGCTCAATACCAGCACGGGCAAGACCGAGCGCGTGTCGCGCCTGTACGAAGTGCATGCCGACAAGCACATCGAGCGCGATGAGCTGGTGGCGGGCGACATCGCCGCCGTCGTGGGCCTCAAGGACACGCTGACGGGGCACACCCTGAGCGACCCGGCCCACCCCGTGGTGCTGGAGCAGATCAGTGTGCCCGAGCCGGTGATCCACGTGGCCATCGAACCCAAGGCGAGCGCGGACCAGCAAGGCCTGTCCAAGGCCCTGCAGTCCCTACTGCGCGAAGACCCGAGCCTTCGGCTGCAGCACGACGCCGAATCTGGCCAGACCATTCTGTCCGGCATGGGCGAGCTGCAGCTCGAAGTCTCGATAGAGAAGCTGCGCGCACGCCACGGTGTCAACGTGTCGGTAGGCCGCCCCCAGGTGGCTTATCGCGAAACCATTTCGAAGAGTGTGGAGGTAAGTCATGTGCACAAGAAGCAATCGGGCGGCCCCGGCCAGTTCGCCGAGGTGAAGCTGCAGCTCGAACCCCTGCCCAGGGGTGAAGGCATCCGCTTTGAAAGTCGCATCGTCGGCGGCGCCGTGCCACGCGAGTTCATCCCCGCGGTGGAGGCCGGTGTCCGCCGTGCAGCCCTTGCGGGCGTGGTGGCTGGTTTCCCCGCCGTGGACTTCTTGGCCACGCTGATGGATGGCAGCTTCCATGAGCGTGACTCGTCCACGCTGGCCTTCGAACTAGCGGCCATGGCCGCTTTCCGCGAAGCCTTCGCCAAGGCCGGGCCCCAGTTGCTCGAACCCGTGATGGCTGTGGAGGTCATCACCCCGGCCGACTACCTGGGCGATGCCATCGGCGACCTGAACCGCCGCCGAGGACTGGTGCGGGGCCAAGGCCAACGCGGCAACGCCGCCACGGTCGAAGCCGAGGTACCGCTGAAAGAGATGTTCGGCTACATCGGCAGCCTACGCGCCTTGTCTTCGGGACGTGCGCAGTACTCGATGCGGCTGGACCACTACGGGGTAGTGCCTGCGGGAGAGATGGCTGCTTTAGTGCAGTGAAGTGTTGCGCGCCGGGCCGAGCTGGATGGTTTGGTAGCGCAATTTCAGGAGGGGCGTGGGCAGATGTCTGCGCCCCTTTTTGCTTTCCTTCTACCGACGTAGGCTGCCAGAAGATCACACGCACCTCACAGACTTCATTTCCACCTCACACAGCCATCCAATACTTGCGCGCAACGCTCCAGACTTCTTGAAAGGTAGCAATGTTTATCGCGATCGGACTTGGCATCAGCTTGCTCTGCCTCGCTATCTTTGGAACGGTAGTCTTCTTCCTTGCAAAAGGCATAGCCATTGCTTTGAACACCGTGGCCCATCAGTTGCTCGGATACCGACCACCGGTCGTCGCGCTCCGCGCTGCCTCTGCAGCCTGCGCCCTGGCCCTGGTAGTTCTGCTTCCCATCAAGGGGTGCAACCACTGGCAGGTGGAGCTGTATCGCAAAGCGATTCCGCCCCAGTTCGAGTTGCTGGAGGTCGTGCACCACGATGAGGTCGGAGGGTTCAGAGAGGGCTGCGGATTCGCGATTTTTCGGCTGTCTGACGCGAACCTGGTGCGCATCCGCAGCCAGGGTCTGGCCTACTTTGAAACGGCGAATCTGGGCAAAGATGGCAGGCCGTACCACCAGTACCAGCCTTGGAAAGCCACGCCGGCAGCGGAGCAAGACTGGCTGTTTCGGGGGCAGAACTGCGCAGGCGAACCACCCGAATTGCTGGAGCAAGCCCAGCGCGCTGCAGCAAAGGAGGGAGCGTTCTTCACGACGGGCCATGAGCAGGATCTGGTGGTTGTCCCCGCGCTGGGATTGCTTATCTACTCCTACAACGGGTGACAGGCTGGACGATGGGACCGCTTCGCCAATCTTGTACGACACCTGCCTGGTGCTTCATCCCATCGTCAACATCGCAAGGGTGGGTCCGGTCGCAAGTAGCGCGAGTTCACGGGTATCGAAATGCAGCGAAAGCCGTTGCTCATGTGGTTCCGACGCGGCCATACCCCAACCGTCGCCGCGCAACGAGAAAATCATCGCTTGTAGCCGTTAAGCAAGCCTATGTCGCGTCTTCAATAGACCTAAACCCAGTGCAATGAAGGTACCGCCGACGATGCGATTGAACAGCTTGGCGCGCGCCACTACGTGCTGCTTCACCAGAGAAATGAGGACCACGTAAAAAGCGTGTGAGATCAGCGCGCAGACGGCGAATGTGCTGGTCAGCAGCAGGTACTGCGTGAACAGCGGCATGCCGGGCACGATGAACTGCGGAAACAGCGCCGAGAAAAACAGGATGGCCTTGGGGTTCGTCAACGACACGCCTAGCCCTTGTGCCACCAGTTGCCAGTTTTTGCGCTCACGTCGTGGTGAGGTTGCCTGGTCGGCATCGTTGTTGATCAAGGCCTCATTGCTGCGCCAGCGTTTCACGCCGAGCCATATCAAGTAGATCGCACCAACCACCTTCATGGTCAGAAACGCGCTCGCCGACGTCGCCAGGACGGCGCCCATGCCGATCATCGCCAGCCCCGACACGACGAAGATGCCTGCCGAACTGCCAAGTGAACTGAACACGGTGCGCTTGGCGCCCACGTCCATAGAGTTCGAGACCGCCAGCAGCACGGCCGGGCCGGGGGTAAAACACATCAGCAGAGAGACGCTGCAGAAGAAAAGCCAGTGGGTTAACGCCATGGTGGTGGCCTCCAGTTGCACAAACAAGGCCTATTGTTGTTGAAGCATGGCTGCCACCCTTCGTTCTGGATGGAAGTAAGAGGCGCAAAAGGGCTCCAAACGACATTCGTCTGGAAGACAGGTGATGAGCCGAACGTGCCGCCAGCCTCAAGCAATCTCCTGGTCGGAGGTCGCATGCCACAAACTCAAGCGGAACCTGAGCAATATCGAGCAGCCACTTGGCCGAGCAGGGCGCTAGACCGCGTGGATACTGGGTCGGGCTGTACGACTTTAGTTACCCTGAATACCAGGGGTACTTGTACGAGAGCCCTGCAAGCAGCGGCGCCCCAGGCTTGGCTCAGCACTACAGCTTCAGCGCGGGCAACTAGACGGCCCCGGGAATGCGCACAGTAAACACCGTCCCGCTTGCCAAGTCTGATTGCACTGCGATCGTGCCTCCATGGGCTTCCGCGATTTCTCGTGCAACGAACAAGCCCAAGCCAAGACTGGTGCGCGGTCGCTCGTCCTGGCCTCCTTCGTCGGAAAGTTGGACCAACGGCTTGAAGATGGCGCCCAAGGAGGCTGCCGGAATCGGCTGCCCGTGGTTAGTAACCTGGACCAAGATACCGTGAGCGTCGCCATGGATGCCCAGAACCACCGGCATGTCGAGGTCACCATACTGGGCGGCGTTGAAAAGGAGATTCGCAAACAACTGATGCAGCCTGACGCCATCAAATGAGCCCGTCGTATCGCCGGTGGCTTGGAATTCAAAGCGACTTTGCGGGTGGGCCGCTTTGGCATCTTCCAGCGCAGACTCACACACGATTTTCACATCCACCAACGCAGGAACGATGGGCATGCCACTGCCCAGTTGTGTGCGTGTGAAGCCCAACAGATCGGCGACCATGCTGTTCATCAGCCGCGTGCTGCTGCGGATTCGGTCACCAGTTTCGGCAATCTGCGCGGCTGACAGCGTTGGCTTTCTAAGGCTCTCGCCCGCAAGACGCATCGAAAACAGCGGCATTCGCAGATCGTGACCAAGAATGGCCAAGAACAGCTCGCGCGTCTGGTCGGCCTTGGACGAATAGCTCACGACGGATTCGGCAAGGGCCTGATCAACGGCCTCGTTGAACCGCACCATCTGGTTGGAGATCTCCTGGGTCATTTGCCCCAACCTGGGCAACCACAGCCGCAGCACAGTTGCGCGCAGGGCGCGGAATTCCGCGCACAGCTGGAGCAGCGAGAAGTCACTCGCTTGGCGCTGCCCTCCATGGCTGAACGCCGCGCTCTGAACGCCGCCGACCAGATGCGGGGCGTTTCCGCGGGACTTCTGGTATTGCTGCTCTGGGTTCTGGTTGGGTACCAATGTCCAGCGCAATGGCTTGCAACATGCCTCTGGCATGATCCCGCAAAACCATGTCTGACGGTGTGACCGTTGGCACCAGCGTCAAAGAAAATGCCTCCCACTCCGCAAGGATTTCCTCGATGTTTTCATTCAGGAAACGATCTAACTTCAATGCTGGCTCCTAGCAGATATGTGGAATACCAACGGGAAGGTATGTGCGCGGGCGAGCGTAGTATGCCCGCGAAGGCTCTGGGTGGTCACACCGCAAGCGGCACACTTGGACAGATCTGGTCAAGCCAGCATCCGCTCCAGCACTGCAGCGCAAGCGACGGGCTGACGGCTTTCACTACCCAGGATACGAATGTGTGAGCGATTCGAATTGAATTGAATCGAACTTCGTCGACAGGGACCATTCGTTTGGACCCAATCCGCCGATGACATCTCTCGCAAGCATCACGCGATTTTTTGGCGAATCTTTAACTCGAGACACTGGCTTGAAGGCGCCGCGCGCCCGCGAGCACTGCCACGGGTTTTGATGCAGAAAATTGCGCAGCAGACTTGGCGGTGTCTGCAAGGCGAAACACCGCGACGGCTTGCACCAATTCGCTCGCTTGCGAGCGCAGGCTGCTTGCAGCTGCCGCCATCTGTTCCACCAGTGCCGCATTTTGCTGTGTGGCATGGTCTACCTGCGTAATGGCTTCAGTGATCTGATCCACACCACTGCTCTGTTCTTTGCTGGAGGCGCTGATCTCTCCCATCAGGTCTGTCGCCTTGCGGATAGAAGTCACGACTTCCGTCATGGTGGTCCCCGCCTTGTTCACCAGCGTGCTCCCTTTGCTGACCTGCTCGACGCTGGCGGTAATAAGCGCCTTGATTTCCTTGGCCGCACTGGCGCTGCGCTGTGCCAAGGTTCTGACCTCCCCTGCGACCACGGCGAATCCGCGGCCTTGGTCGCCAGCCCGAGCAGCCTCAACAGCTGCATTCAGGGCAAGGATGTTGGTTTGGAAGGCGATCGAATCGATCACACCGATGATGCTGTTGATCTTGCTGCTGCTGTCGTGAATGCCCTTCATGGTGTCGACCACTTCAGAAACCACTGCTCCACCTTGCGCCGCTACGGCGGATGCGGCTTGCGCAAGTTCGTTGGCACGGCGAGCGCTGTCCGCATTCTGTCTGACGGTGGACCCCATTTCTTCCATGGAAGCCGCTGTTTGCTGCAGGGCGGACGCCTGATGCTCAGTGCGTGCAGAAAGGTCGTTGTTGCCGGCGGCGATTTCACCGCTGGAGGATGCGATGTTCTCTGCGCCCAGTCGGACAGTAGCAACGACCGACGCCAAATGGTCACGCATTGAACCCAGGCCAGCCATGATGCTGTTTTGATCTCCTGCCTTGATGGGTACCGAAGCCTGCAAATCTCCGCTTGCGACGGCCAGCGCTACACGTTTGAGTTCGGGGGGGTCGCCTCCCAGGTCGCGGACCACGGAACGAAGGTATATGCCCAGTCCGCCCAGGCAAACCAATACCGCCAACATCGCCAGCATTGCAATGTTTCGATCCGTGGCTGCCAGTTTTTGTATGTCGTTGATCCGCAAAGACAGTTGATCCCCTTGGCGGCTTTTTTCTGCAGCCAGCGGTGCCAAGAGGCGATTGCGGGCGGGAATGGTCTTGTCCACCAGATAGGCAAATGCCTCGTCTTTGCGTCCTTCTTGAATGAGCTTTATGTTGGCTTCCCCATCGGCCCAGAAGGATTGCATCAGACCGGGCAACGGCGCAAACGCCTGCTTGCCATCGCCGTCGACCATGCTCTTGCCAAAATCGTCCAGCGTCTTTTGAAGCAGCGCCCGTTTGTCGCCGATGTCAGCCAGCGTTGCAGCTTGTTCCTGGGGTGTACGCGAAAGAATGGCATGCCGCACCTGCAGTGACACCCGCGTCACGTTCAACTCCAATTCCGCAATTCTCTGCAACTGGGGAACGTTGTTGGAGCGGACCACCTCGGCATCTTCGCTCAGTGCGCCCATCATGATCCAGATCGCGATCATGACGGCTCCGAGCAACAAGAACAATGCCGTGTTGATCGCTATGAGTCGTCGACCCAAGGTCCAGCTGGATGCGTTGTGAGCCATGGTCCCTCCCGCTAATTGGTGACCCGGATTGCGCTGCGCTCCATCGCAAACCCCGAGGTCTAACGTGCTGTGCTTTGTGGATGCATTGTTTCCGCGAAATCAAAAAATAGCCAGCGCTGCTTGCGCATTTCATTTCTGACGGGCATCGTAGATACAAGTTCGGACATCAGTTTTTCATCGGATGACCCAGGAATGCATCCATCTTTTTTCCGTGAAATTCAAGCTTTATCCACCTCCAGGTGGCGTCAGTGCGCCACGCTGAACGTCTGCACACGGGGGGAAGGTTGGCGCCCGTGATAGCCGCATGGATCACACGCAGTCTTCAGGCGGAGAGTGCCCCCATGAGGGGGTTTCAACAACGACCCACCACCCGCTCCCATGCCTGTAGCCCCAGAAGCTCTCGAAAGTTCTTGGCCCCGACCGGCGAGATCGCCAGAGCGCGGCTGCCCGCGGTGCGTGTGAGCCACCCCTGGTCCAGGCAATGGGCGCAGATCATGGCGCCAAGCCTGCCCGCGATGTGGGATTTGCGTTCGCTCCAGTCCAGGCACGGCCGACAGTAGGGCCTGCTGCGGTGCGGTGGCTGTGCATCCGTCGGGTCGGGTAGCCCCCAGCGTTGCAGCACCTCGGCAGCCCGGTCGGTGACCAGCCCGGCTTCTCCGTCAAACTGGATCGCCTGGTCTGCCAGCAGCCGTTCGGCAATGGCCAACCCCAGGCGCCCGGCCAGGTGGTCGTAGCACATGCGGGCGGTGCGCAGGGCGTCATCACGTGGGCCAACCACCACGGTGGTGCGGGGCAATTGGTGGGTGGCAATCTGCATGATGCCCTCGAGCACCTTGGCCACGTCGGCCGACGCCAGCCGGTGGTAGCGGTGTCGGCCGCGCTGCTCCACACACATCAGCCCGGCGTCCACCATCTGGGCCAGGTGGCTGCTGGCGGTGGGGGCCGACACATTGCCTGCCCTGGCCAATTCGGTAGCGGTCAGCAGGCGGCCATCCATCAACTGGACCAGCATCGCGGTGCGCGCGGGTTCGCCCAGCAGGGATGCGATTCGGGCAATCTGGTTGGTGTTCATGGTGGCGCTTTCGGTGCGTGCAAGCCTAAAGCACACGGCGGGGTGGACGCTTCGCCCTGCAGCGAAGTATCGGTGGGCTGTGAGCCCGCACCATGGGGCGCACCGTTGCATACACAGCCATTTCAACACTCGCCCCCATGCCCGCTCTGACATCTACACCGTCCATCCCCTTCTACGGCGACACGGTGGTGCGTACTGCATTTGTGCTGGCGTTGTTCGGTTGGGGTACCGCGCGTGGTGGCCCCGAAGTGTGGCAATGGCCCAGGCGCCATATGCGTTTGCGCCCGCGGTTCTGGCGGGCTCATCGTGCGGGATTCGGCAGGGTTGCCGCCGCTGGGCACTACCACCACCGGCGTGTACTTCTTCGTTGTCTTTGTTCTGCAGGTGCTGGCGGCAGGGTGTGTGCTGAGCGGGGGAAGGACCGTGCAGCCGCCTGAAGGAACTTGGATGGAAAATTTTTAGTGTTTTTGGCCTCTAGCGCTTATTGGTAAAGCGCTAGTAGCTATCAAAATAGTAGTAATCTGATCCATTCCTTCACACACGGCTACCACTCTGCAAAGCTGCCGTCCTGGTGCCGCCACACCGGGTTGCGCCAGCGGTGGCCCTCGGCTGCGCGTTCCCGCACATAGGCCTCGTTCACTTCAATGCCCAATCCGGGCCCGCGGGGGATGGCCACCATGCCGTCGCTGTAGGCGAAAACTTCTGGGTTCGTCACATAGTCGAGCAGGTCGTTGGCCTCGTTGTAGTGAATGCCCAGGCTTTGCTCCTGGATGAAGGCGTTGTAGCAAACCGCGTCCAGCTGCAGGTTGGCGGCCAGCGCGATGGGCCCCAGCGGGCAGTGCAGGGCCAGTGCCACGTCATACGCCTCGGCCATGCTGGCGATCTTGCGCGTCTCGGTGATGCCGCCCGCGTGCGATGGGTCGGGCTGGATGATGTCCACATACCCTTCGGCCAGCACACGCTTGAAGTCCCAGCGCGAGTACAGCCGCTCGCCCAGCGCGATCGGAATGCTGGTCAGGTGCGCCAGCTCCTTGAGCGCTTCGTAGTGTTCGCTCAGCACGGGCTCTTCGATGAACATCAGGCGGTACGGGTCCAGCTCCTTCATCAACACCTTGGCCATGGGCTTGTGCACGCGGCCGTGAAAGTCCACCCCGATGCCCACGTTGGGCCCTACGGCATCGCGCACCGCGGCCACGTTGGCCAGGCAGCGCTCTACCTTGTCGTAGGTGTCCACGTACTGCAGCTCTTCGGTGCCGTTCATCTTGACGGCGGTGAACCCACGCTCCACGGCTGCTTTGGCAGCGGCTGCGGTCTCGCTGGGGCGGTCACCGCCGATCCAGCTGTACACCCGGATGCGGTCGCGCACTGGGCCACCGAGCAGGTCAGACACCGGCACCCCCAGCGCCTTGCCTTTGATGTCCCACAGCGCCTGGTCGATGCCGGCCAGCGCGCTCATGTGGATGCCACCCCCGCGGTAGAAGCCGCCGCGGTACAGCACCGTCCAGTGGTCCTCGATGTGGCGCGGGTCCTTGCCGATCAGGTAGTCGCCCAGTTCTTCTACCGCTGCGGCCACGGTGTGGGCGCGGCCCTCCAGCACGGGTTCGCCCCAACCGACGATGCCTTCGTCGGTTTCGATCTTGAGAAAACACCAGCGCGGGGGCACCAGAAATGTGGTCAATCGGGTGATCTTCATGGACGCGGAGGGTGGTTGAAGGATGTGAAGAAAAGGCAGAAAGACATGTGCATTCAGGTGCCGCGATGCAGGTTCTTCCAGGCCTGCATGAAGGCGTGGGCGTGCCGAGACACCTCAGCCGCCGTATCGCCAGGGCTGAACAGCGCCGAACCCAGGCCAAAGCCAGAGGCGCCCGCCGCGACATACGGCGCAATGCTTTCGGGCGTGATGCCGCCCACAGGAATGAGCGCCACCGGGGGCCGGATCACCGCGCGCCACGCCTTGAGCACGGCGGGGCTCAGCGCCTCGGCAGGGAAGAGCTTTAAAGCATCCGCACCTTCGGCCAGGGCGGCGTAGGCTTCGGTCAGTGTGGCAACGCCGGGCGCGCACGCCAGCCCACACGCCCGCGCCGCGCGGATCACGACCGGGTCGCTGTGTGGCATCACCACGATTTGGCCGCCCGCCGCGGCAATCTCGCTGCACGATTCGGGCCGCAGTACCGTGCCCGCACCCACCAGGGCGTCGGGCGGCAGCGCATCGCGCAGTGCGCGGATGCTGTCCAGCGGCTCAGGCGAGTTGAGCGGCACTTCGATCAAACGAAAACCCGCGTCATACAACACGCGCCCTATGCTGGCAGCCTCATCAGGTCGCAGTCCGCGCAGGATGGCAATCAACCCGCAGCGAGCGAGGGCTTGGTGGAAGGGGGGCGATAGAGGCATGAAAGGTTCCAGGCGGGTCGGTGATGCATCGTCTTTCACAACGCTTAAACCAGGGCAGCAGCCTGGGCCAGGCGCCACAGTCCCAGCGGGGTGGCATCGGTGCAGATCTGGGGTGAATCCTGGCCGTGCACTTCGAGTGCGGCTGCGTAGCGGCGGCACAGCGCGGGCTCGCCGCACAGCACCACGGGCAGCCCACCGTCCAGCAGCACATGCGCCAGCGCTGCCACTTCGTGGCCAATCAACAGGCCTGACAGGTAGTCGGCCTGTGCCTCGCCGGGCAGGCGGCCCGTCAGGCCCAGCGTGCGGCTGCTGAACACGTTGGACAACACGCCCAAGGCGCCCTCGGGGGTGCGTGCCACGCGCAGCCCCTGGGTAAAGGCGGCCTCGTCAAACACGCCGGTGTCCACCATGGTGCGGCCCAGGATGGAGTGGTGGCGCAGCGCGGCGTAGATCTCGCCGGTCATGAAGGTTTCAAAACGCGTCACACTGCCGGACTCGACCACCGCCCATTTGCTGTGGGTGCCGGGCAGTCCTACCAGCATGCGGGCGGGTGCTGTGTTGCTGGCGGCCAGGCTTTGCAGCACGCCAGCAATTTGCGTTTCTTCGCCGCGCATGACGTTGGGCAGGTCGCCCGGCTGCAGGAGGCCGGGAACAATGTGCAGCGGCTGCCCATGGGCGCGTGGCACCACGGTCAATGACCGGGCCAGGTCCACGCTGGAACTGGGCAGCGCCAGATAGTCCGCGGGTGCCCAGCCTTGTGCACTGCCCACCATGCCGCAAGCCAGCAGCGGGGTAGGGTTGTTGGCAGCAAGCCAATCACCGCACAGGGTTTGCAGCGCGTGTTCGAAACGTGCGGATGTCCCCAGCGCTCCCGGTTCTCCGGGCGGAAGATTCATGATGCCGTGGTCGCTGCGGCGGCTGCTCAACACGGCGCCGGTCGATGCCATGGCATAGGCCCGCAGCGAACTGGTGCCCCAGTCCAACGCGATCAGCGCGGGCGCTTGGGGCAGGGGGGTGAGCGGAGTCAAGTCAACGCCCCCAGCGCAGTACCAGCGGGTCCAGCCGCCGCGCGATGTCGATCAGCCCGCGGCGCACCTCGGGGTGCATGGCCGGGAAGGGGTGGCGGCCCGCCTCGCAGGCGATCACGCCACCTTCCTTCATGAGGGCTTTGGCCGTGAGGATGCCGCCCTGGCGGTTCTCGTGGTTGATGAGGGGCAGCCAGCGCTGATAGAGCGTGAAGGCCTGGTCCATGTCGCCCTGGCGGTGCGCTTCGATGATGGGGCGGATGCCATCCGGAAAGGCGCCGCCCGTCATCGCGCCGGTGGCACCGGCATCGAGGTCGGCCAGCAGGGTGATGGCTTCTTCGCCATCCCACGGGCCTTCGATGGCGTCGCCGCCCAGGCGGATCAGCTCGCGCAGCTTGCTGGCCGCGCCGGGCACTTCGATCTTGAAGTAAGCCAGGTTCTCGATCTCCTGCGCCATGCGCGCGAGGAATGGGGCTGATAGCACGGTGCCGCTGGCGGGTGCGTCCTGCACCATGATCGGGATGCTGATCGCGTCCGAAACGCGGGCGTAGAACTCGTAGATCTGCGCCTCGGGCACGCGGAAGGTGGCGCCGTGGTAGGGCGGCATCACCATCACCATGGCCGCGCCCATGTCCTGCGCGGCGCGGCTGCGCTCGGCGCACACGCGGGTGCCGTAGTGGGTGGTGGTGACGATCACGGGCACGCGCCCGGCCACGTGTTCCAGCGACAGGCGCGTGAGCGTTTCGCGCTCGGCGTCGGACAGTGAAAACTGTTCGGAGAAGTTGGCCAGGATGCACAGGCCGTCTACACCGGCGTCGATCATGAAATCGAGGCTGCGCTTCTGGCTGTCGATGTCGAGCGTTCCGTCTTCATGGAACGTGGTGGGCACGACGGGGAAGATGCCGCGATAGCGAGGGTTCTGGAGGGAATGGGTGGCTGGCATGGCGGATGCAGGTAAGAATTTGATTGAAATATGCCTCTAGCGCTTATCTAATAAGCGCTAGCAGCTATTGAATCTGTAGCAATTGATTGCGGCGAGCGCCTCAGGGGTCACATCAATGCGAGTGGCGGGGCACAGCAGCCCCCCGGCACCCGACCAGGAAGTCAAAGTCGCAACCATCGTCGGCTTGCAGCACGTGGTCCACGTACAACCTCTGGTATCCGCCGCGCCCGCCGTGGTCGGTGTTGGTCAGGGCCGCCAGGCGCGCTGCCAGTTCTTCGTCGCTGATGTCTAGGTGCAGTCGGCCGTTTTCGCAGTCCATCTCGATAAAGTCACCATCGCGCACGGCAGCCAGCGGGCCACCCGCCGCTGCTTCGGGCGCCACATGCAGCACCACGGTGCCGTAGGCCGTGCCGCTCATGCGCGCGTCGGAGATGCGCACCATGTCCTTCACGCCCTGGCGCAGCAGCTTTGGGGGCAGGCCCATGTTGCCCACCTCGGCCATGCCGGGGTAGCCCTTGGGCCCGCAGTTCTTGAGCACCATCACGCAGCTGGCGTCGATGTCCAGGTCTTCGTCGACGATGCGCTCCTTGTAGTGCTCCAGGTTTTCGAACACCACAGCGCGGCCCCGGTGTTTCAGCAGCTCGGGCGACGCCGCCGAGGGCTTGAGCACCGCGCCACGCGGCGCCAGGTTGCCGCGCAGGATGCAGATGCCGCCGTCGGCAATCAGCGGGTTGTTGATCGGGCGGATCACCTCGTCGTTGTACTGCGGGGCTTCGCGCACGTTGTCCCACAGGCTCTTGCCGTTGACGGTGAGTGCATTGGGGTGGGGCAGCAGGTTGTTTTCGCCCAGGCGGCGCAGCACGGCGGGCAGGCCCCCCGCGTAATAAAACTCTTCCATCAGGAAGCGGCCCGAGGGCTGCAGGTCCACCAGCGTGGGCGTGCCACGGCCGACGCGTGTCCAGTCTTCCAGGTCTAGCTGCACGCCGATGCGGCCCGCGATGGCTTTCAGATGGATGACGGCGTTGGTCGAGCCGCCAATGGCGGCGTTGGTGCGGATGGCGTTCTCGAACGCTTCGCGGGTGAGGATCTTGGACAGGCGCAGGTCCTCATGCGCCATCTCGACGATGCGTCGGCCCGACATGTGCGCCAGCACGTAGCGGCGCGCGTCCACCGCCGGGATCGCCGCGTTGTGCGGCAGCGAGGTGCCCAGCGACTCGGCCATGCAGGCCATGGTGCTGGCCGTGCCCATGGTGTTGCAGGTGCCGGCCGAACGGGACATGCCCGCTTCGGCCGCAAAGAACTGGTGTTCGTTGATTTCACCGGCCTTCAGCGACTCGTGCAAGCGCCAAACGGCCGTGCCCGAGCCGATGTCCTTGCCGTCGAGCTTGCCGTTGAGCATGGGGCCGCCCGTGACCACGATGGCGGGCACGTCGCAGCTGGCGGCGCCCATCAAGAGGGCAGGCGTGGTCTTGTCGCAGCCGACCAGCAGCACCACGGCGTCGATGGGGTTGCCGCGGATGGCTTCCTCCACATCCATGCTGGCCAGGTTGCGCGTGAGCATGGCCGTGGGGCGCAGGTTGGATTCGCCGTTGGAGAACACCGGGAACTCCACCGGAAAGCCGCCCGCCTCGTAGATGCCGCGCTTCACATGTTCGGCAATCTTGCGAAAGTGGGCGTTGCACGGGGTCAGTTCGGACCAGGTGTTGCAGATGCCGATGACGGGGCGGCCGTCGAATGCGTGGTCCGGGATGCCCTGGTTCTTCATCCAGCTGCGGTACATGAAGCCGTTCTTGTCGGCGGTGCCGAACCATGCGGCGGAGCGGAGCTTGCGGGGAGGTGTGGTCATGATTTTTTTTAGGAGCGCGAAAGAGGGGGGCAGAGGCTGGGAGTTTTTTGCCTGTGTCCGAAAGGTGCGTCAAAACGCCGCTGATCGAGGCGCAAAGCACAGCCATAGCCCGGGCTATGGCGCGCATTTGCAACGACGAGCAGGGGTGTTTTGACGTGCAAGGCGGGCATAGGAAAAAGACTCTCAGCCTCTAGGGTCAGGACGGCTTGTTGGTGCGGTGGGTCAACACCCGCTGCAGCAGGCAGAAGACGAAAAGCAGCACGCCCACAACGATGCGGGTCCACCACGAGCTGAGCGTGCCGTCAAAAGAGATCAGGGTCTGGATGATTCCGAGCATCAGCACGCCAAACAGCGTGCCAGCCACATAGCCCACGCCGCCGGTCAGCAGGGTGCCGCCGATGACCACCGCAGCGATGGCGTCAAGCTCCATGCCCACGGCGTGCAGCCCATAACCCGAGAGCATGTAGAACGTGAACACCACGCCGGCCAATGCAGAGCAAAAGCCCGAGAACGTGTACACGCCGATGAGGGTGCGCCGCACCGGCAGGCCCATCAGCAGTGCAGATGTTTCGCTGCCACCCACCGCATACACGGCGCGGCCAAACGGCGTGCAGTGCGCGATGAACACGGCGGCCAGCAGCACCACGATGGCGATCACAGCACCCAGCGACAGCGATGCACCTTCCCACAGCGGCAGGCGCCACTGCGATAGCTCTGAATAGCCTTCGTTGGAAATGCTGATGGAATCAATGCTGATCAGGTAACACAGCCCGCGCGCGAGGAACATGCCAGCCAGCGTGACGATGAAGGGCTGCAGCCGGAAGCGCTCGATCAAGAAGCCCATGAGCGCGCCAAAGGCCGTGCCCATCAGCAGCACCAGCGGAATCACCACCAGCGGGCTCCAGCCCCTGTGCTCCACCAGTGCGGCCAGCACCATGGTGGTCAGCGCCACCACGGACCCCACCGACAGGTCAATGCCGCCGGAGAGGATCACAAACGTCATGCCCACCGCGACGATGATCAGGAAGGCGTTGTCGATCAGCAGGTTTAAAAACACCTGGGCCGAGAAGAACCCCGTGTACATCACCGACCCCATGGTGGCCATGGCCACGAAGAGGGAGATGGTGGCGATCAGCGGCAGGAACTTGGGGTTCAGGCGCGCAGCCGTGGAAGCGGCTGGGGGCGCCGCTACCGCAGCATCCGTCTTGAGCGACGAAGTGGGCAACGTGCTCATGACGGCGCTCCACGCACGCCCGGCCTGCGCACCAGCACGCCGACCTGGGCGCGAAACTCGGGCGACTGCAGCAGCATCACCACAAACACGACCACGGCCTTGACCACCAGGTTGATCTCGGGCGGCACGCCCAGCGAGTAGATGGCATAGGTCAGCGTCTGGATGATGAGCGCGCCAATCACGCTGCCCACCAGGCTGAACCGCCCGCCGGTCAGCGCCGTCCCGCCCAGGGTCACCGCCAGGATGGCGTCCAGTTCCAGCAACTGCCCTGCGTTGTTGCCGTCGGCACTCTTCACGTTGGAGCTGATCAGCAACCCGGCAATCCCCGCGCACACGCCGCAAAACGTGTAGGCCGCAATGATCAGGCCGCGCGACTGCACGCCAGCCACGCGCGCTGCGGTGGGGTTGATGCCCACTGCCTGAATGAACAGGCCCAGCGCCGTGCGGGTGACCGCCAGGTACAGCAACGCAAACACCGCCGCCACGATGAACAGCGCGAACGGCAGGCCCAGCAGGTAGCCGCCCCCCAGAAAGAAGTAGGGCGTGTAGTAGATGGTGATGATCTGTCCGTCGGTGATCAACTGGGCAATGCCCCGGCCAGCGACCATGAGGATCAGCGTGGCGATGATGGGCTGCATGCCCACCTTGGCTACCAGCACGCCGTTCCACAGGCCACACAGCAGCGCCACGCCAATAGCGCCGAGAATGGCCACCGGCAGCGGAAAGCGGCTTTCGGTGCCAGACACCGAGCCACCAATCATCCAGGCCGCCACGGCCGCCGCAATGGCCACCACCGCACCCACGGAGATATCGATACCGCGCGTGGCGATCACCATCGTCATGCCCAGCGAAACCAGCACCAGGGGGGCGGCGCGGTTCAGGATGTCAATCAGGCTGCCGTAGAGATGGCCATCGCGCCACTCGATGCGCAGGAAGCTGTCGTTGAACACCGTGTTCACGGTGAGCAGCAGCGCCAGCGTGATCAGCGGCCAGGCCAGGCGGTGGCGCAGCAACGCAGCGACCAGGGAAGGGGAGGGGGAACGTTCAGACATGGTCGGCAGCAATCAGTTCGTACACGGCGTCTTCGCTGCTGCCTGCGGGCAGTTCGCCCACTTTGCGGCGGTCGCGAAGCACCACGATGCGGTGCGCCACGCGCACCACTTCGCTCATTTCAGAGGAGATGAAGACCACTGCCATGCCGCCCCGGGCCAGGCGCAGGATCTGTTCCATGATTTCCTGTTTAGCCGCCACGTCGATGCCACGTGTGGGCTCGTCCAGGATCAAGAGGCGCGGCTTGATGGCCATCCAGCGGGCGAGAATCGCCTTTTGTTGGTTGCCGCCCGACAGCAGTCCGATGGGCTTGTCCACGCTTTCGGTCTTGATGCCGAGCAGCTTCACGTAGCGCTCGGCCAGTGCGGTTTGCTCGGCCCGCGACAAGAAATTGCCCACGCCCATGCGCGCCTGCAGCGCCAGCGCAATGTTCTCCCGCACGGACAGTTCGGCCACGATGCCGTCGGTCTTGCGCTCCTCCGGACACAGGGCCAGACCCTGGCGGATCGCGTCCATGGGGTTGCTAAATGTCACGGTCTGCCCGTCGATGCGCAGCACGCCCCGGTCGGGCGACTGCAGGCCGAACAGCAGCCGTGCCAGCTCGGTGCGGCCTGAGCCGAGCAGGCCCGCCAGGCCGACGACCTCACCTGCGCGCACCCGCAGGTCCACGGGTTGCAGCTGCCCGCTCTGCCCCAGGCCTTCGGCCTGCAGCAGTACGGGTGTGGCGTCGTCAAAGTCGGGCGATACGGCAGCCTCGGTGGACTGCGCGGCCAGTTCGCGCCCCAGCATGGCCGCAATCAGGGCCTGTGGCCCCAGGTCGGCCACTGCCCATTCGCCCACCCAGCTGCCATTGCGCAATACGGTGATGCGGTCGGAAATGGCATAGACCTGGTTCAGAAAATGGGTCACGAACACAATGGACAGCCCCTCGTCGCGCAGGCGGCGCAGCACGGTGAAGAGCTTCTGTACTTCGTCATCGTCCAGGCTGGAGGTGGGTTCGTCCAGGATCAGCACCTTGGATTCGATGCTCAGTGCCCGGGCAATGGCCACGAGCTGCTGCACGGCCACGGGGTAGTCCGACAGCAGTCGCGTCACATCCAGGTCCATGCCAATGCGCGCCACCAGCTCGCGGGCGCGCTGGTTCAGCGTGGCCCAGTCAATGCGAAAGCCCTGGGTGATGCCGCAGCGTGGGTAGCGGCCCGCAAAGATGTTTTCTGCCACCGACAGGTTGGGGCAGAGGTTGACCTCCTGGTACACGGTGCTGATGCCCAGGTGCTGCGCTGCCAGGGGCGAGTCGGGCCACACCGTCTGGCCGTTCAGCTGCATCTGTCCGCCGCTGGGCTCCAGCACGCCCGTCAGCACCTTGATCAAGGTGGACTTGCCCGCGCCGTTCTGACCCATCAGGGCATGGATCTCGCCGGGGTACAGGCGCAGTTGCACATCGCTCAGGACCGGGATGCCAGAGAAATGTTTGTGGATGCCCCTGAGTTCCAGGACCGGGGCGTGAACCTTGGCTGTGTCCATGGGGCTCAGGCCTTGTTCTTGTTATAGACGTCTACCAAGACGGCTGCCAGCAATACCACGCCCTTGATCACCTGCTGGTAGTCGATGCCGATGCCCAGGATGGACATGCCGTTGTTCATCACGCCCATCACAAACGCACCGATCACCGCGCCCATCACCTTGCCCACGCCGCCGGAGGCAGAGGCTCCGCCGATGAAGCACGCGGCGATCACATCCAGCTCAAAGCCCAGGCCCGCCTTGGGCGTGGCCGTGTTCAGCCGTGCGGCAAACACCAGACCCGCCAGAGCGGCCAGCACCCCCATGTTCACAAAGGCGTAGAACGACAGGCGTTCGGTCTTGATGCCCGAGAGCTTGGCGGCTTTTTCGTTGCCGCCCAAGGCATAGATGCGCCGCCCGATCGTGGTGCGGCTGGTGACAAAGTCAAACAGCACGATGAGCAGTGCCATCACGATCAGCACATTGGGCAAGCCCTTGTAAGACGCGAGCAGATAGCTGAAATAAATCAACAGCGCTGCAAACACGGCCGTCTTGGCCAGGAACAGGGCTGCGGGCTCGGCATGCACCCCGTGCCGCAGCCGGTTGGCCCGTGCGCGAACACCTGCCACCGCCAGTGCGGCGGCCACTGCAACCCCCAGCAGCAAGGACGTGACGCGCAGCCCTTCGGCGTTGAACACATCCGGGATGAAACCGGAGCTGAGCATCTGGAATGCTTCGGGGAACGGCCCTACGGACTGCCCCGCCAGCAGCGCCAACGCCAAGCCCTTGAACACCAGCATGCCCGCCAGCGTGACGATGAAGGACGGGATGCGCGAGAACGCCACAAACCAGCCCTGCACAGCGCCAATCAGCCCACCACACAGCAGGCACGCCAGGGCGGCAGGCACAAAGTGCCACTGGTACTGAACCATCAGCACGGCGGCCAGTGCGCCGATGAATCCGCAGACCGAACCGACGGAGAGATCAATGTGGCCGGCCACGATCACCAGCAACATGCCCAGCGCCATGATGACGATGTAGCTGTTCTGCAGAATCAGGTTGGTCAGGTTGAGCGGCTGCATCAGCGTGCCGTCGGTCATGTACTGGAAGAAGCCCATGATGGCGACCAGCGTGATCAACATGCCGTACTCGCGGAAGTTGTGCTTCAGGTGGTCCAGCGGCGATCGGTCACTACGGGCGGCGGGCTGAGCGGCGTTCACTGGGGGCATGGGAGGTGTGAGGGTGGAGGGTGTCTGGGACATATCAACTGGCTTTCACAATCGCTCGCATGATCTTTTCCTGCGACGCTTCGGCGGTAGGCATCTCGGCCACGAAGCGGCCTTCGTTCATCACATAGATGCGGTCCGTGATGCCCAGCAGCTCGGGCATCTCCGACGAAATCACGATCACGCACTTGCCGTCGGCCGCCAGTTGCGCGATGAGGGTGTAGATCTCGTACTTGGCGCCCACGTCGATGCCGCGGGTGGGCTCGTCGAGGATGAGCACCTCGGGATTGGTGAAGAGCCACTTGCTCAGCACCACCTTTTGCTGGTTGCCTCCGGAGAGGTTGACGGTCTTCTGGTCCACACCCGAGCAGCGGATGCGCAGCTTCTCGCGATAGGTTTCGGCGACCCGATGTTCGCGGCCGTTGTCGATCACCGTGGCGCGCGAAACACCGCTGAGGTGTGCCAGCGACACATTGAACTGGATGTCTTCGTTCAGCACCAGCCCGTTGCCCTTGCGGTCTTCGGTCACATAGGCCAGGCCGTGGTGTACCGCCTTCTCCACCGTGCTCACGTCGATGGGCTGGCCGTTCAGTAGCACCTGCCCGCTGATGCGGTGGCCCCAGGATTTGCCGAAAATGCTCATCGCCAACTCGGTGCGCCCTGCGCCCATGAGCCCCGCGATGCCCACGATCTCGCCGCGCCGCACCTGCAGGTTGATGCCCTTGATGAACTCGGTATCGCCGCGTTGGGGGTGGTAGGCACGCCAGTCGCGCACCTCAAACACGGTCTCGCCGATGTTCGGCTGGCGCTGCGGATAGCGGTCGGCCATCTCGCGGCCGACCATCGCCTGGATCACGCGGTCTTCGCTCACGGCTCCCGACTGGCAGTCCATGGTCTCCACCGTGCTGCCATCGCGCAGCACCGTGATCGAATCGGCCACGCGGGAGATTTCGTTGAGCTTGTGCGAGATCAGGATGCACGTGATGCCCTGGCTTTTGAGTTCCAGCAGCAGGTCGAGCAGCGCTGCACTGTCGTTCTCGTTCAGGCTGGCGGTGGGTTCATCCAGAATCAACAGCCGCACCTGGCGCGACAGCGCCTTGGCAATCTCTACCAGTTGCTGCTTGCCTACGCCGAGGTGGCCGACCGGGGTGTCGGGCCGCTCCTTGAGACCCACCTTTTGCAGCAATGCCAGCGTCTTGCTGTGCGCTTGCATCCAGTCGATCACCCCGTAGCGCGATGTTTCATTGCCCAGAAAGATGTTCTCTGCAATCGACAACAGCGGCACCAGGGCCAGCTCCTGGTGAATGATGATGACGCCCAGATGTTCGCTGTCGCGGATGCCGTCAAAGCGGCGCTCCTGGCCGTCAAAGTGAATGTCGCCGCTGTAGCTGCCGTGCGGGTAGACGCCAGAGAGCACCTTCATCAGCGTCGATTTGCCTGCGCCGTTCTCGCCCACGATGGCATGGATCTCTCCCGCCTTCACGCGCAGGTTGACCTTGTTCAGTGCGACAACGCCGGGAAAGGTCTTGCGGATGTCCCGCATTTCAAGAAGCATTGCTTGGGCTCGGTGAGGAAATTTTTATAGTCCTCTGGGATCTCAGAGGGGAGGGCTGGATGTCTCCTAAGCCCTCCACGCGTAACACTCAGCGGCTCACAAAACTCAGCGAAGCGGTTCTGGCTAGGCGCTGCGTCGCAGGCAATACGGTCAGTACGACAAGACGCAGCAACAACGCCAGAAGAGTTTTTTGAGCCGCGCCCCTTACTTGATCTGCGACTCTTTGTAGTACCCGCTACCCACCAGCACGGCATTCCAGTTGGATGCATCGACCGACACCGGCTTGAGCAGGTACGAGGGCACCACCTTCACGCCGTTGTTGTAGGTCTTGGTGTCGTTGATCTCGGGCTGCTTGCCCGACAGCGTGGCGTCCACCATATTGGCGGCCACCTTGGCCAGCTCGCGCGTGTCCTTGAACACGGTCGAATACTGCTCGCCCTTCAGGATGGACTTGACCGATGGCACTTCGGCGTCCTGGCCGCTGACCACAGGACATGGTTGCTGCGCCGTGCAGTAGCCCACGCCCTTCAGGGACGACAGGATGCCGATGGACAGGCCGTCGTACGGCGACAGCACGGCGTGGACCTTGTCCTTGCCGTAGTAGGCCGACAGCAGGTTGTCCATGCGCGCCTGGGCGACCGATCCGTCCCAGCGCAGCGTGCCCACCTTGTTCATGCCGGTCTGCTTGCTGCGCACCACCAGCTTGCCGCTGTCGATGTAGGGCTGCAGCACGCTCATGGCGCCGTCGTAGAAGAAGAAGGCGTTGTTGTCGTCAGGCGATCCACCGAACAGTTCGATATTGAACGGGCCCTTGCCTTGCTTGAGGCCCAGC
>NZ_JBKBTV010000099.1:0-10325 GCF_046291265.1 Acidovorax sp. | reverse complement strand
GTGCATGCCATCGTCTCGGCGCTGTTCTGGCCGCTCACCGCGCTGTTCGGTCTGGCGCCGTTTTCGCTGCAAGAGATCACGGCCACGCAGAACTTTGCAGGCGAGGGCGCGGCGGGCAGCCGCTGGGTGTGGATGTATGTGGGCCTGCTGGCACTTGCGGTGGTGCTGCCCCGCCTGGCGCTGGCCGCCTGGGCCTGGGCGCGAGAGGCGCAGTGGGCACGCCAATGCCACATCGACCCCGACGACCCCCAAGACGCCGCGTTTGACGCACTGCGCCGCAGCCTGCCCGGCGACTTGGTGATCGGCCTGCAGGGCCTGCAGCCCGCACAAATTCAGGTGCTGCAAGCCATGGCCGCCGAAGGGACCCCGCAAGGCGACCGCCTGCGGTTTGCCGACCCCGCGGACCCAGCCGCGACCCGCGAGCCGGTGGACGCCGTGCTGATCTGGAGCGACACCGCGCCCGACCACCCGATGCCACCGGCCTGGGCACCCGCACCCCAGCGGGCGCTGCGCTGGGAAGACTGCGGCGAAAGCTGGGTGCTGGAGCCCGCGTTGTTTGACCAGCTGGCGGCCGCGCTGCCCCAAAGCCAGCATGTGTTGGCCCGGCTGCGCGCCAGCGGTGTGGCCCGCAACGGGCAGCGTTTTGATGCATCGGTATCGGCCCTGGCGCAGCACCTGCGCGCCTGCACGGCCCTGGGCACCGTCGACCCAGCAGCCCAGTACGCGCACCAGGTGCAAACCCTGGACGCCACACTGCGCGCACTGCACGGCAACCAACCCGCGCCGCCAGAAAACACCGCGGCACCGAATCGCTTGCCCACACTGCGCCGCACCGACAACACCGCGCTCGCCGTGGGCACATCGGCCGGTGCGGCAGCCGGTGCAGCCGCTGGCGCCAAGGCGGGTGCGTTGATCGACATCGGCACAGGCGGACTGACACTGGGAGCGGGCACCGCCCTGGGCGCACTGCTGGGCGGCACCACGGCCTGGGTGGTGCGTGCGTTTCAAAAGAAGGACGCGGAGCAAGAGGTGCTGCGGCACGCCATTGAAGCCGCGTGCACGCGTTATCTGGTCATCGCCCACCAGACCCGCGTGCGCGCGCAGAACGCCGACGCCCTGGCCCGCCGCTGGCACGCCGAGGTGACGGGCACGGTGGCCGCCCACGGGGGCGAACTGGCGGCGGCGCTCAAGGCGCCCCCCTCTCCACAAGGGCCCGCCGATGCGCTGCCGCCGCTGCTGCGCACGGTGTTGCTGGGCATTTTGGAGCGCAGCTTTGCACCTGTCCGGTCAGAAAATATGAGTCAAAACAGGCTCTAGCGCTTATCCACTAACCGCTAGCAGCTATCTTTTTTGAAAACTACCGCTCCACCGTCAGGCGTGTGACCACCGGCGGCGCATCCCCCGTGTGGAACGCCAGCTTGCGTTCGCGCAGCGCGACGTCATGGGCGGTCACGCGGTCAAAACGGCGCAGGTGCTCGGTCCAGGATTCGTCCTCGATCTGCTCCACATAGCGCGTGGGGTCGCCAATGTCGTGTTGCAACTGCCACGACAGCGCGCCCTGGCGCAGGCGGCTGCGGCGGCTTTCCTGCATCAGCGTGCGAAATTCAGTCGCCCGCGCCGGATCGATGAAGTATTCAATCGTCACCACCACATGCCCGGGCTCGGGCGGGCTGTCGGCCACCGGCGCGGTGAACGCGCGCGAGGGGCTCAGGTCCTCTTCCATGCTGCGGTCCACCACCAGCCGTTGCACCAGCGCCATGGCCAGCACCCCGGTCACGGCCGCCAGCCCCAGGCTGACATGCACATCGGTCACGGTGGCCACCTGGCCCCACACGGCCGCACCCAAGGCTGTGGAGCCCATGATGGCCATCTGGTAGATCGACATGCCACGCGCCCGCACCCAGTTGGGCAGCGCCAGCTGGGCCGACACGCTGAGCGAGTTGGCCGTGGTGATCCAGGCCATGCCGCCCACAAACATCGCGGGCACGGCGACATACACATTCGGCGCCAAGGCCATCACCGCCGTCGCAACGGCCTGCAGGATGGTGCCGCGCATCACCAGCACGTCGCGCGCCATGGCCTGGCGCAGCCGCGGCAAAAACATGGCGGCCGTGATGGCGCCCGCACCCATCGACGCGAGCAGCAAGGTGAACGTGCCCGCACCGCCACCCTCCAGCCCCTTGGCCAGCAGTGGCAACAGGGCCAGCAATGCGGTGGCATGCAAAAAGAAGATGGAGATGCGCCACAACACCGCCCGCATGCGCGGCGACTGGCGCACAAACTGCAGGCCCACGCGCATGGCGCTGGGCAGTTTTTCACGGCCCAGCGGGCTGGGCACGTGGGTGCGCTTCCAGCGCATGATGACCAGGCCCGAGGCCACCGACAGCACCGCATTGAGCACAAACACCCAGGCGCTGCCCGCACTGGCAATGATGGCGCCCGCCAGCAGCGGGCCGATGATGCGCGAGGCGTTCATGGCCACGCCGTTGAGCGCCAAAGCGGCTGGCAGCTGCGCGCGGCTGACCAGCTCGGGCACGATGGCCGCGAACACCGGCCAGCGCATGGCCAGGCCGATGCCGTTGGCAAAGGTGAGCGCCAGCAGCAGCGGCGCCGTCATGCCACCAGCCAGGATGGCCACACACAACACCAGCGCCACCGCGGCCACCCAGAACTGCGTGGCGATGAAATAGCGGCGCCGGTCCAGGATGTCGGCCAGCGCGCCGCTGGGCAGGCCCAGCAGGAACACGGGCAGGGTGGACGCCGTCTGCACCAGCGCCACCAGCACGGGCGACGTGGTGAGTGTGGTCATCAGCCACGCGGCCGCCACGTCGTTCATCCACATGCAGGTATTGGCCGCCACCCAGGTGAGCCACAGCATGCGGAACACGGGCACCGACAGCGGCGCGAAGGGCGACAGGGAGGCAGCCTGGTTCAGCTGCGCCGCGCTCTGGTCGAGCTGGGCGGCTACGGATTCCTCGGTGCCCTGGGCCAGGGCCGCGCGGTCGGCGGCGGCTTGGGCGCCATCGGTGCTCTGTGCGGGTGGCTGCTGCGCTGCAGCATCAGGCGCCGGATTCGCTTCAGGGGAGGTGGGGCGCGCAATGCTGCGCGTACTTTCGTGGGACGGCAAAGGTGGCATGTCTTCGCATTGTGCGACGGTTGGAGCGGCACTGCGCGTAACGCACCGAATAGCCACGGGCCAGATGGGGCCCACAAGCGTCACGACCGGAGCCCGCCTCCCCGTTGCCTCGACACGCGGTTGAACGTGCAGGTGCTGGCGTCAGGGAGCCACATCGGACGGCACGTCCGGCGCCATGTCCGCCTGTTTTTTTGTCTGCCGTAGCAGCAGCCAGGCCATCAGTCCCAGCGCACCAACGCCTGCCAGCAGCACACCCCACAACACCCAGTTGCGCAGGGGCAGGCCGTCGCTGGCTGCCGTTGCGGCCACCTGCACGCCGCCTGCCGGTTGCCCCCCGGTGATGTCGGCACGGGCTACATCCGCCAGCGCCACGGGCAGCGTGTTTTCCTGCGCGGTCTGGTAGCCCGGCACCAGGCTTGACAGGGGCAGAAAGGCACTCGCCGCTGCCGAAGCACCCGACAGCCCGCCCGCCAAAGTACACGGCCCCTGCCCGCTGGCCAGGAACACGAGCTGTGCGGGCTCGAACTGCAGCGCCAGTTCGGGCGCAGCGGCAAAGCCGGGCGACTTGGCGTCGGCTTCGATCTTGACCTCGCGCACCCAGGCACCGCCCAGCTCGATCGGCGCGTTGCTCTGCTCCTTGCCCCCCATGGCCATCTTGTAGACCACGGCGCTGGCCAGCGGCGACCAGGGCTGTTCACGGTGGTTGCGGCCCAGCACGCGCACGGGGACCAGCACATTGCTGCCTTGCGGCGTGATCTTGAGCGCGGCGACCGGTGTAGCAAATGGCAGCGCAAACACCAGTTCACGCGGGTTGGCCAGGGCCGGTGCAGCCATGCTGGCGCTGACGCGCTCACGCGGGCCCGTGCCGCGCGAGGTGACCAGCGTGGCGCCGCGCAGGGTGACGGCGGCGTCGCCCCAGGTCACGCGCAGGTAGTGGTCTTTCAGGTCGGCCCGGTGCAGGTCCATCTGCTCGTTGCCCAGGCGGCCCGGGGCTGTGGGTGCTGCAGCGGTATCTGCGCGGTACAGCACGGTCTCGGCCAACGGCCGCCACTGCTTGAGGTCTTTGCTGGCCTGCACCTGGAAGGTCACCGGCTGGCCCGCGGGCCAGTCAGCGTCCAGCGCCATGCGGACCACAGGCAGCTGGAGGCTGCGCGCGTCGAACAACGCGCCCCGGACGGTTTGCGTGGCGGCAGGGCTTGCCGTGCCTGTTGTGCCAGTCGTGTCGATCTGCACCACGCGTTGGCCCTGGCGCTCCTCGATGCGCAGCGACAGGCCTTCCAGACCTGCTGTCCCCGTGCTCGCAGCGCCCAGGATGGGATAAGCGGGCAAGTTAACTGATTCCTCTTGCGCGCTGGCCGCCGCCACACCGGCCAGGGCCATGGGCACGGGCTGGCCTGCGCCGTTAAAGAGGCGCACATCGGCATAACCCGGGCTTTGCAGGCGCACCAGCACCTCGGCAGGCAGCATGACGCGCTGCAGGGGCGCATCGCTCGCCAGCGCAACGGGGATGCGGATGGCATAGGCAGCAGGGCTGTTGGCATCGGCCGCCGCCTGGGCCACGCCGGCGGAAACGAACAGGGCGGCAGCGGCCAGCAACGCGGGCAGATTCAGAGGGATGGGTTTCATGAGGGCATCTCCTGTTCCGCCGGGGCCACCGGTGGCGTTTCAGGCTCCGCACGGGCAGCCGCCTTGGGTGGCAGCGGCGCGAAGTAGCCCACCACCAGCATCAGCACGCCCACCGCGATGAAGGCAATGATGCGTTCGGCCCCACCGGCATTGGACAAATCGATCATCAGCAGTTTGACCACCACCAGCCCCAGCAGGCCCGCGCCCACCAGCCACAGCGGCCGCTGCGCACGGCGGTGCGCCAGCACCATCATGCTGAGCGCCAGCAGCGTCCACAAGATGGCGTAGCCGGTCTGCACGACAAAGCTGTCGAACAGCGCCGAGGCATCCCAGCGCACGCCGAAAAAGTGGTGGGCCACACGCAGCCACACCGTGTTGATCATGATGAACGCCAGCACTGCCAACGCCACCAGCGCATGGCGCCCGGTGACCCAGCCCGAACGGGCTGGGGGCGGCAGTGCCGACACCAGCACGCGCCGCCAGAACACCAGGCTGCCCAGCGCCAGGCCCAGCGTCAGGTCGGTCGGGTTGAGCAGCGGGATGTAGGGCAGTGGCGCGGTGTGGCCCGACGAATGCACTGCGGCCAGCAGCGCGCCCCAGAACACCAACACCGCCAGCGGCAGGGCCGCCAGCCAGTAGTAGGCCTGCGCATGCGGGTTGAGCGGCCAGGGCAGCGCTGCGCGGGCGGCGGGCTGGTTGCCACGGCCCGCCCACAGCGCCAGCAGCATCAACACCGCAATGGCGCTGACCAGCATGACTACCCCAGCCCACGAGGTGCGCCACAGCTCGGCCTTGCCGATGCCCGACCACAGGCAGTCGGCCAGCAGAAAAGTCACCAGCCACGCCGTGGCGGCATGGAACCCGCCAAACCGCGCAGTACCCGCCGCGGTTGTGCCGCCAGGTTTGGCCGCTGCCTGCAGGCGGTCCGTCTGCCGCAGCATCCACACATGCAGCGCCAGCACGATGGGCCACACCGCCCAGGCGGGCGTGGCCAGCACGCGGTGGCCGTCGCCCACCTGGGCCACAAAACCCAGCGCAAGCACGGCGATGGTGCCGCGCGCAGGCCAGGTGGCCACGGCCCAGCGGGCACGCAAGCCCAGCAGCATCGACACGGCGGCGCTCAGCACCACGGCCAGCATGACCAGCAGCCCGGCGATGCGGTCTGTAAACACCGACACCGGCCACTGGCCCGCTTCTGCGGCGGGCACGCTGCGTGTGATTTCCAGCGCCCAGGCCAGGCACCAGCAGGCAAAGCCGTAGAGATAGGCCGGGCTGGACAGCTGCGCCTCCACCCTGGCATAGCCCTGGGCCCAGGCCGAGCCACTGTGCGGCAGCGGCTTGCGCAGCCACCAGGCCAGCAGCAGCGCGGGCAGCGCAATCAGCAATGCGCCCAGGAAGGCCGGGTTGACCAACGGCAGGGGCGACAGGTTGTGGATGCTGCCCATGAACGCCAGCATGGCCACACCCTGCAGCAAGAGCCCGAAGGCGCGCGGCATCCAGCGGGCCTGGCGCATGCCGACCCAGAAAGCACCAGCGCCTTCGAGAGCCCACACGGCGGACGTCCACTGCGCGTCCAGCGCCAGCGGCACGGCCAGCGTGGCAAAGCCCACGCCGATGGCAATGAAACATTCGATCAGCAGGCGGTAGCTGCCGAGCGCGTTGCGCACCAGCACCATGGCGGTCACCAGATACAGCGCAGCAAAGGCCAGCGCGGAGAAGGCCGCACCCAGCTCGAACGGCTGCACCAGCCCGGCCTGCAAGCCAAAACCAATCAGCGGCGTGCCAAACACCAGCATGGTGTCGACCGCGTTGCCCAGTTTGGTGGGCGTGTTGCGCGCGTAGAGGATGGCGGTGAAGAGATAGATCAGCACAAAGCCCGCAAGGAAGGGCTGGGTGCTGGCGTATTGATCCGGCATGTACCGGAGCGCACCCCAGGCCGAGGCCACGCCGAAGGTTGCGATGAAACCCACCACATTGAGCACGCGCCAGGAGCGCTTGTGGGCAATGAAGAGAATGGCCAGGTTGAGCAGCGTGTAGTAGCTGAACAGGCCCACATGGCTGCCCTGGCCTGTCGACAGCAGGATGGGCGCTGCAAACCCACCGGCGAAGGCTGCCACCGCGAGCGAGCGCGAGTCCTGCAGCAGCGCCAATGCGCAGCTGGCGGCGCAGACCGCGATCATCAGCCCGAAGGCCAGCATGGGCGGCAGCAGCCCGTAGAGCCGGAAGGCTGCAAACACGGTGAGGTACATGATCGCCACGCCGCCGCCCTGCAGGGCCAGCGCAAAACCCGGCTTGTCGGCGCGCTTGCGAAATCCCACAACCAGGAGCGCAACAGCCACCCCGGCGATGGCGGCCAGGCGCAGCTCCACCGGGAACAGCCCCGCAGAGGCGGCGTAGCGGGCGAGGAACGACAGGCCGATGAACAGGATCACCAGGCCCACGCGCACGATGGTGTTGCCGCCGAGGAACCAGTTCTTGGCTGCGAGCACCGCCTGTTCGACGGCATTGGGTTGGGAGGGCTTGCGGGGTGCATCGGTGCGGGGAGGCACCGAGGCCGGGGCTTGGGGCAAGCCTTGTCGCGTGGAGGCGCCCGCCCAGAATTCATCATCCGTCGCCACCGGTTTTGCGCTGGCAGCGGGAAGGGGCGCCTGCGGCACGGGCACAGGCGCATTCACGACCGGCGGCGCAGAGTGGGTCCGCGCTTCAGCGGCGGGAGCCGCCTGGGCGGCCGCCAGGGCTGGCTTGTCAACGGCCTTGGAGGCATGCGCCTGCAGCTCGGTGCGGATGGTTGAGCGGATCGCCCAGCGCAGCGATAACCCGGCGAAAAAGCCCAGGATGCCGCCAACGAAGGGCCCGAAATCGCCGTAGCCGCCAAACCACGAGCCCAGCACCGCGCCCCAAAAAATTCCCCAGATGATCATGCCGCCCACTCCCTCGTTGGGGCTCCCTTCGCCAGGCAACCTGCCTGTGTTCGAAAAAAGCCATCGTTATTTATTTGTAGACCCGCCGAAAGCCGCGCTCCCCACTGCATTGCAGCAAAGCGCCTTGGCCATGGGCGCGGGGCGCACAGCCTGAAGGCGCAGAGATGACAGAGTGCGCGCGGCGCCTTGGCAGTCCCGCTAGGGTTCGCAGGCTTATACAGCACAGCATGCCGGTTGAGCCATGCCCGAACGCCTTGTTACGTGGCATGGCGCCGGGCAACGCCCTGGGCCCCTGTGCAGGGGCATGCCCTACGCAGATTACATGCCAAATCAGGCTCTAGCGCTTATCCGATAAGCGCTAATAGCTATTAAAACAATAGCATTCATCATTTCACCCGCGCCAGGTGCGTGAGGGGCAACGCCCCGCTGGCCTTCACCTCGCCCAGCGAAAAGCTGGTGTGCATGTCTTTCACGTTGGGCAGGTTCAGCAGCACGTCGCGCGCAAACTGCGAGAAGCTGTCCAGATCGCGCGCCACCACCTGCAGCTCGAACGTGCCGGTGCCGCTGATGTAGTGGCAGGACACGACCTCGGGGATCTGGCGGATGGCTTCTTCCATGGCGCGCGTGAGGTTGCCGGTGCTGCGGTCGGCGTCCAGCCGCACAAAGGCCAGCACCCCCAGGCCGATCTTGTGCCGGTCGATCTCCGCGCGGTAGCCCTTGATGAAGCCTTGCTCCTCCAGCGCCCGCACACGGCGCCAGCACGGCGCGGCCGACAGGCCCACGCGCTGGGCCAGTTCGGCATTGGTCAGCCGGGCGTCGGTCTGCAGCTCATTGAGGATGGTGATGTCGAATTTGTCGAGAGTGTTCACAAAATAGCCGTATCGAGAAAGATCCTTTCTCAGAATAGCCCAAATGCGGCACAGAACGCAAAGACATATCTGCGGCGCAGACATACACTTCTCTGCAGACTAGAGCCGCGGCCCTAAACGGGCGGCGTTGCACTGCCTGAATCGTGCCCACAAGGCGCGACCCCACAAAAAAGCCATTGGAGACATAGCCATGAATGCACCGCTGCCCGAGCACATCCGCAAGGCCCTTGAGACCGTCACGCTGGACGACAACCCGCATGGCGGGTTGAGCCGCAGGCACAAAGAGGCAGAGATCGGCAACGCCGAGCGCAGCGGATTTGGCGTCGAGCGCGCCCGCGAAGGAGGTGCACTGTGAACGCTCCCTTGCCTGAACACATTCGCAAGGCCCTCGAAACCGTCACGCTCGACGACAAATATGCTTTAGACAGTGGCCGTGCGTTCATGAGCGGGGTGCAAGCCCTGGTCCGCCTGCCCATGCTGCAGCGTCAGCGCGATGCCATGCAGGGGCTGAACACGGCGGGCTTCATCAGCGGCTACCGTGGCTCGCCCCTGGGCACATATGACCAGTCGCTGTGGGCCGCCAAAAAGCACCTGGCCGCCAACAACATCGTCTTTCAACCCGGCGTGAACGAAGAACTCGGCGCCACCGCCGTCTGGGGCACACAGCAGCTGGACCTGTACCCCGAAAGCAAGAAGTTCGACGGCGTGTTCGGCATCTGGTACGGCAAGGGCCCGGGCGTGGACCGGTGCTCGGACGTGTTCAAGCACGCCAACATGGCCGGCACGGCCAAGCATGGCGGCGTGATCGCCATTGCGGGCGACGACCACATCAGCAAGAGCAGCACGGCCGCGCACCAGAGTGATCACATCTTCAAGGCCTGCGGCACGCCGGTGTTCTTCCCCAGCAGCGTGCAAGAAATTCTGGACATGGGCCTGCACGCCTTTGCCATGAGCCGGTTCTCTGGCGTGTGGTCGGGCATGAAGACGATTCAGGAAGTGGTGGAGTCGTCCGGCAGCATCAGCATTGACCCCGACCGCGTAAAGATCGTGATGCCTGAGGACTTCGTGATGCCGCCCGGTGGCCTGCACATCCGCTGGCCCGATGCGCCGCTGGAGCAGGAAGCGCGCCTCATGGACTACAAGTGGTATGCAGCCCTGGCCTATGTGCGCGCCAACAAGCTCAACTACAACGTGATTCAGGGCCCGAACGACCGCTTCGGCATCATCGCCAGCGGCAAGGCCTACAACGACACGCGCCAGGCCCTGGTGGACCTGGGGCTGGACGACGACACCTGCCGCCAGCTCGGCATCCGCGTGCACAAGGTCAACGTGGTCTGGCCGCTCGAAGCCACCATCACGCGTGACTTTGCCCAGGGCCTGCAGGAGATCCTGGTGGTCGAGGAAAAGCGCCAGGTCATCGAATACCAGCTCAAGGAAGAGCTGTACAACTGGCGCTCGGACGTGCGCCCCCACGTGCTGGGCAAGTTCGACGAGCCCGAGGGTGATGCCACGGGAGGCGAATGGTCCATGCCCAACCCCAGCCAGAACTGGCTGTTGCGCGCCAAGGCCGACCTGACCCCGGCCATCATCGCCAAGGCCATCGCCAAACGCTTGAAGAAGCTGGGCGTGTCGAGCGACATCATCGCGCGCATGGATTCGCGCATCGCCGTCATCGAAGCCAGCGAACGTGCCATGACGGAGCTGAAGGTGGACACGGGCGAGCGCGCGCCCTGGTTCTGCAGCGGCTGCCCGCACAACACCAGCACCCGCGTG
>NZ_JBKBTV010000098.1:0-11033 GCF_046291265.1 Acidovorax sp. | reverse complement strand
AGCGCTACTACGCGGGGGGCCGGGTGATGAGCACGGCCATGCTGCGCGACACCTTCCAGAACCTGCTGGGCCCCGCCAAGCAGATGCAGTCGCAGTACCTGCCGCAGATCCAGCAAAAGGCCGCCACGCTGGACGCGGGCAAGATCATGGCGATGGTGCGTGGGGCTTGAGGTGGTGCGTCTTCCAAATTCACTACGTTTTTGATAGCTATTAGCGCTTATTGGATAAGCGCTAGCGGCCATTTTTACTAAAAATTCTGCCGCGCGACCAGCGTTGGCAGGGTCGCCATCTTTCGCGGCGCAGAGCGCTGGCGCACCGCAGCGTTGCGCCAGCGCCGTGCCCGAGCGCAAACCATGTGGCGCAAACACGGGCCCATGACAGAATCGGCCCATGCTCGACCACACGGATCCTGTCGCCTCCATCATCCCGTCCATGTCGCTCGATTCGCCGTCCGACAACGCCATGACGGCGCTGTCCCGGCTGGCGTTGGGGCCCGTGAACACGGCGTACTACCTGGCCGTCTTCGAGCGCTTTGACAACACCGGTCGCACCACCACCACCTGGAACTGGGCGGCCTGCCTGGCCACCATCAACTGGATGCTGTTTCGGCAGCTGTGGACGCCCGCGCTGGTCTACCTGGCCGCGGCCGAAGGGCTGGCGCTGATCGTGTATGGCATTGGTCGCAACTTTCTGCAATGGCCGCCGGGTGTGGAGCTGGGGGTGCTGGGCACTTTTGCGATGCTGGCGTTTGTGGTGCCGGGCTTGTATGGCAATGCCATCCTGTATGCGGACATCCGCAAGCGCGTGGCCCGGGCGCTGGCGGCCTCCCGCACCCTGCCCGAGGCCTCTGTTCTGCTGGAAAAGCAGGCCAGCTCTCGCAAACGGCTGCGGGCGGTGGTGCTGGGCAACTTCGCGCTGGCAGCGGCCGCCGCGCTGGCGTACCTGGTGTGGATGCCTTCAGACACCAAACCCCTGGCACTGGAGCCTGCGGTGACGGTGGCACAAGCGACCATGGCTGCCGCGTCGCGGGCCGCTTCGCAGGCCTCGGCGGCCTCTGCGCCAGCTGAGATCACACCGGAACCTGCCCCCGCCCCTGCTCAAGAGCTGCAGCCCGCTTCAGCCGCAGCCACATCGGCACCCGCAACATCGTCCAACCGATCCTCCGCGTCTGCGGCAACCCAAGCCTCGCCCGCGCCGCGGCAAGCTGCCAGCGCAACACCACCCTCAGCGGCTGAACCCCGCCCCACGGCAGCGCCCGCGACGCCCGCAGCTTCCAAAAAGCCACCCGCAGCGGCAGTTGCGGCAGCATCCAAACCCGCCGCCAAAACAGCCCCCGCCACCGAACCCGCAGGCCGCGCAGCCCCGCCAACCAAGACCCGAGCCACCAAAGCCGCAGCCTCGGCTGCTGAGCCCAAAGCCTCTGCGCCGTTGCCCACCGTGGGAACTTCGGCGGGCTACTACATCAATGTGGGGCTGTTTGCAGACGAGGCCAATGCGCGAAAGGCGCAGGCGCGGCTGCTGAACGAGGGGCTGCCCGCGTTTCGCCAAGAGCTGAACAACACCAAAGGCCGCCGCATCCGCGTGCGCGTAGGCCCCTACGACAGCCGCGCCAAGGCCGACGCCGCTGCCGCGTCCATCCGCGCCATGGCGCTGGACGCAGTGGTGTTCAAACAAGACCGCTGACGGATTGTGGTCGGCCGCAGGCGCAGCGCCAGCCCATCGCCCACGTCCTACGCCTGCCGCTACCCGACACCGACGCGGCACCAGCGGTATGGGCACTACGCTGCGCCCTTACCCCCAAAAAATAGCTGCAGCCTTGGCCGCAGCGCCAGCACCCATGCCCCACCAGCGCCCCACTCGCCTCCCGTCCGTCACCCGCCGCTTGGCAACTTTGACCGCGGTGATCGCGGGAGCGCTTTTGGTGACCGCCTGCGCACCATGGCGCATGTGGACCGCTGCAGAGCTGGCCCGCGAAGCGCAGCCTTACACCGCACAACCTGCCCAGCCCACCAAGCGCCTGCTGGTGGTGGGCGACAGCACCGCCGTGGGCACAGGCGCTGCGGCGCCTGCAGAGAGCTTGCCTGGCTTGATTGGCCAGCAGCACCCGCAGTGGCGCATCGACAACCTGGCGGCCAACGGCGCGAAGTTTGGCGACATCGTGAAGCAGCTGGAGCAGGCGGACAAGGGCTACGACCTGGTGCTGGTGCTGGGGGGCGGCAATGACGTGATCCGCTTTACCGCTGAAGAAGAGCTGCGCCCCCAACTGCAGCAAACCGTGGCGCTGGCCCGCGAAAAGGGTCGGCATGTGGTGGTGATGCCTTGCGGCAATGTGGGGCATGCACCCTTTTTTATTCCCCCGCTGTCATGGGCCATGTCGCGCCGGTCTGAGACGCTGCACGCCCTGGTGCAAGAGGTCACCGCCGCCCAGCAAGTGCGCTACGTGCGCCTGCTCAAATCCCGCGACCAAGACCCGTTCGTGACCCGCAGCAAAGAACTGAATGCCGCCGACGGCCTGCACCCCAGCAGCGCCGGCTACCAGGAGTGGTACCGCGAATTGGTGGCGCAAGGCGGGCTGGCCGACCTGGGCTTGTAAGGGCGCTGACCCTGTACCGCGTCCCTTGCGGGGGCGGGCTTTGCGATATCACGCTGTCCACTCCACCCACTGCACTAGCTCGTTGATGACCCACTGCGGGTCATCCAGCGGCAGATCGTGCCCCGCAGAAGGGTGCTTGTGCAACGGGATGCCCCATGCCTTGGCAATCGATTTCGAACACTGGTGGGCGACCAACTGGTCTTGGGTGCTGCCCAGCAGCAACAGGGGCACACCCGGCGCCGTCGCAGGCGCCTGGTAACGCGCAGCGGCCACCAGCTGGCGCAGCGCATTGCGGGCTGACACGGGCCGCTGCTGACGCACGGCGGCCCACAGCGGGATGGCAGCACCGCGGTCTGGCGCGCGGTTGCTTGTGATGCGCAAAACAATCCGTTCCGCCGCCTCTGCGTCGCTTGCCGACTGCGACCGCCACTTGCGCGCCAACTGCAACAGCGCCGCCAGGTTGTATGGCCGCAAGCGGTGATAAAACGGACTGAAGGGCCGCATGCTGGTGTTGATCAATATGCAGCCCGCCACCTCGCCGGGCGCTGCCCGCGCCCACTCGGTGGCCACCATGGCGCCCAGCGACATCGCCAGCAAGTGGTATGGCGGCGCCACCGCCCGCCTCGCAAGCTCATTGCGACAGGCCTGCACCATGGCTTGCACCGAGAGGGGCGAGGGCACGGTATGAAACTGCCCATTGCCCGGCAGGTCCAGCGCCAGCACCTGGTCGGCAGGCAGCGCTTGCTGCAGGTCTGCCGCAAAGTCACCCCAGTGTGCAGACTCGCGGGTCAGTCCGCGCAGCAGAATCCATTGGCGGGGCCGGGGCGACCGTGGCACGCTGCCTGCCCTCAGTACCACGCGGCCATCGCTTCGGCCCGGCGTTGTGTGCGCTGCTCGGGCGCCGGGGCCCACCGTGCATGACTGCAGGCCGCCCGCGACAGGAAGTCCAGCAGCGACAGGTGGCGGCGCAGCACCCGCTGCTGTCGATGGTTGATGAGCGGGTTGAAGATGCCGTTGCGCGAGAACAGCTGGCGCGGGTTTTTCTTGATCCACAGCCACGAGCCCATCTCCAGCGTGAGCGGCAAAAACGTGTGCGCCGGTACCGTCTGGCAGGCCTGCAGATAGAGGTGGTCCCACAGGTCGCCGTGCGCAAGGTATTGCGCGCTCTGCGGTTCAAAAATGTACTGGTGGTTGCTGTGGGCCTGCAGATAAATCTCATGCAGCGCATGCAGCTCGGCCAGGTGCGGAATGGGTTTTCGGGTGTGCGCATACGGAAACCACAGGCGGTCCTTCACACCAAAACCCGAGTGGCAGTCGAGCGCAATGCTGAAGGGCCGTGCCAGCAGTTGCGCCGTGGCCACCTCGCACAGCGCCTGGCTTTCGACCTCCATCGCATCGCCCAGGCGCCCCCGGTACCAGGGCAGCCCTGCACTCACCCGCTGGCCGCCAATGCCAAAAGGCACCCGGTCGACCGCATCCACAGGGGCGTTGCGCATCAGATCCACTCCGTGCGGGTTGGCGCGGGTGGCAGACCACATGCCCCCGGGGTTGACGATGGGCATGAAGACCAGGCGCACGCGTTCGAGCTGCTGGTGCAGCGTGGTGTCCCACTGCAGCCGCATGACCACGTTCTGCAGATAGGCGATCACGACCTCGGCCCCGATGCGTTCCAGGCCATGCACCCCGCCGAAGAACCCCATCGCAGGTACATCCAGCCCCGGATTTCCCACCCCGATGGCATAGACAGGGAAACTTTGTCCCGACGCCATGGACACCTCACGAACCACCTGCACCTGCAGATGGGAGCCGCCCAGCTCGATGATTTTCTCCAGCGCCAGAAGCTCGGGAAGCATGTTCGGGGTGTGGGTGGTCAAGGCAAAAACAGCTGGGCAAAGGTGCCCGACCGCGCAAGGATATCGCCCGGATGCGTGCCCCGATAGCCCCATGACGTGAGTGTGTGGATTCAGCGAAACGACGCGAAACCGTCACACAACGGCGCTAACTTGCCACCAGTCACACCCTTTGAAAGAGGCGCACCATGCTCTGGAAATTGCTCGGATTGCAGCGGCTGCTGGATGAGTTGTTCGATGAACGGGGATGGTTGAGCTTTGACCTGCCCCGCACCCACGAATGGACCTGCGACGATGCGCCGGCCGCTGCGCAGGACTGAGGCCTACCGCCGGGCCCTGTGGCTGGGCACGCTGGCATGCGCCGCTGCTTGGGGCCTGGTGGAGCTGATAGCGCTGCAGCGCTCGCGCTACCAACTGTGGCGCGAGCGGCATCAGACACCTGCACACCGCTGACCACAGACACCTTGCAGGCAGGTGGACCATGCACGACCCAGCGCCCGACAAGGGTGAAGAGATTGCCAACAGCGGCTGCCACGGCGTAGCACTTCTGGCGGCCTGCCTGGCCACACCCAAGCTGCTGGAATCTGCACTGCACCTGGGTGCCAGGGCGTATGCCGGTGTGGTGATCTTCGCCATCACGATGGTGCTGCTGTACGGTGCGTCCACCGCTTACCACGCGCTGCCGCCCGGCAAGGCCAAGCAATGGCTGTTGAAGCTGGACCACGCGGCCATCTATCTTTTCATTGCAGGCAGCTACACGCCCTTTGCACTCAGCCAGCCTGCATCGCCGCAAAACATGGTGACCTTGTCGCTGGTGTGGGGCGCTGCTGCCGCAGGTTTTGTGACGAAGGCGCTGGCGCGGAACACGTCCACCCTGTGGTCCACCGGCCTGTATGTGGCCATGGGCTGGCTGGTGCTGATAGCGGCGCTGCCGTTGATCAAACCCATGCCTGCGCTGGGTACCGCGTGGCTGGTCATTGGCGGTGCGGCATACACAGTGGGCGTGGTTTTCTACGCGCTGGACTCGACCGTAAGCTACGCGCACGCCGTGTGGCATGCGTGTGTAGCGGCGGGCACCACCTGCCATGTGTTTGCGGTGCTAGCCGTGATGGCGCACACCACTGCGTGACAGGTGCAGCACTGACTTTCACGGCCTCCACGCGCAGGTGGAATGCACCGACTCAGTGCACTCCACATCGCTCATTGGCAACGTCGCGCGTGCACGTTGCAACGCTGCCAGGCGCACATTTGTGAAAGAGTCCTCACCGCGTAGGACTCCGGCTATAGGCTGTTCGCGGCATCACCCCTAAAATCGGGCGCCCCTCTCGGAAATCCGGGCGGGCACCTAGCAACTCTGAACAACGAAGAAACATCAACATCATGGCAACTGCAAAGAAAACTCCTGCCCCCGCAAAGAAGGTCGTCAAGGCCGCCGCACCTGCAGCCAAGAAGGCTGCACCCGTCGCCAAGAAGGCCGCTGCACCGGCCAAGAAGGCTGCTCCAGCAAAGAAGGCCGCAGCGCCTGCCGCCAAGCCAGTTGCAACCACTGCTGCACTGAAGCCCATCAAGACGGCCTTCAACAAGACCACGCTGGTGGCCCACTTGTCCGAGCAATCGGGCGTGGAACCCAAGGCCGCCAAGGCCGTGCTGGCCGCGCTGGAAGCCGCAATCCTGGGCTCCGTGCACAAAAAGGGCTCTGGCGAATTCACGCTGCCCGGCCTGATGAAGATCGGCCTGCAACAGATCCCCGCCAAGAAGAAGCGCTTTGGCAAGGACCCCTTCACCGGTGAAGAGCGCTGGTTCCCCGCCAAGCCTGCAGCAGTCAAGATCAAGACCCGCGCGCTGAAGAAGCTCAAGGACGCAACGGCCTAAACCGCCGTTCCCCACCACCGCTGCTGCGCTCGTCAGCGCGGTGCAGTGACAAAAAGGCCCCGATGCTCTTGCTGCATCGGCGCCTTTTTTTAGGCGCATCGGCCGCACACTCCCCATCACGCCGCTGTGCAGAGGCCGCCAGTTCGCTTACCCCTGCGTTCCGCACCCGGACACCGCGGAAGACTCACAGCCCGACTCACGCCCCAGGCATTGCACCTGCAGCACCAGCTCTTCGAGCAACGGGCTCAGCCCCATGTGTGCAGCGCGTGACTGCAGTTCGCTGCGCAATGCAGCGCCAGGCAACACCACAAACCGTTCGCATTGCCTGCACGCCACGCGAACCTCGTGGAGTGGCAGCGCGGGAGGTGCGAGGCGATAGACGGTGTACCGATGATCAGTGCGGTCATGCAACAGAACGCCCAGGGAATCCAGTTCGTGAATGATCCGGTAGACCGTGCTGGTGCTGACATGTACGCCGCGCAGCAGCATCTGGCGGAACACCTCGTCTGCACCAATGCCCCGCACTCCCGCCGCATGAATGACCTGCAGAATCCCGATGCGCGCCGTGGTGGGGCGCAGACCAGCGGCGCGCAGGCGCTGCAGCGCTGAGGCGTCATCGCTCACGGCCGTGGCCCTGCAAAGACCGGGACAGACCCGCCAGATGGCGGCGCGGCCACATCGGCGCGCACTTCCGCAGCAGCGTCTGCGTTTGCCCAGCCCCCGCCCACCGCACGGTGCAACGCCACGCGATCTGCCCAGGCTGCCGAGCGCAGTTGCGCGGCAACGTCCTGCGCCGCGTACAGGGTGCGCTGTGCATCCAGCAGCGTGAGCAAGGTCTCCGCGCCAGCGCGGTAGCGGGCCTGCGCCAGCAGGGCCGCTTGCTGGGCTTGCTCCACCACATCGGCCTGGGCCATCTGTTGCAACTGGGTGCCTGCGACCGCCTGCAAGGCCAGCTCCACATCGCCCACCGCGGCCACGATGGCGGTGCGATATTGCGCCAGCAGCTCGGCTCGCCGGGCCTGTGCAAGGTCTTCCCCCGCCACCAATCGCCCGGCGTCAAAAATGGGTGCGGCGAGGGCCGCCGCCAAACTGTAGAGTGGGTTGTCCAGCAGCCGTCCAAGTCCGCTGCCGCCCGTGGCCAAACTGGCGCTCAGGCTGATGCGTGGCAACAGCGCAGCGCGCGCCGCCGACACATCGGCGTGTGCCGCCGCTAGGCGGGCTTCAGCGCGCGCAATGTCGGGGCGGCGCACCAGCAAGTCCACCGGGCGGCCCGTGTCCCACAAAGCCGGGGGCAGCGGCGGCAAGACACTGGACTGCACCAGGGGCAACTCCGCTTGGCCCAGCAGCAACGCCAGCGCGGTGTGGTGCCCTTGCACTTGCTGGCGCAGCGCCTCCAACGTTTGCCGCTGTGTGGCGACCAGACCACGCTGGCGTGCCTGGTCCAGCGCGGTGGCGGCACCGGCGCGGGCGCGGGCATCCACCAGCGCCAGCACGCGTTCAGCGCTTTGCAGGTTGAGTGACGCAATGGCCAGGCGCTCGCGGCCACCAACCAATTGCAGCCAGGCCTGGGCCACCGCAGCGGTCAGGGTGATCTGCACCGTGCCATGGTCGTGGGCACTGGCCTGGCGCAGCGCCAAGGCGCTGCGGTGCTCTGCGCGCTGGCGGCCCCAGAAGTCCAGTTCGTAGCTGGCCGCCAACGCTGCGGTGGTGCCAGTTCCGATCACATCCGCCTGCCCGCCCAGGCGCGACTGGCGGTTGGCGCTCAGCGTGGCGCCCACCGCGGGCAGCAGCGCTGCGCCCACGCCACGTGCAGTGGCATCGGCCTGCTGCACACGGGCTACGGCAGCCGCCAGGTCAGGGCTGTGCATGTGGGCAGTCTGGATGAGCTGGTTCAGCTCGGCATCGCCCAGGTCGTGCCAAGCGGTTGATTGGGAAACGCTGCCCGGTGCGGTTAGGGGACTGCTCCACTGCGCAGGCAGCGTCAACGCCAGCGGTTCGTGATCGGATGCAGGCGACGTGGCACAGGCGCCCAACAGCAGCAGCGGGGCCAGGAAAAAGACGGAGTGAAAGGCGCGGATACAGGCAACAGATGTCATGCAAAAACTCATTCAGAGGCCAGCGCCACGACAGGGTCCAGCCCGGCTGCGCGGCGCGCGGGCATGTAGCCAAACACCAGGCCGGTGGCCACTGCGCACGCAAACGCGCCTGCTATGGCTGTCAGAGAAAAGACGACTGGCACTCCGAAGGCCATCAGCGCCGCGCCCAACGCCAGGCCGATGGCCACGCCTGCACCGCCGCCCACCAGGGTGACCAGCACGGCTTCGGTCAAGAACTGTCGCAGGATGTCACCCTGCCGCGCACCCGTGGCCATGCGGATGCCGATCTCGCGCGTGCGCTCGCGCACCGTCATCAGCATGACGTTCATCACGCCGATGCCGCCCACCACCAGCGAAACGGCTGCGATCAGCCCCAGCATCATGGTCATGGCGTTGCGGGTTTGCGCCTCGGCCTGCAGCTTGGCGGCGGCGTTGCCGATGCGAAAGTCCTCGCGGCCATGGCGTGACAGCAAGAGCGCATGCATGGCCTTTTCAGCCGCCTGCACCTGCGCCACCGACGCTGCAGCGATCACCGTGTAGTCGGGCTGCGTCTGCACCCGGTACACCCGTGCGCGGCCCGCCTGGTAGGGGATGAACACCATGTCGTCGTAGTCCTGCGCACCCGACTCGGCCCCGCGTTCGGCCATCACGCCAATCACCTCAAATGGTGCATTGCCGACCAGCAGGTGCCGCCCCAGCGGGTTCGGGTCGTCCGGAAAAAAGTGTGCGCTGGCCTTGTGGCCCATCACGACCAGTGGGGCCATGTCGCGGTCTTCGGCAGCGGTGTAGTAGCGGCCTTGCGCCACCTTCCAGTGGTGCACGCGGGGCATGTCTTCGCTGGCCGCAAACACATAGACCTGGCGCTCGGCGTTGCCGTGGCGCACGGGGATGGGGTCGCCAATGACGGGCATCACGTGGCCGATTTCTGGCAGCTGCGCGATGGCTTCCAGGTCCTGCGCGGAGATCTCGCCCATGGGGCCACCCTCGCGCGGATGGCTGGCCCCCAGGTACATGATGGTGGTGCCCATGGAGCCCATCTGCTCCACCACCCGCTGTTTGGCGCCCTCGCCCACGGCCAGCATCACGATGACCGAGGCCACACCGATCACGATGCCCAGCAGCGTCAAGCCCGTGCGTGCCCGGTTGATGCGCATGCCGCGCCACGCGGTGCGTGCGGCTTCTGCCAGCTCGGCCCAGAACGCACTGCGGGAAGGTTTATTACTATTCAATTGATAGCTACTAGCGCTTGATGGTAAAGCGCTAGAGGCCAATTTGGCTTGATTTTTTTCATCCACTGCCTCTGCGGTGTCCGCCACGATCTCCCCGTCGCGGATCTCGATCACGCGGAGTGCCTGGGCGGCCACTTCGCGGTCGTGGGTGATGAGCACGATGGTGTGGCCCGCGTCGGCCAGTTCGTGCAGCAGGGCCATCACCTCGGCGCCACTTTTGGTGTCCAGCGCGCCGGTGGGCTCGTCGGCCAGAATGATGCGGCCGCCGTTCATCAGCGCCCGCGCAATCGACACCCGCTGCTGCTGCCCGCCCGACAGCTGGGTCGGCCGGTGCTCCAGCTTGTCGGCCAGGCCCAGCCGCGCCAGCAGTGCCGTGGCCCGGCGGGCGCGCTCGTCGCGCGACAGACCGGCATAGATGGCGGGCACCTCCACGTTCTCCCGTGCCGATTCAGCGCGGATCAGGTGGTAGCCCTGGAACACAAAGCCAAAGGCCTCGCGCCGCAGCCAGGCGAGCTGGTCAGCCCCAAAGCCCGCCACGTCCTGCCCCTGGAAGAGGTAGCGGCCGCTGCTGGGCCGGTCCAGGCAACCCAGCAGGTTCATGAGCGTGGACTTGCCCGAGCCTGATGCCCCCACGATGGCCACAAACTCGCCCGCCCGGATGGTGAGCGAGATGCCGCGCAGCACCTCCACCTCGGGCTGCTCGCCACCGCCGTAGCGTCGGCGCACGTCGCGCAGCTCGATGAGCGGCGCTGCCGCCGCCGCTTCCCTTGTGCTCACAGCTTGAACCTTTGCGGGCCGCTGCGTGCGGGGCGCTCGCCCGTCACCAGTTGCTCGCCTTCTTGCAGGCCGGTGCGCACCTCGGCCAGATGGCGGCTTTTGACGGCCACCTGCACGGCACGGGGTTCCACACGGCCATCGGCCAGCAGGACGCGGGCGCTGTGGGTGGGCGCATCGCTGGCGGCCTGACCTTGATGGAGGCCCTTGGCAGCGGGCGCCGGGGTCAGCGCAGACAACGGCACGGCCAGCACGCCGATTGCCTGCGCGGTGACAAAGCTGGCTTGCGCGGTCATCTGCGGCATCAGCTCTCCATCGGCGTTGTCCACGTCAAACAGCACGGTGTACGACACCGCCTTGCTGGCAGCGGCCTGCGCGCTTGCGCCGCCCGCGGCCTTGGCCTCGGGCGTGGGTGGCGCGGGCAGCACCTGCCGCACCGTGCTGCGCCAGCGGCGCGCTGCAGCGTCAGACTGCCCGCCCAGCGTGGTGAAGTACACGGGCATGCCCACCTTCAGGCGGCGGATGTCGGCCTCGGACACTTCGGTCCACACCGTCATGGTCGACAGGTCCGCAATGCGCAGGATGTTGGGCGTCTGGTAGGTGGCGTTCAGCGTCTGGC
>NZ_JBKBTV010000097.1:0-11311 GCF_046291265.1 Acidovorax sp. | reverse complement strand
GCGGTAGAACGATTTCTGATGGTCGAACTATCACCGAAGTTGTGCGTGGGCAGGTGCCGCGCGATCAAATAAGTCGAGCTTCCCCGCAAAAGGGGCATTAATTGATTGAATGTTTCAACCAATCCCAATATTGAAAAGAGTTACACAATGACCGATCTGAACAGCATGCCTGACGAGAATACTGATAAATCTGCAAAAACTGAAAAGACTGAAAAGACGAAAGAACCTGAAAATCTAAAAACTGAGAAAAAGCCAAGCAATAAGGTAAATGCAAAGAAAGAGTTGCAAAACCGCCGCACCCAGGAAAAAAAAGAGCAACAAGCTGCTAACGTACTTATTTCGCAGGAGGCCAATCTTTCTAGAACTAAATGGCGGGCTAAATCGTCATGTGCAGGGTTGAGCGAAGCACTCCTTAAAAATCTGGTTTACAAGAACAAGGGAAACCCCAAACTCCAGCTTGTTCAATTCCTCGAAGCAACGCGCATGCCTTCACTGAATGGGCGTAAGCGTGAGGTAAGCGACAAAACGCGGGCAGATTTCGGTGTAAACATGATGTTGGCCATCACGCTTTCGAAGTCTCTTCGCATGCCGATTCACAACCTGAACGAGTTTTCGGTCAAACATGTGATCAAGCTCGTTGCTCACTGGGTGGCTGAAGACAAGGCACCAGGCACCATTCAAAGCCGGCTGAGCGTTTATCGCAAGTTCTTCGCTCTGATCGGGAAAGAAAGTGTTCTCCCAAAAAAGGAAGAGTTTTACGCAATGCTGGCTCGCAAGGGGATTGATGTGGGCAACCTACGCCGCACGTTGGCCGCGAAGAAGAGCAAGGCATGGTCGCCCAACGAAGTGAATTTCGACAAGGTCTACGACGAGATCAAAACCATGGACGAGTATGTGGCAAGCCAATTGCGACTTCAGCGTGCGTATGGCCTGCGGTTGAATGAAGTGGTCCATTCCAAGCCGAATCGCAACTCGGAAAGTGACGGACTGTACGTTATCGATGGTGCCAAAGGCGGACTGGAGCGCTTTATCCCCAACTCGAGCGATCAGGCGCGTGCAATCGAGCAGAGCGCCGCGCTTGAGGAGGCAAAGATCCTTGCGGCGAAGCATCCTCGCGGCTTGTTGATCGGCAAAGGGAAGACCATGAAACAGGCCAAAAAACACTACGGCTACATCTTGCAAAAGTGCGGCGTGACCAAGAAGGGTCTGGGCGTCACTGGTCACGGCTTGCGCCATGAGTTCGCCGGCAACCGTTACGAGGAAGTCTCCGGGCTGCGTCCCCCGGTCGAAGGGAAGCACACGGCTCAGGAGTATGAGAACCAGCCAGACTTGGTGAAGCAAGCCGATTTGACAGTTTCACGTTCGCTGGGACATGCGCGGCCGTCAATCTCGGGCGCATACGTTGGCTCACTCTTTCAGTTGGAGGGCACTCATATGAGTCGTGAAGCGCGCATTCTGTTGACCAACGTGGTGGGTATCCTGGAGCAGGACAGCGTGGCCAGGATCTTCCGAGAATTCGGGACCGACATTGCGTGGCTCACGGGCAAGATTGCCATGGGAGATAAGTTGCACGGCGATCAGTACATGGAGATCACCGTTCGCATGAAGATCGAGGACGATGGTTATGAGGGCATGGTGCAGCGGTTCGAGGCGTTGGAAAAACGGCTCAACCAGGAGCTTCGGCGCGAAGTGGTGCTCAAGAACTGGCCGAAAAAATCCGACCCCGACCCGGCCAAAGAAGGCTTTGTTCGCGTGTTCGGGTGGTGAGCATGGGTCAGGGGCAGAGGTCAAAGTAGGGCCAGACGCTGGCCCGAAGCCATGACCCAGGCACCCTTCTCCTCTGCCCCTGCCCCGCTCGCCATGCACTGCGATCGCCGATCCCGACTTGTCAAAGCACCGCAAGGACAGCGCGTTCCACGTCCTCGCGGGTCACAACGACCCTGGGCTGGCGCCGAGCAATGGCGCGGTTGAGGGCGGCCTGGGCCACGGCCTCTGCGTTGGCGATGCTTTCGTCGCCGACGATCGCGGAGAAGTCCACGTTGGCCAGCGAGGCATCCAGCGTGACCTTCTTGCGTGCGAACCAACCCTTGAAGTGGGCATTGAGACCAGCGGCGCCGGGCTTCTCGAACACCACCTTCTCGGTGAAGCGGCCACCGCGCAGCAAAGCGCTGTCGATCTGGTTGGGGTGGTTGGTGGCGGCAAACCACACCACATCACGCACCCGGTCGCCCACGCCGTCCATGAGGGTAAGCAGCTTGTTGGTGGCATCGGTGCTCGTGGAGTTGGTGCGCTCCTTCATGAGTTCGTCGGCTTCGTCAATGAAGATGATGCAAGGGCGCAGTTCCTTCGCCTGGGCGAACAGCTTTTCCAGCGCCTTGGTGTCGCGGGCCATGTCGGAGCCGGTGGTCGGCAGGAATGCCCAGTCGATCTCTTTGGCGATGGCTTTGGCAGCAGCCGTCTTGCCGGTGCCTGGAGCGCCGTGGAACAGCACGCCGGTGGGCATGGTGCCGCCGTGGCTCTCGGTGTGCACAGGGTCGGCCATGCGGCCAATCAGCATGTCGATCATTTCGCGGGTGTCAGGAGAGAACACCAGATCGTTCAGCGGCTTCACGTTCTCCAGCTGCACTCCCTTGCGGCCTTGGATCGCTCGCAGAGCGCCCATGAATTCATCAAAACCGAGGGTGCGCTTGTCCACGCGCTTCAAGTAGGACGGCAGCTCTTCCGTGACGGCCAGAATGCGTTTGGCCGAAAACCCGTTCCAACGCTGGGCCACCATGTCCACGACATCGTTCGATGCCTTTATGTGGGACAGGTTGTCTTGCAGGCCCTTCTTGAGCAGACCCACGCGGGCTTCGAGGTCGGGACTGCTGATCTCGATCTTGAAGTCGAAGCGGCCTTCACGCACGCCGGCACCGTCCAGGCGGTCCATGTGGTTTGTTGCGGCCACGAGGATGACCTTGGATGCGCGCAGATCCACCATCAGGGTCAGCAGTGCGTTGACCACGTTGTTGTTATCCGTTTCAGCCACGCCAGAGCCGATGTTGGTGCGCTCACCCATCAGGGAGTCGATTTCGTCAATGAAGAACACACACGGGGCGTTGCGCTTGGCCTTGGTGAAGGCGGCGGTGACCCGCTTGGCTTTCTCACCCACCCACTTGCTCTCGACATCGGGGAGGGTCAGCGTCACCAAAGGAAGGCGGAATTCACCCGCCAGCGCTTCGGCGAAGGCAGTCTTGCCGTTGCCCGGCTCACCGAAGAACATGATGCCGTTGCGGATCTGTTTCCTGGCTGCCTTGGTCGAACCGTCCCTGGACGCCCCAGAATGGATGATCTGCGCAGCGGCATCCTTGATGCGGTCCTTGACTTCTGCGTACCCGTAAATGTCTTTGAAGGTGGCTGTGGGGCGCTTGACCTGGCCCACATCGAGTTCTTCTTCCTGCTGGCCGTTGCCTTGAGCGCACACTGGAGTTGCGGCGGGCGCTTGTCGATAGTTCGGCTTGAGATAGCCGTAGCGGGTGATGAGTACACCCACGAAGCCGATCGCCGCGTAGAAATACAGGACGTAGCGCTCTGCGCTTGCCTTTGGGCCATCACCCAACCACCAGAAGACCAGTTGCAGACTACAAAGGATCACTATGGGCTTGGACAGCATGTAGACCACATTGGAGTAGCGGGGGTAGCTGCCACCGTCGCGGCGATGCTGCACCGTCTCCAGAATCATTGCCCCGATGACCAGCGTGACCAGGAGGGCCATGACGGACTGCGGGGCCAGCTGCTTCAGGTTCGGCGGGATCAGGGCCAGCGACAGGTAGTCGGTCCGCTGCGAGTCGAACATCATTCCGATCATTGCCAGAAAGGAACATCCGATCAGCAGGTAAAGCGCAAAGATCTTGAGCGTGTGGAGAAGTTTGTGAGCGAGTTGGATCACGGGTTTTTCTTTGAATGATGCGCGCGCGTTTTGAGGTGCGGCGAGTTCTAGATGGATGACAAACGGGTCATTGCTGCGATCTCAACTTGTGAAGATCGAGAGCAGCCGTCACTGAGTTGAAAAGGGGGAGTGGCTCAACTTGCCCGGAACGTTGAACGAACGCAGTGGCAAGCTTGGATTGCTGCTTCTGACACTTCCCGGACATTTGGTGTGCCATGACAGGGCCCAGCACATGGGGAGCCCGCTTCAAGGAGCCGGGCGATCAACTTTGATCTCCCGTGCAACATCCGCGGTGCGTGCACACACGCTGGCCCGCCTGTCACAGATGTGGCGCCTGCCGTTGCGAAGTGTGAGGAGGACAAGAGGCGCATGTTGTTCGACCACAAGAGGTTCGTAGAGGGGGTAGAACACACCCCCGTTTACTTGAACCATCGAGAACATCCGCCCCACCAACGCTCCCCTGCCCTCCACCGGAACGAGACCAGTGCCACCCAGCGGGAATCCCCCATCTGCGGAGGTCACCACCCCCAAGTCAACGCTGCTTTGGACGCGAAGTCCATCGAGCGTGATGAACAGCATCCAAGCCGTTATCGCCATCCCGCCCAGCATCCCAAGGAATCCGATCTTTCCGGAGCCGCTTTGGCCGTCTCGGCGCGAAGGTGCGGCCGTAGATGATTCGGTGCTGGTCGCGGCTGCCTTCGCTGCGCTGGAGACCTTTGATTCGTCCCAGGACCTGACTGTTGCCCTCCCCTCGGCGATACCGCGGGCAGCCGCTTGAACATAGATGTTGGACCGTGCAGCAACGAGCATGCGTGCGAAGAAACCCCTGACTGCATCACGCGCTCTGAAACGGTCAGGTTGCTTAAGAGGTCTCTCCGTTGCCGGCCCCGGTGCCCGATCAGAGCAGTTCGTGAGTCCTCGTTCTGCCTCTTGCAAAGTGCTTTTTTGCCCATCACAAGCATTGGAGTTTGCGCAGGCGTGAGCTTCTTCTTTTGAGGAGCGAACGACGTTTTTGGTAGGTAGGGAAGTGGAGTTGTCTTTAGACATGGGCATTGAAGTGGTTTGGTTGAGAACAAGCCTCGCATGGCCGCGTCCCAAATCAACCCCTCAAACCCTGTTCTCTGCACCTTTATTTAGACCGACAGGACTCAGATTACGTTACTCAATCTGGCTGGTTCTGGAGCTGGTCAATTGAGAGATGCCGAAGCTTTCGTAGATCCAAAATCTGCGGGCCACCATGCATGAAACCATGCGGCAACTCCGCCAGCCTCACATGTTTTTTGACTTGTGGCCTTGACACAGCGTCTTCCTATGGGATCTTGATGTGCGACCAATCACCACATGAGAACCCCATGCAAGACAAATACCGCGCCACGATGTGGCGCCAAAGCCTGCGACAGCACTGCCAATTGGACGACGAGCAATGGCAGTGGAAGGTCTGGCCTCACTGGCTCCTGACTTCCAAGGTCGGCAGGATCGCCCTCTTCCTCAAGTTGCGCCAGGTCAGGCCGGTAGCGTTTTCAATTTGGACTGACCGAGCGCGGATTGATCCGCTGCTCGACGCCATGATCGACGAGGTGGGTCTGCGTGGCTTCGCCGAGCCCAGCACTGTGCCAGCGCAACGGATCCACGTTCTGTACGCCCTCCTCCGCATACACGGCGCCAAACTGCTTCACTGCAGCCGTCATGTGACTGACGTGCGGAGTACTTGACCATGGATCTAAACAATTGGTGGGTGGCAGCCTTGATCTCGTTCGTGCTGTCTTCCCTGTCAGTCGGGAAGGGTGAGCAGTGAAGATCCACGACGTAGGCTTTTTCATCAGTGAGGATCTGGACAACCCTTCCCTGCCGCGGCTGGATCCGATTCAGGGCACTCTGGCTTCCCAGCAAGAGCATGTATGCAACCGCAAAGGGTCGTCCCCACTCATTTCACTCGATCAAGCATGCCTAGAGGCAACACGCATGGCCTTTCGCTATCGAAACAAAGTAACTTTCTCGGAGATCCTTGCGGTGCCAGTAGTTTCCAGCAATGCGGTGGAGTCACCCGTGAACAAGGCGACCAAACAGATGGAAGCACTTGTGGATTGGGCTTGCGTGCAGGCCGCACTGGATGCTTGGGCACCAAGTGACGTGACACTCCGTCCACTGAGACGCTGTTTAGACGCAAGGGATTTCATCCACTGGGGACAGCGGGACACTCAATACTTGTTGGAGCACACCCTCCCTACTGGCCCCACGTTCCACCACAAGCTCACCCTGCCGGCGGACTCGACCCAGGAGCTTGATGTTCGGCTTCGCGTTCTACTTATTGCAGCCAGCAGTCCCACTGGATGGCCAAGCCGTTTGCTGGAACAAACGCAGCGCGATCGACGTCTGAAAGCGATTCTCGGTTCTCCTCGGGGAGCTAGGCCTGCGAGCGATACTGACCTTCGGTGAGAGAACATCTCGGGAATACTTGCAATAGAAGGATTCGCCTCCACGCACTTCGGCTCCACGAGGAAAGTCGGCTGTGCAGCGATAGCCGACCTTCAAGACAAAACAACCAGGCCTGTGGTGCTAGCCGCAATTCGGACTCACAAGCCCTGGCGGGCAAGGGTGTTGAGGGTCAGCTCACGAAGGTGTAGCAGACATTGCTGAACAGTCAGGAATGAAGATTGAGGTTACAGGCCGGTGAGGTGGCCAATCCAGTTGAACTGAGCTGTTTTCCATGGGCCTGTGCGCAACTTGGTGGTTTGTTACGCGGTTTTTACGCGCAACTTGCTCCAATGAAATGCCACGGGGCCACCGCTGCGGTGGGCCGGCTTCTTTGGAGCTCCTCGACTTGCACGAACACCCTCCGACCTGCCTCGATGTTGAAGTGCACCTGGGCGTCAACGCAGGTGACGAAGCCACGCTCTTCCAGTTTGTGGACAGCATCGTGGCCGATGGCAAGCGCATCCTCAGCGGCGCTGTGGCGCACACACTGGCGGTGCGGCAGGCGCGCGGGGGCACTGCGCTGGGCGCTGGCGTGGTGGTCCCCCACGCGGCGGTGCGCAGATTGCCATGCGCCCGCCTGATCTTCGTTCGATTGCAGACCGCCATCGACATGGAGACGCCGGACCACAAACCGGTGCAGGAAGCGCTGACCCTGCTGGTACGCTATCCCCCTTCCTTCGCCGATCACGTTTTGCTTGAACGCATTCGCGACCCCCACATGAACCCGGTCCTGATCGACTTGTTGCGCCAAGGCCTGTGCGCCGAAGCGGTGGCCCGCCTGGCGAACGGGGCATGACGCCTGGCATGCTGCTGGTGTGCGTGATGGCGGACGGCCAGGCCCTTCAACTGGTGCAATATGCCCTGCGGCTCCAACAGGGCCGGGCAAGCTCCTGGCGGGTGCTGCATCTGGACACGGTATCCGCCCGCTACGCCAGCCTGCCTGTGAGACAGGACCTGGAGCAGGCCTTGCATCTGGCCAGCGTCGGGGGCGCGCAGATCGTGCACACCAGCCTCAACATGAACGCCGCAGGCCAGCTGATGACGCAGATCGCTCAGCAGGCGCAGGGCGGCCAGGTGTCCGATGTCTTGCTGGGTGACCAGGCCACCGGCACCGTCTACTGGCCCGGGTTCGGCGAGCGGCTGAGCGACTTCACGGAAGTGCTGGGCACCAGCGTGCCCCGCGCGCAAGTGCACGTCCTGGTGGCGAATCGCCGGCAGCGAAATACCTCCAATTCAGCAGTTGACTGGACCGGGCAGCGCACCAGGCGTTGGTCGTGGCGCTACTGGGGCCTGCCAATGGCGGTGTTGCTGGCCTGCACCGCGGTGTGCGCCCTGATCGCCAACCACCTGCATCCGATCAACCTGATCCTGATCTACCTGGTGGGCGTGGTGGCGGTGGCGCTGCGGCGCGACCTGGTGGCGGCGGTGGTCACCGTGCTGGGCGCCATCCTGATCTTTGACTGGATCTTTGTCGCACCCCGCTGGTCGCTCAAACCCACGGACCCCGAATACTTCTTCACCTTTGCCATCACCCTGTGCGTGGGTCTGGCGGTGAGCCGGCTGGCTGCGCGCGTGCGCGAGGCCGCCGTGGCCGCCCTGGCGTTGGCCGACCGGGCCCAGTCGCTCGGCCTGCTGGCGCAAAGCCTGTCCACCGCGCGCACGCCCGAGGACATCGAGCGCACGCTGCTGCAGGCGGTGGAGCGCGGTGTGGGCGCAAAGGGCAGGATCCTCCTGGGCGAAACACTGCCGCAGGCCGCATCACCGCACCCGCTCTTGCCTTCGTCTGACGGTGTGTACCGCTTCGGGCTGCATGCCGCCGACGGCCCGTTGGGCATGCTGGAGATCGACCACCTGCCCGTCGCGCGCCAGACCGCGGAAGACCTCCACCTTCTGCAAGCGCTGAGCAACCAGGCCGCGATCGCGCTGGACCGCTGCAACGCTGACATGCGCAGCCAGCAAACCGCTATCCAGGCCGAGACCGAGCGCGTGCGCAACACCCTGCTGGCGGGTATTTCGCACGACTTCCGCACACCACTCACAGCCATCATCGGCGCGGCCACCACGGTACTGACCCAAGGCCACCAGATCACGCCTGAACAGCACGATGCTTTGCTGCGCAACATGCTCGACCAGGCGCAGCGACTGCAGTCGTTGACCAGCGACTTGCTGGACCTAGCACGGCTGCAGGACGGCGCAGTGCAACCGGACTGCGAGTGGTGCCCGGTGGGCGAACTGGTGCGCGATGCGCTGGGCATGGTGGGTGGCGACGTGGATGCGGGACGCGTTGATGTGCACGCCGGAGAAGACGACATCGTGTGGTGCGACCCACGACTGGTCACGCAGGCCATGACCAATCTTCTGGTCAACGCGGCGCAGCACTCACCGCCACACGGTCGTATCGAATTGGCGGTGAGGCTAGGCCCAGCCGACTGGACGCTGTCGGTGCGGGACCAGGGGATGGGCCTTCTGCCCGGCCAGGAAACCGAGGTGTTCCGCAAGTTCTACCGCGACCCCGCCGTGGGCTCCGCATCCGGCACCGGACTGGGGCTGGCAATCTGTGAGGTGGTGGCGCGGCTGCACGGGGGCAACATCCACGCGCACAGCGACAGCGGCGCGGTATTCGAGATGCACATTCCCTGGCCCTCCCACGAGCGCCGGCCCTTGGACTTTTCCGAATGAACCCACCTTCGCCTCTGCAAGTGCTTGTCGTCGACGATGAACCGGCCATCCGCGACCTCCTGCGGACCACGCTGGTGGCCGAGGGCTATGCGGTGGTCGAGGCCGCGACCGCGCGCGAAGGTGCCACCCTCGCGGCCAACCGCCGTATCGACCTGTTCCTCATCGATCTCGGGCTGCCCGACGGAGACGGCGTGTCGCTCATCCGCGAGATTCGGGGCTGGACGCAGCGTCCCATCCTGGTGTTGTCGGCGCGCACGCAGGAAAGCCAGAAAGTGGACGCGCTGGACGCCGGGGCCGACGACTTCGTCAGCAAACCTTTTGGCGTGGCCGAGCTGCACGCGCGCATCCGGGTGGCGCTGCGACACGCAGGTGGACCACAAGCCGCCGGGCAGTCCCTGATGCTGGGGGATGTGTCCATCGACCTGCTGTCGCGCCATGTGAGCCGGGCGGGGCACACCATCAAGCTCACCGCCACCCAGTGGCGCTTGCTGGAGGTGCTGGCCCGCCACGCCGGGCGCGTGGTGACGGGGCGGCAACTGCTGCGCGAGGTGTGGGGCCCGGGTCATGGTGAACAAGGCCACTACCTGCGCATCTATGTGCGCCAGCTGCGCCAGAAGCTGGAAGCCGACCCGACCGCACCGTGCTTCCTGCTCACCGAAATGGGCGTGGGCTACCGGCTGCTCGCCACCAGCGCTGCGGCCTGAACGGCAGGGCGCGCATTTATACGCAGCGTTTACGGCCTCGGCAGTACGCTGAGCAGGATGACCATCCAGAAAATCCTGCACGCGTCGGACCACATCAGCACGTGGGTTGGCAAGACAGCCTCCTGGCTGATGGTCGCGCTGATGATCGTGGTCTGTGCGGAAGTCTTCAAGCGGTACGCGCTGAACGAGCCCACCGCCTGGATCTTTGACGTGAACAACATGATGTACGGCACGCTGTTCATGCTCGGGGGCGCCTACACACTTGCGCACGATGGCCATGTCCGCGGAGATTTCTTTTACGGCAGCATGAAGCCCACCACGCAAGCGAAGGTGGACCTGCTGCTGTACATCGCGTTTTTCCTGCCGGGCATCGCTGCGTTGACCTGGGCTGGATGGACCTACTTCGGCGACTCGCTGGCCATGCGCGAGCAGACCTTCAACGCCACGCCCATCCCGCTGTACCCCTTCAAGTTCGTCATTCCGCTGGCCGGTGCCATCCTGATGATGCAAGGTCTCTCGGAAATCCTTCGCTGCATCGTGTGCGTCAAGACCGGCGCGTGGACGCCGCGCCTGAAAGATGCGCAGGAGTCCGATGTGGTGGCCCAGCAGCTGGCGGGCAGCGAGTTTGTGGACGCAGAGTCCAAAGCCCTGGCGATCGAACAATCCAAGTCGGTGAAGGGCTGATAATGAGCAATCCAGCGTTGGGCATGTTGATGCTCTGCCTCATCGTGGTCGTGATCATGTTGGGCTTTCCCACCGCGTTCACGCTGATGGGCCTGGGCATGGTGTTTGGCTACATCGCCTTCTTCGATCCGTCTGCCGGATGGCTGGACAACCGGGTGTTCGACCTGATGGTGCAACGTGCCTTTGGTGCGATGACCAACGAGACCTTGCTGTCCATCCCTCTTTTTGTATTGATGGGCTACGTGATGGAACGCGGTGCGCTGGTGGACAAGATGTTCCACAGCGTGCAACTGGCGTTTCGCAGCGTGCCGGGTTCGCTGGCCGTCACCACGCTGATCATCTGCACCTTCTGGGGCATTGCCAGTGGCCTGGTCGGCGCTGTGGTGGTGTTGATGGGCGTTATCGCCATGCGCCCCATGCTGGACGCGGGCTACGACACGCGGCTGGCCGCTGGCGTCATCACCGCTGGTGGCACGCTCGGCATCCTGATCCCACCCTCGGTGATGATCATCGTCTACGCCGCCGTGGCGGGGCAGTCGGTGGTGAAGCTGTATGCCGCTGCCATGTTCCCGGGCTTCTTCCTGGCTTTTCTCTACCTGGTCTACATCATTGGCTGGGTCTTGATCAACCCGAAGATCGCCCCCAAGCTGCCCCCGGAGCAAAACAGGGCCTCGGTGCCTGTGTGGCTGGACCACGTGTCCAACAGCTATTCCCGCCGCACCTTGCCCGCACTGGCCATGGCCGTGGCTTCGCCTGCCAAGGCCCGGCAGGCCAGTGCCAACGGCGTGCCGGTGACCTGGGGTCTGCTGGTGCGCAGCCTGGGCATGGCCCTGGTTCCGCT
>NZ_JBKBTV010000096.1:0-11742 GCF_046291265.1 Acidovorax sp. | reverse complement strand
GTGCGTACTTCACGCCCAGCTCGATCTGCTCGCCCTCCAGCGGCTTGAAGCGCTGACCACCGGCATTGGTGCCAGCCACTGGGCTGAATGATTCTGCGTAGCTGAGGTAAGGCGTCCAGCCGCCCGCCAGCTGGTACATCACGCCCAGCCGCTTGGTGGTGTCGCTGGTGCGGTCATCGCTCTGGCCTGCCAGGCTGTTCACCGCGCGGTCATGGCGCAGCCCGGCGATGAAGATCCAGTTGCCCCACTTCATCTGGTCCTGCACGTACAACCCGTTCTGGCGCTGCACGTTCTCGGGCTTCACATTCAGCGTCGGATTGAAGCGGTTTCCGTACACCGGCGCGTAGGCGTCGATGGGCGTGTTGAACGAATCATCCGCCTCGTTCTTGTTCTCGGTCTGCCGGTTCCAGTCCATGCCCAGCAGCAACTGGTGGCTGATGGCGCCGGTGCTGAGGTTGCCCTGCAGGTGGGTGTCCACCGCCGCCATGCGGGTGCGCGTGATGTTCTTGCCGTACAGGCGGCCGATCAAGCGCTGGTTGACCGGGTCTGCGCCAAAGCCACCGGGGCTGCTGAAAAAGTCGGCGTAGTGGTAACCACCCCGGTTTTCATTGCGCGCCCACCGCAGGTTCTGGCGCACCGTCCACGCATCGTTGAAACGGTGTTCGAACAGGTAGCCGATGGATTCCCGGTCGCTGTCGTAGTAGTCACCCGGCTCGCCGATAAAGCGGTTGATGGGCAGCTTGCCATTGGGGTTGGGCAGCAGCGTGCCCGACCAGGGGAGGAACTGCGCCGTGGTGCCCGCGCGGTCCTGCTGCCAGTGGGCCTGCAGCGTCAGCGATGTGGCTGCACTGGGGCGCCAGGTGAGCGACGGAGCGATCAGGCGGCGGTCATCAGGAACATGGTCCACCTGCGTGTCCGCGTCGCGTGCCACGGCCACCAGCCGGTACGACCATTCGCCGTTGGCGGACAGCGGCCCGGTCAGGTCAGCCTGCAGCTGCTTGCGGCCCCAGCTGCCCAGCTGCACGCCTACTTCGCGCTGCGCTTCCTGCAGCGGCCGTTTGCTCACCATGTTGACCACACCAGCCACTGTGCCAGCGCCAAACAACATGCCCGATGGCCCACGCAGCACTTCGATGCGCTCCAGCAAATAGGGCTCAGCGGGACTGGTGCTGGTGTAGTAGTTGTAGTTCTGGCGCAGCCCGTCCAGGTAGGTGTCCGGGGTGCTGCCACGCACGCGCACGCTGTCGGCACGGCTGTCCAGCCCATAGGCGTCGCTGCGCACACCGGCCGCGTACAGCAGCGCACCCTGGAACGTGGTGGCGCCCTGGTCCACCAGTTGGTCGCGGGTGATGACGGTAACGGACTGGGGTGTTTCAGCCAGCGGCGTGTCGGTTTTGGTGGCCGTGGCCGCGTTGCGGGCACGGTAGCCGACCACCGGCGTGGTGGCCGACTCCTTCTCGGCGTTGGCGTCCACCCGCACCTCGGACAAGGTGGCACCCGTGTTTTGCGCTGCCACCCACGCGGGGGCGCCACCACAGGCCAAGGCAATGCCCATGCAGACTGCGGTGTGTCGATGCTGTCGATGCTGCTGCTTCATGATTTTCAAGAATAGAAATAAGAATGATTACTATTCTAGAAAATCATGCGCCCGGTCGGGAGCTTCAGGCGCCGGATGTCGTACACCAGCAACAAGCCGTCGGCTGTCTTGAAACGGTATTTACTTCTATTTTTATAGCGACTAGTGCTTATACAGAAAGCGCTACAGCCCGTTTTCCTCACTATTTATCGACGCAGTGCGGCCAGCGCAGCTTTGACACCGCCCCAGCTTTCCACCACCGTCCGCCCACAAGAAAGCCCGCGGACCGTGAGGCCTGCGGGCTTGGCGCGGGCGGGCTCAGAAGCCCGCTGCGTCCTTCAGGACGTCAGCCTTCGCTGGGCTGCACCCACCAGTAGATCAACACCAACACGCCGATGCCGGTCAGCACCAGCAGTTGCCACCAGCCGGTGCGGCCGATGTCGTGAAGCCGACGCGCGCCCACTGCAAAGGCTGGCAGCATCAAGGCGATGGCGGCGATGCCATAGACCACATCCCCCAGGAAACCGGCGATCACCAGGACGATGACCTGGAACAGGAAAAACCACCAGAACTCGGAGCGCACCGCGCGGCCTGAAAAACCGGCGTACTGCGTCAGGCAGCTTTTGACAGCGGAAACAAAATCCATAGTGAAGTCCCTCTCGTGAACAAGTGTTGTGTGTCGTTATCGGGGGGTAGAAGTTAGCCCCCGCGCCATGATAGGGCTGCGCCCACAACGGTGCGAGTTCAATGTTCACAGTGCAAACCCTCGGGCCCGCCACTGCGGATCCGACGCTGCACAAACACTATGAATTGAATAGCTACCAGCGCTTTACGGACAAGCGCTAGAGGCCAATTTCATTAGAATTTTCGATTATCGGCCCGCTGGGCGCAGCGCCTGCGTCTCGCGCGCTAGCTGGGTAATGCGCGCCCAGTCGCCAGACCGCACCGCGTCCGACGGCGTCAGCCACGAGCCGCCCACGCAGCGCACATTGGGCAGCGCCAGGTAGTTGGGTGCTGTGGCGTTGGTGATGCCACCTGTTGGGCAAAAGCTGATCTGGCCAAACGGGCTGGCCCAGGACTTGAGCAACGGGATGCCGCCCACCGCCTCGGCTGGAAACAGTTTGAGGAACGTGAACCCATCGGCCAACGCCGCCATGATTTCGCTGGACGTCGCCACACCCGGCAGCAGTGGCAGGTTCAGCCCCTTGCAAGCGCTGCCCACCGCTGACGTGTAACCGGGGCTCACCGCAAAACGCGCACCGGCCTCGCTGGCGCGGCGGGCGTCGTCGGCGTTGAGCACCGTGCCCACGCCCACCACCGCTTCAGGCAGGGCGCGCGCAATGGCTTCGATGGCGGGCAGACCGGCAGCGGTGCGGAGCGTCACCTCCAGCACCTTCACGCCACCGGCCAGCAGGGCCTCGGCCAGGGGCAGCGCGTCTTCCACGCGGTCGATCACGATGACGGGGATAACGGGGCCATGGCTGGCGATGTCGAGAGGATTCATGATTTGGTGCTCCTTGGTGTTTTCGGTGTCGGATGCCGCAAGCGGCCTACAAAACTGGCGCGACGCGATGCCAGTGCGCCCGTGGAGCTGGCTTTGCCAGGCCACCGGGGGTGCGTCCCCCTCCCGCGCAGCGAGAGAGGGGGAAGGCGCGCAGCGACTCAGGGGGTGCGTCCTGCTACAACCATGTGCAGGCTCCTTGTTCGGCACCGCCTGCGTGGCGGCGAAAGTTGGTAAACAGTTCGCGGCCAAAGCCGGTGGCGGGAGGGGCTGTGTACGGCGCCACGGGGCGTGCGGCCCAGGTGGCTTCATCGACCAGCACATCGAGCGTGCCAGCGACCGCATCGACCCGCACGATGTCGCCGTCCAGCACCTTGGCCAGCGGGCCACCGGACAGTGCCTCGGGCGTGACGTGGATGGCGGCGGGCACCTTGCCCGATGCACCGCTCATGCGCCCGTCGGTCACCAGCGCCACCTTGAAGCCCTGGTTCTGCAGCACGGCCAGCGGCGGCGTGAGTTTGTGCAGCTCGGGCATGCCGTTGGCCTGTGGGCCCTGAAAACGCACCACGGCCACCATGTCCTGCTGCACCTCGCCGGCGCTGAAGGCCGCGAGCAATGCCTCTTGCGAATCGAACACGCGCGCAGGCGCTTCGATGATGTGGCGGTCTTCGGGCACGGCCGACACCTTGATCACCGCGCGGCCCAGGCGCCCTTGCAGCAGGCGCAGCCCGCCGGTGGGCGAGAACGGCTGGGTGACGGGCCGCAGCACGGTCTCGTCGCCCGACACGGTGGGAGCGCCCTGCCCGCCTGCGGCGATGCCGCCCGCATTCACGCTCATCACATCGGGGTGCATGAAGCCGCCAGACAACAGCTCGCGCAGGATCCACGCCGGGCCGCCTGCGGCCTGGAACTGGTTCACGTCGGCATCGCCATTGGGGTACACGCGGGCCAGCAGCGGTACAGCGGATGACAGCTCGTCAAAGTCCGACCAGTCGATGAGGATGCCTGCGCTGCGCGCAATGGCCACCCAGTGGATCAAATGGTTGGTGGAGCCGCCCGTAGCCAGCAAGGCCACCATGGCGTTGACGATGCAGCGCTCGTCCACCACGCGCCCGATGGGCGTGAAGCGCGCACCGCGCTTGCCAATGTCGAGCACCGTGCGCACGGCCTGGCGCGTGAAGGCTTCGCGCTCGTCCGTGCCCGGTGGCGCAAAGGCCGCGCCGGGCACGTGCAAACCCATCGCTTCGAGCAGCATCTGGTTGCTGTTGGCCGTGCCGTAAAAGGTGCAGGTGCCGGGGCTGTGGTACGCGGCGGACTCGGCCTTGAGCAGTTCGTCGCGGCCCACCAGGCCCTGCGCGTACTGCTCGCGCACCTTGGATTTTTCCTTGTTCGACAGTCCCGTGCCCATGGGCCCGGCGGGTACGAACACGCAGGGCAGATGCCCATAGTGCAGCGCACCGATCAAAAGGCCCGGCACGATCTTGTCGCACACGCCCAGCAGCAGCGCACCATCGAACACATCGTGGGACAGCGCTACCGCAGTGGCCATGGCAATGGCATCGCGGGAGAACAACGACAGCTCCATGCCGGGCGTGCCCTGCGTGACGCCGTCGCACATCGCAGGCACACCGCCTGCCACCTGCAGCGTGGCGCCATGCTGGGCAGCTTCGTCGCGCAGGATGGCGGGGTAACTTTGGTACGGCTGGTGGGCCGACAACATGTCGTTGTACGCCGTGACCACGCCAATGTTGGGCGCCTTTTCGACCGTGATCTTGAACTTGTCGGCGCCAGGCAGCGCCGCATAGGCATGGGCCAGGTTGGCGCAGCCCATGCGCTCCTGGGTGGGTTTGCGGGCCAGCATGTCGTCGATGCCGGCGAGGTAGGCAGAGCGAGTGTCCGTGCTGCGCTGGATGATGCGGGCCGTCACGCGCGCTACGACTGAATGCATGGGATGCTCCATCGGTGGGTGGGCCCTCGGATTGGATACGGGGCCACTGTTTGAGTACCCTAGAATGTAACTCGATAACCATTTCACTTCAACCCATGACCCTGCAAACCCTGCCCTTGCCGCCGTCCGAACTGGGCGAATCGCCCTTCTGGCACCCCGAGGAAAATTGTCTCTACTGGTGTGACATTCAGGGGTTTTCCGTCCACGCGTGGACGCCTGCCACAGGGCAACACCGCCACTGGAAAATGCCCAGCGAGCCCGGATGTTGTGCGCCAGCATCGGGCGGACAATTGGTAATTGGGTTACGGGATGGCTTCTATTTGCTGAACACCGCAACAGGCACGCTGACCTGCCTGGCGCTGTTGCCCGCAGACCAGCACAACACGCAAACGCTGCGCCTGAACGATGGCCGCTGCGACACGGCAGGCCGGTTCTGGGCGGGGTCTGTGATCACGCCGCGTACAGCCCCTGACGCCGCGCTGTGGTGCCTGGCCGCCACTGAAGATGGCTACACGGTTCGCCACATGGCGGGCGACAACTTCACCGCCAACGGCCTGGCGTTCAGCCCTGATAACCGTTTCATGTACTGGTCCAACACGCCGGAACACCGCATTGACCGGTTTGACTTTGATGTGCAGACAGGTGCCATCGCCAACCGTCAGCCCTGGGCGCGGTTTGATCGCAAGGTGGACGGCCAGTCGTACGGTGGCCGTCCCGATGGCGCAGCGGTGGATTTGGAGGGCAACTACTGGGTGGCGATGTACGAGGGGGCGTGTGTGCTGCAGCTCTCGCCGGAAGGGGATGTATTGCAGCGCATTGAGGTACCGGTGCAGTGTCCGACCATGGTGTGTTTTGGGGCAGAGGATTTGCGGACGCTGTACATCACGTCGGCGCGGGCTGGGAGGCCGGTGGACGAACAAGAGGCGGCGATTCCGGCGGGGTCGCTGTTCAGCATTGAGGTGGCAGTTGCTGGGCTGGCGGTGAATTTCTTCAATTGCTGAAGATGCATGTCGCCTTTTAGGCTACAGCAGGCGGTCAGGTCACCAAATTTCGCTCACTTGAGCAAACAGATTCGCATCCCGCGTCACAACAAACATGACAGGAGTGCCCGCTCCCAGTACGTGTAGCGGGCGGGTTGCATCGACCTGCGCCCAAAACTCTTTCGCCCTCGGGTCTTCGACTGCAAGCGGAGAAAATCCAAACTGGTTAACGAACGCTCTATATATATATGCGTTCGGGCGCTCGTCATACACGTACCACTCGTCGAACCCGGGCATCGGCAGTTCTGAGGCAGACGCAATCGGCGGGCTGACCGCAAACCCATCGATCACCTCCCAACCGTTTGCAAATTCGGTGGCGCTCGGGCGATATTTCCCACTGTCGCACGAAGCGATAGCAACCCGGCGCCCGACAACAAAGTTAGGCATACATTCCATCAGATCCGTCAACGAGGGATCCCAATCATCCGACCATTGGACTACCGAGTACCCAGCTCGATGGCCGGTTGCTTTGATTTTTTGGGTCATTGAACGAGCATGGGATTTGACGGCAGATATCAGTTTGTGGCCGGGAGCCGACATTCTCGTTCACACCCCCAGCACCCCCAGCACGTCATAACACGCCCCCATGTTGTGATAGTCCACCTTCCCCGCGTTGCTCTTCTCGCGCGTTTGGTTGCGGTTGGCGCTGTCCAGGATGCGAAACCACGCGCCGTGTTCGTGGTCGACGAAGTGCTCCCAGCAGTAGGCCCAGATGCGGTCGTACCACTGCCAATACTGATCGTCGCCCGTGCGCAAAGCCAGCACAGCAGCAGCGGCCATGCTTTCGGCCTGCACCCAGTGGTATTTACCGTCGTCGCAGATGCTGCCGTCGGGCGCCATGCCGTAGACGATGCCGCCGTGCACGGCATCCCAGCCCTTCTCGAGCGCCGCTTCGAACAGAAACCGAGCGCACGGCAGGTGCCAGTCGGCGGGGGCCAGGGTGTCCAGTTGCAGCAGCAGCTTGGCCCATTCGGTCTGGTGGCCGATCTGGTAGCCCCAGGGGCGAAAGATGTTGGTGCGGTCGTGGCGGTTGTAGTCCCAGTCCACCGACCAGTCGGCGTGGTAGTGCTCCCACACCCAGCCCTCTGCCGCAGGCGCCAATGCGGTGTCTGACAGGGCGGCCTGGCGCTGGCAGATGTTCTGCGCCAACTGCTCTGCCCGCTGCAGGTAGCGCTCCTCGCCACTGGCGCGAAAGGCAGAGATCATGGCCTCGCAGGCGTGCATGTTGGCGTTCTGGCCTCGGTATTCCGTCAGCACCCAGTCGGGCGATGCCTCGTCGGCGTACAAGCCCTGCGCGGGCTGCCAGAAGTGCTGCTCGGCGGTATCGAAGGCTTCGGCCAGCCAGCCGCGCGCCTCGGGCACACTGGCTTCCAGCGCCCGTGCGTAGGCCAGCATCACAAACGCCATGCCGTAGCAATGCCGCGTGGCGTCCAGCACGGTGGCGCGGCCGCCCTGCCAGTCGATGAGCCAGGCGTAGCCGCCGGTGGCGGGGTCGAGGAATGCGGTGCGCAGAAACTGCAGCGCGTGCACCATGCCGGCCTGGTAGCGCGCCTCGCCCGTGGTGCGGTAGAGCATGGCGTGCGTGACCACAAAACGTGTGGCGCTGACCAGGTGGCGGGTGTGCGTGTCGTACACCGTGCCGTCGTCCAGAAAGAAGTGGTACATGCCGCCGCTCGCATCGGTGGCCACGGGGTCGTAGAACGCCATGGTCTGGCGGATGTGCGCGCGCAGGAAGGCGGCGGAACGGAAATCCGGCTGGGGTGCGGTCATGGGTGTCTCCTCGTATATTTTTTTGCCCGGTTCCGCTGTACGTGCGGCCGGGCAGGTGATTCTTCTTATGCAGTCGCTGGCTTGCGCGTCCCTCGCTGGTCGGATGCGGTGCGGGGCTTCGACAAGCTCAGCCTGAACGGTCCGGGAAGAACCGGCGGATGAATGCGAAGCGGAATCAGCCGCCGCGCACGCGCGCCAGCAGCCCGGCGGTCGAAGCATCGAGCCCCGCTGCATCGCCACTCTCAAGCCGCGCCTCGATGTCCTTGGCCAGCACTTTGCCCAGCTCCACACCCCACTGGTCAAAGCTGTTGATGCCCCACAGGCTGCCACTCACGAACACGCGGTGCTCTTGCAGAGCAATCAGCGCGCCCAGCGATGCGGGGGTGAGCGCATCCAGCAGCAAAAAAGTGCTCGGGCGGTTGCCCGGAAAGTGACGGTGGCCGTCTTCATCGCTGGCCTTGCCCACCATTAGCGCCTGGGCCTGCGCAAGCGCGTTGGCCAAGAGCTTGTTGTGGTGGCCCGGCAGCGGATGGGTGGGCTGGCGCACGGCGACCAGTTCCAGCGGCAGCACGTCGGTGCCCTGGTGCAGCATCTGGAAGAACGCATGCTGGCCGTTGGTGCCCGGCTCGCCCCACAGCACGGGCGACGTGGCATAAGGCAGCGGCTGGCCATCCAGCCCCACGCGCTTGCCATTGCTCTCCATCTCCAACTGCTGCAGATAGGCCGGCAGGCGGCGCAGCGCCGCATGGTAGGGCGCGATGCAGCGGCTGGTGAACCCATGGAAGTTGCGGTACCAGATGTCGAGTACGCCCAGCCGCACCGGCAGGTTCTGCGCCAACGGTGCGGTCCGGAAGTGTTCGTCCATGGCGTGCGCACCCTCCAGCAGATCGCGAAAGCCTGCGGAGCCAATGGAGATAGCCAACGGCAGACCAATGGCCGACCACAGCGAGTAGCGCCCGCCCCACCCCGACCACAAACCAAAGGGGGGGGTGAATCCCACCGCCCTGGCGGCATAGACCTTGGTGGGGGGCCCCGCACACGGGCGCCCCAAAACCTGCCCGCCTTGCGCGGCAAACCAGGCCAGCGCGGAGCGCGCGTTGGTCATGGTTTCTGCGGTGGTGAAGGTTTTGGAGGCGATGAGAAACAGCGTGCTTTCAGGACGCAGGGTGCGCAGCGTGGTGTGCAGTTCGTGCCCGTCAACGTTGGACACGAAGTGGAAGCGCTTGCCCGGCGCGCGAAACGCTTCCAGCGCCAGCACGGCCATGTGCGGGCCTAGATCCGAGCCGCCAATGCCGATGTTCACCACATCGGTGATGGCATCGTCGGCGCGTACCGCGTCGGCATAGACGAGCATGGCATCCAGCGTGGTGTGCACCTGCTCTAGGTCGGCCGCTATCGTGATCTGGTCGCCCGGCAGCGCCAGGCCTGCGGGGCGGCGCAGCAGGGTGTGCAGCACCGCACGGCCCTCGGTGGTGTTGATGGGCTGGCCGCCCAGCATGGCGTCGCGGTGCTGTTCCACGCCCGCGTGGCGGGCCATGTCGAGCAGCAACGCCTCGGTGTCGCGGTTCCACAGGTTTTTGGAGAGGTCGGCAAACACATGCGGGGCCGACTGGCTGAAATGGTCGAACCGCTGCGTGTCCTGCGCAAAGGACTGCCGCAGGTCCTGCTGGCTTGCGTCAGACGAAAAATGGGCGTGCAGCAGGGGCCACTCGGGGGTTTGGTCGCAGCGAAGGGACATGGGTTCAGTCTGAGAAGTGGCAACGCGGCCGAAATGGTAACTTGATTACTAAAACTGACGAATACTTTCTTGCGCTCGACATGTGCAAAAACGTTCGCGAGCTATAGACCTACGTGCACACTACCCATTTTCATGTAACGAGATTACAATTTCCGGCGCACATGCGACCCACAACACCCTGATACGGAGACCCCATGAGTTTTGACCTTGTCCTGTTTGGTGGAACAGGTGATCTGGCCTGGCGCAAGCTCATGCCCGCATTGTTTCAGGCGTTCCGGCACGGAACGCTGCCCGACGGGGGCCGCATCATTGCCGTGGCGCGCGACGAGCTGAGCCATGAACAATACCGCAGCCTGATCCAGTCGCGTTTTGACAGCGTGGAACTGGCCAAGCGCCCCACCCCGGACGAGTTCGAGCGCTTTGGCGCGCTGCTGCACTACCTGCGCATGGACCTGTCCAAAATCGAGGACTACGCCAGCCTGGCCGCCATGCTGCGCGAGCGCAATGCCGAGTCGGTGGTGATGTATGTGGCCACCGCGCCCAGCCTGTTCACCAATGTGTGCGAGCAGATCGCCGCCGTGGGCCTGAACGGCCCCACCACCCGCGTGGTGCTGGAAAAGCCGCTGGGCCACGACCTCAAATCCAATCAGGCAATCAACGACACCCTGCGTCGCGTCTTGAAGGAAGAACAGGTCTTTCGCATCGACCACTACCTGGGCAAACCCTCGGTGCAGAACCTGTTTGCCATGCGCTTTGGCAATGCGCTGTTCGAACCCCTGTGGCGGCGCGAAACCATTGCCAACATCCAGATCACCATTGCCGAAGAACTGGGCGTGGAAACGCGCGGCGCGTTCTACGACCAGACCGGCGCGCTGCGCGACATGGTGCAAAACCACGCGCTGCAGCTCTTGTGCGCGATTGGCATGGAGCCGCCCATCAACTCCAGCGCCAACGCCATCCGCGACGAGAAGCTGAAAGTGCTGCAGTCGCTCAAGCCCTGGAGCATGGAAACCATCGGTCAGCATGTAATTCGCGGGCAATACGCAGCGGGCAAACACCAGGGCCAAATGGTGCCGGGCTACGCGCAGGAAAAAGGCGTGGCCGCCGGTAGCACCACCGAGACCTTTGTTGCGCTGCGCACCGAGATCAGCAACTGGCGCTGGGCCGGTGTGCCGTTCTACATCCGCACCGGCAAACGCCTGGCAGGGCGCGACGCGCACATCGTCGTCAACTTCCGTCCCGTTCCGCACCCCATTTTCAAGACGCCTGCGGGTGCCGCCAACCGCCTGGTGATCAACCTGCAGCCCAAGGACGGGCTGGAGCTGCACCTGCTGGCGCAGGGCGCCGCCCAACACCAGGCCGAGCCCGCCCTGTCGCAGGTGCACCTGAACCTGGACTTTGACCAGCGCTTTGGCACCGAGCGCGTGGGCGCCTACGAACGCCTGCTGCTGGACGTGATTGCGGGCCGTCTGAACCTGTTCGTTCGCAGTGACGAACAGGAGGAAGCCTGGCGCTGGGTGGAGCCCATCCTGCAGCACTGGCGCAACGACGCACTGGGCCCGCGCCCTTACGCGGCGGGCAGCTGGGGGCCGAGTGCCGCCAGCGCGATGATTGCGCGGGATGGGTATTGCTGGAGCGAAGAGATGTGACCCCTTCAAGGACCTCCAAGGTCCTTGTTCGCTGGCAGCGCCATCGCAAACACAAAACAAAAAGGGCTCCCAAACGGGAGCCCTTTTGTTTTTTGCTTGGTGTATTTGTGTGCACCTCGCCTTGCAGCAGCAGCCCTGGAAACACTCCCCATGGCAGCAGCCCCTCGCCAACGCGAGAGACCACCACCATGGGAAGGCCCGCAACTGCGTTAATTACATCGCGCTGAATTCGCCGTGAGGGATCTGGCCAGTGCGCAGCGCTTCAGCAGCCTGTGCACGCACCGCAGCGCGGTCAGCCGTAGACGAATACGTCACCACGCGCGAACCTGCTGGCTCGATGGAGCGGGTCTGTGCCACGGTAGCGGCTTCTGCAGCCACTTCAGCACGGGTGCGGTTGGTCTCGAACTTCAGTGCGAATTGCGAGCCATCGGCTTCGTCAGCGTGGGCGCCAAAGGCGGTGAAAGCAGCCACAGCGGCGAGGGAGAGGAAACGTGCAGTCTTGTTCATGGTGAAACTCCTG
>NZ_JBKBTV010000095.1:0-12349 GCF_046291265.1 Acidovorax sp. | reverse complement strand
GCAGATAGCCCACCGTGCGGTGGTGTGGGTCTTCCAGCTCGCCCGGGTGCAGCGGTGTGCCGGCGCGCTGCAGGTAGCTGGGCGCTGCGTACACACCGATCGGCAGGTCGCCCACGTGGCGGGCGATCAACGACGGGTCGGTGATCTCGCCGCCGCGCAGCACGCAGTCCACGTTGTCGCCGATCAGGTCCACCATGCGGTCGCTCACGCCCATGTGCAGCTGGATCTCTGGGTAGCGCGCGTGAAACGCCGGCAGCGCCGGCATCAGGATCAGGCGGGCCAGCGGGCTGGGCACGTCCACCCGCAGGCGCCCGCGCGGCGAGGCCACGGCGCTGGAGAGGCTGGTGTCCGCGTCCTCCAGGTCGGCCAGCAGGCGCACCACGCGCTCGTAGTAAGCGGCGCCATCCGCCGTCACCTTCACCTGCCGCGTGGTGCGGTTCAGCAGCTTCACGCGCAGCCGCGCCTCCAGCTGCTGCACCAGTTGCGTCACGGTGGTCTTGCTCATGTGCAGCGTCTGCGCCGCCTTGGTGAAGCTGCCGGCTTCCACCACGCGGGCAAAGGCCTGCATTGCATCGAAACGGTCCATGTCGGCTCCTCAAGCCGGTTTGATTGTTTGGAAATGCCAAACAGTCATTGTGCGACTGGCCTGTTTATCCGCAGGCCATGAATGCCTAGAGTGAACCCACTCCCCACCCACCCAGAGGAAATTGCATGTCTGCACGTGATGTTGTGTTCCCGGCCGGGCGCCAAGCGCTCTATGAAAAAAACCGCTACTCGCCAGCGATCCGCTCCAACGGTTTCCTGTTCGTCTCGGGCCAGGTGGGCAGCCGCCCCGATGGGTCACCCGAACCCGACCTGCAAGCCCAGGTGAAGCTGGCGTTCGACAACCTCAACGCCATCCTCTCGGCCGCCGGCTGCACCTTCAAAGACGTGGTCGACGTGACCGTGTTCATCGTCGATCCCGAGCCCAAGTTTGAAACCATCTGGACAGAGCTCACCAAACACTGGGGCGACGCCCCGTACCCCACGCTCACCGGCGTGGGCGTGACCTGGCTCTACGGCTTTGATTTCGAGATCAAGGTGATTGCGAAACTGCCTGGAGGAGCCTGAAGCGCTCAGAGGTTCGCGGCAGCCAGGGCTGCGGCGACTTCGTTTTCGATGGCTGCCCTCAACACCCTCACCACTTCTGCGTGGGTGGCCTCATCCAGGTTGTCTTCCAGCTTGTAAGCCCAAGGCTTGCTCTCTGGACGAGAAACGCCCCTGCCGATACCCACCGAGGGGTACCAACCCAGAAAGATCTCCTTGCGAGCCGTGATGCCCGCCACCTGCAGCCCTGCCATGGCCCCGGCGGATCGAATGTCACCCAGGCCGGCTCGCAGCCCCATCGCCAGGCCAAAGACGCCTCTTTCCGCATCAAAGTTCTCGCCCACGACGATGACCGCGTCCACCCCGTTCGCCTTGGCCAGCTCGACGACCTCAACATCGATGCGCTCAATGTTTTGGGACATCACCATGCTGCGTCCGTTCAGCCTGCTGGCCATGGGCGCAACGTCGACCTCGATCTGCTTCACCTCGTATTTGCCCGACTGGCGCAGGAACTGCTCCGCGCTGGTGCGAGCGGCAACGTTGAACACGTTTCCTGCTGGCAGAGACTTGAACTCGTTGTTGAAAACCGTGATGCCGATCTTGCGGTACTTCACCTCTTGAGGCAGCAGGGAAACGATGCCGATCTTCTTGATGCTGCCGGCCTGTTCCGCCGTCAGTTTGGGTGCGGCGCATGCGCTCAGCACCAGTGCAACGAGAAAAATCGTGAAAACGCGAATGAATGGCATGGGTGAACTCGTCTTGGTTGAGAAATGGCTCAAAGCCACACCGACCCCGGCGTCGGGCTGGTCTCGATGGTGAAGTCGGGCGAGCCGCCCAGCACGAAGGCGCCGAGCACCAGGCTGAGCAGCGAGATGAACAGGCTGGCCCAGAACGCCGTCCAGAAACCGTCGACCTTGAAGCCGTCCACCAGCTTGGCCACCAGCAGCAGCATCAGCGCGTTGATCACCAGCAGAAACAGGCCAAAGCTCAGCAGCGTCAAGGGCAGCGTGAGCACCACCAGCAGCGGCCTCACCACCGCATTGGCCAGCCCCAGCAGCAGGGCCGAGACCACCAGCGCCGACGTGCTGCCGAACCGGATGCCCTTGAACAAATGGCTCGCCACCCACAGGGCGAGGGCGGTGATGGCCCAGTGGAGGAGGAAGGGGGTGAGGTTGGCGAGCATGTGGGGGGGGCTTGATGTGATGGGTTCAGTTTGCGGTCTTCATGGGGAGTGTGCACTTGCAGCGGGGATAGTTCATGCACCCCCAGAACCGTGAACCGTTCCCTCTGGCTTCGCGCTCCACCATCTTCACGCCGCAGTTGACGCAAGTGGGCTTCCAGTACTCGCCTTCGTACGCAACTTCCAGCAGGCGGGCCTGCTGCTCTGGTGAGCGCTGGGCAACCAGCCTGAGCAGATCGTTGCCGTTATGAGCGGTGATGCCGTTGGCCTTGGCGAAGGCCACCGCATCGGCTGTGTAGCGCGACGAGGTGGCGAAGGTGCCGCGCTTGATGCCATGCGACGCCATCACACCCAGGAACTCGCGCAGTTCCTTCACCGTGACCGGATGGCCTTGCCAGTGCTTGCACTGCACCACCGACACCGGGTCATTGGGGTTCTTCGAATACAGCCAGATGTCCACCCCGCCGTCCGCTCCGTGCAACTGCGACCGCGTTTCATAGCCTTCCTGCGCAAACAGGGTTTCGACGACCGCTTCGAAGCGCCGCCACTCGATGGCAGCGAAGACCCTGGAACTCCAACGAACCTCTGTGACCGGCCCCGCCTGCGCTTTGGCTCCGGTGAAAAGCGGATCACGCCGATCGTCGAAGGTGTTGCGTGTCGGGTCAGCGTTGGAGGACCAGCTAGCCAGTACCTGAAAGACGAAGTGCAGAACCAGCAAGCCCACACCGATGGTCAAAGGAAGCCAGAGAACGGAGCGCAGACCGTTCCCCACGGCGGCCAGGTCTGGTCGGCTTCGCATGAACTCGCTGGCCAACCAGAGCGCGCCCGTCAAAAGCAGGACACGAAAGATCCTTTCCGGGAACGTGTCGCTGGACTTCTGTCGATGTCCTTGGCGTCTATTGCCACGGTAGGCCATCTCTGTTTCCCGCTAGACCTGCCGTTGTCAGCTACCGAAAGCGCGTAGCCCGCGCTCAGACCGGATGAAAGTCCTGCGGCCAGAGGAAGTAAGGCCCGAACCGGGACTTGGCCACAAACTCCACACCCGCCTTTTCGCCTTTGGCGGTCAGCAGGTGTTTGTCGCCGTCCACTGCCAGAAAGCCTTGCTCGGCGGCTCGGTCCATGAACTGGGCCGTCTTCATGCCCAGCTTGGCCGCGATCTTGGAGGAAGCCAGCTTGTCGCCGACCGGTTCTGAATCGGCGCCTTTGCTGTTCTCGGCGGCATGCGCCTCGGGCTCGTGGGACACGCGCTCCAGCGTGATACGCACTTCTTCGCTGATGCGGATGATGCGTTGGGCTTCTTCGTAGGCGTCTTTGTAGAGCTGGCTGTCTTCTGCGCGCTGGATCAGGATGCCCATCTCGTTGTTGTTCACCTGGCTGAACTCGTAGAGGTTCAGGCTGGTGATGATGCACATCTCTTCGTTCATGTAGCACTTGGCGTGCAGGTTCTTGCAGAAGCTGGTGCGGATGTAGGTCAGGCCGCGCAGCCATTCGATTTCCTGCGGCTGCAACTCGCTCTTGCCGTAGACGATGCGCACGTCGATCTTCAGGCGGTTCTTGTCTGCCAGAAGCTCTTTCATACGGTCGTTGAGTTTCAGAAAAGGGCTGATCAGGATCAGGCGATCGGACGCGCCTTTGATCAACTCTTCCAAGTGGTAGTTGGTGCCGGTAGTGGATAGAAACTTTGCCATTTTTGTACGTTCCCTTGAATCCTCATGCTTGCGAATTTAGCAATTGAGTTCTAATTCCAAATATCTGTCAGTAAGACCTACGAATGGCATTTCCGATTTCAAAAGCTGCAGTCTTCATCTGTAGCCTTAAGTCAACTTTGCTATCAATTTTTCTATCGAATGCATATTGATTCTGTGTTGTTGTTCCAATTACGCGTGGGCCAACTCCGGGCAATGTCGTTTGGGACTGTACTGTGGCTAATAATGTAATGGCGTATTCTGATCGCAACACACTTCGATGTAGCACTTCACAGGGTAGGCTGTAGGTAGAGTCTTGAAGTTGAATTGATGAGTTTTCAATTTGAATTTTCGCTTTCTCACCGGTTGGTACCAGATGCGATTTTTGATTTGAATAATTGATTCTATATATGCCAACATCTCGACCTTCGTTGATCTCGTTGGTCAATCGATAAGTTTTATTCTGTATCGTTCCTGTCAGTACAACGCTTCTGAATGAAAAGGTATGGTCATGGATCTGCCAGTTAGGAACTTGGTGCCAGTGAAATTGCTTGCTCCAGATATGCATTCTTAGAGAATGTGTGCTATCAAGAGTCCACTTCACACAAAGAAAGCCGAGCGGGTGTTGTTGAATCTCGCAGAAGGGGCTTGTATCGACGATTGAGTTAAGTCGGTTCAAATCGATAAATTGCAATAAAAGGCTGCGGTCGCAGCTTCCATGTGCGATAACTTGATCAAAGAGCTTTTGAGCCGTTGTCATACTGAATATGACGAACTTGGCCTGCTAATTCTTGATGCAGTCTTATTGACCAATTCTGCATCGCTTGCAAGTGACGCTATGTGTGGAAACTGTTGCAGCATCAAGTGCACGGATTTCTGTATTTCCTCTTTTGAACGCGAGGGGTGTGCGAGGCCTATCAAACGGGTTTGTATTTGCTGGCCGTCTATATCGATTTTTACGCTTTGCATTCTTTGAGCGTCAGCTTCCTTATGGTACCAGCCATAAAAATGACCAGATGATGAAAATGCCACCGCTGATTGATCTGCAGATTCTTGAGTCAAAACAATTTCTGTATCGCTCATATCCGCACGAAACGGTGTAAATGTCTTTCTAAGATATACATTCAGACTAAAGCCAGACTGCATTGATGAATAGCACGCCAGATAGATTGCCGACAAAACCTTGGCTTGAACTTCTAATGTGGACTCAATCTTGATGTCGCTGGCTGGCGGTACCCATCTTGCTAAATTTAGATCGGCTGTCTTCGATGCGCTTTGAAGAATTCCTTGCTTGAAATTTGAGTAACTTTTGACTGCATCTTCGTATGTTGGATCAATAAGAATTAGAGTTGCAGTTCGGGGCTGGCCCGTGATTCTTATGGAATCTGAAAGTACGGGTAAAATCGATGCGGAGACAAAGGATGCTGTATTTCCTATAAATATGTAGTTCCGTGTTGTTTGTGCATTTTTAATCAATCGATCTGTGATGTTTGAAGAGTTGATTTCGAGTACACGATCGCGCGGGTCTATAATTTGAATTATCCATTTGAATGTTAATGCCAACAGTATTGCAGCGATAGAGCCTGCTATCAGGTTTTCAACAACTGATCTTGCAACTTCGGCATGTGCTTTCCAGGGGCTTTCGGGATTTAATACTTCGAAATCAACTAAAAACCGTATATTTAACCAATAGAGGAAGGCGCATACTATTAAGACTGCACCTATGGCTCCAACTATGTGCACGTTCTTTGTAGGTAGCTCGTCTGCAAGGAAATGATTTGTCACACGCCTCTCCTGTGTTTCACTTTTGATGCACGGGCATCGAGTATTTATTTACCCCAACTATCCTTCAACCCCGTAACCCGATTGAAAACCGGCTTTCCCGCCGCGTGATCCACCCGATCCGCCACAAAGTACCCAAAACGTTCGAACTGGAATTTCTGATCCGGTTTGGCCGCAGCCAATGACGGCTCCACATAAGCCGTCACCACCTTCAGGCTGTTCGGGTTCAGCGCTTCAATGAAGTCTTTGCCGCCGGCGTCGGGCTGGGGGTCGCTGAACAGGCGGTCGTACAGGCGTACTTCGGCGGGCACGCCGTCGGCCACGCTCACCCAGGTGATGGCGGCTTTGGCTTTCACGCTGTCGGCTCCGGAGGTGCCGCTCTTGGTGCCGGGGATCACCTTGGCGTGCACGGCAGTCACGGTGCCGCTCGCGTCTTTTTCGCAGCCGGTGCACTCGATCACGTAGCCGCCTTTGAGGCGCACCACGTTCCCGGGGAACAGGCGCTTGTAGCCCTTGGGGGGCACTTCTTCAAAGTCTTCGCGTTCGATCCACACCTCGTTGCCGATCTTGAACACGCGCTCGGGCGGTGGGGTCTGGCCCTCGGGCACGGCGTGGTGGGGCAGGGCGGGCTGGGTGCAGTCCTCAAGGTAGCCATCAGACCCAAAGGCCTCGGCCCAGTTGGTGAGCACCAGCTTGACGGGGTCGAGCACGGCCATGCCGCGGTGGGCCTTGTTTTCCAGGTCTTCGCGCAGGCAGCCTTCGAGCGTGCTGTAGTCGATCCAGCTGTCGCTCTTGGTCACGCCGATGCGCTCGGCAAACATCTGGATGCTCTCGGGCGTGTAGCCGCGCCGGCGCAGGCCGACGATGGTTGGCATGCGCGGGTCGTCCCAGCCGCTCACCTTGTGGTCGTACACCAGCTGCGCGAGCTTGCGTTTGCTGGTGATCACATAGGTGAGGTTGAGCCGGGCAAATTCGTACTGGTGCGGCGCGGGGTGCGCAAGCAGGCCGCCTTCGCACAAGCGGTCCATCAGCCAGTCGTAAAACGGGCGCTGGTCTTCAAACTCCAGCGTGCAGATGCTGTGGGTGATCTGCTCCAGTGCGTCCTCAATGGGGTGCGCAAAGGTGTACATGGGGTAGATGCACCAGGTGTCGCCCGTGTTGTGGTGCGTGGCGCGGCGAATGCGGTAGATGGCGGGGTCGCGCAAGTTGATGTTGGGCGAGGCCATGTCGATCTTGGCGCGCAGCACCATGCTGCCGTCTTCGTGCCGGCCGTCGCGCATTTCGCGAAACCGCGCCAGGTTCTCGGCGGGCGTGCGGCTGCGAAAAGGGCTGTCCACACCGGGCTTGCCGAAGTCGCCGCGCGCCAGGCGCATTTGTTCGGCGGTTTGTTCGTCCACATACGCGTGGCCGGCTTCAATGAGGTACTCGGCCGCGCGGTACATGAAGCCAAAGTAATCGCTCGCCTGAAACAGGTGGCTCTGGCCGTTGGCTTCCCAGTTGAAGCCCAGCCACTTCACCGCGTCGAGGATGCTGTTGACGTACTCCGTGTCTTCCTTCTCGGGGTTGGTGTCGTCAAGGCGCATGTGGCACACGCCGCCGTAGTCGCGCGCCAGGCCAAAGTTCAGGCAGATGCTCTTGGCGTGGCCCACGTGCAGGTAGCCGTTGGGCTCGGGCGGGAAGCGGGTGCGGATCTTGGCGGGGTCGGGCTGGCCGGCGGCGTGGTGCGCGGCGTCGCCCGGGGTGCCGGCCCAGCGGCGGCTGGCGTAGGTGCCTTTGTCCAGGTCGTTTTCGATGATCTGGCGCAGGAAGTTGCTGACCTTGTGTTCGCCCTCTGCGGGGGCGTTGGCGGGGGTGCTGGATGGCTTGCTGGGTGGGGTGTTGGAGCTCATCAAGGCATTCTAGGGGCGCGGTGCGTTTCCCCTCGGTGCGAGCGGTCTGTGGCGCGGGCTGAATGGTCGTACCGCACAGCTTCAACGCGGGGGCTTTCCGTTATGGTTGCTGCGAAGCGGAGGAACCCCCCGGGGCACACACAACATGACCAACGAACACCCTGAAACCATCCCCAATGAAGAGCCCACGCAGTGGGAGATCACGCAGGCCGAAGACGTGTTCTTGCCGTCGGTGCGCGTGCGCCTGGGCTGGGCCGACATTGAAGCCGCGGTGGAGCGCGGCGCCATCGTGCCGAGCGAGGCGCATGCCTTGTGGTCCTCCTGGGCTTCACCGGGCAGCGACCAGCGCGTGAGCGCTGACGAACTGGCGCCGCCAGGCGCGCAGCCGGTGCCCTCGGGCGTGCCCATGTCGCCCATGCCGCGCATGGCAGCGGGCCCGGCCTTCTCGTTCACCAACACGCTCTATTACTTCGGCGGCATGCTGGCCATCGGCGCCATGACGCTGTTCATGACGCTGGGCTGGGAGCTGTTCGGCGCCTGGGGCGTGTTCGCCTTGTCGATGGGCTACTTGGTGGGCGCGCTGCTGGTGGCGCGCAACCTCATGAAACAGCGGCTGCGCACGCCGGCCGGTGTGCTGGCCACGCTGGCTGTGTGCTTGGTACCGCTGGCGGTGTGGGCGCTGCAGAGCGGGCTGGGTTTCTGGCCCGACGGCGCGCACGACAGCTACCGGGACTACCACCGCTTCATCGACTGGCGCTGGCTCACGCTGGAGTTCGCCACGCTGGCGGCGGCGGTGGTCATGCTGTGGCGCTTCCGTTTGCCATTCATGGTGATGCCGGTGGCCGTGACGCTCTGGTACCTCAACATGGACGTGGCGCACATGCTCATGCAAAAAGACGGCTTCGACTGGGAGTTCACGCGCGACGTGTCGCTGGTGTTTGGCCTCGCCACCTGCGCCATCGCGGTGTGGGTCGACCTGCGCACACGCGCCGCCACCCACCCCCTGAACCGGCAAGACTTCGCCTTCTGGCTCTACCTCTTCGGCGCCATCATGTTCTGGGGTGGCATGAGCCTGCGCGACAGCGACTCCGAGGTGAACAAGTTCATCTACGCGCTGATCAACGTGGGCCTGGTGTTCCTGGGCGCGGCCATCGGCCGGCGCGTGTTCACGGTGCTGGGCGCCATCGGCGTGGCGGCCTACCTGGGCTACCTCTCACACCGCGTGTTTGAAGACAGCCTGCTGTTCCCGTTTGCGCTCACGCTGCTGGGGCTGGCCGTGGTGGCACTGGGCATCTGGTGGCAGCGGCGCGAGGCCGTCATCCATGCCAAGCTCGCGGGTTGGCTGCCAGCGGCGTTGAGGCCGCTGGCGTCCGGTTAACCAATTTCTTCCGTTCGCCCTTAGCCTGTCGAAGGGTTCACCAACATGTTGGCAAGGGCTTCGACAGGCTCAGCCCGAACGGGAGTGGGCTCCGCCCGAACGGGATATTAGTACCTCAGGTTCAACTGCAGCACCGCGGTGGTGCCGCTCACCTCGTTGCCCACCACCAGCAGCGGTTTGCCGTTGGGCGACTGGGCGGCGGGGATGAACACCAGGCCTTCGGGGCCGAGGTCGCCCACGGTGGCCAGGTTCGCCGCGCTTGGTTGGGTCGTCCACTCGTTGCGGGTGTTCAGGTAGTCCACACGGGTGGGGGAAGCCGGGTTGGTGATGTCGTACACCAGCACGCCGCCCACGCGCTCCAGGCCGACGAATGCAAAGGTTTTGTTGCCGATCTTGCCCAGCGTCAGGCCTTCGGGCTCGGGGCCTTTGGCGTCGCTGCGGCTGTCCAGCGCGTTTGCTTCGTTGTGGCCAGAGTTGAAGTACGTGGCACAGGGGATGTTGCGGGCCGAGCCGAGCTTGCAGTCGGCGCTGTTGAGAAACTGCTCGATGGCGGCACCCGAGTCCCACACCAGCGCGCCGTTGGCGTCGCGGATGCTGAACGAGCGTGCGCCGTAGCTGTAGAGCTTGTCGTACATGAGGCGGTCACCCGCCGGGTCTTGCACGCCTGCGGCCGTGTATCGCAGGGGTGCGCCCATGGCGTCGGTTTTGTAGCCTTGTACCCAGCTGATGTTGAGGCGGCCGAGTTCACCGTTGGCGATGCAGGTGCCCGGGTTGCCTGCGCTGGCGCCGCAGTAGCTGAACACCGCCGGGTCGAGCAGGGCGCCCGCCAGCGTTGGCGCACCCGCCACGCTGCGCAGCTGGGGTGGCACCACCTGCCAGCCGGCCGTGCGGGCCAGGGCGGAGACGCGCAGCTCTTCAATGAAACCGAGCGTTGGGTCCTGGTTGGTCAGGTAGGCCGGGTTGTTTTCGCCCCAGGCGCGCGCGTCGCCTTCGTTGGCCGTCACCAGGTAGGTTTGCCCGCCAGCGGTGTACGCGGCCATGCTGTCGGGCAGGTACATGCCCTGCACGCCTGCCCAGGTCTTGATGTTGATGGCGTTGTCGCGGTCGGACACGTCCAGCGCATTGGCGGCCAGGCTGTGGTCTTTGTAGCCGAGCGGCAGGATGTTGGTCACGGTGGCCGTGGCGATGTTCACCTTGGCCAGCGCGTTGTTCTCTTGCAGGGTCACCCAGGCGGTGGTGCCGTCGGCCGAGATGGCGATGTACTCGGGCTCCAGGTCTTGCGCCACGCTGGCGCCCGGGCCATAGACGCGAACGCCGGCCGTGCGCAGCGCAGCGGCTTGGGCATTGAAGGCGCTGAAGCCGGCAGTGCGCACCACGGGCGCCGCCAGGTTGCGCACGTCGATGATGCTGATGCTGCCTTCGGGGTCGGTCTGGTAGTTGTCGCTGGGCTCGCCTTCATTGGCCACCAGCACGCTGGTGCCATCGGGCGTGAAGGTGATCATGTCGGGCTGCGCGCCGATGGTCACCGAGCTGATGAGGCTGAGGTCGCTGGCGCGGTAAAGCGCCATGCGGCCCGGGTCGGTTTTCACGGGCGCCTGAATGGCGACGGCCACGATGCCGTTGAACACGGCCACGCTGTTGATCTCGGCACCGGGCAGCACGGCGGTGGCGTCGAGCGTGCCGATCTTCACCGGGTTGGCGGGGTTGGCGAGGTTGAGCACGTCCACTGCACCCAGCTGCGCGTTGACCACAAAGAGGCGCTTGCTGGCGGCATCAAACGCGGGGATCTCGGCCGCGCTCACCTCGTACTGGCCGGTGCTGTAGCCACCGATCTTCTCCAGCGTGAGGCCAGCTGGCGTGGCTTCCACCACGGGTGCGGTCGGGGTGGGGGAGTCACTGCCACCACCGCAGGCTGCGAGCGCGGCGGTCATGACGAGGGAGGTGGCGAACAGGCGCGCGCGCGGCTGCTGAGGCAGGAGTCTCATGGTGGTCTTGTGGTTGGGGTTGAAACCAACGGTTGTAGGTAACCGCCATGAAACGCCTGTGACGAAGATGTGACGTTGGTGTGACGCGCAGGCTACTGGCCGAAGCGCGGGCCGTCTTTCAGAAACGCGTCTTCCTCGGGTGTGGTGGTGCGGCCCAGCACGGCGTTGCGGTGCGGGAAGCGCCCGTATTGCGCCACGATGTCGCGGTGCAGCACCGCAAAGCGCAGGTTGCTGGCGAGCTTGTCGCGCAGGGTGTCGGGGCTGCTGTCCACCAGCTTCTGGAAGCGCGCCACACACTCGTCTTGCAGCGCCAGGTTTTCAGCGTGCATGAGCGGCATGTAGAGAAACACGCAGCCGGCCGGCGTGAGCGTGCTGTCCATGCCCTCGGCGAGGGCCAGCTGGCTCAGGCGCTGGGCACGGGCGTCGCCGTCAAAGGCGCGGCGCTGGCCCCGGTGCACGTTGCGCGAGAGCTGGTCGAGCAGCACGATGAGCGCCAGCCGCGCGCGGGGCTCGGCTTCCCAGTCGGCCAAGCCACCATTGAGCGCTTCGTCCACCAGCAGGCCAAAGCGCTGGCGGATGTCGCCGTCTTGCGTCGGGCTGCCGCCAAACCAGCGTTCGTTGCGGTCTTGCGAGGGCCAGTCGCGCTGCAGGCCGTCGCCGAACCAGAATTCGAGCACTTCCAGGGCGGCGGGGGGTGTGGTGGAGGGGTTCATGGGTTACGTCTGGCAACGACTTTGACGGGGCATGCGGTACGGCGGAGCGGAGAATTCCCTGTAATGCAGCCACAGGGTAACCAACAAACCCTGACAACAGTCCCACGTGAATTCAGGAGCCCACCATGAAAACCTCGTCACTCAGTGCCCATTGGGCCCGCACCTCGGCCTTGGCCCGAGGCCTCACGCTGGCCGCCTTGGCCGCCAGCGCCTGGGCCATGTCCACCGCCGCCACGCAAGCCCATGCGCGTGACAACAACATTTCCTGGTCCATCGGGATCGGCTCCCCCGGCGTGGCGGTGGGTGTGTCCAACTACCCGCCTGTGTACGGCAGCGCCTACCCCGTGTACGAAGAGCGCTACCCGGTCTACCAGGAGCGCCGCCCGATCTACCAGCGCCCCATCATCGTGCAGCCTCGCCCGGTGGTGGTGTACCCGCAGCCGGTCTATGTGCAGCCGCGTCCCTACTACCGCTCGGGTTGGGGCCACGGCCCCCGCTGGGATGACCGCCGCTACGGGCACGGCCACCGCGGCCATGGTCACCGGGGCGGGCGTGGTTGGGACGATGACGACGGCGGCCGACGCGGCCACCGCTGATCTCCCCCTTCGGTCGTTCAAGGCCGGGCCAGCGTGCCCGGCTTTTTGTTGGCGG
>NZ_JBKBTV010000094.1:0-12637 GCF_046291265.1 Acidovorax sp. | reverse complement strand
TGCTGTGCCATTGTCTTTGGGGGGCCGCCCTGGTGTCCCCCCGGCGGGGGGCGCCCCCCCCGGGCCAGGTGGGCATCGGTGTAGCCCAGCTGCGTGGCGAGCTGCGCGTACACGTCCTGCGCCAGCGACTGGGAGGTTTCGCGCATCACCTTGGCGCGGTTGGGCGGCGCGATGTCGCCACGGATCGACAAAATCTTGGTGTCGTTGCCTTCGCCCTGGGCGGAGAACGCGGCCTTGATCTCGTAGGTTTTGGTGTTGATCAGCGAGAAGTCTGCCAGCAACTGCAGGCCGTACTGGCGGGTGGCGCTGGTGGTGCCTTGCAGGGGCGAGAGTGCGTCGGTGAAGTCGATGCTGGACACCACACCAAACAGCACGTAGTCAGCGCCGCTGAACTCGCCCTTCTTGATGCGTGCGATCACGTTGCCGACCTCGGGCTGCGCCTGGGGGGTGGCCATCTTGCCGCCCTGCACTTGGTTGAGCACCTGCTCGGCCTTGCTGGCCTGCGGCTTGCCCGCATCAAAGCCTTTGCCCTGCACCAGACGGAAGTACGTGCCTTGCAGTAGCGCGCCCTTGATGTCGTTGGTGTAGCCGCCCAGTTCGCGCTGCTCGATGTAGCTGTAGCGCCCGGCCACATAGGTGCCGCTGGCCTGCTCGGACGCCTGCATGGAGTGGCTGCCCGAGTGCGAACCCGATCCGCCGTAGGGGCCGTGGCTGTGGCCACCGCTGTGGCTACCGCCCGCGCTCATCTGGCTGCTGCGCTGGTAGGAGCCCGCCATGAAGAACTCGGACACGCGCTGGGCGTAGGCGAGGTCGGTCACCGCGATCTTGGGCGCCGCGTTCTGCTGCGCATGGGCGGTCGCGCCCCAGGCCATGGTGGTGGCGGCAATCACGGCCAGGGCCGCGTTCAAGGTAGTTCTGCGTTGCATGGTGTGCTCCTCAGCGCTTGCTGGTCTTTCTGATTTCTTTTTCGTCCTGCCATTCGATCGTGCCTTCCTGCACATCAAACAGCTTGAGCGTGAACTTGTAGTACACGTCCTTGGTCGCGTTGTTCTGCTTGACGATGCTGGTCAGCTCGCCTTCCATCGTGTACTTGGCGGCCGTCATCTGGCCGACCTTGGCGGTGGTGCCCTGCTTGTACAGCCCGCTTTGGTTTTGGCGCTGCAGCTCGTCCACGCCTTGCTGCATTTCGTTGATGGAGCGCACAAAACGCACCTTGCCCGACTTGACCAGCGCGGTCTGGATCGAGCTCATCACGTTGGTGGTGTCGATGTATTCGCTGGTCTTGTTCTTCACGGTCGAGATCGTCACCGTGGGGCGGCCCTGGAAGATGCCGGTTTCCAACAGTCCGCCGGTCATCTTCTCGGCAATCATTTGCAGGTCGGTGGAGCCGAACTCGTTGGTCACCAGCTCCACGGCCTTGGCGTCACCGTAATTGACCTGGCGGTCAAAACGCACGGTGGGCGAAGACAAGTTCTGGCAGGCCGAGAGGGCCAGGGTGCTGGCCGCAAAGGCCAGGATGAGCGCAGTGCGCTGGATGGTGTTTTGGGTCATGGTTCTTAACTCCTCACTCAATCTTGGGTTGAAGCGCTGGCTCAGCGCGGTTCCACATTCATTTCAAGGCGCAGATCGACAGCCGCTGAGGTGGGTGCCACGCTCTTGACGGTCTGCTGGCCCAGGCCGAGCACGCTCATCTGCTTCCACGATTCGCCATCGCCCACCTGGTTGCCCACCTGGTCCAGCCACTTGAAGCGGTAGAACACGGTGCGGTCGGTGCGGCCCATGTTGGACATGTCGGCCTGCACCACCAGGATGTCGTTCTTGCGCACGATGCGCATCTCGCGCACGGCGATGCTGTTGGCTTCGCCGCGCAGGGCGACTTTGGAGGCCACGGCCAGCGGGGTGGCCGGGTCGTGCAGCTGGGCACTGGCACTGGTGGCCAGGGTCATCAAGGCTGCGCACACCAATGCAGGAATGGCGGCAATCAGGTGAGCGGGGGCAAAACGGGTTCTCATGCAAGAGGCTCCTTGAAAAGGTCAGAGAGGGTGGTTCAGTTCTTGGCCGCTGCGGCTGCAGGCTTGGCGGCTGTGGGCTTGACCGAAGACTGGGGCACAGCGCGCGAACGGTTGTTGGTGGTGCGCACCGGGGCGGCAGGCGCCACCGCCGCAGGGGCGGGCTGGGGAGCAGCGGCCACGGTCGGCAGCTGGCCCAGCATGGCCACGTCGCCCGTCAACACGCTGTTTTCGTACAGGCGCAGCGGCACGAGGGCGTATTGGCCGTCGATCTTGATGGGCACAGGCAGCGCCCGGCCATTGATGGTGATGGTGTGCTCGCCGGGTGGCAGGTAGCCACGGGCCACGTACACACGGCCGGGCAGCATGCGCCACAGGCGGTCGTCGGCCTGTTCCGTAGCCACCGAAGCGGCTGCGCCAATCAGGCCACCCACCAGGCCACCGCGTTTTTGCAGCTCGTTCTGCAGCACGCCCTTGGCCACGGCGCGGGTGAAGCCACGCAGCACCATGCCAGGCATCTCGTCCTTCAATGCACGGCGGGCCATCACGTTCACGTCCACCACTTTTTCGAGCTTGAGGTCGGTGCCAGCGGCAGAGATCGTCGTGAGCAGCGGGTCGGTGGACGGCTCGATCACCGGGTACGAAATGCTGGCCGTAACCATGCCGCGGCCCGTGGGCACTGGCAGCGTGAAGGCCTTGGGCTTGCGGGCGGGCGCATCGCCTGCCTCCACCACAAACAACACGTCCGTCATGCGCTGGCGGCGCTTCCAGGTGAAGCCGGTGCGCGTATCCAGGCCGCGCAGGCCTTCTTCGAGCACGGCGGTTTCGGGCTTGAGTTCGATGGCCTTGCGGTAGCCGGGGGCTGCCAGGCCGGGCTCGTTGAGCATCTCGTACAGGAAACCGGCCAGATAGTGCGACAGCGCGTTCTGGTAGCCATTTTTAAGGGCCAGCACTTCGGGGTCGTTGAGCGTTTCGACAGGGTAGCCGTTCAGCTCTTTGCCGCCCGACGTGGCGCCCTTGGACTTGGCTTCTTCTTCGGCGGCCAGGGTTTCCTTGGAGCGGAACTCGGCAATGATGGCCTCACGCTCGTGTGTGCGCTTGATGTCCACGCGGGCGTTTTCAAAGTCGCCCACGGCCACGCGGTTCAGGGCCAGGCGTGTGGTTAGCCACACCTTTTCGTAGTCCTGGCCTTCATAGGCCTTCAGGCGTTCGCTGATCAACGCGGCGCCCACGGTGCCCATGAGCTTGGACGGGTTGGTCTTGGCGGTTTCTTCCCATTCCTTGACCTTGTTGTCGGCCAGCAGGAAGGCGTTGGTGCTGTCGGGGTAGCGGCGGTCCATGCGCAGCAGCTCGCCACGTTCCATGTTGTAGAGCAGCGCGGTTTTTTCGTCCTCGGTCTTGGCGGTACTTTCCAGGCTGGCCAGCGCGGCGGGGATGCCGCCCGTGCGCCCAGCGGTCTGCATGTCGCCAGCCACCTTGTCGTGGCTTTGCATGGTGGCGCAGCCGGTGAGGGCTGCGCTCAGCGTCAGCACCCACAAAAGGCGCGGGCGAACGCGCAGGCGGAAACGAGAGGCCAGTGTGGGCTGGTGGGTGGTCATGAATGCTCCTTGCAGATCGGACGGTTGAGCACCAGAAAACCCCGGCCCCGCCCACGCGCGCGGCCACACCACACTGCAGGCACACCGTTCAGGGTATGCCGCGCTGGATGCTGCCGATGGCTGTGATCGAAGACCGGATAAGGGTGGTGCTGGCAACCCGTGCGCCCCCTCCCGGCGCCCTGACGTGCTGCTTGCAACCCCCTCAGGCTGTGTGTTTCTTGGTTGTTTTGTGTAGGTTTGTAGCCTGGGGCGCAATGTAGCAAAAGCTTGTATCTTTTCTGTAACCGTTCCCGGCAGCCGAAACAGGTGGAAACACAGTGCATGTCATTCCTCCACGCGGTTCAGCGGTAGCCGATACAGCCAGACCACCCGCCCGCCCGGTGCGCGCAGTTGCGCGCTGGGCAACACACCCGGCACCGCAAACTCCAGGCTCACCAGCCAGGATCCCGCGGCCATTTCAGCCTCTGCCTTGGCCGCGGCACGCGCCATGCTCTCGGGCCGCTGAAACAGGTAGACCATGCGGTAGGCGCTCCAGTCGGCCGCCCACATGTCGCCACGCCGTACAAAGGCCCAGGGGCAACGCAGCGCACACAGCAGGCGCAAGGGCCAGCTCCATTCCACGCCGTCCAGCTGGGCGGCCGGGTAGGCATGGCGCAGCGCCTTCAAGCCGTCGCCCACGCCGCAGCCTGCATCCAGCACCCGGGCGCCGAGCGGCAGCGGCGCCTGCACCGCCAGCGCCTGCAATGCATAGCGTGGCGTCGGGAACAGCGGCGCATCGCGCCAGGCGTTCAGCGGATAGACCAGCAACAGCAGCGACAGCGGCACCAGCCAGGCCCAGTTGGGCAGGCTGGCGGCCCCCAGCAGCGCCAGCGACAGCGGAAACCCCGTGGCGATCAGCCCCCGACGCCACCAGCTACCCCCCAGCATGCTGGCCGCCGTGCCCAGCAGGCAAGCCACCAGCAGCGCGGCCACCGGGGGCACCGCACGCTGCAGCAACACAAAAATCAGCCACGCGCACGCCCACGCCATCAACGCGGGCAGGGGCCAGGGCATGCGCAGGGTCATAGGGTTCTCAACGGCCGAACAGGCCGCGCAAAAGGTTGACGGGGTTCACCACATTGCCGGGCGCATTGGCATTGGCATCGGTACCGTCGCCTGCGGGCTGGCCACCCGACATACCGCTGGTGTACCCGCCGCCAGCCGAGCCCTGCGACGCCATGCCGCCCCGCCCGCCTTGCGATTCCTCACCCAGCATCGCCATGGTGTGCGACTTGACCCGCACGCGCACAGCCCACTCTGGCTGCCACGCCGCCTTGGGGTCGGCCGGGCGCGGCGGATGCACGATGTGGCTTTCGCCACCGTAAGCCATCATGCGCAACATGGGTGTGGCGTCGCGCCCACCGCCTGCAAAGATGCCTTGCGGGATGGCGCACTGCGTGGTTTCGGGCTGCAGCAGCACGCGCTCCTTGAGCCAGCGGTCGATGGTGGCAGGCGACAGGTAATCGAACAGGCCCATGCCCGTGTCCGGTGTTTCGGCGCTGGACCACATCACCAGGTCGTCTCCGTTCTGCGACATGGCGTGCAGGTAGTAGGCACGCGCGTTGCGCACCGGCTGCCAGCTGGTGCCCATGCTGTCTTGTGGCTTGCCGACGGTGCGCAGGTCGATGGCGGGCATCAAATCTTGCGCCGCGCCCAGCGTGAACTTCATGGACGCGGGCACGCCGTCGCCACGCACCTGGTGTTCGCCCACCAGCGAGCTGTCCCGCGACAGGCTGACCTGGTTGCGCTCATTGGGGTACAGCGCGTAGGCCGGGCCCACGCGCGGCCCCCGGTCGGGCACGGCGCGGCCGGCAAAGGCCTGGGCGTAGTCAGTCGGCTTGGCGCGCGCCAGGTCGATGACCCGCGGCTGGCCCGCGCGCACCGCGCTCCCGCAGCCCCAATACATCAGGATGCGGCCCTTGGGCTGGTTTTGCTGGTACTCCTGTGGCAGATCTCCCGGCTCGGTCTGGGTAGGTTGCGCACGCGGGGGAATCAACGGCAGGGATTCGCCCATGCGCATGCCGGGCGGGATGGCCTGGCTGGCCTCGACACCGGAGCGTAGCGTGTTGTGCAAAGCGATGTCGATGACACGCGGCGGCATGATGGACATGGCGCGGGCGTTGCCATACGACGTATTGCTGCCGCCGCCCATACCCTGCGCGGCGCCACCGCCCACCCCCCCCATGAGGCCTCCGAGCAACCCACCGCCACCGGGCAGGCTGTCCATCTCGGGCATGCCCGCCATGGTGCCGGTGGACACATCCATCCACAGCTGAACCTTGGGAGTTTTAGTGGACTGGGCATGGGCGCCCAGCGAGGTTGTGCACAGGCCGACGGCCAGGCAAACGGGGGTCAGAACGAAGCGCAGGGGGGTCATCATGGGGTCTGCTCCAGGGGGACACTGGGATCACCCGGCAAACCACCATGGGCCGCAGAACAGCGCTTTCGCCGCCCTGTGAAGAGGCCTTGCGGTCAACCCGGGTGTGTTGAACGCAGCGCAGTGTAGGCCCCGCACAGACGCATTTTGCCTGCGCAAGTTACTTGTGGAAACTGTTTGTGTGCGCTATTTCACGCATGTTTGCGCGGCAACAGACCCGCGCCGCCGACCGACGGTTGATCAGCCCCGCAGGCGGTCGATCAACCCGTTGAGCGCCTCCAGCGAGCCAAACTGGATCGCCAGCTCGCCCATGTCCTCCACCCGGCCGTGGCGTTTCACACGCTTTTTCACGCGCACCTCGACCTCGGCCATGAGCAGGTCCGACAGTTCTTCTTCCACGCGCTTCAGGTCGCGCGACTTTTCCTTTTGGGGCTTTTGCGGCACCAGGCTGAACTCGGCGCCGATCTTCTTGACCAGCGCCTCGGCCTCGCGCACCGACAACTTCTTGGCCGCAATCTGGTTGCCTGCCGTGATCTGTGCGGCGCGGTCCAGCGACAGCAGCGCGCGCGCATGGCCCATGTCGATGTCGCCCGCCATCAGCATGGTCTGCACCGGCTCGGCCAGATTGAGCAGGCGCAGCAGGTTGCTGGCGGCGCTGCGCGAGCGGCCCACGGCCTGCGCGGCCAGCTCGTGGGTCAAGCCAAACTCCTTGACCAGGCGCTGCAGCCCGTGGGCTTCTTCCAGCGGGTTGAGGTCTTCACGCTGGATGTTCTCGATCAGCGCCATGGCCGCCGCCGACTCGTCGGGCACATCGCGCACCAGCACCGGCACCTCGGCCAGGCCCGCCAGGCGGGAGGCGCGAAAGCGCCGCTCGCCCGCGATGATTTCGTACTTGCCCGCGTTGTCGCCACCCGTCAGGCGCCGCACCAGGATGGGCTGCATGATGCCTTGGGCCTTGATGCTTTCGGCCAGCTCGTACAGCGCGCCCTCGTCCATGCGTGTGCGGGGCTGGTAGACGCCGGGCACCAGTTCGGAGAGCGGCAGGCTGCTGGGCAGTCCGGCTTCAGCCGCCTGGGCCTGTTCCACTTTTTCTTCGACCTTAGGGCCCAGCAGGGCTTCGAGGCCACGGCCGAGGCCCTTGGGTTTTTTCGTGACCATATCTCTTCAATCTTTCAAAAACGTTTGCAGCAGCGCATGGCCTTCAGGCCAGTCTCCAAGGCCCGACTCGGCATTGATATGCCCGCGCTCGCCGTAATCGACAAACCGCGCACCCCAGGCCTCGCCCAGGGCTTGCACCCGCTCAAAGCTGCAGTACGGATCGGTGCGGCTGCCCACCAGCACCGCAGGGAACGGCAGCGGCTGGCGCGCAATGGGCGCCCAGCCGTGGATCATGGCGGCGATGTCGGGTCGCTCCACGTCACCCGGGGCCACCAGCAAGGCGCCCACCACGCGATGGGCGTTGGCCGAATGCGCGGCCCACCACGCGGTCAGGATGCAGCCCAGGCTGTGCGCCACCAGCACCACAGGGCCGTCGGCATCGACCACGGTTTCTTCCAGGCGCGCCGACCAGTCGCCGCGCAGCGGGCGCATCCAGTCGTGTTGCTCCACGCGGTGGTAGCCATGCTGGGCCTCCCACAGGCTTTGCCAGTGGTCCGGGCCGGAGTTCTGCCATCCGGGCAATAGGAGGATGTTGGATGCCTTCATTACTACTATATTGATAGCTACCAGCGCTTATCCATCAAGCGCTAGAGGCCATTTTGGCTATAGAAGTGGCGGCAGCGGGCATGTTCTGCACGCGGTCCACCATCTCTTGCGCAAATTCGACAAACGCCTGGCTGCCCTTGGCCGCCGGGTCAAACACCACGCCGGGCAAGCCGTAGCTGGGCGCTTCGGCCAGGCGCACGTTGCGCGGGATCACGCTGTTGAACACCTTCTCGCCAAAGTGGCCCTTGAGCTGGTCGCTGACCTGCTGCTGCAAGGTGATGCGCGGATCGAACATCACTCGCAGCAGGCCGATGTTCTGCAGGTCGGCTTTGAGGTTGGCGTGCACCTGCTTGATGGTGTTGACCAGATCGGTCAGGCCTTCGAGCGCGAAGTATTCGCACTGCATGGGCACGATGACGCCGTGCGCGCTGCACAGGCCGTTGAGGGTGAGCATGCTTAAAGACGGAGGACAGTCGATGAGCACAAAGTCATAGTCGCCATCTACCTCGGCCAGTGCGGCCTTCAGGCGCTTTTCGCGGTGGTCCAGCGCCACCAGTTCGACCTCGGCGCCCGCCAGTTCGCGGTTGGCGCCCAGCACCCAGTAGCCACATTTTTCCGACAGCACGGCCGCCTCTTTGACCGAGGCAGACTCAAGCAGCACGTCGTACACCGTGAGGTCGAGGCTGCGCTTGTCCACGCCCGAGCCCATTGTGGCATTGCCCTGCGGGTCCAGGTCGACCATCAGCACGCGCTGGCCGATCTTGGCAAGACCTGCAGCAAGGTTGACGGTGGTGGTGGTCTTGCCAACGCCACCCTTTTGGTTGGCAACGCAGAAAATTTTGGCCATGTGGGTGTTGCAGTCCGTGGTGTTTTTGTCGTTGTTTTATTTGGAGATGGCCAGTTTGATGCCAAAGCCGATCAGAAAGACGCCCGCCACTTTTTCCAGCACGCGGCCGATGCGCGGGTTGGCGCGCATGCGCTCGGCCAGGTGGTGCGTGAGCAGCACGGCGACCAGCCCATAGATGAATGTCAGCACCGCCACGGTCGCCGCCATCACGCCAAAGGTCAGCATGCCTTGATGGCGCGCGGGGTCGACAAACAGCGGGAAGAACGCCATATAGAACACGATGGCCTTGGGGTTGAGCAAGGTGATCAGCCCGGCCTGCTTGAAGTAGTGGCGCGGCTGGATGTTGAGGATGGGTTGTGCGCCGGGTTTGGCGGTGAGCATCTTGAAACCCAGCCAGGCCAGGTAGGCCGCGCCCAGCCATTGCACTGCGTTGAACGCCGCGGGGTACGTGGCCAGCAAGGCCGCTACACCGGCCACCGCCGCCCACATCAGCACCTGGTCGCCTGCGATCACGCCCATCGTGGCTGCCAGCCCGCCGCGCACGCCGCCCTTGCTGGTCGAGGTGATGAGCGCCAGATTGCCGGGGCCTGGAATGGCCAGGAACAACACAATGGAGGCGACAAAGGCGCCGTAGTCTGCGATGCCGAACATGCTTAGGACTTCCGCAAATAAGGATGCAACGACGGTACGTGCTCTTGTGGCAGGAGGCACGCCCAATCCGGTTTTGCGTAAGTCATGATGATCTCTCCCGGTGTGCTGGACGGGTGCGCAGATGGATGCACCCGAAGTGAGGTGCCGAGTTTACGCGACCACCCCATCCCGGCCGCTGAGAAGTCAGCGGCCGGTGGTCAGACCGGCTTCATCCAGATGATGCAGCGCTCAGCGTCAAGCCCCGGCACCGCAAGCTGTTCCACGTGAAACACCGACACATCGGCGGGCAGCGCCGCAATTTCATCCTCGGGGTGTTTGCCCTTCATGGCCAGCCAGACCCCGTGCGGCGCCAACAGCGCAGCCCGAGACCACGTCACAAAGTCGGGCAGCGAGGCAAAGGCGCGGCAGCTGATGATGTCAAACGGTGTCGTCAGCGTCTCAACCCGCGCGTGCACGCCATGCAGGTTGCGCAGCTTCAGCGCCACCGCCGCCTGCTGGATGAACGCCGCCTTCTTGCCCACGGTGTCCACACAGCTCACATCCACCTCCGGGCAGCAGATGGCAAACACCACGCCGGGCAAGCCGCCGCCCGAGCCGACGTCGAGCAAGCGCACAGCGCCCTTGCCCTCACCCGCCAGCACAGCGGCATGGCGGCGCAGCGGTGCCACGGCGGCCAGGCTGTCCAGCAGGTGGTGCGTCAGCATCTCCTGCGGGTCGCGCACAGCCGTCAGGTTGTAGACCTTGTTCCACTTTTGCAGCAGGGCCAGAAAATCCATCAACAGGGTGATTTGCGCATCGGTCAGCCCCAAGGCCAGCGCATCGGCTCCGGATTGCAGCTGGTTGCGCAGCGCATCGTTACTCACTGCCATCGTCATGCCGCCACTTCCCCTTCTGCTTGGACAGGCACTACAGGCGCCACCGCAAACTCCTTGAACCCACCCCGTTTCAAATGCACCATCAACAATGAGATCGTCGCAGGTGTAATGCCCGGAATGCGCGAAGCATGGCCCAGGGTTTCAGGCCGGTGGCGGCTCAGCACCTGGCGCGCCTCGATGCTCAAGGCCGTGACCTGTAGGTAGTCCAGTTCGGCTGGCAAGCGCAGCTTCTCAAAATGCGCGGCGCGCCCTACTTCATCCCGCTGCCTGTCGATGTAGCCCGAATACTTGGCGGCAATCTCCACCTGCTCTACCACCGGCTCGGCCAAAGCCCCCAGCGTTTCACGTGAAACATCATTGGTCGCGTATTTGCCGCCGTCCATCGACATCAGACTGGGGTAGTTCACATCCGGGCGGCGCAGCAGTTCGAACAGGTTGTATTCATGCTCGATGCTCTTGCCCAGCACCCGCTCAGACTCCGCCGCAGGCAGGCTGCGCGGGTTCACCCAGGTGGCTTTCAGGCGTTCTGTTTCACGTGAAACAGCATCGCGCTTGCGGCTGAAGGCGTCCCAACGTGCATCGTCCACCAAGCCCATGCGGCGCCCTGCTTCGGTCAGGCGCATGTCCGCGTTGTCCTCCCGCAGTTGCAGGCGGAACTCGGCCCGGCTGGTGAACATGCGATAGGGCTCGGTCACACCCTTGGTGATCAGGTCGTCCACCAGCACCCCCAGGTAGGCCTCATCGCGGCCGGGCAGCCAAGGCGCATCGCCCCGGCACTGCAGCGAGGCGTTAATGCCTGCGAACAGGCCCTGTGCCGCCGCCTCTTCATAGCCCGTGGTGCCATTGATCTGCCCGGCAAAAAACAGGCCCTGGATTTGCCGCGTCTCGAAGCTGCTCTTGAGCGAGCGCGGGTCAAAGTAGTCGTATTCGATGGCGTAGCCGGGGCGCAGGATGTGCACGTTCTCCAGCCCCTTCATGCTGCGCACCAGCTCGTACTGGATGTCGAACGGCAGGCTGGTGGAGATGCCGTTGGGGTAGAACTCGTGGGTGGTCAGGCCCTCGGGCTCCAGAAAGATCTGGTGGCTGTCCTTGTCGGCAAAGCGATTGATCTTGTCTTCGACACTGGGGCAGTAGCGCGGGCCCACGCCCTCGATCTTGCCGGTGAACATGGGGCTGCGGTCAAAACCGCTGCGGATGATCTCGTGCGTGCGCTCGTTGGTGTGGGTGACCCAGCACGGCATCTGGCGAGGGTGCATCTGCGCATTGCCCATAAAGCTGAACACCGGCACCGTGCCCTCGTTCACACCACCGGGCATGCCGTCGCCGGGCTGTTCCGCGCACTTCGAGAAGTCGATGCTGCGCCCATCCAGCCGGGGTGGCGTGCCGGTCTTCAGACGGCCCTGAGGCAGCTTCAGCTCCTTGAGGCGTGCCGAAAGCGACACCGCAGGCGGGTCCCCTGCCCGTCCGGCTGCGTAGTTATTCAGACCCACGTGGATCTTGCCGTCGAGGAAAGTCCCAGCCGTCAGCACCACCGTGCGACTGCGAAAGCGGATACCCACCTGCGTGACGGCGCCCACCACCCGGTCGCCCTCCACCATCAAGTCGTCCACCGCCTGCTGAAACAGCCACAGGTTGGGCTGGTTCTCCAGCATGCGGCGGATGGCCGCCTTGTACAAAATGCGGTCAGCCTGCGCGCGCGTGGCGCGTACAGCCGGGCCCTTGCTGCTGTTGAGAATGCGGAACTGGATGCCGCCTTCGTCCGTGGCCAGCGCCATCGCACCGCCCAGCGCATCCACCTCTTTCACCAAGTGGCCCTTGCCGATGCCACCAATGCTGGGGTTACAGCTCATCTGCCCCAGCGTCTCGATGTTGTGGGTCAGCAGCAGCGTTTTGCTGCCCATGCGCGCAGCGGCCAGCGCGGCTTCGGTGCCGGCATGGCCACCGCCGACAACGATCACATCAAATTCTTGGGGATACAACATGGGAGCGCTCCGGGGCCCTGGGCCCGATGGTAAAGAGCCCGAGTCAACGCGGGCAACCCGCGATTTTCCCACTTTGCATCCATCACGTCCTGCCCCACGCCGCAGCCAGGGTTGTTCAGGGTTGTTTCACGTGGAACACGTCTGCAGGATTCCTGCCCATGGCCTGTGATTCAATGGCAAGCACCATGCCCCAAACCACCCCCTCCTCCCTCCTCATCTTTGCCGGCAGCACGCGCCAGCAATCCTTCAACCGCAAACTGGCCCACGCCACCGCCGCCATCGCGCGCGACGCGGGCGCCACCGTCACGCTGCTGGAGCTGTCGGATTTCGACATCCCGCTGTACAACGCCGACCTCGAAGCCCAGGGCACACCGGCCGACGTGATCCGGCTCAAAGAGATCCTGTGGCAGCACCCCGCCTGGGTCATCTGCTCGCCCGAGTACAACGGCAGCTACACCGCCCTGCTCAAGAACACCATCGACTGGGCCTCCAGCCCCGTCAAAGGCAACCCCGACTGGCAAGACGGCGGCAAGAGCTTTCGCGGCAAGGTGGGGG
>NZ_JBKBTV010000093.1:0-13120 GCF_046291265.1 Acidovorax sp. | reverse complement strand
CCATCGGCGCCTCCCGCGCGGAGCAGGCGCGCACTTCCATGCTGTGATGGAGTGAGCCCTGGCGCAGGGCCAAGTGACCCTCGTACTCGTACTTGCCTGCACCAGGGTTCAAACAAACGCTATTATTATGATAGCTATCAGCGCTTTATTCATAAGCGCTAGAGGCACTTTTCACCATATTTCTGTGCTCTTTACGCACTGGCACCACAGGCCTCGGATTTGCCCCAAACCGTTCGGGCTGAGCTTTTCGAAGCCAGGGCGTTTTTCGCGACAGCCCCTCTACAGGTTCAGGGCGAACGGTCTATCTGAGGCAGGCACTACTCAGGCGCCCTGCCAACGCCCCCACACAGGCTACTGCGCTACAAACCCGCTGGTCTTGATGATCTTGGCCCAAGCCTCCGTGTAGGCTTGCTGACGGGTGGCCAGTTGCTGGGGCGACATGTGGCCCACCGTGAGGCCCATGGCTGTCAAATGGTCGCGCACCTCGGGCATGGCAACAACCTTGGCCATGGCGGTGGAGAAGTCGGTGATGAACTTCTGTGGCGTGCCTGCGGGTGCGTAGATGCCGTAGTACGGCAGGTCTTCAAACCCCTTGAGGCCCATCTCGTCAAACGTGGGCACATCCGGCATGGCCGCCTGGCGCTTGGTGCCCAGCACGCCGACCACCCGCACCTTGCCGGCTTTGTGGTTCTCGATGAAGTCCTGCACCGACGCCACCCCTGCACCGATCTGGTTGCCCAGCATGTCGGCCATCATGGGCGCGCTGCCCCGGTACGGTGCTGAAACCAGGTCGAGCTGGTACTTCTGCCCGATCAGCTTGACCAAAAATTCTGGCGTGGACGCAGGCGCCGGAATGCCCACCGCGCCTTTGCCGCTGCCCGTGGTTTTGACCCAGCTCACATAGTCGGTGAACGACTTGGCCGGGGTGCCGCCCGACACCGCAAACGCATTCACAAAGGTGGCAAAACCCACCACGGGCACAAAGTCGCGCACCGGGTCAAAGCCCGGGTTCTTCACCACCTGGGGCAGGATGGAGATGGTGTGGTCGTGGGTGATAAACAGCGTGGTGCCATCGGGCGCTGCGGCTTTGAGCGCCTGCGCGGCGATCTGGCCGCCCGCGCCGGGCCGGTTTTCGACCACCACGGGCACGCCCAGCTCGTCCTTGAGTTTTTCGCTCAGGGTGCGGGCAATGGCGTCTGACCCGCCCCCGGGCGGAAAGCCCACCAGCAAGCGGATCGGTTTACCCGACTGAGCGCTGGCCAACCCCACCGCCAGCGCGGCCCCCAGAAAGGCACTGGTTCGCAAGAGGCGGGACAGCAGACTGCGGCGCGATGGGGTCATGGCAAAAGCTCCAAATGGGATGTGCTCAAAGCGGCGCAAGAATCAGGCCAACCGCAGCCGGTGGCGTGCCAACTGATTGCGCACCTGCGCAGGCGCCGTGCCCCCCAGCGTGTTGCGCGCGTTGAGCGATCCACGCAGGCTCAGGCACTCGTACACATCCTTCTCGATCTGCGGGTGAAAGCCCTGCAGCACGGCCAAAGGCAGCTCGGACAAATCACACGCGTGGGTGGTGGCCGCCTTGACGGCGTGGGCCACGGTTTCGTGCGCGTCACGGAATGGCAGGCCCTTTTTCACCAGGTAATCGGCCAGGTCGGTGGCAGTGGCGTAGCCCTTGAGCGCGGCCTGCTCCATGGCGGGCGCGTTGACGGTGATGCCGCCTTCCTTTTTGCCCGTGGCGGGGTTCAGTTGGCCGCCCACCATTTCGGCAAAGATGCGCAGCGTGTCCTTGAGCGTGTCCACCGTGTCGAACAACGGCTCCTTGTCTTCCTGGTTGTCCTTGTTGTAGGCCAGGGGCTGGCCCTTCATCAGGGTGATCAGGCCCATCAGGTGGCCGACCACGCGGCCGGTCTTGCCACGCGCCAGTTCGGGCACGTCAGGGTTTTTCTTCTGCGGCATGATCGACGAGCCCGTGGTGAAGCGGTCGGCGATCTTGATGAAGCCGAAGTTCTGGCTCATCCAGATGATGAGTTCTTCCGACAGGCGGCTCACGTGCACCATGCACAGGCTGGCGGCGGCGGTGAATTCGATGGCGAAGTCGCGGTCGCTCACGGCGTCCAGGCTGTTCTGGCAGACCATGGGAGCCCCATGGGCATCGACCATGCCCAGCGTGCGCGCCACGCGCTCGCGGTCCAGCGGGTAGGTGGTGCCAGCCAGCGCGGCAGCGCCCAGGGGCAGCACGTTGGTGCGGCGGCGCACGTCGGCCATGCGGTCCGCGTCGCGCGCAAACATTTCTACATAGGCGAGCATGTGGTGGCCAAAGCTCACGGGCTGGGCCACCTGCAGGTGGGTAAAGCCGGGCAGGATCACCTCGACGTTCTGCTCGGCCACGTCGACCAGCGACACCTGCAGCTCTTTCAGCAGATCGCCAATCAGGTCGATCTCGCCGCGCAGCCACAGGCGCACATCGGTGGCCACCTGGTCGTTGCGGCTGCGGCCGGTGTGCAGGCGCTTGCCCGCATCACCCACCAGTTGGGTCAGGCGCGCCTCGATGTTCAGGTGCACGTCTTCCAGGTCCAGCTTCCATTCAAAGGCGCCGGATTCGATCTCGGAGGTGATCTGCGCCATGCCGCGCTGGATGCTGGCGTGGTCTTCAGCACCGATGATGCCCTGGGCGGCCAGCATGTCGGCGTGCGCCAGGCTGCCCGCAATGTCGGCCTGCCACAGGCGCTTGTCGAAGAACACGCTGGAGGTGTAGCGCTTGACCAGATCGCTCATGGGCTCGGAAAACAGCGCAGACCAAGCCTGGGACTTGGTGTCAAGCTGGTTGTGGGATGGCGCAGACGCCGCGCTGGTGGCTTGGGCTTTGGACATAGGAGGGCAATAATCCGGAGGTTCAGACACCCGGACTGCCCGGATGCCGCAATGCAAAACACCCAAATTTTATCGACCCAGCCAGCGCTGCCGGATTCCGCCCCTCCAGAAGGGTCTGCGCGCAGCGTGCGGGCCGCCGCTGGCGGAGGACCCGGCGGCCAGCCGCCCCGGGGCCGCGCGCTGGTGTTTGATGCCTGCCAGGTGGGCGTGGTGCTGCGGGCCGTGCTGTTTGTGGAGCTGGTCTTGGGCGTGGGCGCCATGTTTGGCAGCAACAGCCCCGTCGAATGGCTGGCCAGCCTGGCACTGCTGACCGGCGGCGCTTTGCCTGCCACGCTGGTGTGGCTGATCACCGCCTGCAGCCTCAAAACCGTGCTGCAGCGCCTGTCCATGGTGCAGCAGTACGCAGCCGGTGTGGTGCTGGGGGCGTTGGCCGGTGCCTATGCCTGCGCCATGCTGGCGCTGGTGGGCATTTCGGCGTCCCCGCCGTGGTTGGCCAGTGCCGCCACCGGCGCGCTGCTGGCCGCCATGCTGGTGGCCGCGCTGGTGCTGCGGGCACGCGGGCGCACGCCAGCGGCCACCACCGCGCGGCTGACCGAGCTGCAGTCGCGCATCCGCCCGCACTTTTTGTTCAACACCCTCAACAGCGCCATCGCTTTGGTGCGCGAAGAACCGGCCAAAGCCGAGTCGCTGCTGGAAGACCTCTCCGATCTGTTTCGCCACGCGCTCATCGAGCAGGGAGAGTCGGTGACGCTGGCCGAGGAGATCACCCTGGCGCGCCGCTACCTGGCCATCGAGCAGGTGCGCTTTGGCGAGCGCCTGCAGGTGCAGTGGAACCTGGACCCCCGCACCGACAGCGCGCGCCTGCCCCCACTGCTGCTGCAGCCGCTGGTGGAAAACGCCGTCAAACATGGCGTAGAGCCCAGCGCCCGCGGCGGCAGGCTGCGCGTGCTGACCGAGCTGCGCGGCAGCCGCGTGGTGGTGCGCATCACCAACACGCTGCCGCCCAAGGAGGGCAAAAACGGCAAAGGCGAAGAGCACTCCACCAAGGGCCACGGCATCGCGCTGGCCAACGTGCGCGCCCGGCTGGCGCTGCTGCACGACGTGCAGGGCGAATTCACCGCCGGGGTGCAAGACGGCCTCTACCAGGTGCGCATCACCTTGCCTTTGGCAGACCGCAAGCCCCCCGCACCCGCCCCCGGCCGATCCCGCGACCCGCGAACCGGCAGCCCCAATCGCCGCAGCGACACCCCCCGCCGAAGCGCCGTCGCCCCAGAAGCCAACCACCCCACCGACCATGAACATCCTCATCGTTGACGACGAAGCCCTGGCCCGCAGCCGCCTGCGCACTTTGCTGTCTGACTGCTCGGACACCCACCGCACCACGGTGGCAGAGGCCTCCAACGCCGCCGAGACCATGGCGCTGCTCGGCCCCACGGGTGGGCGCGGGTTTGACCTGGTGCTGCTGGACATCCACATGCCCGGGCAAGACGGCCTGGCCCTGGCCCACACGCTGCAGACGCTGCCGCAGCCCCCGGCCGTGGTGTTTGTGACGGCCCACGCCGACCACGCCGTGAGCGCGTTCGAGCTGGATGCCGTGGACTACCTCACCAAACCCGTGCGCCGCGAACGCCTGCAGCAGGCGCTGGCCAAGGTGCAGCGCGGCAGCCGTGCGCCGCTGCCCACCAGCGCCCCCAGCGCGCAAGACGGCGACACCCTGCTGATCCAGGACCGGGGCCGCACCGAGCGCCTGCCGCTGGCCGAGGTGCTGTACTTCAAGGCCGAACAAAAGTACGTGACCGTGCGCACCGCCACACGCAGCTACATCATGGATGGCGCGCTGAGCGACCTGGAAACCCGCTTTGCGCCGCGCTTCATGCGCATCCACCGCAACGCCCTGGTGGCCCGCCGCGCCGTGCGCGCGCTGGAAAAACACTACGACCCTGAAGAGGGCGAGGGCTGGGCTGTGCGGTTGCAGGGGTCGACCGAGCTGCTGCTCGTGTCGCGCCGCCAAGTGGCGGCGGTGCGGGAAGAACTGGCGCGGTAACAACCACGTTTCTGAGGATACAGAGGACGGGCTCGGCTGTTTCCTCCACCCCGCTTGCCAAGGTGCGGCTTGCCGCCTCTCAAATTTCAAGCCATTTTGGCCTCTAGCGCTTATCCATCAAGCGCTAGTAGCTATAAATTAAATAGCAAACAATCCCACCCACTCAATGCGCGTGGGCTGCGCCGCTGACCAGCGTGACCACCACCATGCCCGCCACCAGCCAGGCAATCTGCGCCACGGTTTCGCGCGCTGTCAGGCGTTTTTGCAGCTGGGGGATCAGATCGGCCAGCGCGACGTAGATGAAGCTGCTGGAGGCCACGGCCAGGAAGTACGGAAGAAAGTCCTCCAGCTGGCCCACCAGAAAGTAGCCCAGCACCCCGCCCAACGCCGTCACGGCACCGGCCATGGACACCTTGAGCAACGCCATGCGCCGGTTGGGACTGCTTTGGCGCAGCACCACCAGGTCGCCCATGTGGTGCGGCACCTCGTGCGCCAGCACCGATACGGCGGCGATCACGCCCAGGCGGATGTCGGCCATGAAGGCCGATGCGATGAGAATGCCGTCGCCAAAACAATGCACGCTGTCGCCGGTCAGCACGGCCCAGCCGCCCGCGCGCGGGCCATGGTGGTGATGGTGCGCGTGGCCGTGGTCATGTCCGTCATGGGCATGTCCGTGGTCGTGCCCTTGCACGGGCGCCACAGGCTCGGCGTGGCTGTGTTCATGCCCGTGGTGCCACAGTTCGGCCTTGTCCAGCAGGAAGAAAAACACCACGCCCACCAGCAAGGTGGCAAACAGGTCGTGGGCGCTGGCCTGGCTTTCAAACGCCTCGGGCAGCAGGTGCATAAAGGCCGTGGCCAACAAGGCGCCCGCCGCCAGGCTCAGCAGGTGCTGGGGGCCCACGCTGCCAGACCGCCCGCCCAGGCCCAGACGCATCAGCAGAGCGGCCAGCCAGACGCTGCCAATACCGGCGGCCAGAGTGGCCAGGATGATTGCTACCAAAGTCATAGCTTCTTGCGCTTTATAGATAAGCCTTGGAGGCTGTTTTTATTCATATTTTCGTTTCCCTCACCACACCCGCCACAGAACCAAAAAAAGCCGCCCCACGGTGCGGGGCGGCTGCGGGCGGCGCACTTGCCGCCAGACCGGTATCGCAAAGTCGAAATCGTCAGACCACGCCGTGTTTTTTGAACCAGTCCAGCGCCCGCTTCCAGCCGTCGTCGGCCGCTTCTTTGCGATAGCTGGCACGGTAGTCGGCATGGAAAGCATGGGGCGCGTCGGGGTACACCACAAATTCCGAAGCCTTGGCCTGTGGTGACCCACCGGCCAGGGCAGCTTTCATCTTATCAACCGTGTCAAGGGGGATGCCGGTGTCTTTTTCGCCATACAGGCCGAGCACGGGCGCCTTGAGGATGGGCGCGATGTCCACGGGGTGTTTGGGCGTCAGTTCGCTCGTCTGCCCCACCAGGCGGCCATACCAGGCCACGCCGGCCTTGACCGGGCCGTGCGCGGCGTACAGCCACGTGATGCGGCCACCCCAGCAAAAGCCGGTGATGCCCACGCGCGCGGCGTCGCCGCCATTGGCAGCGGCCCACGCCACGGCGGCGTCCAGATCGGCCATCACCTGGGCATCGGGCACCTTGGACACCAGCTCGGCCTGCAGCTTGGCGATTTCGGTGTAGCTGGCCGGGTCACCCTGGCGGGCATACAACTGGGGCGCAATGGCCAGATAGCCCGCCTTGGCGAAGCGGCGGCAGGTGTCGGCGATGTATTCGTGCACACCAAAAATTTCCTGGATCACCAGAATGACCGGAAGGCCCGTTTTGCCTGCAGGTGCTGCGCGGTAGGCGGGCACCTTGAAGCCGTTGACGGTGAAACTCACCTCTCCGGCGGTCAGTCCGTCGGCGGGTGTGGCAATGGCCGTCTGGGCCATGACAGGCGCTGCGGCAGCGGCGTACCCAAGGCCCAGCGCGGCTTGCAGCGCCGTGCGGCGGGTGGCGCCCGCTTCGGTGGTGCGGCCGGGCACCAAAGCTATGGTGTCGGAATGCAGGTCGTCATTGAGCATCGGGTTTCTCCAGCAAAAAGAGGGGTGGAACGGCAGACGGGCAGGAACGAACCGCAGTCTAGGCCGTTTGCGCCTTCCCGGCATTTCCGGATATGAGAAATCAGATACCGCTGCTAGACTTTCTGACAACCTGTTCAAGGAACGAGCGCTCCTTGCGGCGTTTTGCACCACAGCGGTGCCAACAAGGCGGCAGACCCTCTGTAAAAAAAGACCGGCGACCGCCACTTAGGGATGCCCCACACGATGAACTCCAGCCCACACCGCGAGCACCCTCTGGCACTGCCAGTGGTGGCGCTTTGCGGCACGGGGGGGCTGGGGCTGCTGGTGTGGGCGCTGGCCAGCCAAGCGCTGGAACCCACCGCCCGCACGGCGGTGGCTGCAGCGGGCCTGGGGCTGGGGGTGATGGCCGTTTTGTGGTGGCGGCTGTCACAGCAAGCCGCCGCCCTTCACGCAGCCGCCAGCACTGCGCAGCACGAAGCCCAACGGGCGACCACGCAGCTGTCTGCCACCCTCAACATCCTGCCGGACGGGCTGGCCATCTACGACGCAGAAGATCGCCTGGTGTTGTGCAACGCCCAGTACCGCGAAGTGGTCGCTGGCACCACGATGCCGGTGGAATACGGCATGCGGTTTGAAGACGTGCTGCGCCAGGCGGCAGATTCGGGCGAAATCACCGCGGCGCAGCAGGACACCGAAACCTGGCTGGCGGGCCGCATGGCCCGGCACCGCTCCCCGGCTGGGCCCGAAGTGCAGGAAGTGCGCGGCGACCGCTGGATGCACATCACCGAACGCCACCTGGAAGGCGGCGGCGTGGTGGTGCTGCGGTCCGACATCACCGACACCGTGCACAAGGAGCGCGCGCTGAAACAAGCGCTGGACGACGCCGGGCGTGCCGAACGCCGCCTGCGCGAGGCGGTGGACGCCATGCCTGCGGGCCTCGACATTTATGACGAGCACGACCGCCTGGTGCTGTGCAACAGCTTCATGGCCAACCTGCGCCCGCACCTGCCGGTGCACACATCGCTGGGCAAGACGTATGAGGAGCTGCTGCACGAAGGCCTGAAACACGGCATTCCCGAAGAAGCGCGCGGACAGGAAGCGCTGTGGCTGGCCCACGAGATGGCCCTGCGCGGCCACCGCCCTGGCCCCGAGGTGCGCCACTACCCCAACGGCGCATGGATGCACATGCACGAAAGCCGCACACCGTCCGGCATGACGGTGGTGGTGCGGCTGGACATCAGCGACCTGATCGAGCAGCGCCAAAAGGTAGAAGAAGCTCGCCAGGAAAGCCAGCGCATCCGCCAGTTGCTGGAGCGCGCGGTCGAGGCCCTGCCCGTCAGCATCGAGATCTTTGACGAACAGGACCGGCTGGTGCTCTACAACCAGCAGCTGTCCCGCATGTACCCGCACATGGACTACGCGGAACACCTGGGCAAACACTTTGCCGACATCCTGCGGCACTCGGTGAAACAGGGGCTGGTCCCTTCAGCCCATGGGCGTGAGGAGGCCTGGATTGCCGAGCGCCTGTCAGAGCACGGCAGCCGTACCTCCAACCTGGTGCAGCGGCTGGCCGACGGGCGCTGGATCAACATCTACGAAACCCGCACGCCAGAAAACTACGTGGTGGCGGTGCGCCTCGATATCACCGACCTCATCGAGCAGCGCCAGGCGCTGGAGGCCGCACAGGACGCCGCCCAGCAGGCGCGCCAGTTGCTGCAGGACGCGGTGGAGTCGCTGCCCGAAGGTTTTGCGCTGTTTGATGCCGACGACAAACTGGTGGTGTGCAACGGCCAGTACCGCCGCCTGTACCCCATCTCGGCCCCCATGATCGTGCCGGGCAGCACGTTTGAGCAGATTGCGCGCTATGGCGCCGAGCGCGGGCAGTACCTGGACGCAGTGGGCAACGAAGAGCAGTGGCTGGCCCAGCGCGTGGCCGACCACCACGCCGCCCAGCATTCGGTGCTGCAACGCCTGACCGATGGCCGGTGGGTGCAGGCTGACGAGCGCCGCACGCCCCAGGGCGGCATTGCCGGTGTGCGCACCGACGTGACCCAGCTGGTGCGCAAAGAGCAGGAGCTGGCGGCTGCCAACGCCCAGCTCGCGCTGCTGTCCACCACCGATGGCGTGACCGGCATTGGCAACCGCCGCCGATTTGACGAACGGCTGGCCACCGAATGGCTGCGCTGTGGCCGCCACCTCATGCCGCTGTCGGTCATCCTCATCGACATCGACCACTTCAAACTCTACAACGACCACTATGGCCACCTGGCGGGCGATGAATGCCTGCGCCGCGTGGCGCAACTGCTGCAAAGCATGACCCGCCGGGCCGACGAGGTGGCCGCCCGCTACGGGGGTGAAGAGTTTGTCCTGCTGCTGCCCGACGTGACGCTGGCGGACGCCGTGGTTGTCGCGCAGCGCTGCATGGACAACCTGCGCGACGCCGCCCTGCCGCACCCGCGCTCCCCCACGGCACCGGTGTTAACGCTCAGCATGGGTATTGCCAGTGTGATGCCCCGTGCGGGCACCGGGTCTGACACACTGGTGCAGGCAGCCGATGCAGCCCTGTACCGCGCCAAGAACGGCGGACGCAACCGCTTTGAGGTGTTTGAACCCGCAGACTAGATAGAACCGTGGGGTGCATCGGTTACTACCAAAAGAATAGCTATCATCGCTTACTGCATAAGCGCTAGCGGCCATTTTCACTTGATTATCTACCTGCCTCAGATTTGCCCCAAAACCGTTCGGGCTGAGCTTATCGAAGCCAGGGCGCTTTTTGCGAACAGCCCTTCGACAGGCTCAGGGCGAACGGCCTGTCTGAGGCAGGTAGCCCATCGGCCATTTGGACTAAAACTTATCAGCCAACAGGCACGGCACACCGTGGGCAAGCACACACCTGCCGCTGCCCTTGCGCCCCGCCCCACCGAAAAGCCCCACCCCGTTTGCACGAGGCATTGCACATGAACATTCTGTTGACCGGATCCACCGGCTTTGTCGGCCACACCGTGGCCGCGGCCCTGACCCGAGCGGGCCACACCGTGCGCGGCGGCGTATCGCCCCGGCAGCGCACCGTGCTGCCAACACACGTATCCATGGACTTTGCGCGCGACACCACCCCCGACCTGTGGCTGCCCCGCCTCGTGGGCATTGACGCCGTGGTCAACGCCGTGGGCGTGTTGCGCGACAGCAGCGCGCGGCCCATCGACGCGGTGCACCAGCACACGCCCACCGCCCTGTTCACCGCCTGCGCCCAAGCGGGCGTCAAGCGCGTGGTGCACATCTCGGCGCTGGGCATTGAAGGCAGCAGCACCCGCTACGCCAGCACCAAACGCGCTGCCGACGCGCACCTGCTGGGGCTGGCCGCACAGGGCGCGTTGAGCGCTGCCGTGCTGCGGCCCAGCGTGGTGTTTGGCAAAGGCGGCGACAGCAGCGCGCTGTTCATGAACCTAGCGCGCCTGCCGGTGGCGCTGTTCCCCGGCCCCATGCTCACCGCGCGGGTGCAACCGGTGTCGGTGCACGACCTGGCCGACGCCATCGTCGCGTTGCTGGGCCAGGCGATGGAAATCAAGGGCGTCATCGAATGCGCAGGCCCCGAGGCACTGACCATGGGCGATTTCATCGCCAGCCTGCGCCAGCAACTGGGCAGCCGCCCCGCCCACGTGCTGCGCCTGCCCGACCCGCTGACGCACCTGAGCGCCCGCCTGGGCGACGCCGTGCCCGGTGTGCCCTGGTGTACCGAAACCTTGAGCATGCTGGGCAGCGACAACGTGGGCAACCCCGCGGTGTTCGAGCAGTTGCTGGGGCGCCAGGGCGTGCACTACAGCCAGCTGGTGGCCACGGCCTGGCGTTGAAGTGGCGAGTGGGGTTTCGCGGTGCAATGCACGCCTCGCAATGAGACGGTTTGAAGTCAACAAGACTTGATTGGCTACATGCCTCAGATTGGCCTCAACCCGTCCGGGCTGAGCTTGTCGAAGCCAGGGCGCTTTTTGCGAACAGCCCTTCGACAGGCTCAGGGCGAACGGTTATCTGAGGCAGCCGAAAAATCAGGTGTTTTTGGCCTCTAGCGCTTATCTAATAAGCGCTAGAAGCTATTTATTTAATAGCAAATAACACACCAACCCCGTCCAATCCACCGTCCCGAACATCCGGTGATGCACTGCGCACACCAGCGCTACAGCGACATCGAAGGCCGCTGCGCCATCGCCGCGCGCCAACGCAAGAGGTGCGGGTGCTGCTCACCCGGCTTTTGCTTGACCACGCGCGCAAAGTCCACTGCCACCACGGCCGTGATGTCGGCCACGCTGAAGCGGTCGGAGGCGATGAAGTCGCGGTCGGCCAGGCGCTCGTTGAGCAGGTTAAAGAACTGCCCCACCCGCACCAGCCCGCGCTCGGCCAGGGCCGGTATTTGTGGGTAGTCCACCGCGCCCGGCAAAGCACGATTGGCCATGGCGGGCGCGCTGTTGCGCAGTGCCTCGGCAATGGCCAGCAAGCCCTCGAACTCCATGCGCCAGTTCCAGCTAGCGATCTCGGCCTTTTCGGCAGGCGTCTCGCCCAGCAGTGCCGGTTGCGGATACCGCGCCTCCACATACGCAGCAATGGCCGCGTTGTCGGTCAGCAGCAAACCCTCGTCCGTGCGCAGCGCGGGCACCGTGCACTGCGGGTTGATCTGGCGGTAGGCGTCGCCCAGTTGCTCGCCGCTGCGCAGGTCCACCTGCACGGTGTCGTGGGCAATGCCTTTTTCTGCCAGCAGGATGCGCGCACGGCGCGGGCTGGGCGCGGTGGTGCAGTCGTACAAGGTGATCATGGCGGCGTCCTGCGGTAAAACGCTCACGGGGCGGGTGACGAAGCCGACGCAGCAGCGTCCAGCTTGTCCTGAGTTTTGGTGTCAAAGTCGCTGGCCTCGTGCCGCTCGCGCAACTGGCTGGCCGGGTCGCCATTGACGCGATTCACCTTGCGCCCCCGCTGCACCGCCGGGCGCTTGGCCACCTGCTCGGCCCAGCGCACCACATGCGTGTACTCGTGCACCTGCAAAAACTCGCCAGCGCCATAGGCCTGGCCCTTCACCAGCAAGCCATACCAGGGCCAGATGGCGATGTCCGCCACCGTGTATTCGCTACCCGTCACAAACTCGTTGACGGCCAGGCGCTGGTTGAGCACATCGAGCTGGCGCTTGACCTCCATCGCATACCGGTTGATCGGGTATTCGTACTTCTCAGGTGCGTAGGCATAAAAGTGCCCAAACCCGCCTCCCAGAAACGGCGCGCTGCCCATCTGCCAGAACAGCCACGACAGACACTCGGCCCGCGCCGCACCGCTGGTGGGCAAAAAGGCGCTACCGAACTTTTCTGCCAGGTACATCAGGATGGCGCCGGATTCGAACACACGCACCGGGTTGGCCGCATCGCTGCGGTCCAACAGCGCAGGGATCTTCGAGTTGGGGTTGACCGAAACAAACCCGCTACCGAACTGCGCACCCTCGTTGATGCGAATCAGCCACGCGTCGTACTCCGCCCCGCTGTGGCCCAGCGCCAGCAGCTCTTCCAGCATGACGGTCACCTTGACGCCGTTGGGCGTGCCCAGCGAATACAGCTGCAGCGGGTGGCGGCCCACGGGCAATTCCTTGTCGTGCGTGGCGCCAGCAATGGGACGGTTGATGTTGGCGAACTGACCGCCGTTTTCCTTGTTCCATTGCCAGATGGCGGGCGGGGTGTAGGGGGTGGGATGGGTCATGGGAGGGGCACCAAATAGAGGGTGAAAAAGAGCGCGAAACGAGAGGGTGAAGCGGATGCCGCAATGGCGCCTCAAGGCGAAAAAAGTGTAGCGACGGAGCAAGGCGGCGTCTGTCAAAGCCCATCAAACCCTTTTACTGCTCAGGTGATGCGCGTACTCCGGTGGGCCATCTTGCGCATGGCTCGCATTTCATAGCCATAAACAACCATTCCCGCCACAGACATGATCCGGCCCAGAAAAACGGCATTCGGTTCCTACCTCATGCCAAAAACGTGGGTAAACCCTGAAGCAATCAGGCTGCATTGTTTCCAAAACTGGAACAGTTAGTTTGCAACCGAGTGGTTTTTCTTTGAACACCAGCGGCGTACAGTTCAACCCATCGATGAGCCGAACCCGCAAGGCGACTCACCGAACC
>NZ_JBKBTV010000092.1:0-13142 GCF_046291265.1 Acidovorax sp. | reverse complement strand
GAGCAGGGGGGGGGGGTGGTGTTTGATCTAGTGCATGAAATTGACATGGCGCTGTGGCTTCTCGGGCCACTCACCGTGCTCGGCGCTGTCGGCGGCCGGTTTGGCCCGCTCGAGATCCGCTCGGACGATGTTCACGTTGCCTTGCTGCGGGGTAGCAATGGCGCACCTGTAACAGTCAGTCTCGACTACGTTTCCGCTCAGCCAGTGCGCCGCTATGTGTTCGTCGGTGCGAAGGGTACATTGATCTGCGACTTGATCAGCCGACAAGTTGTTCTTGAGGGCAGTGCCGGTCGTGAAGTTATTGCCGTGGCAGCGGAAGACTTCGACGTTACCGCCACTTATGGCCTGCAGATGAGCGACTGGCTGCGCGCCCTTGATGAGCCGACGCACACACTGACCTCGCCTCTGATTGAAGCATTCACCACAGCCGATCTGATGCTGTCCATGAAAGAGGCCGCCACGTGAAGATGATCAGTATCTGCGCCCGCGGTGGCTCGGTGGGTTTGCCGGGCAAGAACATCCGCCAGCTGTGCGGCAAGCCACTGATCGCATGGACCATCGAGCAGGCGCTGGACTGCGGCGAGGCCGACCATGTTTTCGTGTCCACCGACAGTGAAGAAATCGCAGCCGCAGCCCGCGCACATGGCGCCCAGGTGCCGTTCGTGCGCCCGGCGGAACTGGCGACGGCTACTTCCGGCAAGCTGCCAGTGATCCAGCACTTGGTGGAGTGGGTGGAAGCCAATCTTGGCCCTGTGACCCGCATCATCGACCTGGACCCGACCTCACCGCTACGCGATATTGCGGACATCAATGCTTGCGCCACTATGCTGGATGCCGATACTGATGTAGTGATCACCGGCTATGAATCCGACAAGAACCCGTACTTCAACATGGTCGAGCAGAAGCCCGGCGGCTTCTACGAGCGCGTTCGCAAGCCGGCCAGTGAGGTTGTCGGTCGTCAGCTTGCGCCCAAGGTGTATGCCATGAACGCCTCCATCTACGCCTGGCACCGTCACACGCTCACATCGTCGCTTTGGTCAACGCATCGCATCCGCCTGCATGCGATGCCGCGCGAGCGCTCCATCGACATCGACCATCCCATTGACTTCGACCTGGTCGAGTTGCTGATGAAGAAGAAAGGCTGTTCATGAGTGATGCATTCCAGCTTGACGGCAAAGTCGTGGTGTTGACCGGCGCGGCCGGCATCATCGGTACTGAAGTCGTCCGGGAGTTTCTGGAGGCTGGCGCGCGGGTGTTTGCGATGGACCGGGACGCGGATCTTCTTGGTGGCAAGCTCGGCGCATCGCATGAGACGCTGCTTACCTGCGTCGCTGACGTGTCCAGTCGGCCGTCGCTGGAAAACGCGCTGGCCGTACTTCAAAAATGCTGGGGCTTGCCCCATGTGGTCATCAACAATGCCGCTACTAAGTCTGAGAATTTCTTTGAACCCTTCGAGAGCTTTCCTGTCGCAGACTGGAACGAGGTCATGTCCGTCAATCTGACTGGCGCGATGCTCAGCGCACAGGTGTTTGGCGGGCCTATGGCGGCCCGTGGCGGCGGCAGCATCATCAATACGCTGTCGATTTACGGCATCGTCGCGCCGGACCAGCGAATCTACGAAGGTTCGCAATATTTGGGGCGCGCGATCAATACGCCGGCCATCTATTCGGCCAGCAAGGCGGGCCTCTGGGGACTTACAAAATATCTGGCGAGCTACTGGGGCCATCGGGGTGTGCGGGTCAATGCAGTCACACCCGGTGGCGTGTTCAGTGGCCAGAATGACACTTTTGTAGGCAACTATTCGCACCGCACGCCTCTCGGGCGCATGGCCACTGCCGATGACATGGCCAACGCCATGCGTTATCTGGCCAGTGACGCTTCCAAATACGTCACCGGGCATAACTTGGTGGTGGATGGTGGGTGGACGGCATGGTGAGCGCAGGTTTCACTGCCACGACTGTTTTTGTGATCGCCGAAGCCGGCGTTAACCACAACGGTGATGTGGCTCTGGCGTTCAAGTTGTGTGACGCCGCACGTGCGGCCAATGCCGACGCCGTCAAATTCCAGACCTTCCGCGCTGAAGATCTCGTTGTGCGCGGCGCGCCGACGGCCGAGTACCAGGTGCGGCAGACGGGCGACCAGGATCAGTTCTCGATGCTGCAGCGTCTGGAGTTGTCTGAGGTTCAGCACCGCGAGATCAAGGCTCACTGCGATCGCATTGGCATTGAGTTTTTTTCGACTCCGTTTTCTACAGGCGCTGTTGACATGCTCGTGCAGTTGGGCGTGAAACGCCTGAAGCTGTCTTCTGGCGAGCTTACACACCGTGCGCTGGTCGAACACGCCGCTGCAACCGGTTTGCCCCTGCTGATATCTACTGGCATGGGCACGATGGAAGAAATCACCGAGGCTTTGGCTTGGACGCGCGCCTCGCGTGGCCACCTCGACGGGGTGGTGGTGTTGCATTGCACTTCCGCTTACCCCGCCGCGGATGACACACTGAATCTGACGGCAATGGCCCAGATGCGGCGTGAGCTTGGCGTGTCTATTGGCTACTCCGACCATAGCTTGGGCATCGAAGCACCGTTGGCGGCGGTGGCCTTGGGTGCCTGTGTGATTGAAAAGCACCTGACACTAGACTGCTCCCTACCCGGCCCAGACCATAGTGCATCTCTGGAACCTGAGGGTTTTGCCGAAATGACCCGCGGTATCCGCCGCGTGGCCGCCATGCTCGGCAATGGAGTGAAGGAGCCCCGGCTGGAAGAGCTAGACACCGCTCGCGTGGCGCGTCGCAGCGTGGTGGTTCTGCAAAACATTGAGGCTGGCGTGCCGCTACGCCCCGAGATGCTGGGTTGCCGGCGACCGGCGACGGGTATCGTACCGCGCGATATGGGTGGGTTGGTTGGGCGGCAATTGCGCCATGCGGTGGCGAGCGGCACCGTGCTGAACTGGTCCGATCTGAAGCCGGAGTCCGGCACATGAGTTTTGGGCTCCCCGCACAAGCCCGGCGCGTGCTGTACCTCAGTGGTACGCGGGCCGACTTCGGTCTGATGCGTACCACGCTGCAATGCGCCGCAGCCAACCCCGCACTCTCGCTGGCCGTCGTAGCGACTGGTACCCACCTAAGCACCGCACACGGGTACACGGTGGACGACATACGTGCGGCCGGTCTGTCGGTAATGGCGGAGCTGCCTGTGGATGTGCTCACTCGCACACCAGCAAGCATGTCCGTTGCTGTGGCTCAGTGCCTGCAGGGCATGGCGGCTCTGCTGGAGCAATATCGTCCCGACATCTTGTTGCTGCTAGGGGATCGGGGCGAAATGCTGGCCGGTGCCATTGCAGCCCTGAACCAGGGAGTGGTGACGGTGCACATCCATGGGGGCGAGCGCTCGGGCACGGTCGATGAACCCACGCGCCACGCCATTAGCAAGCTCAGTAGTTATCACTTGGTTGCGACCGATGAGTCGCGTGAACGCTTGACCCGCATGGGTGAAGCCCCGCACCGCATCCATGTGGTGGGTGCTCCAGGGCTTGACGGTTTGGCCGATCTGGCTTCTGACGACCGCAACGCTGCCTTGGCAGCGCTGGGTATGCCCGTTGCCCAGCCATTCGTACTGGTAGTGTTCCATCCGGTTGTACAGCAGGCCGGCCTAGCCCGTGAACAGACCCTTACCTTGATGATGGCGTTACAGGCGCAAGGCTGTCCAGTGCTCTGGCTGGAACCCAACGCCGATGCGGGCGCCTTGGGCGTGCTTCAGGCACTCGACGAAGGACTGCTTCCCGCTGGCTCGCGGCGTATCTCTCACCTGAGCCGCATGTTATTTGCCCAGGCCATGCGCCATGCTGCGGTGATGCTGGGTAACTCGTCGTCGGGCATTATCGAAGCCGCCAGTTTTGGCACACCAGTCATCAATATAGGTGACCGCCAGCGGCTGCGCGAGCGCAACGCCAATACGGTGGATGTGCCCGCCAACACTGACGCCGTGAGCACGGCCCTGCAGTCAGCTCTGGTAGGAAAGCGCTCACAGATACAAAATCGATATGGCGATGGTCGAACAGGCGCTCGCATCGTGGACCTGTTGACGCGGCTGCCTTTGGAACCCTCGGTGGTTGAGAAAACCAATGCCTACTGAAATTCCCTCAAGCCAACCGCTGCTGATTTTTGGGGCAGGGGGGCATGCACGCGTCGTTGCAGACGCTGTGCAGCAAGCTCAAACAGACTGGTTATTGACCGCGACCGACCGCAATGATCGCTTGTGCACGGGTGAGCTATTGCCTGGCATCCCGCTGGCCACGATGGACTCCCTGGGAAGTTGGTTTGGGGCTTTGCATGTGGCCATCGGCGACAACCATGCGCGTGAAAAAGAGAGTCTGGCGCTCGGTCTTCGCCAATTGGTCTCAGTAGTTCACCCTCGGAGCAGTGTGTCACCTTACGCGCGGGTGGCTGAAGGTTGCTTTGTGGCATCCCAGGCGGCGGTTGCACCGGGTGCGCAACTCGAGTGCGGCGTTATCGTCAATCACGCTGCGGTGGTGGATCACGACTGTATTGTGGCGGCCTTCACCCACATCGCTCCGGGGGCCTTGCTCGGCGGCGGTGTGCGCATCGGTTCGAGGGTCCTTGTAGGTTCTGGTGCGACTGTGCAACCCGGGCGGACCGTCTGTGACGGTGTCGTGATCGGCTCAGGCGCCGTGGTGTGCCATGACATTGATCAAGCCGGTACCTATCTCGGTATACCGGCCAGGAGAGTTTCATGAATCAAGCAGAGTTCAATGCCCTGTGTGTGGCGCCTGGTTGTACGCTGCGAGACGCTCTGCTGCGTCTGGAGGCAACAGCCAGGGGTTTTTTGATGGTGATCGGCGAAGCGGATCGGCTGTTGCGTACGCTGACCGATGGAGACCTGCGACGCGCCCGACTGAGCGGGCTCGAGGATGAGACGCCTGTACGCGATCTGCCTGCGCAATCACCCCAGGTAGTGCACGAAGATGCCACCGCCTCGATGGTTCTCGAATGCATGGACCGTCACCAGATCGACCACATCCCTGTGCTGGACGCACAGGACCGCCCGGTGGATGTCGTGTTCCGGCGAGAGTTATCTCAGCGTATCTGGCTCTCGCCTCCTCACCTGGGTGAAGAAGAAACCGCCTTTGTAGAAGAAGCCTTTCGAACCAACTGGATCGCCCCTCTCGGCCCGCATGTCGATGCATTCGAGAGCGAACTCGCTGCCCATGTGGACGTGGGCTATGCCGCAGCCCTGAGTTCTGGTACAGCAGCCATCCACCTCGGCCTGCTGTTGCTGGGCGTGCAGCCAGGCGATACGGTGTTTTGTTCTTCGCTCACCTTCGTGGCCAGTTGCAATCCAATCCTGTACTGCAATGCGCAGCCGGTGTTCATCGACTCGGAGCCCTGCACCTGGAACATGTCGCCGCAGGCGCTGGAGCGTGCCTTCGAATCGGCGCGCCAGGAAAAAAAAATGCCACGTTGTGTGGTGCTGGTCAACCTGTATGGCCAGAGTGCCGATATGGATGCTCTGCTACCTATTTGTGAGCGCTACGGCGTGCCCGTGCTCGAAGACGCCGCAGAGTCCTTGGGTGCCCGGTACAAGGGTCGCGCCAGCGGCAGCTTTGGTCATCTGGCGGTGTACTCATTCAACGGGAACAAGATCATCACAACATCGGGCGGCGGCATGCTTGTTTCCAACGATGCTGCGCTGATGGCCCGCGCCAAGAAACTATCGACCCAGGCGCGCGAAGGAGCCCGCCACTACGAGCATGTAGAGATGGGCTTCAACTACCGGATGAGCAACGTGCTCGCGGGCATTGGACGCGGTCAGTTGCGGGTTCTGGACGAACGGGTGCGACAACGCCGGCGCGTTTTTGAGCGCTACCAACAAGCCCTGTCGGATGTCACTGATATCCGTTGGATGCCCGAACCAGAGGGCTTCCACGCTACCCGCTGGCTCACTTGCTTCACACTCGCAGGCGAAGACGTAAATGCTCGCTGCAATGCCCTCATGCGGTCGATGGAGCGGCATTCGATCGAAGTCCGACCGGTGTGGAAACCAATGCATCTCCAGCCGCTGTTCCAAAACGCGCCTTACTTCCCCCACGCCAACGGGTTGGACGTGTCTCGCCAGTTGTTTGAAACTGGCGTTTGCCTGCCGTCGGGCTCTAACCTCTCTGAAGAACAGCAGAATCGGGTGATTGCCCATCTGCGTCGTGTCCTATCGCAACCCGAGGCGCACCGTGCGTTGGTCTAACAATCTGCTGGTGTTCCTGCTGGACATGGTGCTGGTTGCAATCAGCTGGTGGTTTGCCTTCTGGTTGCGTTTCAACCTGGACACTCCTGACGAATTCCACTCCATGATGATTGACACCTTGCCCTTGCCGTTGCTGGGGTTTGGTGTCAGTTTGTTTGGCTGGAGCGTGTACCGTAATATCTGGCGTTACACAAGTGTGGCTGAGCTCACCCGCCTGATTTACAGCGTTGTTTTCGCCGCTCTTGTGACAGCTGCTGCCGTGTTGATGCTGCGCGTAGAGTCCTTCCCGCGCTCCGTTTTGCTGTTGCACCCCATGTTGGCATTGCTGATGTTGGGGGCCGCGCGCACAAGCGCCAGGGTGCTGTTGGCGAGCCGTGCACCCGCAGCATCTGCCGTTGGTAAGCCGTTGTTGCTGGTGGGTTCGGTGGAGGACGCAGCAGCGGCCTTGCCAGCCTTGCGCGGTGCGCGCCTTTGGTCGCCGGTGGGTATCGTGAGCCCTGTCACTGCAGAAAAGGGTCGAACGCTGCAAGGTCTGAGCGTGCTCGGTTGCATGATCGATCTGCCGCGCATTGCCAAACGCACCAACGCTTCGGCAGCCTTGGTGGTATCGGCTGTGGGTTCCGATGCGCGGCGCGAAGCGCTCATAGGTGCGAGTGAAGCGGGCTTGCCGTTGCTGACTATGCCCCGGCCGGACGATTGGCTGCGCGGTGAAATGGGCCAGCCTCGGCAGATTGAACTCGAAGACTTGTTAGGCCGTACCCCCGTGTCGCTGGACGAAAAGGGTCTCTCCGATCTCATCACTGGCCAAACTGTGCTGGTCACCGGTGCCGGTGGTTCTATTGGCTCTGAGCTGTGCCGCCAGATTGCGCGCTTTGGCGTCGCGCGGCTGGTGTGTGTGGATGTGTCTGAATACGCCATCTACCAGTTGGAGCAGGAACTGCGAGTGGCTCATCCGCAAATGCAAGGCATGTATTACACCGCAAATGTGCGCGAAGCCGATCGCTTGCTGGCGATTGCACGCCTGCACCCACCCACCGTGGTGTTTCATGCTGCGGCCTACAAACACGTGCCTTTGATGGAGTCACTCAATGAGATTGAGGCGTTGCGCACAAATGTTCTGGGGACTTTGCATTGCGCGCGTGTGGCGGGCGCGGTTGGGGCTGCTCGTTTTGTGTTGATCTCCACAGACAAGGCTGTGAATCCGACCAATGTCATGGGTGCCACCAAGAGGCTCGCTGAGCGAATCATGCAGGCGGTGGCTGCCGAACACTCAGGAACACGGTTTGTCGCGGTGCGCTTTGGCAATGTGCTCGGTTCCAGCGGATCGGTGGTGCCTTTGTTCACGGCGCAAATTGCGCGCGGGGGGCCGTTGACTGTGACCCATCCCGATATCGTGCGCTATTTCATGACGATTCCAGAAGCCGCCCAGTTAGTGCTGCAAGCGGGCCTGTTGGGACAATCTGGGCAGATATTCGTGCTAGACATGGGTGAGCCCGTCAAGATCGTCGAACTCGCCAGAATCCTGATTCGGCTGTCTGGAAAAACCGAGCAGGAGATCCCTGTGGTCTTTACGGGCTTGAGGCCGGGTGAAAAGCTCTATGAGGAACTGCTGGCCAATGGAGAGACGACGGAGCCCACACCGCACCCCAAACTACACGTTGCCAAAACTGATATTTTTGGCAACGTCAACCCTGAATTTGTCAGTCAGAGTCTTGCGGATTTGGGTGTTGAGCCGTCCGCATCAACCATTCGCTCGTGGCTGCAGAGTCAGGTGCCGGAATACAAGGCACGCTGAAGACCTTCTTCAATTCCTACTGAGCAATCCCCGTGCGCTCCAGCACATCCCCCACCAGCTCCAGCCGCACCAGCGGGTTATCCAGCTCCATCAAACGTTGCTTGAGTTCCAGCGGTACCGGCAGCAGTTCACACCAGCGGTTGGCCACCCATCCGCAGTCGTCAAGTTGCGTTGCAGTGGGTTCGGCCGCAATGTGAGCATCGGGGTCTCGCTGGCGCAGGGTGTGTAGCACCTGGGCGAGTGCGGTGGCGGCTTTCTGAAGGTCGTCGGGAATGGGGATGGTCAGATCCGGGTCAAGATGGTCCACATCGGCAATCCATAGACCGTGTGGCAAGTGGCTGCGGTGGGTGATGCGAAAACGCTGGCTGCCACGGCACACCAGGGTGATCAGGCCGGGCTGTGGAGTGTCCATCTGTTCGATGACGGCAAGGGTGCCGACATCGTTGAACTGTTCGTAGGGCGCGCCGGCCTGGCGCACTTCGCGGCCCTGGGTCAAGGCGACGACGCCGAACGGAGCGCCTGCTGCGTGGCACTTGCGCACCATGTCGAGGTAGCGCACCTCAAACACGCGCAGCGCCAGCAGGCCGTCGGGAAACAGCACCGAGCCGAGGGGGAAAAGTGGCAGGGATGACAGGGTGAGGGGTTGTGTCATGAAGAGGGCAATGCCTTGCCCGCTATCATCCCATGACGCCGCCTGCTTTCGCAGCGCCCCTCCTGCTTTTGTCTCATCCATGCTCTACCAGATCGCCTCATTCCTGCTCGACGTTGTTGGTGGCCTGCTCACGGGGGCGTGTCTTTTGCGGCTATACATGCAGTGGCAGCGCATCTCGTTTTCGAACCCGATTGGGGGGCTGGTTTTTGCGCTGACCGACTGGCTGATTCTGCCTCTGCGTCGGGTGATCCCGCCGGTAGGGCGCTGGGATGTTTCGAGCCTGGTGGCTGCCGCCTTGCTACAACTGGTGCAATATGCTTTGCTCACCCTGCTGCTGGGTGCGGCTTCGGCGTGGGCCTGGTTGCCGTGGCTGGCGTTGTTCGGCTTGGCGCGGGTCGCGGTCTCGGGGTTGATCGGTTTGCTGATCGTGTATGCCGTGATGTCCTGGGTGCAGGCGCGTTCACCGCTCGCCGATGTGATTGCCCGGCTGTGCGAGCCCATCCTGCGGCCGTTTCGCCGCCTCATTCCGCTGGTGGGGGGCTTCGATTTGTCGCCGCTGGTCGTGCTGGTATTGCTGCAGGTGGCGATGATTGTGCTGGGCCATTTGCAGGCCAGTGTCATGCGTTGACCTCAAAATATCAGTCAAATTGGCCTCTAGCGCTTATCCAGTAAGCGCTAGCAGCTATCAAAAACGTAGTATTTAAGATGCCTGTGTAGCCAACGCCGCTTGGGAGGGGTGTTGGTCGTGCGGCAGCTTGGTTTACATCACCGCGTCGGCGGGCAGGCGCTGCAGCATGGCCAGGCTGCTGGCCACGGTGTTTCGCAGCTCGCGGCGGTCACAGATGAAGTCCACGGCACCCTTGGTCTGCAGGAACTCGGCGCGCTGGAAGCCTTCTGGCAGCGTTACGCGCACAGTGGATTCGATCACGCGCGGGCCGGCAAAGCCGATGAGCGCCTTGGGTTCGGCGATCACGATGTCGCCCACAAAGGCGAAACCGGCGCTGACGCCGCCCATGGTCGGGTCAGTCAGCACGCTGATGTAAGGCAGGCCCTTCTTGGCCAGGCGGGTGAGGGCGGCATTGGTTTTGGCCATCTGCATCAGTGACAGCAGGCCTTCCTGCATTCGCGCGCCGCCGGTGGCGGTAAAGCAGAGGAAGGGCACTTTCTGTTCGATGGCGGTTTCCACGCCCCGGACAAACCGCTCACCGACCACCGAGCCCATCGAGCCACCCATGAAGTCGAATTCAAAACAGGCGGCCACCAGGTTGATGCTTTTGACCGCGCCGCCCATGACGATGAGGGCGTCGGTTTCGCCGGTGTTTTCCAGCGCTTCTTTCAGGCGTTCGGGGTACTTGCGGCTGTCCTTGAACTTGAGGGCGTCTACCGGCAAAACTTCCTGGCCGATTTCGTAGCGGCCTTCGGCATCGAGGAACGAGTTCAGCCGTGCGCGGGCGCCAATGCGGTGGTGGTGGCTGCAGGTAGGGCACACGTTCTGGTTGTGCTCCAGGTCCGCCTTGTACAGCACTGTTTCGCAGCTCGGGCACTTGATCCACAGGCCTTCGGGCACCTGGCGGCGCTCGGTGGGGTCGGTTTGCTGGATTTTGGCGGGCAGAAGTTTTTCGAGCCAGGACATGGTGTTTCCTCTTCAGTGGCGCGACCTGTCGCAAAGCCGGTGGGCGTTCACGGAGCAGATCGGGTGTGAATCTGTGGGCGCATCCCGAAGGATGCGCCGGGCTGCATTATGCGACTAGGCGTCCAAGGCCTTGCGGATCCCGCGCAGGAAGTCGATCGTGATCGGTACCACCTTGGCGTGCTCCTGGTCTTCGATGAGCTGAATGATGCGGCTGCCAATGACCACTGCGTCGGCCACCTTGCCAATCGCCTGCGCTGTCGCAGCATCGCGGATCCCAAACCCGACACCTACCGGGATGTGCACGTGCTGGCGGATGCGGGGCAGCATCTTTTCAACAGCCGCAGTGTCGAGTTGCCCGGAGCCTGTCACGCCTTTGAGCGACACGTAATAGACATAACCGCTGGCCACCCGCGCCACTTGCGCCATGCGCTCGTCCGTGCTGGTCGGGGCCAGCAGGAAGATCAGGTCCATGCCGTGCGCACGCAGGCTGGCGGCAAACGCTTCGCATTCTTCAGGGGGGTAGTCCACGATGAGCACGCCGTCCACACCCGCCGCCGCGGCATCGCGAACGAAAGCGCCTTCGCCGTGAATCTGGTCATAGCGCTCCACGGGGTTGGCGTAGCCCATCAGCACCACGGGTGTCGTGCTGTTGCGCTTGCGAAAATCGCGCACGTGGTCCAGCACTTGCACCATGCCAACGCCAAGGCCCAAGGCCTTTTCGCCCGCCTTCTGAATGACCGGGCCATCGGCCATGGGGTCCGAAAACGGTACGCCCAGTTCGATGATGTCGGCGCCCGCATCCACCATGCCGTGCATGAGCGCGGGGGTGATGTCGGCAAACGGGAAGCCGGCGGTGACATACGGAATCAGCGCCTTGCGGCCCTGTGCCTTGAGGGCCGAGAGGGTGGATTCGATGCGGCTCATTTGACCACCTTGATGGATTGCTCGCCGCCTTTGACAGACTGCCCCTGGCAGCTGGGGCGGCAGTAAAAATCAGCACCGCTCAGGTCGGCCACCGTGCCAATGTCCTTGTCACCCCGGCCCGACAGATTGACCAGAATGGACTGGTCGGCGCGCATGGTTTTGGCCAGCTTCATGGCGTAGGCCACTGCGTGGCTGGATTCCAACGCGGGGATGATGCCCTCGGTGCGGCACAGGTAATGGAAGGCGTCCAGCGCCTCCTTGTCGGTGATGCCGACGTATTCGGCCCGTCCGATCTCTTGCAACCACGCATGTTCCGGGCCCACGCCGGGGTAGTCCAGGCCAGCGCTGATGCTGTGGGTTTCGGTGATCTGGCCGTTGGCATCCTGCAGGATGAACGTGCGGTTGCCATGCAAAACGCCGGAACTGCCCTTTTGCAGTGATGCGGAATGCTTGCCAGACTCCAGCCCTTCACCTGCCGCTTCCACGCCGATGAGGCGCGTCTTTGCAAACGGAATGTAGGGGTGGAAGATGCCCATCGCGTTGCTGCCGCCGCCCACGCAGGCGATCACAGCGTCGGGCTGCTCGCCCAGGACTTTTTGCTCGGCCAGCATGGCGGGCAGTTGTTCGATGCACTCTTTGCCAATCACGCTCTGGAAGTCGCGCACCATCATCGGATAAGGGTGCGGGCCCGCCACGGTGCCGATGATGTAGAAGGTGTTGTCCACGTTGGCCACCCAGTCGCGCATGGCTTCGTTGAGGGCATCTTTCAGCGTCTTGCTGCCGCTATCGACCGGCACCACCGTGGCACCCAGCAGCTTCATGCGATACACATTGGGGCTTTGGCGCTTGACGTCTTCCGCACCCATGTACACCACACATTCGAGCCCGTAGCGTGCACAGATGGTGGCGGTGGCCACACCGTGCTGTCCCGCGCCGGTTTCGGCAATCACGCGGGGCTTGCCCATGCGCTTGGCGAGCATGGCCTGGCCGATCACGTTGTTGATCTTGTGGGCGCCGGTGTGGTTCAGGTCTTCGCGCTTGAGGTAGATCTGTGCGCCACCCATTTCGCGGCTGGTGCGGGCTGCGTGGTAGACCGGGGAGGGGCGGCCGACGAAGTGCTTGAGCTCGTAGTGAAACTCGGCCAAAAACGCGGGGTCATGCTGGTAGCGGGCATAGGCCTCGCGCAGCTCCTGGATGGCGTGGGTCAGGGTCTCGCTGACAAAACTGCCACCATAGGGGCCGAAATGGCCTGAAGGATCAGGTTGCTGATAGGAATTCATGGGGATTCTTTGCAAGTTGTGCATCGGCCGCACGCACGGCGGCTACGAAGCGTTGAATTTTTTCGGCGTCCTTGAAGCCCTTGATGGGTTTGCCATCGGGGCCGTCGGCTTCGACGCCAGAACTGACATCAACCGCCAGCGTTTTGCAACGCGGGCGGACTTGCAAAATGCCATCGGTCACGTTTGCAGGCGTGAGTCCACCAGACAAAACGAGGTGAGAGCTGACGCTTGGTGGAAGGAGTGACCACTTGAATGCCTTGCCGCCGCCGCCAAATCCTTCGACATGGGCGTCGAGCAGGATGGCTTGGGCGTGGGAATAATCGAGCGCGTATTTTACGAGGTCAAACTGGGCCGCACCATCGCCAAGGGGAATTCGTGCAGCCCGCAGGTACGGGCGCGCGCCCTGGTCGGTCGCGTCCAGGCAGTCCTGGGGTGATTCATCGCCATGAAATTGAATGGTAGCGCCCGCTATCAAAGCGCTGGCTGCTATCACATTTGCAGTGATTTCATTCACGACGAGCAACACCGGCGTGACAAAAGGCGGCAGGCGCCTGGCCAGTTGGGTTGCGCGTTCAGGTGTCACGGCCCGCGGGCTCGGGGCATA
>NZ_JBKBTV010000091.1:0-13165 GCF_046291265.1 Acidovorax sp. | reverse complement strand
GCGGCGGCCTGCTCGCGCGACTGCAGTTGCCGCACCGGCCCATACCCGGAGTCGGCGGCCAGTGTGTCTGCCAGGCTGCGCTCGTCATCGTCGCTTGCGTCCAGGCTGGTGTGGTTTTTGGCGGTGCGAAGATGGTCCACCAGCCGGTGGTGCGCCAGGGTGAACAACCAGGTCCGAAACTTGGCCTTGACCTCGTAGTGGGCGGCATTGCGCGCCACGGCAAACCAGACATCCTGCAGCAGGTCGTCCGCCACCGCCTGCACCTTCACACTGCGAAAAACAAACCGCCATACCGCCAGCTCGTGCCTGCCATACAGTGTGTCAAACGCGCCCACGTCACCCCCGGCGTAACGCAGCATCAGCGTCTCGTCGGTGTCTTCGGGAGATGGGGCGGTGGGCACCCGCGCATTATGCGAGGAGGCCCTCATTCACCAGCGGCTCCATCAGGCCAGAGGCCACCCACTCCTACCTCGGGTCGGGAACGTACGAAAAGTTGTCCGACTGCGGAAACGCGCGAGGCACGTGTGGCCGCGCAATGGGCTCGCGGATCACGCCGCTGGCGATCAGGTTTTCGCGGCTGTCGTAGCGGATGCTGATCACCTCATTGGGCTGGTCCTGCAGTCGCGTGAAGGTGGTGTGTGAGACCACAGACGTTTCGCGCTGGCCGTGCGCGGTGCCCAGTCTGGCCGACGGTGCGGGTGCTGCTTTGGCCACACTGTCGGCGGACTGTGATCGCGCAGAGGACTCGGCTTCTGATGGCGGGGCTGCTGCTGCCGCTGGAGCTGGAGCGGAAGGTAGCATGCGCCCCAAATCCTCGCGCAGGCCTCCCAGGCTGTTGCCGTTCTCGCGGCGCTCGCGGTGCGGCTCGGGTGTGACCGATGGCGACGGCACCGGCGGCTGCTCGCGAAACAGCGCCACGCCAATCACGCCCACATGGGCCGGACGGCCGGTGCGGTTGGCGTAGGAATTGGCAATGCTGGAGAACTCAAAAGCCGCGACCTGGCTGTCGCTCTTGCGCCAGCCGGTGATCTGATAGCGCTCGTACGGCGAGAACACATACCCGCGCTGGTCCCAGGCGGCGGTTTCGCCGCTGAGCACGTTGACGCCGTCCACTGAAGGCACTGCCAGCACCCGCCCGCCGCTGCGGTTGTGCACCGTCACGGCATAGCGCGTGCCGGGGCGTCCGGCCACCCAGTATTCACCCTTGGCGTAGTGCACCGGCAGCGTGGCACCGGTGTCGCGGTCCACGATGGTGACATCGGCCAGGCGGCCAACGGCCTGGGCTGGCAGGCTGGAGAGGGTCAGCAGCGCGGCCAGTGCCGAGATTGCGGTCAAGGCGGGGCGGGCGAGTGAACGGGGTTTCATGGCAGCTCCATCAAAGTGTTGTGGTGCTGAGTGAAACGAACGGCGTGGGGGAATGGGGTTAAGAGCGGCTAACAAAACGGCAAAAGCCTTCGGACGCAGATGACGCAGCAAGCCAGGGAAAGCAGCGCGACATGAATGTCGATGCGACGCTCAAAGCGGGTGCGAAGTTTCCCAAAAGCTGCCAGCCAGGCGTGGGTGCGCTCGACCACCCAACGATGGCGCCCGAGCCGGTCATTGCGCTCGATGCCTCTGCGGGCGATACGATCCTGGATACTGCGGCGCTTGAGGTGAGCGCGACACCGGGCGAAGTCGTAGCCCTTGTCCGCATGCAACTTGGTAGGCCATCGGCGCGGCCTGCCAGGCTTGCCGCCTACGGCAGGTAGGGCGTCTACCAGCTCCTCGAAGACCACCGAATCATGGCGGTTGGCCCCGGTGACGCAGAACATCAACGGGATGCCTTGGCGGTCCGTGATGAGGTGTCGCTTGCTGCCGAGTTTGCCTCGGTCCGTGGGGTTGGGCCCTGTGTGCGGGTCCCCCGGGGGCTGGGCACACTGGCTGCATCTATACAGGCACGGCTGAAGTCCAGCTTGTCAGCACCGCGCAGTTCGCCCAGCAATGCCATGTGCAGACGGTGCCATACGCCAGCGGCCTGCCAGTCGCGCAGGCGCCTCCAACAGGTCATGCCACTGCCAAAGCCCAATTCCTGGGGCAGATGCTCCCAAGGGGTGCCGGTGCGCAGTATGAACAGGATGCCATTTAAGGCTTGCTCATCGCTGAGTCGAGGCCTGCCGCCCTTGGGCGAAGGGGCCGCTACGGGAAGTAGCGGTTCAATCCTTTTGTACAACGCCGTGCTGATTTCTTTGTTTCTGTTCTTTCCCATGCCGCCTCAAACGCACGAACTGCATTTGACGATGACAGGCTTTTGTTAGCCGCTCTAAGTGCGATCCAAACAATCTGAAATATTTCTCAGAGCCTCCACAGATCTATCCCCGCACTGGCGTTTGCGGGCCGTGCGGCCCGGCAGCATGGCACGCATGCTTGCCGCAGTGCCTGCATCTTGCCGGATGCACCGGTGGAGATTGAGTCACAGCATTGCCATCTCGAAAGCGCTTCTGCGCGATGGCCGCAACCTCATGTCCGCGCCTGACAGCCTCAGTGGCCCAGGCGGCGCATTCCGGCTGAGGGCAGGGCGGTGCTTCGGGTACCGGGTGTGGCGCGCGGGGCTGCAGCTGTGCCGCCGCTGACATGGAACACAGCCACCAGATCGGCCAGGCGCTGCGCCTGTTCGCGCAGGTTCTCTGCGGCCATAGTGCTTTCGCCCACCAGTGCACCGTTTTGCTGGGTCATCTGGTCCAGTTGCGTCACGGCCACGTTGACCTGTGAGATGCCGTCGCTTTGTTCTGCCGCAGCGGTGCTGATCTCGCCAATGATGCCGTTCACCCGCTGAACGCCCTGAACGATTTCATTCATCGTCACCCCGGCGTTGGCCACCAGCTGGCTGCCTGAATCGACCTTCTCAACGCTGGACTGGATCAATGACTTGATCTCCTTGGCAGCCGCCGCACTGCGCTGTGCCAGGCTGCGCACTTCTGTGGCCACCACCGCGAAGCCGCGCCCTTGCTCGCCTGCGCGGGCCGCTTCGACAGCCGCGTTCAACGCCAGGATGTTGGTCTGAAACGCAATGCCGTCGATCACGCCAATGATGTCGGAGATCTTCTGGCTGCTGTGGTGGATGTCCTGCATGGTGCTCACCACCTGCTGCATCACCTCGCCGCCCTTGGTGGCGGTGCCTGCCGCCGTGGTGGCCAACTGGTTGGCCTGGCGGGCGGAATCAGCGCTTTGGCGGACGGTGGCGGTCAGCTCTTCCATGCTGGCTGCGGTTTGCTCCAGGCTGCTGGCGGCTTGTTCGGTGCGGTTTCCCAGATTCTGGTTGCCGCTGCTGATGTCGTCGCTGGTGGCGCGCAGCTGCGCAATGTTGTCGCGCACGGCAGACACCAGTTCGTGAAAGCGTTGCTGCATGTCGCGCACGGCCACCATCACGCTGCCGGTGTCACCTGCTTTCACGTGCACAGGCACGGTGAGGTCGCCCTGCTGGATGGCCTGCACCACGGCGCGCACTTCGCTGGGCTCTGCGCCCAGCTCACGGCCGATGCTGCGCGATACGGTCACCGTGGCTGCCACGCTGATCAGCACGGCCAGCAGGGTGATGGCCAGCATCACGCCAGTGAACTGGCTGGCGTCCTGGTTGGCCGTCTCGCTGTTCTTGATGATGCGGGCCTCTTCATAGTCGATGAGCTTGTTGGCAGCGGCCAGCCATTGTTCGTACTGCGGCTTGGCCTCGGCCCAAAGCAGGGCTTCTGCGCCAGCGCGGTCCCCGGCCTGCATCAGTCCCACCACTTTGCCGGTGGTGGCCACCGTGCGTGCCTCGATGTCTTTGAGTGCTTGCACCATGGGCCCGACTTCGGGCGGTACCTGGGTGGCGGTTGCGAGCACGGCGTCCAGCTGTGTGGCGGACTTGGCGTAAAAATCGGCGAGCCGCGCGATGGATTCAACTTCTTTTTTGCGGGCGTCTTCATTGGGCGCCAGCACCACGTCGCGCACGGCAATGGATCGGTCGTGCGCAGAGCCTCGAAAGTTGATGGCTGCGCGTTGGATGACCGCGTTCTGGGTGGCATTGGCCGTCAGTGCGCCGTCAATGCCCCGCGCAATCAGCATGCTGTAGATCGACATGCCGAGCAAAGCCACGATGACCAGGCCGAAGCCAGCCATCAGGCGCTGGCTGATTTTCCATGTGTGCATTGAAATGTGCCTCTTGAAGATGTCTTGTGACGAACGTGCCAATACGAACGAGGCTGAACCAGCCTTTGCCTCAATCGTTTGTGCATTTGGTTACGAGTTTACTCATTGGTATTTAAATATACCGATTGGTATAAATTAAACACTCGATAGTCAAGGTCTTCAGAGGTGGGGATCGGGGGGGGAAGTGCCGTCTTTTAGATGATTTGGCGATTAAATTACAAGAATTAAGTCGTTTGGGTTTTAAAGACCGGCTCGCAGAATGCCAACCCTGTGACCACCACTTCCATCATCATCGTCCCCGGCTGGCGCGACTCTGGCCCTGGCCACTGGCAAAGCCTGTGGGCCGAACGCCTGCCGCAGGCGCGCCGCGTGGTGCAGGACGACTGGATCACACCCACGCGTTCGGCCTGGGTGGGGCAACTGGAAAAGACGGTGCTCGCGGCACCTCACCCTGTCGTGATCGTGGCGCACAGCCTGGGCTGCATTGCCACATCCCATATCAGCGCCGAGGCCGCTGAACGTATTTGTGGTGCCTTGCTGGTGGCCCCCGCCGACCCGGAGCGCCGCGCGATCCTGAGCGACTTTGCCCCGGTGCCCTACGCCGCGTTGCCGTACCGCAGCATCGTGGTGGCCAGCAGCAACGACCCCTTTTGCCCCATCCGCCTGGCAGGTGCCTACGCGCGGGCCTGGGGGAGCGAGTTTGTGCGCATGCAGAACGCGGGGCACATCAACGTGGACTCGGGCCACGGGGAATGGCCGCTGGGTTGGGCGTTGCTGCAGTCGCTGGAAGGCGACCGGGCGGAGGGCAGCGCGCATTGGTCTGGCGCTGTTCAGGCATCGCCCGCGGCAGCGTAGCGCCGTTTACTCCTCTATTGATAGCTGCTAGCGCTTATTGGATAAGCGCTAGAGGCCAATTTGGCTTATATTTTCGACCAGCACACTGAATGCTCAACCTTCAAGGGATTGGGGTGGGTGCAGGTTTCTATATTCCCAATCTCGATTAATTAACAAGAATATATTCTTTTGAGTTTTAAGCGGCACTCCGCACAATCCACCACCTCCAGCTTTTCCTCAGGCGACGCACATGACAACTTCTTTGAAACTCAAGACCCTTCTGGCCACGCTGGCCCTGGCCTCCAGTGGTTTGGCTGCAGCGCAGACCACGCTGCTCAATGTGTCGTACGACGTGGCCCGCGAGTTTTACAAGGACTACAACGCAGCGTTTGTGGCGCACTACAAGAAGACCACCGGACAGGATGTGAAGATCGACCAGTCGCATGCGGGCTCCAGCGCCCAGGCGCGTGCCGTGCGGGACGGGCTGGACGCCGATGTGGTCACCATGAACACCACCACCGACGTGCAGTTTTTGGCCGACAGCGGTCTGGTGGCCAAGGACTGGACCAAGAAGTTTCCGCACGACGCATCGCCCACCACATCCACCATGTTGTTCCTGGTGCGCAATGGCAACCCCAAGGGCATCAAGGACTGGGACGACCTGATCAAGCCCGGCGTGCAGGTGATTGTGGTCAACCCCAAGACGGGCGGCAACGGTCGTTATGCCTACCTGGCCGCCTGGGGCGCCGTGCGCGAAAAGGGCGGCACTGAAGAGCAGGCCGCCGAGTTTGTGGCCAAGCTGTACAAAAACGTGCCGGTGCTGGCCAAGGGCGGGCGCGATGCGACGGCCACCTTCCTGCAGCGCAACATTGGCGACGTGCTGATCACGTTTGAATCCGAAGTGGTGTCCATCGACCGCGAATTTGGCGCGGGCAAGGTCGATTCCATTTACCCCTCGGTGAGCGTAGTGGCCGAGAACCCCGTAGCCATCGTCGAACGCACCACTGCCAAGAAAAATTCGGGCGCGCTGGCCAAGGCGTATCTGGACTATCTGTACTCGGACGAAGCGCAAGAGATTGCCGCCAAGCACGCGATTCGCCCGCGTTCAGAAGCCGTGCTCAAGAAGCACGCAGCCACCTTCAAGCCAGTCAAGCAGTTCACCGTGTCCAAGTATTTTGGTTCGCTGACCGAAGCGCAGAAAGTGCACTTCAATGACGGCGGCCAGTTCGACAAGATCTACAGCGCCAAATAAGCCATGAGTTCCGCGACCTCTGCGGCCGCGCAGGGGGCCTTGTTGGCCTCTGCGCAGGCCGGTCGGCGTGCGCCCAAGCGGGTGTTGCCTGGCTTTGGCATCACGCTGGGCTACACGCTTTTCTATCTCAGCATCATCGTGCTGATTCCGCTGTCGGCCCTGATCTTCAAGACCTTCACGCTGACCTGGGTCGAGTTCTGGGCGGCGGTCAGCTCGCCACGGGTCGTGGCGTCCTACAAGCTCACGTTTGGCGCGTCGTTGATCGCGGCGCTGGTCAATCTGGTGTTTGGCCTGCTGATTGCCTGGGTGCTGGTGCGCTACAAATTTCCGGGCAAAAAGATTGTGGATGCGCTGGTGGACTTGCCGTTTGCACTGCCCACCGCCGTGGCGGGTATTTCGCTGACCGCGCTGCTGGCGGGCAACGGCTGGGTCGGGCAGATCCTGGAGCCCATGGGCATTCAGCTGGCGTTCAAGCCCGCCGGTATCGTCATTGCGCTGATCTTCATCGGCCTGCCGTTTGTGGTGCGCACGGTGCAACCCGTGCTCGAAGACGCCGAGAAAGAGCTGGAAGAAGCCGCTACCTGCCTGGGCGCCACGCGCTTGCAGACGTTCACCAAGGTCATCTTGCCGTCCATCACGCCTGCTTTGCTGACCGGCTTTGCCATGGCGTTTGCGCGGGCGGTGGGCGAATACGGTTCGGTCATCTTTATCGCAGGCAACGTCCCCATGGTGTCTGAAATCACGCCGCTCATCATCATCGGCAAGCTGGAGCAATACGACTACGCGGGCGCCACTGCGGTAGCCACGGTGATGCTGGTCATCTCGTTCGTTTTGCTGCTCATCATCAACGCACTGCAGGCTTGGCAGCGACGCCACGCGGGAGCACCAGCATGAGCGGCGCCGCTACACGGACCGTGCGCCGCACGCAGGCGGGCACGACGGAGTCGCCCTGGGTGCGCTACACGCTGATCGGTATTGCGCTGGTCTTCATGCTGCTGTTTTTGGTGCTGCCGCTCGCAGCGGTGTTTGCCGAGGCGCTGCGCAAAGGTTTTGGCGCTTATCTGGAAGGCCTGCGTGAGCCCGACGCCTGGTCGGCCATCAAGCTCACGCTGATCACCGCGCTCATCGCCGTGCCGCTGAACCTGGTGTTCGGCGTGGCGGCGGCTTGGTGTATTGCCAAGTACGAGTTTCGGGGCAAGGCGTTTTTGACCACGCTGGTGGACCTGCCTTTTTCGGTGTCGCCCGTGGTGGCGGGTTTGGTCTATGTGCTGATGTTCGGCGCGCAGGGCTGGTTTGGCCCGTGGCTGCAGGCGCATGACATCAAGATCATCTTTGCCGTGCCGGGCATCGTGCTGGCCACGGTGTTTGTGACCTTCCCGTTCATCGCGCGCGAGCTGATCCCGCTGATGCAGGCGCAGGGCAACGACGAGGAGCAGGCGGCCATCGTGCTGGGCGCAACCGGCTGGCAGACCTTCTGGTATGTCACGCTACCCAACATCAAATGGGGCCTGCTGTACGGCGTGATTCTGTGCAACGCGCGTGCCATGGGCGAGTTTGGCGCGGTGTCGGTGGTGTCGGGCCACATTCGCGGGCAGACCAACACCATCCCGCTGCACGTTGAAATTCTCTACAACGAATACCAGTCGGTCGCCGCGTTCGCCGCAGCCTCGCTGCTGGCCTTGCTGGCCCTGGTCACGTTGGTCATCAAGACCATTGCCGAACACCGCAACGAGCAGGCCCTGAAAGCCGCTGCCGAATTGCCCCCCGAGCGCCCCGCGCCCGCTGGCGTTTGAAGGAAGAAGAACACCATGAGCATTGAAATCCGCAACGTCAGCAAGCAGTTTGGCGACTTCCATGCGCTGCGCGACGTGAGCCTTGATATTGCATCCGGCGAACTCATCGCGCTGCTCGGCCCCTCGGGCTGCGGCAAGACCACGCTGCTGCGCATCATTGCCGGGCTGGAAACTGCCGACGTGGGCACGATCCACTTCAGCGGCGAAGACACCACCGACGTACATGTGCGCGAGCGCAACGTGGGCTTTGTGTTTCAGCACTACGCGCTGTTTCGCCACATGACCGTGTTCGAGAACGTAGCCTTTGGCCTGCGCGTGAAACCCCGCAACCAGCGCCCCAGCGAGGCGCAGATCAAGCAGAAGGTGACCGACTTGCTCAAGCTGGTGCAGCTCGACTGGCTGGCCGAGCGATTCCCTTCGCAGCTTTCGGGCGGACAGCGCCAGCGCATTGCGCTGGCGCGCGCCCTGGCGGTGGAGCCCAAGGTGCTGCTGCTCGATGAGCCCTTTGGTGCGCTGGACGCCAAGGTGCGCAAGGAACTGCGCCGCTGGCTGCGCCGCCTGCACGACGAGTTGCATGTCACCAGCATCTTTGTGACGCACGACCAGGAAGAGGCGCTGGAAGTGGCCGACCGCGTGGTGGTGATCAACCAGGGCCGCATCGAGCAAAGCGGCTCGCCCCAGCAGGTATGGGACCAGCCCGCCAGCCCGTTTGTGTACGGCTTTCTGGGCGATGTGAACCTGTTCCACGGCCGCGCGCATGAGGGGCTGGTGCACCTCGATGGCATGCAGATCGATTCGCCCGAACACGCCACCACGCAGGACACCAAGGCGTTTGCCTATGTGCGCCCGCACGACCTGGATGTGCAGCGCTACTCGCCCGGTGCGGGTGTAGACGCCGAAGGCCGCCCCCGAGGCATCGTCGCGCAACTGAGCCGCGCCATCGTGGTGGGCCCCATTGCGCGGCTGGAACTTATTCCATCCGACGATCACAAACCAGCGGACAATGCGTCCCCTGAACACTTGATCGAAGCGCAGATTCCTGCGCAGCAGTTCAAGGAGATGGGGTTCAAAGAGGGTGAAACGCTGGTGGTAACACCGCGCCGCGCCCGTGTTTTTCTGGATCACGCCGCTGGAATCTGATTCCCCCTGAGCCGCTTCGCGTCTTCCCCCTGAGGGGGACGCACCTGGTGGACTGGCGGAGCCAGATCCACGGGTGCACTGGCTTGGGGCGCGCCGGCTTTAGCGTGCAGCGCCCGGGCGATAGCTATTGGATGAGGGATGAAAATGAATTGGTTGACTGCGGCTCCGCGCCGTGTGCTGGCATTGATCAGCGTGGCTTGTGTGGCGATGCTGGCGTTTGGCATGTATTTGCAGCATGTCGTGGGCCTGGAGCCTTGCCCGATGTGCATCGTGCAGCGTTATGCTCTCATTGGTGTAGCAATCTTTACAGCCCTGGCAAGCGCTAGAGGCCAAAAAGGCTGGTGGATGACCATGGCCGCGCTGGCGCTGCTTTCGTCCGGCTTTGGCGCCTTTGTGGCGGCTCGCCAGAGCTGGCTGCAGTGGTACCCACCCGAGATCGCCACCTGTGGCCGCGACTTCTACGGAATGATCGAAAACTACCCCATCAGCCGCGCCATCCCCATGATCTTCCGTGGCTCGGGTGACTGCGCTGCGATTGACTGGACCTTTCTGGGTGGCTCGATAGCCAACTGGTCGTTCCTCTGCTTTGTGGGGTTTGCCGTGGTGCTGCTGGCGCTGCTCGTGAGTGGCCTCAAGGGCGGTCGCCGCAGTGGCGGTTCGGGCTATTCAATGGCCTGATGCTGCTGATGCATCGAACCCGCTAAAAAGGCGCTCCCCGGAGCGCCTTTTTCGTTGGTGCTCAGGTTTCGACTAGCTGAATACCACGTCACCCGCATCCAACGACGGCGGACGCAGCAAGTCTTCATTGATGCCCATGGTCTGGCTGGCGCGCTCCACGGCCTGCCAAAGTGGAGGGGGCATTTGCAGTATTTCTTCCGGCGAGGAAGAGCGCGCAATCCATGCGCTGATTTGCAGGTGCTGCTCATGGGTGAGCAGGTCGAGGTTCAGCATCTCGTCGATGATCTTCATCTTGGTGGAGTCAATCCGTGGTTTTTTGATCTGGCGCTGCCGCAGCAATGCCTGGAAAGCGATGGCAGCGCATGGCCGAAGCAGGCCGCGCGGTCGCGAAAATTGCGGGGCCTCGCACGGAGGTATCTGAAATACATGGTGCCCGAAACACCGATCTCAAGCGCGGTTTCATCGATGGCGTCAACCCGCGGCATCCGCACGGTGTGGAAACGGCGCACCTTCGGTGCCATCGGCCCAGGCAGGCAGCTTGTGCATCACGCTCTCGAACAGGTTGCTCGCCTGCCACTGAGCCAGCCACGCCTGCAGGTGCGGCCAGGGTTGGGCGTCCCACCACGTGATTTCAATGCCCGCAAATTGCCGTACGAACGGAGCAATCGCCATGTCCGCCAGGGCCGCGTGGTCGCCAAATAGGAAGGCGTGCTGGGTGAGCCGCGCCTCCAGACCTTGCAGCCACTCCACGGCCTGTTTTCGCGCTGCGGGTGCGTCAGCCTCTGGGTAGCGGCTTGGGTATTTGCAGCGGTCGAGCGCCTGCTTGAAGTGGCCGTCGCAGTCAGCAATCAGCGCCAGCATGTCGGCTTCGGTGCCTTCACTGGGCGCCAACCAGCGCGCAGGGTCGTGCTGCGTCAGTGCCCAGCGCATGATGTCGAGGCTCTGGTCCAGCACCCGTCCATCCGCCAGCACCAGCACCGGCACGGTCGCTTTGGGCGACGCCTGCAGCAGGCCCTGGGGCTTGTTGCGCAGCACCACCTCGCGCAGCTCGCAGGCCTGGCCGCTCACAGCCAGCGCCAGTCGGGCACGCATGGCATACGGGCAACGGCGAAAGGAATACAGAACGGGAAGGGCAGCGCTCACGCGGAATCGTCCTCATCCGCGATTTCCTCGCGGGTGATGCTACGAAGGAGGGCACCCGGCTGCCGCGCGCCCAGGTGCGGTTGCCCGCGCTGCTCGGCCAAGTCCATCTGGCGCTGGCGCTCGGTCAGGGCGCGTTCTTGCTCCGCCGAGCGGGTGCCGTGGCAGTAGGGGCAGCTCACGCCGCGCACGAAGTGGGGTGATGCCCGTTCCGCCTCACCGAGCGGCATGCGGCACGACCGGCACAGTTGGTGGTGGCCGGGTGCCAGGCCGTGGCCCACGGACACGCGCTCGTCAAACACAAAACAGTCGCCGTGCCAGCGGCTGGCTTCTTCGGGTACCGTCTCCAGGTACTTGAGGATGCCGCCTTCGAGGTGGAACACCTCGTCAAACCCCTGCGACTTGAGCAAAGCAGTGGATTTTTCGCAGCGGATGCCACCGGTGCAGAACATGGCGACCTTGGGCTTGCCCACCAGCACGCCACCGGGTTGTTTCTCGCGTTCGACCCAGGCCGGAAACTCTGCAAAGCTCTTGGTGTGCGGATTGACGGCGCGCTCGAACGTGCCGATGCCCACCTCGTAGTTGTTGCGCGTGTCCACCACCACCACCTCGGGGTCGTCGATGAGCGTGTTCCAGTCCTCGGGCTTGACGTAGGTGCCCGCGTTGAGCGCCGGGTTCAGGCCCGGCACGCCCATCGTCACGATCTCGCGCTTGAGCCGCACGCGCATGCGGTAGAACGGCAGGTGGTCGGTGGGCGCCTGTTTGTGCTGCAGGTTGGCAAAGTGGGTGTCGCTGCGCAACCAGGCCAGCACGGCCAACACATCGGCGGGCGCGCCTGCAATGGTGCCGTTGATGCCTTCGGGCGCCAGCAGCAGCATGCCGCGCACGCTGCGCGCGTCGCACAGGGTCTGCAGGGGCTCGCGCAGCACAGCACAGTCAGGCAGGTCCACAAACTGGTAAAGCGCAACGGTGAGATAGCGGGGTGTGACCGAGTCCACGAAATGAATAAAAGAGCAGAAAAGAAGGCTGATGATAGCGGTCACTTTTCGTTACGATGCGGGAGTCCCCAACGCGCACCCAAGGTGTTTTATGGCCCAGGAATCCACCGTCAACCTGTTTCGCCGCCTGGAGCAGCTCAATGGCATCGGGGCTGCGCTCTCGCGTGAGCGCGACATTGACCGCTTGCTGGAGAACATTCTGGAGGCCGCCAAGGCCATCACCGGGGCCGACGGGGGCACGCTGTACAGCGTGACCGAGGACGAATCCGCGCTCAAGTTCGAGATCCTGCGCACCGACTCGCTGGACATTCGCCTGGGGGGCACTACGGGCAAGCCCATTGATTTTCCGCACCTGCCGCTGCGCAACGCCGATGGCACGCCCAACGATTCCTTGGTGGCCGCCCATGCCGCCATTCACGATCGCACGGTGAACATTGCCGATGCCTACAGCGCAGCAGGGTTCGATTTTTCTGGCACCCGCGCGTTCGATGTGCGCACCGGGTACCGTTCAAAGTCGTTCCTGACCGTGCCGATGAAGAACCACGACCACGAGCTGATCGGTGTGCTGCAGCTCATCAATGCACGCCACTGGGAGACCGGCGAGGTCACCACGTTCTCCGAGGCCGACCAGGGCTTGGCCGAGTCGCTGGCATCGCAGGCGGCCATTGCGCTCACCAACCGCTTGCTCATCACGCAGCTCGAACGCCTGTTCGAGTCGTTCGTGAACCTGATCAACCTGGCCATTGACGAAAAGTCGCCCTATACCGGCGGTCACTGCCAGCGCGTGCCAGCCCTCACCATGATGCTGGCCGAAGCGGTGGACGGTACCGATCAAGGCCCGCTGGCGGGCTTCAAGATGAGTGACCGCGACCGGTACGAGCTCAAAATGGCAGGCCTGCTGCACGACTGCGGCAAGATCACCACGCCCGTGCATGTGGTGGACAAAGCCACCAAGCTGCAAACGCTGTACGACCGCATCGGCCTGGTGGACACGCGGTTTGAAGTCTTGAAGCGCGATGCCGAACTGGCCGCGCTGCGCCGCCAGCTGGCCTTGCGCCCGGTGGTGGATGCACGCGCAGAAGGGCAGGAGCTGCAGGCACTGCAGCACGAGATCCATGCGCTGGAAGATGACCGCGAGTTTCTGCGCCGCTGCAACACCGGTACCG
>NZ_JBKBTV010000090.1:0-13176 GCF_046291265.1 Acidovorax sp. | reverse complement strand
GCTGCTTGCATGGGCATGGGCCCATGCGGCGCATCCGAAGCATCCACTCATCCCGATTGCACTCCAATGCGATCTCCAAAAAGGCATTGAACACGCTCTTATTCCACGCGCGTCACTGCGTTGGGTTTGAAGCCCAGGTCCGCCGCCTTGCCCTTGCGTCCGCGCAGGGCGCGGGCGTTGTTCAAGCTGCGAATCTCCAGCGTCTCGTCACGCTGCTTGCCGCCCCGGCCGATGCCATCCAGGCGAATGCTGCGTGTGTAGGCTGCGGCGCCCGCCAGCTGGTCCTTGTCTTCCAGGTCGATCAGCATCAGCCCCCGGCCTCCGTTGGCCATGGTCTTCAGCTCGCTGATCTCGAACGTAAGGATGCGCCCGCCGGTGGACGCGCAAGCCACATGCGTGGCAGGCAGCACCGGCTTGCTGCCCGTGGTGCCCGCCGCGTGCGAAGGCACACACACGGTCTCACCCTCGCCCAGCGTGAGGAAGGCCTTGCCGCCCTTCTGGCGCGAGACCATGTTCTCCACCGCCGCCAAAAAGCCGTAGCCGCCCGAGTTGGACAGCAGCAGCGTGGCGTTGGCCGGGCCCGCAAAGTAGTGCAGCAACTGCGTGCCCGATTCCAGTTCGATGAGCGTGGTCACGGGCTGGCCGTCGCCGCGCGCACCGGGCAGCAGCGACACGGCCACCGAATACACGCGGCCGTTGCTGCCAAAGGCCAGCAGGGTATCGACCGTGCGGCACTCGAACGTGCCGTACAAGCCATCGCCTGCCTTGAACGCAAAGCTCGCAGCCTCGTGTCCGTGGCCGGTGCGCGCGCGCACCCAGCCCTTTTGCGAAACGATCACCGTGACGGGTTCGTCCACCACCTTCACTTCGGCCACGGCTTTCTTCTCGGCCTGGATCAGCGTGCGGCGCGCGTCGGCAAAGGTCTTGGCGTCGGCTTCGATTTCCTTGACCATAGTGCGGCGCAGCGAGCCAGGGTTGTTCAAAATGTCTTCGAGCTTGCCCTGGCTTTCGCGCAGCTCTTTCAGCTCTTGCTCAATCTTGATGGCTTCCAGCCGCGCAAGTTGGCGCAGGCGGATTTCCAGGATGTCCTCGGCCTGCCGGTCGCTCAGGTTAAAGCGCGCAATCAGCGCCGCCTTGGGCTCGTCGGCCTGGCGGATGATGGCAATCACCTCGTCGATATTCAGCAGAACAATCTGCCGCCCTTCGAGGATATGGATGCGTTCCAGCACCTTGTTCAAACGGTGCTGAGTGCGGCGGGTGATGGTGGTCTGGCGGAAGGCAATCCACTCTTCCAGCATCTGCCGCAGCGACTTCTGGGTGGGCCGGCCATCGAGCCCCACCATCGTGAGGTTGATGGGGGCCGAGGATTCGAGGCTGGTGTGTGCCAGCAGCGCAGTGATGAGTTCCTGCTGCGGGGTTTTGCCGGTCTTGGGCTCGAACACCAGGCGCACAGGCGCGTCCTTGCTCGACTCGTCGCGCACCACATCCAGCACGGCCAGAATGCTGGCCTTCAGTTGCGTCTGGTCCTGGCTCAGCGCTTTCTTGCCCGCCTTCACCTTGGGGTTGGTGATTTCTTCGATCTCTTCGAGCACCTTCTGCGTGCTCACGCCGGGCGGCAGCTCGTTGACCACCAGCTGCCATTGGCCACGCGCCAGTTCTTCGATCTTCCAGCGTGCGCGCACCTTGAGGCTGCCGCGGCCCGTGCGGTAGGCATCGGCAATGTCGCCAGGGCTGCTGATGATCTGGCCGCCACCGGGGTAGTCCGGGCCCGGCACGATGGCCAGCAACTCTTCCTGGGTGATGGACGGCGTCTTGATGAGCGCAATGCAGGCGTCGGCAATTTCGCGCAGGTTGTGGCTCGGGATTTCGGTGGCCAGGCCCACGGCAATGCCGCTGGCGCCGTTGAGCAGCGCAAACGGCAGGCGCGCGGGCAACTGGCGCGGCTCCTCCGTGCTGCCGTCGTAGTTGGGCATGAAATCGACTGTGCCTTCGTCGATTTCATCGAGCAACAGACTGGTGATGCGCGACAGGCGCGCCTCGGTGTAGCGCATGGCCGCGGCGCCGTCGCCATCGCGGCTGCCGAAGTTGCCCTGGCCGTCGATCAGCGGGTAGCGCTGGGCAAAGTCCTGCGCCATGCGCACCAATGCGTCGTAGGCCGACTGGTCGCCGTGCGGGTGAAAGCGGCCCAGCACGTCACCCACCACGCGGGCGCTTTTGACGGGCTTGGCCGCCGCGTTGCGCGTGGGGCCGCTGTACGACAGCCCCATGCGGTCCATCGAATACAGAATCCGCCGTTGCACCGGCTTGAGGCCGTCGCACACATCGGGCAATGCACGGCCTTTGACGACGGACAGCGCGTATTCAAGGTAAGCGCGCTGGGCATAGCCCGCCAGGCTCAGGGAGTCGCCCCCGTCATCGCCTGCGGTGGTGAAATCGAGAGTGGGTTGGTCGCTCATTCGTTGGGTACAGGTTCTTCGTTCACGTTCGGGGAGGCGCTTCGCGTTTGCGCGACGCGCTCGGGCGGCAGATTGCCCCGGTTCAGGGCACCACCCGACAGTTCCATGCGCACGCGGCCGCCGGGCGCAGCGCGCTGGGCCAGCACAGGCGCGGGCGGCTTGAGCTGGGCATACAAGCCCAGCACGGTGCGCACGTAGTTCTGCGTTTCCTTGTAGGCCGGAATCTGGTTGCCAGCACGTTGCACCGCACCTTCCCCCGCGTTGTAGGCGGCCACAGCCAGGTCCATGCGGCCGGGGAACAGGTCGAGCAGATGGCGCAGATAACGAGTGCCAGTGGGCACGTTCACGGCGGGGTCGGCCAGCTTTTGCTCTACCGAGCGCCTGGCATCGCCGCTGACGCCAAACCGGCTCGCCGTAGCGGGCATCACCTGCATGAGGCCCACCGCACCTTTGGGCGACACAGCCGTGGCGTCAAAACCGGACTCGGCAGCAATCACGGCCTGCAGCAGTTCGTAGTCCACGCCATGTTGGGCGGACGCAGCGCGCAGGTGGTGTTTGACGCGCTTGTAGCCGGGCGCAATGTCAAAAAAGACCAGCAGGCGCGCGCCCGCAGCGGGCAACGCATAGGGCATGGGCGCCGCGCTGGCGGGCACATCGCGGGTAGAGTCAAAGTCGTTGCCCCGAAAGAACAGCTGGTACCGGTCATCCACCTGTTCGGACGCGAAATGCGTGACGCCCCGGGCGTCCACGTGGGCCCACAGGTCTGCATGGGCCGTTTGCTGCATAAATATGAGCAACAAACCCATACAGCACAAGCGCAGCAGGCCTTTTTTGCTTGAATTTTTCATGGCAGATTGCACGGCAGATCCAGTGTCAACGTCGGTCAGATATCGATCTCGACCGAATCGCCATGCAGTTCCATCAGCTCGCGCCGCGAGGCGGCCTCACCCTTGCCCATGAGCTTGGTGATCAGCACCTCGGTGGCGGCAAAGTCCATGTCGCCCAACTGGACGGGCAGCAAGCGGCGGGTGTCGGGGTTGAGCGTGGTTTCCCACAGCTGATCGGCGTTCATCTCGCCCAGGCCCTTGAAGCGGCTGATCTGGCACTTCTCTTTGGGCACGCCGTCCTTGGCGCATTTGTCGAGGATGGCGGTCAGCTCGCCCTCGTCCAGCGCATACATCTTGGCGGCGGGCTTTTTGCCGCGCGCGGGCACGTCCACGCGAAACAGCGGCGGGCGCGCCACGTAGATGTGGCCGGTTTCGATGAGCTTGGGAAAGTGGCGAAAGAACAGCGTGAGCAGCAGCACCTGGATGTGCGAGCCGTCCACGTCGGCATCTGACAGGATGCAGACCTTGCCGTAGCGCAGGCCGCTCAAATCCGGCGTGTCGTTGGGGCCGTGCGGGTCCACACCGATGGCCACCGAGATGTCGTGGATTTCGTTGTTGGCAAACAGGCGGTCGCGCTCCACCTCCCAGGTGTTGAGCACCTTGCCACGCAGCGGCAGGATGGCCTGGCTTTCCTTGTCGCGGCCCATCTTGGCACTGCCGCCGGCCGAGTCGCCCTCGACCAAAAACACTTCGTTGTGGGCGATGTCCTTGCTTTCGCAATCGGTGAGCTTGCCGGGCAGCACGGCAACGCCGGAGCCCTTGCGTTTTTCGACCTTCTGACCCGCCTTCTGGCGCGTTTGCGCGGCCTTGATGGCCAGTTCGGCCAGCTTCTTGCCGTAGTCGACGTGCTGGTTCAGCCACAGCTCGAGCGCGGGGCGCACGAAGCCGCTGACCAGCCGCACCGCGTCGCGCGAGTTCAGGCGCTCCTTGATCTGGCCCTGGAACTGCGGGTCGAGCACCTTGGCACTGAGCACGTAGCTGGCCCGGGCGAACACGTCTTCAGGCAGCAGCTTCACGCCCTTGGGCAGCAGGCTGTGCAGCTCGATGAAACTCTTGACGGCGTTGAACAAACCGTCGCGCAGGCCGCTTTCATGCGTGCCACCCGCGCTGGTGGGGATCAGGTTGACGTAGCTCTCGCGCACGGGCTGGCCGTCTTCGGTGAAGGCGACACACCACGATGCGCCCTCGCCCTCCGCAAAACTCTCGTTGTTGCGGTCGGCAAAACCTTCGCCTTCAAACAGCGGGATCACCGGGTCGCCGTTGAGCGTCTGCATCAAGTAATCGCGCAGGCCGCCCTTGTACTGCCAGGTTTGTGTGTCGCGGGTTTTCTCGTTCACCAGCTGCACCGTCACGCCGGGCATGAGCACGGCCTTGCTGCGCAGCAGGTGGGTCAACTCGCCCATGGGCAGCGCGCTGGATTCGAAATACTTGGCGTCGGGCCAGACGCGCACCGAGGTGCCCTGCTTGCGCTCGCCCGCCTCCAGCGCACGCGCCACCAGGGGTTCGATCACATCACCTGCCGAAAACACCAGGCGCGCAGCCTTGCCTTCACGGTAGCTGGTGGCCTCCAGCCGTGTGGCCAGCGCATTAGTCACCGATACACCGACGCCATGCAGGCCGCCTGAGAAGCTGTAGGCCCCGCCCTTGCCCTTGTCGAACTTGCCACCGGCATGCAGGCGGGTGAACACCAGTTCGATCACCGGCGCATTTTCTTCAGGATGCATGCCAAAAGGGATGCCCCGCCCGTCGTCTTCCACGCTGACCGAGCCATCGGCGTGCAGCGTGACCCGGATTTTTTTGCCGTAGCCCGCCAGTGCTTCATCGGCCGCGTTGTCCAGCACTTCCTGGATGATGTGCAGCGGGTTGTCGGTGCGGGTGTACATGCCCGGGCGTTGCTTGACGGGCTCCAGGCCCTTGAGCACGCGGATCGAGCCCTCGGAATATTCGCTGGTGGAAGCAGAAGACGGTTTGGCAGACATAGCGGCGGATTGTAGTGCGGCAGCGCAGCAATAGCTGGATATAAAACCAGTTCACCCCCGTCCCTGTTGCCAACTGTATTGGTCCCACGTGTATCAGCAGGTTTCGCCCAATCTGGCTACATTCCTGCGCATGCATATGAATACTCCCAAACTGTCCATGTTCCAGGTGCTCGCCTGTGGTGCAGCCATCGTGACCCTGTCCATGGGCATTCGCCACGGGTTCGGGCTGTGGCTCTTGCCCATCACGCAAGAAATGGGCTGGACCCGCCAGTCGTTTGCACTGGCCATTGCCATCCAGAACCTGTCCTGGGGGCTGATCGGCATTTTTGCGGGCATGTTCGCCGACCGATTTGGCGCATTTCGCGTGCTGATGGGGGGGGCGGTGCTGTACGGGCTGGGCCTGGCGGGCATGGCGATGTCCACCACTCCTTTGCTTTTTGCGCTGACGGCCGGTGTGCTGATTGGGGCTGCCCAGGCAGGCACTACCTATGCGGTGATCTATGGTGTGCTGGGGCGGCAGATTGCGCCCGAACGCCGGTCGTGGGCCATGGGAGTGGCAGCGGCTGCAGGCTCGTTCGGCCAGTTTTTGATGGTGCCGGTGGAGGGATGGCTCATTGCCGGTCTGGGCTGGCAACAGGCGCTGCTGGCGCTGTCGTTGATGGTGCTGCTCATCGTGCCGCTGGCGTTTGGACTGCGCGAGCCGGGCTTCAAAGGCTCTGCGCCCGTCAAACGTGAGCAAACCATTGTGCAGGCGCTGGGCGAGGCGTTTCGCTACCCCAGCTTCAATCTGCTGATGGCGGGCTACTTTGTGTGCGGGTTCCAGGTCGTGTTCATCGGCGTGCACATGCCCAGCTATCTCAAGGACCACGGCCTGTCGCCCCAGGTGGCCAGCTACGCGCTGGCGCTGATCGGGTTGTTCAATGTGTTCGGCACGTACATCGCAGGCACGCTGGGGCAGCGCGTGCCCAAGCGGTTCATTCTGGCGTTCATCTACTTTGCGCGGGCCATCGCCATCAGCGTGTTCCTCATCGTGCCGCTGTCGCCACTGTCGGTCTATGTGTTCTCGGCAGTGATGGGCACGCTGTGGCTGTCCACCATTCCACCAACCAACGCCACCATTGCGCAGATCTTCGGGGTGCAGCATTTGTCGATGTTGGGGGGGTTTGTGTTCTTCAGCCACCAGATCGGCAGCTTCCTGGGCGTGTGGTTGGGCGGTTATTTGTATGACGCCACCGGCAGCTACGATATCGTCTGGTACATCGCCATCGGTCTGGGGGTGTTTGCCGGTCTGGTGAACCTGCCGGTCAAGGAAAGCCCCATCCAGCGCCATGCGCCCCAACCCGCCTGACGACAACACTCCACGCACCAACCTCTGTCCCGGCCCGCCATGAACGCCACTCCCGCCCACCCCGCCCCCTCGGTGCGACCTGCTCTGCGCTGGCTGGCATGGACGGGGGCCGTGCTGGCGTGCCTGGCGGTGTTCGGTATGTACTCCGTGCCCGACTTCATGGTGATGGTGGCCGACCAGGTGTGGTCGTGCTTCTGATTCCCGCCCATTTTTTAAGTGTTTTTGGCCTCTAGCGCTTATCCATCAAGCGCTAGTAGCTATTATTAATATAGCAAATATGCACGGCACTGAACCGCCTTCCGAATGGGTTCGCCGCTGGTCGCACTTGATCGCCCCGGGCAGCACGGCCCTGGATGTCGCGTGTGGCGCGGGGCGGCATCTGCGCTGGCTGCGCGGCCTGGACCACCACGTGGTGGGGGTGGACCGATCAGCCGAGGCCCTGGCCGCCTGCGAGGGGCTGGGCGAGCTGGTCCCTGCCGATATCGAAAACGGCCCCTGGCCCCTGGCGGGGCGCCAGTTTGGCGCCGTGGTGGTCACCAACTATCTCTGGCGCCCCTTGCTGCCTGTCATCGTCGGCAGCGTGGCGCCGGGCGGCGTGCTGATCTATGAAACCTTTGCCCAAGGCAACGAAACCGTGGGGCGCCCTGCCCGGCCGGAGTTTCTGCTGCAGCCCGGTGAATTGATGGAGGCCTGCGCCGGTTTGCGGGTGGTGGCTTACGAGGCGGGCTTTCTGCAAAACCCCGACCGCTTTGTGCAGCGCATCACGGCCGTGCGGGAACTCCCGCAGCCTGGCGGACCCTCACGACATCTTTTGCCTGTGTCGCCTAGTTAGAATGCCCTTTTACCGTTTACCACTGCGGACATGACATCTTCTTCCGTCGCCCTCACCGGCAGCATCGTCGCCCTCGTCACTCCCATGCACGAGGACGGTAGCGTGGACTACCCCGCCCTGCGCAAACTGATCGACTGGCACATTGCCGAAGGCACCGACTGCATTGGCGTGGTGGGCACCACAGGCGAATCGCCCACCGTCAACGTCGAAGAACACTGCGAGATCATCCGCGTGGCCGTGGAGCAATCGGCCAAGCGCGTGCCCATCATGGCGGGCTGCGGTGCCAACTCCACCGCCGAGGCCATTGAACTGGCCAAGTTCGCGCGCGGCGTGGGTGCCGACAGCCAGTTGCAGGTGGTGCCCTACTACAACAAGCCCACGCAAGAGGGCCAGTACCAGCACTTCAAGGCGATTGCCGAAGCCACGGGCGACCTGCCCATCGTGCTGTACAACGTGCCCGGCCGCTCGGTGGGCGACATGCTGCACGACACCGTGCTGCGCCTGACCCAGGTGCCGGGCATCATTGGTATCAAGGAAGCCACCGGCAACATCGAACGCGCCCAATGGCTCATCCGTGATGTTCCCAAGAGCTTTGCCGTGTATTCGGGCGACGACCCGACCGCCGTGGCATTGATGCTGTGCGGTGGCCACGGCAACATCAGCGTGACGGCCAACGTGGCGCCCCGCCTGATGCACGAGCTGTGCGTGGCAGCGCTGGCCGGCAATGTACAGCGTGCGATGCAGATCCAGTTTCAGCTGATGCCGGTGCACAAAAACCTGTTTGTCGAAGCCAATCCCATCCCCGTCAAATGGGCCATGGCCCGCATGGGTCTGTGTGGTGGCACCATGCGCCTGCCCATGACGCCGCTGTCCAGCGGTAACGAAGCGGTGGTCGAGTCTGCGCTGCGCACCAGCGGTCTGATCTAATCCGGGCTCTGCGCCCGCTCCCCCTGAGACATTTCCCAAGGATTTCCGCGTGAAAGCTGCTACCACCCGCCTCAGCCTGCTGGCCCTTGCCATGGCCCTGTCTGCCTGCGCCGCCCTCGAAGGCGACAAGATCGACTACAAGAGCGCCGCCAAGGGCTCGACGCTGGAAGTCCCTCCAGACCTGACCCAGCTGTCGCGCGACTCCCGCTACGCCATCCCCGGCACCTCCGTCTCGGCCGCCGCCATGCAGGCCGGGCAGGCAGCGCAGTCTTCCGGCACCGCCAATGCTGCGGCGCTGGCGCTGGGCGATGTGCGCATCGAACGCGACGGCAACCAGCGCTGGCTGGTGGTCAACCGCCCCGCCGACAAGCTGTGGGAGCCCGTGCGCGACTTCTGGCAAGAAAGCGGCTTCAACTTGGCCCAGGCTGACTCCAACGTCGGCATCATGGAAACCGACTGGGCCGAAAACCGCGCCAAGCTGCCCCAGGATTTCATCCGCTCGGCACTGGGCAAGCTGCTCGACTCCCTGTATTCGACCGGCGAACGCGACAAGTTCCGCACGCGCCTGGAGCGCAACGCCAGCGGCGGCACAGAAATATACGTCAGCCACCGCGGCATGGTCGAGGTGTATGGCACCGCGACCAAAGACAACACTGTGTGGCAACCCCGCCCATCGGACCCAGAACTCGAAACCGAGTTTCTGCGCCGCCTGATGGTGAAACTCGGCGTGAGCCAGGAACAATCCAAAGCCATCGCCGCAACGCCAGCGCCGCGCGCCCAGTCGGCCCGGATCGCCAGCGTGAACAACGTTCCGGTGGTGCAGATGGATGAAGGCTTTGACCGTGCATGGCGCCGCGTCGGTCTGGCGCTGGACCGCACCGGATTCACCGTGGAAGACCGCAACCGCAACGAAGGAACCTATTTCGTCCGGTATGTGGCACCCAACGCCGACAAGAAGGAGCCAGGATTCTTCGGCAAGCTGTTCAGCGGCTCGTCCGCAGCCACGCCACCCCTCAAGTACCGCATCGTTGTGCGCAGCCAGGGCGAGGCCAGCACGGTGTCTGTGCTGAATGAAGCAGGCGCCCCCGAGTCTTCTGCCAACTCCGAGCGCATTGTTCGCGTGATTGCCGACGACCTGAAGTAACTCACCGGCATCGGGCTCGCCCTCGCGCACCCCGCGTTGGCTGAGCCCGAGCTGCCCGCCCAACCTGCCACCTCGCCTGTCTTTGGCACCTTGGCTGGCAGGTACGCAAGCCTTCGAACCCCGTTGCCCTCCCCATGCTGCGATTCAAGAACCTCGGCAGCGGGAGTACGGGCAATGCCACGGTCGTAGAGGGGCACTCTGGCAGCACCACCAGTCGCCTGCTCATCGACTGCGGCTTTGGCATCAGGCAACTTCAGGCACGCCTGGCGCTGGCAGGCCTGTTGCCCGAAGACCTCGATGCCGTTTTCATCACGCACGAGCACTCCGATCACGTTGGCTGTGCACAGACGCTGGCTGTGCGCTATGGCATTCCGGTGTGGATGAGTGCTGGCACCTATGCGGCGGTGGGGTCGCCCGACCTCGGGGGATGGCTGCGTGTGGCACGCGATATGGAAACCATAGACTTGGCCACCTTCAGCGCCCAGCCATTCACCGTGCCCCACGATGCGCGCGAGCCCCTGCAACTGCGGTGCTCAGACGGAAGCGCTCACCTGGGCGTCATGACCGATTTGGGGCATGCCAGCGACCATGTGCTGCGCCAACTGGAAGGCTGCCATGCACTGATGATCGAGGCCAACCACGACCCCGATCTGCTCGCGGCCTCCAGCTACCCGGCCTTCCTTAAACGCCGAGTGGGCGGCAGGTTTGGACACTTGGCCAACGCTGCCAGCGCCGACATTCTGCGCGCCGTGATGCACCCCGGCCTTCGCTGCGTAGTGGCAGCGCATCTGAGCGCTCGCAACAACGCCCCCGAACTCGCCCAACAAGCTCTGGCAGACGCGGTGGGCTGGGATGCCGCTCAAATCCTTGTTGCGAGCCCCTCCTCTGGAACGGACTGGCACGATGTGGCCTGAGCACAGGCACAAGAAGCGCTTTCACCCACCGTTTTCCGCAGAACAAGACGAAAAAAAGCCCCGACCCAGAAGGTGCGGGGCTTTTGTGACCGACAACAAACCCACCGAAGGTGAGCTTGGCGCCGCCAGAAGCGAATTACTTGGCTTCGGAAGCTGCGCCGGTAGCGGCAGATGCAGCAGAGTCAGCAGCTGCCTTGGCAGAATCTGCAGCAGCCGAAGCAGCATCAGTAGCAGCGGTGGCCGAAGCGGCAGCGTCCGAAGCGGCGGCTTCTGCAGCTGGAGCAGGTGCAGCTGCGGGTGCTTCCACGGGAGCGGGAGCTGGTACTGGAGCGGGTTCTTCCTTCTTGCCACAGGCGGCGAGTGCAGCAGCAGCGATCAGGGCGGCCAGAACGAGAGAGTTCTTCATTTAGATTTCCTAGTTGAACAGACAGAATCTTGAAAAGCCACCGCGCAAGGCTTTGGAGAAAGCCCCTGTACGCATTGGCACGATGCACTTGGATTGCACCTTTTTGGCACAACCACGGATTATATTGGCATTTAGTCAATACTGACTAACACTGACGAAAGGTTTACAAGGCTTTAACGTGGTGCAAAAAAATCTTGCAGCACATTCGAACCCGCTACAACCCCAGCGTGCTGGCCGGAAACCCCGGGGAGCTTTTGCTGCGCACCCATTCGTTGAGCGTCTCGCGCAACAACACACGGCGGTCGGGCTCGCTTCCGGTCACACCTACACAACGCTCCGGGTCAAGCCTGTGCATCACCCAGTGCGGCGACCACAAAGCACTGGGCAGGTCCAGCGGGTCAGCCGCGGGACTGCGTCGGCAGGTGATGATGTGGTCCCACGTTCCACGCCAGCGCACAAAACGTGCATGGCGACGAATCACATCGTCATAGGCGCTGGCCAGCATCGTGAATCGCCGACCGCTCCGTGCCCAGTCCTGCAGCGCATCGACTACCTCGCGCTCCCCCAAAGGCCAGTCGTGAAAATTGGCATCGCTGATGAAAATTTCCGGCCACCCCTCTCGGGCGGCTGTGGCGATCGCGCTGCGCACCAGTTGCTGGAACGCTTCGCGCCCGCTGAACCGCCCCGTCGGCAAAACACCCAAAGGTCCAGCGGGAGATGCGGATGGATCAGTCATGGCTTTCCTCGTAGCAGCTATTCAGTCCACACGTGGGCCCAGCCCGCGTCGCACCACGACGAAAGCAGTTCCAGTGCGTCGTCACTCGCCCGCGCCAGATCGCGCGCGGCAAGCTGCCGCTCATCGGCCAAGCGCCGCATCAGCGTGGCATCCCGACCTGCCGCGCGGTAGCTCTCGCCATTGATGAAAATATGCTGCGCGTCGTACATCATGCGGCTGCGGCGGTCCAGGCGCACGCCTTCCAGCATCACCCCGGCATCACCTGGCTCGAACCACACACTGGCCTTGGGCTCCGTCAGATACTCGCCCAACGCCCGTTCCAGGACCAGCGGCTGCGCAAGGGCGCGGCTCAGCGCGTCGCGCGCAAAATCTTGAAGGCCGAGAGGAATAGCGGCGGGTTGCGCCACAGCGGCCTGCCCGCCATCCCGGTACAACAAGGCGTTGTCATCATCCGCAGCGTCTTCCGCTAGGCGCACCAGCAGCTCCTGCGCAAGCTCCGCGCGTGTTGGTGCCCGAAAACCGATGGAGTACGTCATGCATTCCCCCTCGGCGATGCCATCATGGGCATAGCGCGGGGGCAGGTACAACATATCGCCGGGCTCCAACACAAACTCTTCTTCGGGCTCGAAGTGCGCGAGCACCTTGAGGGGAATGTCTTCGCGCAAGCTCAGGTCTTTTTGCCGCCCAATGCGCCAACGCCGCTTGCCGTGGGCCTGAAGCAAAAAGACGTCGTAGCTATCGAAATGCGGCCCCACACCTCCACCGTTGCTGGCATAGCTGATCATGAGATCGTCAAGCCGGGCTTCAGGGACAAACCGGAACTGCTGCATCAGCGCGTGTACTGCGTCGTTGTGCAGATCCACCCCCTGCACCAGCAAGGTCCAGTCCGGTTGTTGCAAGGCAGGCAGGGCGCGGCGAGTGAAGGGGCCATGGCGCAGCTTCCACGAGCCCTTGACCAACTGTACAAGCCGAGATTCCACCGTCTCCTCGGCGGCCAACGCAAACAGCTCCGTGCGCAATACCGGCGGCGCAAACTGAGGAATCGCCTGGCGCACCAGCAAAGGCTTCTTTTGCCAATGGCGGCGCATGAATTGCGCAGCGGTCAGGCCACCAAGAAGAGGGAGAGGTTGTTGAATATCCATGGGAACAGGTCCACCCCTTTGCGGGGTCGTTGGTCAAACTGCGACAATTCTCCTATGGAAATTACCCAACAATGTGTGGTCGCACTGACCTGGACGCTGAAGGACACCCTGGGCGAAGAGCTGGATGTCCTTGATGACCCCGTCGAGTTTTTGGTGGGCGGTGACGACCTGCTGCCTCGCATCGAAGAAGCATTGCAAGGCCATGGACCCGGCGCTACGCTGGCATTGCACCTGGAACCAGAGGATGCCTTTGGCGACTTTGACGACCAGTTGCTGTTTTTGGAGCCCCGGGCGCTGTTCCCTGCGGAGATCGAGGAAGGCATGACCTTTGAAGGTGTCGCCTTGCCGGAGGGCTGCAATCCGGATGCTCCACGCACCGGCTTGTACACAGTGACCGAAATTTAT
>NZ_JBKBTV010000008.1:0-115148 GCF_046291265.1 Acidovorax sp. | reverse complement strand
GGTTGGCAAACCGGTTGTGCAGCTGGGCGTCCCAGTAGCCAATCATCGACGGCATGTTGTTGAGGATGGTGCGCACATCGTTCTCGGCCTCGCGCAAGCGGGCCGACACCTGCTGGCGCAAAGTGAGTTCGCGCACAAAAAGCAGGGCCAGTCCCACGCAGGCCACCATCAGCAGCACGGTGAAGCAGCCCAGCACCCAGGCGTTGCCATACCACTTGGCCAAAATGCTGTGGGTGGACTGCGCCACGTTCAGGATCAGCGGGTAGTTCCCTACAGGGCGAAACGCATACAAGCGCTCCACCCCGTCCAGTGCGGCGACGCCAACAAAAGAGCCCGTGCCCTCTGCCTGAAACCGCAACAGGTTGGGAGTGCCCGCTATGGTTTTGCCCACATCGGCGTCGCCATACGGAAACCTCGAAATCACCACACCGTCCTGACGGAACAAATTGACGCCGCTGTTAAAACCGAGGTCGAGCGAGCCGAACAGTTCGTTGAAATAACTCAGGCGGATGGCCCCCACCACCACACCGGCAAAGCTGCCGTCGGGGTGGTAGTAACCGCGTGACAGCGGCAAGATGTTGAGTCCCGACACCCGAGAGGGCACCGGCTTGCCGATGAACAGGCCCCGGTGCCCTGGAGTCTGGAAAGCCGCAAAGTAATCACGGTCCGAAAAATTGGCCTTGCGCGGCACCAGCGAGCCGGAGTCCAGCACCAAATTGCCCAGCGCATCCAGCACGAACACGTCGCCCGCCCCGCGCGCGCGCAGCGAGTTGTCAAACACCACGCGAGCGCGCAAATCGGGTGGCAGCTCCATCACCTCCGGCCGACTCACTTCTCGCGCCACGCCCTCCAGCGACTTGTCAAACGAATCAAGCGCCCAGCCCAAGCCTTGCTCTAGCGTGCGTGCCAGATTGCCGTTGGTCTGCTCGGCGTAACTCCATTCGTCATTGCGAATGGTCCAAATGGTGCGTGCAAACAGCGCCCCGATGCCCAACGAGACGAGCAATGCCAGCCAGATCAGGCGGTGGGAAAAGAACTGGCGGATCGGCATAGAGATAATTTGTAACCATTTTATACACGGGGGCGAGCGCGCCCTGCCGTCAAGTCACACCGTATTCCTCAGGAATGGGGCCGTCAATGCGCAGCAGCCCTTGGTGGTGTGACGACCACCCCGGCGCCGCGCACCTCCAGCCGAATCTCATCGAGCACCCGGCCTTCGGGATTGGTGATCTGCACCACATGGCGCCCCGGCCAAGGCAACCAAGCCACCCGCGGGCCGCGGCCCAGGGGCTTGCCGTCCATGCGCCACAGCAGCACCCCGTCGCCGGTGGCAGTGAACTGAAGGCGCTGGCGGGCGGGCGGGATGTCCGGGTCCAGCGCAATGATGGTGCCGGACGCCGGGCCGGTGATGCGGGCAGCGGTGCCGGTGGCAGCGGTGGCAGCGGTGGCCGCGGCAGCAGGGGTCGAGCCTGCCGTGCGGATGGGGGTTTTATGGTCATTTTGGCCTCTAGCGCTTATCCCATAAGCGCTAGTAGCTCCTGTATCCATAGCAAACAAGGCTTGCTGGGTGCCGGGCATGAACCACTCCTGGCGGGCGGCCTCCAGCGGGACGGCGGCGGCTGTGTGGGCCGGGGTGGCTGACGTGGGGGTGCTTGCTTGCCCAGGGCCAAACCGCACGGCGGCTTGAACCAGGCCCACCGGGGCCTTGGGCGCCCGGCTGGGTTCGCGCGCGTGCAAAAAACCCATCACGGCCGACCAGATGGGCGCGGCACCGCTGGTGCCACTCACGTCGTGCATGGCGGCGCCACTGGCGTTGCCCACCCACACGCCCACGGTGTAGCGCTCGGACCAGCCCACCGCCCAGTTGTCGCGCATGTCTTTGCTGGTGCCGGTTTTGACGGCCGACCAGAACCGGGTGGCCAGCACGCTGTCGGTGCCAAATGTGCGCGCACGCGCGTTGCCGTCGGACAGGATGTCGCCCACGATGAACGCCGCCTGCGCATCGACTGCCGAGGTAAAACGTGGCTTGGCGCCCGGTGGGGCGTCTGCCACCGACACCGCACTGAGCCGCCCCCCATTGCCCAGCGTACCTGCAATAGGACTGGCCCGTCCGCCGTTGGCGAGCGTGCGAAACGCGTTGGTCAGGTGCAGCAGCGGCACCTCCGGGCTGCCCAGCGCCAGGCTGTAGCCAAAATAATCCCCGCTTTCGCGCAGCGGCAGACCCACCGCGCCCAGTTGGCGGTGGAATGCGTCGGGCGACACCATCACCAGCGTGCGCACCGCCGGCACATTGAGCGACGCGGCCAACGCCGTGCGCACCGACACCCAGCCTTTGAACTGCCGGTCGTAGTTCTGCGGGATATACAGGCCACTGGCCGTGGCGATGTGTGCGGGCGAGTCGTCGACCAGCGAGGCCGCCGTCAGCCGCCGCTCGGCAATCGCCTGCGCATACAAAAAAGGCTTGAGCGTGGAGCCCGGCTGGCGCAGCGCGAGCACGCCATCCACCTCACTGGCCTGGCTGAGCTGGCCGGATGAGCCCACCCACGCCAGCACCGCACCCGTAGCGTTGTCCAGCACCAGCACCGCGCCGTCTTCCACATTGCGCCCGCGCAGTTCGCGCAGGTGTTGCGACAAGGTCTGCACCGCAAACCGCTGCAGCGGTGCGCGCAGCGTGCTGGGCACCCGTTCGGGCACCACCGCCCCGTCCTTGAAGCGCTGGCGCAACAGATAGCGCGCAAAGTGCGGCGCCACGCCTTCACTCGCGTCAAACGCGCGGCGCTGCAGGGCGGCGGTGGTGAAAATGTCCAGCGCATCGCAATCGACGGGCGTGCCAGCAGTTTTGGGTGCCGCTACCGGTGCAGCCCCTTTTTCGCGCCGCGGTGTTGAAGCGGCGGACGAACTGGGGGCGGGGCCGGCCTGCATGTCGCGCAACACGCCACACGCCCGCTGCGCCACCAGCGCAGGCCGCGCATTGGGCGCGCGCACCAGCGCTGCGGCCACCGCCGCCTCGCGGTCATCCAGACCATGGGCCGCCTTGCCAAACAGCGTGCGGCTCAGCGCGTCAATGCCCACCAACTCGCTGCGAAACGGCACGAGGTTGAGGTACGCCTCCAGGATCTGGTCCTTGCGCCAGCGCCGGTCCAGCACCTGCGCGGCCACCGTCTGCCCGAGCTTTTGCACCACCGTGCGCCCGCCGGGGCCCTGGCGCCAGTCCCCGTCCAGCAAACCCGCCAGCTGCATCGTGATGGTGCTGGCCCCACGCGTGCGCTGGTTCCACAGATTGCCCCAGGCAGCGGCCGAGGCAGCGCGCCAGTCCACCCCGCTGTGTTCAAAAAACCGCTTGTCCTCGCTCAGCACCAGCGCTGTGCGCAGCGCGGGCGACACGTCGGCCAGCGGTATCCACTGACCACGCCGCACGGTGACATCGGTGCGCAGCCGCTGCAGTACCTCGCCCTCGCGCGAGAGGATTTGGGTGTCGGAGGGGCGGAAGTCGGCGCGGACTTCATCAAAAGACGGTATAGCGCTTGCTGGCATTGCGCTAAAAGCTATCAAAAATGCAGCAACCCATTGCACAGCCTGCCCGCCGCGCCACCGGGCAACCGTGGGCCAGGGCGACACGCGCTCAGTCATCCGGATGTTCCCGATCAAACCGCTTCTCCGCCTCGGTCAGGTGCCGCAGCAGCACGTGCGAAATCAGGTTGACGCCAATCCCCCCAAACACCACAGGCAGGATGTAGAGCGCAATCGACAGCTCGGAGATGAACACCGCGTCGTCGGCCAGCGAGGGCGTGTTCTTGGCCACAGCCGCCAGGGATTGCAGCAGATACACGTCCACGCCGGAGATGAGCACCAGCGCAATGCCAAAGCCCAGCACCGCCATGCGCGAGATGGTGCGCGTGCGCAGCAGCAGCCCGTAGATGCCTGCGGGCAGCACCACCGAGAAGGCCACCAGCACCCAGAACCGCAGTTCGACGAAGACGCTGAGGCTCATGGTGCGGTGCTCTGTGCAGATGACAGCCGAACGGGCGGGGTCTTGCAGTGCCAATCACTTGGCTGCGTCGACCTTCACGCGTGCGTTCGGCACCTCGCCAAACATCTCGGGCGCGTACATCGCCTCGACACGGCTCGGGGGCAGCGCGAAGTCGCCCACGTTGTTCAGGCGCACGGTGTATTCCATCTTGACCGTGCCCTTGGGCAGGTACTCGTAGTAGCTGCGGAAGGCCTCGAAGCTGCGCTCCTCGAATGCGGGCCAGCCGGGGCCGGTACGCGCCTTCTCGCCTTGTGTGGCAATGGCCGAGTCTCGGCCCAGGCCGCTGCCAAGAATGGTGGAGCCGCCCGGGATGGGGTCGGTGATGGCTACCCAGGTCATGTCGGCACTGGCGTTGACCTCCAGCGTCACGCGCAACACGTCGCCGCGCGTGTACTGGCCTGCGGGCAGCGACTTGTTGGCCTGTTCCACCGGCGTGATGGTCTTCTTGATGGCATAGCCCGCAGCAAATGGCGCCTTCAGTTGGACGGCCGCCACCGACTGCAGCGTGAGCCACGGCTTGCCCGGGCCCTGGTGCGCCACCGCCAGGCTCTCCTTGCCACCCGCCTTGCTCCAGGCCAGGAACATGTCGTTGTTCTTGAAGTTGCCGGGCGATGCGGGTGCTCCGAACCAGGTGGTCTGGTGCGCCGCACCGGTGACGTCGCTGGTCTTGATGCGTTCGACCTTGCTCCAGTCCACGGTGGCACTGTTACCGCTCATGGTCGCCTTGGTGGTGCCCGAGACGGGCGTGGCCTCGAACTTGGCGCTGAATTTCTCCAGTGCCAGTCCGCCCCAAAGGTTGGCCGTGGTGGTGTGCCAGGCACCGGCTTGCTGGCGGCTGATGAAGCCGTTGGCGAGGCGCCCCATGTCGTCCTTCCACGTCGGGTCGTCCATCACGGCCAGCATCAGGCGGGCGGTGTTCACGTCGCCGTTTTGCATCAGCCACCACCAGTAGTCGTCCTGCTCGGTGCTGAAGATGAGCTTGGTGCCCTGGAACGACAGGCGGCTGCGCAGGATTTGCATGGCCTCTGCCAAACGCTGGTCGCGCTGGGGCACGTCGGCCACGCGCTTCAAGACGTTGACCCAGTCGATCACCGTGTGCGTGGGCCACTGGTTGGGCGCAATGGTGATGCTGCTGACCATGCGGCCCTGGGCCTTGCCGTAGCGCGACAGCGCCTCCAGCGCAGCCACCTTGCGCATGTCCAGGTCCTTGCGAGGGCTCCAGAATTCACGCTGGATGCGTCCTTCCACAAAGGCGATCAGGCCCCGCTCCATAGGTGCGCGGGCCTCGTCCGGCAGCGCAAACGCGGGATTCAGGCTGGCGGCCTCGTGCGTGGCAGACAGCAGGTAGGCAGTCAGCGTGTCGCTGCCCCGGTTGCCGTCGCCTTCGCGGGGCGGGAAGTAATTGGCCAGACCATCGCTGTCCAGGTAGGTGGGCAGTTGCGCCACCACGGTCTGCCACATCGCGCCGTCGCGCAGGCCCACGGACTTGCTGGTCTTTTGCTCCAGGCAGGCAAACGGGTAGCGGGCCCACCAGTCGCGCACACCGGGCAGGCCTTCGGCCAGCTTGGGTTGCAGCGACATCTTGAGACCGCCCCGCCCCGGGATGGCGTCCGCAGGTGGGTTCACATCCAGGTTGAAGCTGCCGTCCACCTGCACCAGCGTTGCCTGCTGCACCGTCAGCGGCACGGCCGGGATGATGCGCTGGCGCGCCTTGAGCGCATCGCGTGCGCCGCCCACCGTGTCCTTGGCTTCGATCTCCCACAGAATGGATTCGGCGCGCGTTTGCGCCAGTTGCGCGGGCGCCGTCACGTTCCAGGCCACTTCCCGCGCTTCTTCGGGCGGGATGTCGATGGTCTGTGGCTTCAGGTCGAGCAGCGTGGCACGCGGCGCCACCTCGACCTTCATGGCCGTCTTGGTGGTGTTGCGCAGGGTGATCTGGGCGCGGAACTGGTCGTCCTCGCGCACCAGCGGCGGCAGGCCGCTGATGATCTGCAGGTCTTGCGTAGCGCGAATGCTGGCGCTGCCGGTGCCGAACAGGCCCGTGGCCGCATCGGCCACCGCCACGATCTTGAAGGTGGTCAGCGCATCGTTGAGCGGCACCGTCACCTTGGCCTGGCCGTTGGCATCCAGCTGAATGGCGGGTTCCCAGAGCAGCAGGGTGTCGAGCAGTTCGCGCGTCTGCGCCCGGCCCCCGCCACCGCCTGCGGGCACGGCTTTTTTGCCGTAGTGGCGACGGCCGATGATTTCCATCTGCGCGGTGGATGTCTCCACACCCCAGCTGCGCCGCTGCAGCATCGATTCGAGCAGGTTCCAGCTGGTGTTAGGCATCAACTCCAACAGCGCCTGGTCCACAGCGGCCAGTGCCACCTCGGCATTGGCGGCGGGCTTGCCTCCGGGCAGCGTGGCGGTGATGGTGACCTGGGCCTTACCGCGCACGGCGTAGCTCTCCTTGTCGGTCGTCACCTTCACATCGATCTGGTGCGCCGCTGTGCCTACGCGGATTTCGGCCACGCCCAAACGGAAGGCGGGTTTGGAAAGATCCACCATGGCGGTGGGCGCCTGGTATTCCTTGCCCTCGTACCAGAAGGACGTCCACCACTCGCGCGGCGACTTGAAGCCCCAGGTGAAGAAGCTGTACCACGGTACCTCGCGCAGGCGGCCGCGCAGGGCCAGCACGCTCACGTACACGTTGGGGCCCCAGTCGGGCAACACCTTCAGGCTCACGGTCGGGTCCTGGCCGTTGAGTTGAATCACCTGCGTGTCGATGATGCCCTCGCGCTCCACGGCCACCAGGGCCGTGGCAAAACGGAACGGCATGCGCACCTGGAACTTGGCGATCTCGCCGGGCTGGTAGCTCTTCTTTTCGGGCAGCAGGTCGATGCGGTCGTGGTCTTCGCCGCCAAACCACAGCTCGCCCTGGCGCGTGACCCACACCGACGATGCGGCCACGCTGGTATTGCCGTCCTTGTCGGTGGCCGTCACCACCAGCTCCACCTCGCCGGGTTCGTCGAGCTTGGATTCGCACAGCAGCAGGCCGCGCGCATCGCTCTTGCCGGTGCACAGCGTGCCCAGGTCTTTGGTTTCTGTCTGGTTGTCGTAGCTGTAGAAGCCTCCCACCATGCGCTTGCGCGTGGTGGTGGTGATGCGCGCAATGGCCTGCACCTGCAGCGCCGTATCGGCGGCTGGCTTGCCGTTGTGTTGCAGCGCCAGCGCCTGAAAGCGGATCTTCTGGCGGGCAGACACCCAGCCTTCGGTCTTGACCCCGGCCACCACGCCTGCGGGCCACAGCGTCTGCGTGCTGCGAATGGTCTGCACCTCGCCATTGGGATCAGCGTAGGTGGCTTCCATCAGCAGCTCTTGTGGCTGGCGGGCCTGGGGCACGTTGTCGATGGTGACCTTGCCCGCGCCATCCTTGTTCAGCGTCAGGGGCAGCTTGTCGGCAATCACGCGCGCATCCTGGCTGGCCGTGGCTTCTTCGTCGTCGCTGTTGGCGTTCGATTGCTCGCGCTTGCGCGGCGGGTTGAAGCTAAAAACTTCGTAGTCGCTGTACTGCAGCGACTTGCCGCGCACCATGGCCGACACCCGCACGGGCAGGTTGGCGGCCCCGCCACCGGCCACGTAGTTGATCTGCACATCGGTGGGCACCGAGCGCACGCGTACCAGCGCTTTTTTGTCGGTGGGGGTAATGCGCCCCTCCAGCACCGGCAGGCGGAACTCCTCCACCCGGAACTCGCCCGAGCCGAAGCTGCGCTCGTTGCCGGACTCGTTGCGCAGCTCCACTTGGTACACCCCCAGCTTGGCGGCGGGCGGGATGGCAAAGGTGTTCTGTGCACTCAGACCGCCCGATGCGGTGTCGCGCCAAGCCAGCGGCTGGGTGAACTGCTGGCCGCTACCCACATGCGTGATCACCAATGTGCCAGGTCGCGATTTGGGCAACGCAAAACCCTGGCGGGTTTCAGAGCGCAGCACGTGTTTCATCGACACGGTCTCGCCCGCGCGGAACAGGGTGCGGTCAAAAATCGTGTGGGCCCGCTCGTCCGGGCGAGGTTCGCTGCTCGTGGGCACGTTAAAGCGCCAGGGCTCGATGCCGCGTTGCCAGTCGCTCCAGGTAAAGGCCATGTCCTCCACGCCATCGGTGCCCGTCTGGCGTGCGCTCACAAAATAGGCGTTGCCACCATCGCCGTAGTCGCCCCCGTCGCTGCAGCGGCTGGGGTCGGACGAAATGCCTTCAATACGGGCCACGCCCTGCGCGTCGGTGGTGGCGTTGGCCAACTCATTGCCGCGGCAGTCCGACACCCGCACCGTGGCGCCTTGCACCGGCTGGCCCTTGTCCAGCGTGGTGACCCAGGCCAGCGCGTTTTCGCGGCCCAGCTTGAAGTGCACGCCCAGATTGGTCACCAGGGCAGACGTCCGCACGTACATCATGCGGGTATCGCCATGGCGCTCGTCGAGCAGCGAGCTACCCAACTTTTGCGAGGCAATCTCCAGCACATGGAAGCCCGGCGACAGCGGAATGCCCACCACCTCGAACGGGCGCGGGTCGGTGCTGGCGGGTTTGGGCAAGTCGAGCGTCTTGACCCCGCCCTTGCCTGCCAGCAAGGACAGCATGCGCGACTGCACATAGTCCTTGTCGTTGTCCAGCACCTGGGGCAGCGGGCCGGTCACGTCCTGGCGCGCCTGCTTGCGGTTGACCACGTAGTTGTCGTAGCGCTGCACCCTCTTGAACCAGGCAATGATGTCGGCATCGGTGCGCGGCTTGAGGGTGCTGACCTTGCCGGCGGGGGCCGCAGCGGCAGCGGCTCCGGGTTGGAGGCCTTGTACGCGCAGGGCGGCTTCCACGTTGCGCAGCGTCACCGGCAGCAGCGCGGGCGGCTTGTCGGCAGCGGGGCCTTCGGCAAACCGCTCCACCACACCAAAGGGGGCGGCTGCAAACTTGGCCAGAGGTGGCATGCCGCCCGTGGACACCTTCAGCGGAAAGTTCTCGGCATTCCGCAGCGGGCGGCCCGAGGCGTCTTTGAAGTCCTTGGGCAGCTCCAGCGTGAACGCGGTGTTCTCAGCCAAAGGCGCTGCAAACTGCACGCTGGTGACCAGAGCATCGGCATCGGCCTGCTGCCCTTCGTTACTGCCGTCCAACTGGGGCTTGAGGGTTTCCTTGCCAGATTTGAGGCGAATGGCCGCTGCCAGCTTGCGCGGCAAGGGCGCGTTGAACGACAGCGACATGGGCCGGATGGGCAGGCACGCGGCCTGGGCGTTTTCACGCTCACAGCTGAACTCGGCGGCAAAGGGCTCGCGCACCGTGTAGTCAAAACGTTTTTCGACCGCATTGGGCACGCCACTGGGCGTGGACACGCCCTTGCCAAACACGATCTGCATGCGCGAGCCTGACGTGAGGCGGCGGTTGCAGGCCAGCGTGGCGTATTGCAAAGGGTCTTGCGTGGCGCGCTTGTCCAGGCCCAGGGTCTTGAGGATTTCGGCGCGCTGTGGGCCGTCAATCAGGCGCACCGGCACGCGCTCGCCCACACCGTCGGCGGTGCACCACACGTTGGCCTGCACGCTGGCCAGCGTGGCGGGGCCGTTGAGCTGCAGCACAAAAAACTGCTCTTCGTCGATCTGCTGGTAGGTGCCGGGTCGAATGTTCTGCACAAACGGTCCGCCACTATTGAATTGATAGCTTTTAGCGCCCGTCAGTTCTGCGCCAGCGGCTGATTTGAACCCTGGTTTGACGGTGGCCGTGCAGCGCACACCCGGCGGCAGGTCGCGCTCAAAGTCAAACACCCATTCACGTTCACCCGTCCAGCGGGCCGTGCCTTTGGTGGCGTCGGCATCACTGCAGCTCAGGGTGATGGGGGCCGGCGCCTTGGGGTCGCCGAAATTGACCGCAGCGCTATCGAACTTGGCCACCACCTGCCGCACCCGCGCCACCTCGCCCTGGGGCGAAAAGCTGGTGATCTGCAACGCCTGCGCGTTTGTGGCCAGCAGCAACCCGCCCAGCAGCATCACTGCGCCGACCGGGGCTTTCCTCCAAAGTGTTGTTTTCATTGTGTTTTGCTCATGCCTGCAAGGGTTCTGAGGGTAGCCGATCCACCCGCTCAGGCGCCACCTTGCGCCGCCTGTCCAGAGCGTGAATGTGTGAGAAAGTGCTGCAGATGCCAGCACATGTGAGCGGCCTATACTCCCGCGCACAATCCGCGCAGCCTAGGCCGCGCACCCCGCGGAGGGAGGCGGGAGAACCACCATGGCTACAAGAGCACCAGGCAACGACAACGCCGCCCAGCCCACCAAACGGCCCGCGCCCTTCTGGCACCGGCTCAACACCTTCTTCACGTTTCCGCTGCAATCCAAGCCACTGATGTACAGCATGCTGCTGGCGTTCTCCAGCATGCTGTACAAAGTTTTTTTCTTCTTGCCGGACGCCCTGGGCATCCTGATCGTGGAGATCGGGATTTTGCTGGCGGCATCGCGCTATGGCTTCAAAGTGACGGCCCTGGGCTCACGCGGCATCTACAAGGCAGAGGACTACCCCGCCGAACTGGACCCGGAATGGAAGAACCTGCCCTGGAAACTGTTTGCGATTCTGATTGCGCAATCCATCGCAGTGGGTTGGTTGCAGCGGATCAACCCGGGACTGGGCACCTTGGCCTGGCTGGCCATGTGCTTTTTGCTGCCCGCCACACAGATCGTTCTGGTGCAAACCGGCAGCTTCACCGAAACCCTGAACCCCGCCAACGCCTGGAACGCCGTGCGCACCATTGGCTGGCCCTACCTGCTGCTGTGCCTGTTTCTCTTTTTGCTGAGCCAAGGCACCTTCATCGCACTGGGCATGTTGCTGCCCGTCTTCAGTGGCTGGATTCTGCTGCCCATCATCAACTGGGTACTCATCTACTTCGCCTGGGTCATGGCCAGCCTGCTGGGCTATGCCATGTACCAAAACCACGAAGCTTTTGGCATTGACCTGCTGCCGGGCGCCGGACTGGACGAAGACGCGCCCCCCGTGGACCGCCGCAGCCCGCGCCGGATCGAGCAAGACGCCCTCGACGCGCAGGTGGCCGAGCTGGTCACCGCAGGCGACATGGTGGCCGCCCTGGCCGTGGCCTATGAAGAGCAGCGCACCCATGGCGAAGAAGTGCCGGCACAACGCCGTTACCACCGCGTGCTGGCGCTGGCAGAAGGCAAAACTGCCACCCTGCTCGACCACGCACAGCGCTACATCCCGCTGCTGCTGAAGTTCGGCCACGGTGGCGAAGCACTCAAAGCCTTTCACACCTGCCGCAGCAAAAACGCCGAGTTTGCGCTGCAAGATGCCAACGCCACGCTGAACCTCGCCAAAGCCGCCTGGCATGCGAACGAGGCCAAAGACGCGCTGGACCTGCTGCAGGGCTTTGACCGCCGCTTCAAGGACCACGAAAGCGTGCCCGCCGCCTACGAGCTGGTCGCCCGCGTGCTGCTGCAGGGCATGAACCGCGTGGACATGGCCTTGCGAGTGCTGGCCACACTGGAGTCAAGGCACCCGGACACCGACGCCACGCGGGAGACGCAGTGGCTGTTGCGGAACCATGTGCCGCAGGGGGCGGCTGGGGTTTAAGGGTCGAAATGGGCTGTAGTGCTTATGGAATAAGCGCTAGTAGCTATTGTTTTTATGGTTTTTTGTCTTCCCGCTACTCGTTCGGGCGGAGCTTGCCGAACCCTGGGCGCGCGTGCTGGTTAGGAACGCATGCTTGGGGTGAGGGCGGGGGGGCGGATCGTCGCCCCGGAGGCCAAGTTTCTTTCTTTTGCGTCGCCTTTTCAGACCGGACGCAAGAAAAAGTGACTGCGCCGGCGGGCGCACACCCATGCCTCCGCCCTGCGCAAAGGCATGAGACACGATCAGCGCAAGGCTTCGATAAGCTCAGCTGGATCGGGCGGTGGATCGTGCGAAGGGGCCCGAGCCCTTCACTCCCCTAACTTACCCAACGCCCGCAACACATTCTCCGCAGTCGCTGGCGCCGTCAATACCACCGGCGCCGCAGCGTCCGACTCCACCCCGCGCCCTGCAGCCACCGCATTGCGCAGCGCCTCGTACACACTGATCGCCAACATGAACGGCGGCTCGCCCACGGCCTTGCTGCCGCCTACGTTGTCCTCCCTATTGGCCTCGGGCCACAGCGCCACCTTGAAGTGCGCGGGGATGTCTCCGGTCGCCGGGATCTTGTAGGTGCTCGGTGCGTGGGTGGCGAGGTGGCCCTTCTCGTTCCACACCAGCTGCTCGGTCGTCAGCCAGCCCATGCCCTGCACAAAGCCGCCTTCGATCTGACCAATGTCGATGGCCGGGTTGATGCTGTGGCCCACGTCGTGCAGGATGTCCACGCGGGTCACGCGGCTCTCTCCGGTGAGGGTGTCGATGACCACCTCGGAGCAGGCGGCGCCGTAGCTGAAGTAGTAAAACGGGCGGCCGGTGAGCGTGGCCTTGTCGTAGTGAATTTTGGGCGTGCGGTAAAAGCCGTCGCTCCACAGCTGGATGCGGTTGGCGTAGGCCTCTTTCACCACATCGTCAAACGCGCGCACCTTTTTGGGCGAGGTGATTTGCCCGCCCGAAAATTCAATGGCGCCTGCACCGCAGCCGTCCAGCCCGCACACAAACGAGGCCAGGTTGTCGCGCACATTGCGCGCTGCAAACTGCGCGGCGCGGCCGTTCAGGTCGGTGCCGCTGCTGGCCGCTGTGGCGCTGGCGTTGGGCACCTTGCTGGTGTCGCTGGCCGTCACCAGTACGCGGTGCAGCGGCACGCCCAGCTCGTCGGCCACGATCTGCGCCACCTTGGTGTGCAGGCCCTGGCCCATTTCGGTGCCGCCGTGGTTCACCTGCACGCTACCGTCGGTGTACACATGCACCAGCGCGCCGGCCTGGTTGAACAAGGTGGCTGTGAAGCTGATGCCGAACTTGACGGGTGTGATGGCCAGACCGCGCTTGAGCACGGGCTGCAGCGCATTCCACGCGGCAATGTCGGCCTGGCGTTGGCGGTAGTCGGCGTTTCGCTCCAGCTGGGGCATCAGCGCGTGCAGGATGTTGTCTTCCACCGTCATCTGGTAGTGAGTGACATTGCGGCCATCGGCTGCGTCCTTGCCGTACAGGTTGACCATGCGCACGTCCTGCGCATCGCGGCCCAAAGCGCGGGCGATGTCGCCCAGGATGGCTTCGATCACGATCACACCCTGCGGGCCGCCGAAGCCCCGGAATGCGGTGTGGCTCTGCGTATTGGTCTTGCAGCGGTACGAGGCGATTTCCACGTCGCTCAGGTAATAGGCGTTGTCGCTGTGGAACACGGCGCGGTCGGCCACGGGGCCCGACAGGTCGGCGCTGAAACCGCAGTTGGCCGCCATCTGCAGTTTGAGGCCCGTGATGCGGCCGGTGGCGTCAAAACCCACGTCGTATTCGTACGCAAACGGGTGGCGTTTGCCGGTGACCATGAAGTCTTCATCCCGGTCCAGCCGCAGCTTGACGGCGCGGCCGAACTTGTGGGCGGCCACGGCGGCCCACACGGCCAGGTGGCCGGCCTGGGTTTCCTTGCCGCCAAAGCCGCCGCCCATGCGGCGGCATTCCACCTTCACTGCGTGGTTGTCGACGCCCAAAGCGTGCGCCACCCAGTGCTGCACCTCGCCGGGGTGCTGGGTGCTGGAGTAGATCGACCACTGCTTTTGCTCCAGCGGCAGCGCGTAGGCGATCTGGCCTTCCAGGTAGAAATGTTCTTGCCCGCCCACCTCGAAGGCGCCTTGCAGGCGGTGCGCCGATTGCGCGAGGCCGGTGGCGGCGTCGCCCCGGCGCACAAACACGGGCGGCAGCACGTAACTCTTGGCCTTCAGTGCGTCGTGCACCGAGAGCACGGCGGGCAGCGGCGTGATGTCGAGCTTCACCGCCCGAACCGCGCGGCGCGCCTGCATCACCGAGTCAGCCACCACCAGTCCGATGACCTGGCCGATGTGCTGCACGGTGTCGTAGGCAAACACGGGCTCGTCGTGCGCAAAGGCGGCCAGCAGCTTGTCGCCGGGCACGTCGGCCGCCAGCACCACACCGCGCACGCCGGGCAGGGCCAGGGCGGCACTGGCATCCACGCCGTTCAAAGTGCCGTGGGCCACGGTGGAGAGGATGGGCGCCGCGTACAACGTGCCCTTTACCTCGGGCAGGTCGTCGATGTAGTGGGCCGCACCCGCCACCTGGGCGCGTGCGCTTTCGTGGATGTGCGACTGGCCCATGGCGCGCGTGCTGGCGGGGGCGCTGGGCTGCGGGGCGGCTAGGGGCTCGGCCGCATGGGCATCAGCAGCGGCGGCGGCCGGGTCGTCCACCGCGTCCCGGCTGATGGACAGGCCGTTGGACGGAATCTCGCGCTGGTTCATACCGATTCCTCCAGGCGGAAGTTCTCCACGCTCACCGCCTCTTCGCCCTGGCTTTCCAGCCAGAAGCGCTGCAGAAGGCTGGCCAGCACCGTGCGGCGGTAGGCGCCGCTGGCTCGCATGTCCGAGATGGGGTTGAACTCGCTTTGCAGCGCTTGCGCGGCGCGGGCGACGGTGTCGGCGTTCCATGGCTGGTCGACCAGCGCGGCTTCGGTCTGGCGGGCGCGGGCCGGGGTGGCGGCCACGCCGCCTGCGCCGATGCTGGCGCGGCGCACCACGTTGGCTTCGATGTCGAGGTTGATCACCAAACACACTGCGGAGATGTCGTCGTCAAAGCGCTTCGAGATTTTGTACGCCCGCAGTGCCTCGGTCACGCTGGGCCGTGGCACCACGATGCGCACCAGCAACTCGTCCGGCGCCATCACGTTCTGCCGGTAGCCGGTGTACAGCTCTTCCAGCGCCATGGCGCGTTCGCCGCGAACGCTGGCCAGCACCATCTGGGCGCGCAGGGCGATCAAGAGCGGCATCGAGTCGCCAATGGGCGAGCCGTTGGCCACGTTGCCGCCCAGCGTGCCCGAGTTGCGTACGGGCAGGCCCGCAAAGCGCGTGGCAAAGGTGTGCAGCTGCGGCCACTGCGCCGTCAGTGCCGCAAAGGCGTCGGTCAGCGTTGCGGCGGCGCCGATGGTGATGTCGTGCGCGCCTTGCTGAATCTGCCGCAGCTCGGCCACGCGGGTCACGTCCAGGATGCGTTCGTATTGTTTGTGTTGCTTGGTCACCCACAGGCCCACATCGGTGCAACCTGCCACCACCTGCGCCGCTGGGTGTGCCGCCCGCGCGGCCAGCAGGTCGGGCAGTGTGGCGGGTGAAATATAAGAAGAATTGGCCTCTAGCGCTTGATGGGTAAGCGCTAGTAGCTCTAGTTTTTGTAGCAATAGAGGTTCGTTCACCGCCATCGCGGGCAAGGCCGCCATCTGCTGCGCGGCGTCCAGGATGGGGCGGTAGCCGGTGCAGCGGCACAGGTTGCCGGAGAGTTCTTCTTGAGCCAGTTCACGGGTGATCGGCTGCCCGTTGCACACATGGTTTTGGTACATGCCGAACAGGCTCATCACAAAACCGGGTGTGCAGAAGCCGCATTGGGAGCCGTGGCACTGGACCATGGCTTCCTGCGCTGGATGCAAGGTGATGGACTGCCGAGCGGCGGGGGCCGCGTCGCCCACCGGCTGGATCAACGGGTCTTCCGCCAGGTCCTCCACCGTCCACAGCGCCATGCCGTGGACCGAGTGCGCCAGGCGGATGCAGCTGTTGATGGCGCTGTAGTGCACCTTGCCGTCCCGCGCCTCGCCCAGCACCACGGTGCAGGCGCCGCAGTCGCCTTCGCCGCAGCCTTCCTTGGTGCCGGTGTTGCCCAGGTCTTCGCGGAGCACCTCCAGCAGCGTGCGGTCGGGTGGTACATTGCCCAGCGCCACGGGCTGGCCGCGGCGCAGGAATTGCAAGGGTTGGGTGGTCATGACGGAGGCCGCTTCTTCGATTGCTAACAATTCATGAGGACTTACGCACATCGGGATGCAATGGCCGCATTGCCTTGGGGCGATGCGGCTTGTCTGAGCCTTGTTTTGCGCAAGTCGTGTTCATCAGAGGGTAGGGCGCCCCATGGCCGCCAGCATAAGTACAAGCTTATGACATCAATGCACGCACTGCTATGAGAGACCACGCCCTTTTCGACAAGATAGACCTCCATCTCATAAGGGTCTTGCACACCGTGCTCACTGAACGCAGCGTATCGAGGGCCGCCGTCCGCCTGGGCATGCACCAGCCGGCGGTGTCGGCTGCGCTCAAACGCCTGCGCGACCTGGCGGGCGATCCGCTGCTGGTGCGCTCCGGCGCCAGCATGATGCCCACCGATGCCGCACTGCGCATGGTCGAACCCGCAGGCGCCATCCTGCGGTCGGCCGAGGCGCTGTTCTCGGATGCGCGCGGGTTTGACCCGCGCACCGCCACCCGCACCTTCCGCGTGGCCGCCAGCGATTACCTCGACCCCCTTTTTCTGCCCCAGCTGGTGGCCCGCATCAAGGTCGAAGCCCCGTTGTGCCCCATCGAAATCCTGCCCCTGTCGGCCGACACGCACTACCACGCGCACCTGGCGCAGGGCGAGGTGGATGTGGTCATCGGCAACTGGCCCCAGCCGCCGGACGATCTGCACATGGGCCGCCTGTTTGGTGATGAAGTGGTCTGCCTGGTCGGCAAGGACCACCCCGCCGTGCGGCGCGGCTGGGACGTGGAAAGCTGGCTGGCGGCCGAGCACATTGCCCCCACCCCCACCCACCCCGGTGCTCGCGGCGTGATCGACGCCCACCTGGACAGCCTCTCCATGCAACGCAATATCACGGCGCGCTGCGCGCATTTCAGCCTGATCCCCAGCATCGTGGCATCGAGCTTGCTTGTGCTGACCACGGGCCGCCAATATTGCGAACGTTATGTGGAGCAACTGCCGTTGGCCATCCTGCCGTGCCCGGTGGCGTTTCCCCGGCTCATGTACTACCAGCTGTGGCATGCGCGCACACACCACTCGGCGGCGGCCGCCTGGCTGCGCGACTGTGTGAAAACGGTGGCGGCGTCGCTACGAAAAGAATAGCTGTCAGCGCATGCTGAACAAGCGCAAGAAGGTGTTTTCATTCTTATAACAAGTTGTAAAACTGAGAGACAATCCCCGCATGAGTTCACCCCCTACTTCTCCCGCTCCGGGCGCGCCGCCACCCCGGTTGCAGCTGACGGGCATCACCAAGCGCTACCCGGCGGTGGTGGCCAACAGCGGTGTGTCGCTGACGGTGTTGCCCGGCGAGATCCATGCGGTGCTGGGCGAAAACGGCGCGGGCAAGTCCACGCTGATGAAGATCATCTACGGCTCGGTCAAGCCCGACGAGGGCAGCGTGTTCTTCAACGGCCAGGCCGTGCAGGTGCGCAACCCGCAAGAGGCGCGGGCGCTGGGCATCGCCATGGTGTTCCAGCACTTCAGCCTGTTCGACACCCTCACGGTGGCCGAGAACGTGTGGCTGGGGCTGGACAAGAGCCTGACGCTGGCCGAGGTCACGCAGCGCATCACCGCCAAGGCGGCGGAATATGGCCTGGACATTGACCCCCTGCGCCCCGTGCACACACTGAGCGTGGGCGAAATGCAGCGCGTGGAAATCATCCGCGCACTGCTCACCAACCCCAAGGTGCTGATCCTGGACGAGCCCACCTCGGTGCTAACGCCCCAGGCGGTCGAAAAGCTCTTCGTGGTGCTGCGCAAGCTGGCCATCGAGGGCTGCAGCATCCTCTACATCAGCCACAAGCTGCACGAGATCCGCGCGCTGTGCACCGCCTGCACCGTGCTGCGCGGCGGCAAGGTCACGGGTGTTTGCAACCCGGCGGAAGAATCCAACGCGTCCCTGTCGCGCCTGATGATTGGCGCCGAGCCGCCCGCGCTGGAGCACCGTGCCGTGCAGACTGGCGCCACCGTGCTGCGTGTGCGGGGCCTGTCGCTGCCGCGCGCCGACCAGTTTGGGGTGGACTTGGTCGACCTGCAGTTCGAGGTGAAGGCGGGCGAAGTGGTGGGCATTGCCGGTGTGTCGGGCAACGGGCAAAAAGAGCTGCTGTATGCGCTGTCGGGCGAAGACCGGCGCGCCGAGCCAACCAGCATCCAGGTGTCGGGCCAGAACGCGGGCCGCATGGGCCCCAGCCAGCGCCGTGCGTTGGGCCTGCATTTTGTTCCGGAAGAGCGCCTCGGCCGGGGCGCCGTGCCCACGATGGGGCTGGCGCACAACCTGCTGCTCACGCGCACCAACTCGGTCAGTGGCAGCGGCTGGATCAAGGTGGGGGCGTTGCAAAAACATGCGCAGGCCATCATCGAGCGCTTCAACGTCAAGGCCGGTGGCCCCAACGCCGCTGCCAAGTCGCTGTCGGGGGGCAACCTGCAAAAGTTCATCGTGGGACGCGAGATTGACGCCAACCCCAAGCTGCTCATCGTCTCGCAACCTACGTGGGGTGTGGACGTGGGCGCGGCGGCGCAGATTCGCGGGTCTATCCTGGCGCTGCGCGATGCAGGTTGCGCGGTGCTGGTGGTCAGTGAGGAGCTGGACGAATTGTTTGAAATCTGCGACCGGCTGCATGTCGTGGCCAAGGGGCACCTGTCGCCCTCGGTGCCGCGTGCCAACGCCACCGTGGAGCGCATTGGCGAATGGATGAGTGGCCTGTGGAATGCCGATGTGCAAGCCCATCTGGCCCAGCAACAACAGCAAGCCCGGGATGCGGAGGTGCAGCATGCTTAAGCTGGAACCGCGTCCCCAGGCGTCCAACCTCTGGACCTACGGCTCGCCGCTGCTTGCGGTGGTGGTGACCGTGCTGATCGGTGTGGCCTTGTTCATTGCGCTCGGTAAAGACCCGGTGCGGGGCCTGCAGGTGTTCTTCTGGGAGCCCATCAAGACGCCCTACGCCATGGGCGAATTGATGGTCAAGGCCACGCCGCTGCTGCTCATCGCGCTGGGGCTGGCCGTGTGTTTTCGCTCCAATGTGTGGAACATCGGTGCCGAGGGCCAGTTTGTGATTGGTGCGGTCACGGCCGGTGGAATCGCCTTGCTGGCCGACAAGACCACCGGGCCCTGGATCGTGCCCGCCATTTTGCTGGCCGGTGTGCTGGGCGGCATGGCGTGGGCGGGGCTCACGGCGCTGCTGCGCGACAAGTTCAACGCCAACGAAATTCTGGTGAGTCTGATGCTGGTCTATGTGGCCACGCTGGTGCTGGGCTACCTGGTCTACGGTCCGTGGAAGGACCCCCTGGGCTACAACTTTCCGCAGAGCAAGACCTTTGAAAAGGTCACGCAGATCCCGCGGCTGATGCAGGGCTCGCGCATGTCGATTGGGTTGCTGCTGGCGCTGGCGGGAGCGGCGGCACTGTGGGTGTTTCTGTTTCGCACGCGGGCCGGTTTTGCCCAGCAGGTGGGCGGCTTGGCGCCTGCAGCGGCGCGTTACGCGGGCTTTTCGTCGCGCCGCGCGCTGTGGACCGCTCTGCTTATTTCGGGCGGCGCAGCGGGCCTGGCAGGTGCATTGGAAGTGGCGGGCCCGATTGGCCAGCTCACGCCTTACGTGCCGGCAGGCTACGGCTTTGCGGCCATCATCGTGGCCTTTGTGGGGCGGCTGCACCCGGTGGGCATGATCCTGTCGGCCATTCTCATGAGCATGTTCTACATCGGTGGGGAACTGGCACAGTCGCGTTTGGGGCTGCCCAAGTCGCTCACGGGCGTTTTCCAGGGCTTGCTGCTGTTCACGCTGCTGGCGTGTGACACATTGATCGCCTACCGCATCCGCTGGGTGGCCTCGAAGGGAGGCAAGTGATGGAGTCTTACGCATTGCTTATCGGCGCCACGCTGAGCGCGGGCACCGTGCTGGCCATTGCGGCCCTGGGGCTGCTCATCAATGAAAAGGCGGGCATCGTCAACCTGGGGGCCGAGGGCATGATGCTCTGCGCCGCCATTGCGGGGTTTGCCACCGTGGTGCACACGGGCAACACCTGGCTGGGGTTTGCGGCGGGCATGGCCGCTGGCGCGCTGCTGGCCGCCATTTTTGGTGTGCTGGTGATCTGGCTCAACACCAATCAGTACGCGACCGGGCTCGCACTGTCGTTGTTCGGCGTCGGCTTCTCCGCGTTTGCGGGCATCAGCTACGTGCAGGCCAAGCTGCCCGAGCTGCCCAAATACGCGATTCCGGTGCTGGGCGATGTGCCATTGCTTGGGCCCGCGCTGTTCCGGCAGCACCCGCTCGTGTACATCACCATGCTGCTGGTGGTGGGGATGATCTGGTTCCTGTACCGCACGCGTGCGGGTTTGGTGCTGCGCTCGGTGGGCGAGTCGCCCGAGTCGGCGCACGCACTGGGCTACCCGGTGCGCCGCATTCGCCTGGCGGCGGTGGTGGCCGGTGGCTCGCTGTGCGGGCTTGCCGGGGCGTACATCTCTACCGTCTACACCCCGCTGTGGGTCGAAGGCATGGTGGCCGGTCGCGGCTGGATTGCGTTGGCACTGACCACCTTTGCCACCTGGCGCCCGGCACGGGTGTTGCTTGGGGCTTACCTGTTTGGCGGCGTGACCATGCTGCAGTTCCATTTGCAGGCCACGGGCGTGCAGGTGGCCAGCCAGTTGCTGAGCATGTTGCCGTATGTGGCCACCATCGTGGTGCTGGCGTTGATCTCGCGCAATCCAGCGTGGATCCGCATCAACATGCCCGCATCGCTGGGCAAGCCGTTTTATCCGGGCAGCTGAAATGGAAGATGCCCGCGCCGCAAATGCGCGTTACCCAGCGGTAGATCGCCCCATAATTAGTGTTTTTCGCGTGTGTAACCCCCTAACGTTCTCAAGAAGGAACCGACATGACTGATCTGCAGAAACGCTCCATGCTCAAGGTGGCAGCGCTCTCCGCCGTTGCCGCTGCCGCACTCGTGGGCTGTGGCAAGAAGGAAGAACCGGCACCGGCCCCAGCGCCCGCACCGGCCCCTGTGGTTGAGGCCCCGGCACCCAAGCCCGAGCCACTGAAGATCGCGTTTGCCTATGTCGGCCCAGTGGGCGATGGCGGCTGGACCTTTGCACACGACAACGGTCGCAAGGCCATCGAAAAAGAATTTGGCGACAAGGTTGTCACCAGCTTCGTCGAGAGCGTGCCCGAATCCGCTGACGCCGAGCGCGTGCTGCGCGACATGGCCGGCCAGGGCAACAAGCTGATCTTTGGCACCACCTTTGGCTACATGAACTCCATTGAGAAGCTCGCTCCCGACTTCAAGGATGTGAAGTTCGAGCACGCCACCGGCTACAAGACGGCCGAGAACGTGCGCACTTACGACAGCCGCACCTACGAAGGCGCTTACATGGCTGGCGTGATCGCTGGCGCCATGACCAAGTCCAACACGCTGGGCGTGGTCGGCTCGGTGCCAATTCCTGAAGTGATCCGCAACATCAACAGCTTCACCATGGGCGCCCAGTCGGTCAACCCCAAGGTCAAGACCAAGGTGGTATGGGTGAACGAATGGTTCAGCCCACCGAAGGAAACCGAAGCCGCCACCAGCCTGATCAACGGCGGCGCTGACGTACTGTTCCAGAACACCGACTCGCCCGCCGTGCTCAAGACTGCACAAGAGAAGGGCAAGCGCGCCTTCGGTTGGGACAGCGACATGACCGCCTACGGCCCCAAGGCCCACCTGGCATCGGCCGTGATCAACTGGGGCCCTTACTACGTGAAGGCCACCAAAGACGCGCTGGAAGGCACCTGGAGCACGGGCCAAAGCTGGTGGGGCGTGAAGGAAGGCGCCATCGACATCGTCTCCATCGCCGACGACGTGCCTGCCGAGATCAAGACCAAGGTCGAAGAGATCAAGAAGGGCCTGGCTGCAGGCACCTACAACATCTGGAAGGGCCCTATCGTGGGTCAGGATGGCAAGGAAATCCTGGCCAAGGATGCGGTGGCCGATGACAAGTTCTTGGGCGGCGTGAACTTCTACGTCAAGGGCGTGGAAGGCAAGATCCCCGGCGGCGAGAAGAAGTAAGTCGACGGGTTGGTCAGCGGGCCTCGCGGCTTGCTGCCTACAGAGAGGGCCGCCTGCGGGTGGCCCTTTTCCGTTTCTGTTTTGGTTTTTTGAGGTGCAGGCAGATGGTCGAATCAAGCTTGTGGCATCCGGTGGCTTTGGTGGGCGATGTGGCGCAGACCCCCGTTGCCGTGCAGCTGCTGGAACAACCCGTGGTGGTGTGGCGCGACGCGGCGGGTGCGGTGCAGGCGTTTGCCGACCAGTGCCCGCACCGCGGCGCCCGGCTGTCGCTGGGCCGCGTGACGCCAGAGGGACAACTGGAGTGCCCGTACCACGGCTGGCAGTTTGCGGCGGGCGGACGCTGCACCCAGGTGCCCGCATTGCCCGCGTTTGTGCCCCCGCCCGGGCATTGCGCACGGGCCTTTGAGGCGCGTGAAGCGCATGGCCTGGTCTGGGTGCGCATGGAGGAGCAGGGCAGTGCAGCGCTGCCCGGTTTTGCGGCCGAAGGCGACGCGCGCCTGCGCAAGCTCAACTGCGGGCCGTATGACGTGGCCGCCAGTGCACCGCGCATCATCGAGAACTTTCTGGACATGTCGCACTTCGGCTTTGTGCACGAAGGCTGGCTGGGCAGCCGTGATGCCACCGCCATTGACGACTACCGCGTGGAGGCGACGGCCACCGGTCTGCTGGCCACGGGCTGCAAGGCCTGGCAGCCGCAGTCCAACCTGCATTCGACGGCCCCGGCCCAGGTGGAATACACGTACGAAGTCACCGCGCCCTATGCCGCCGTGCTGACCAAGGTGCCTGAAGCAGGCACCACGGCCTTGGATGGCTGGCGTGAATCCATTGCGCTGTTCATCTGCCCGATCACACCGGTGCGCAGCCGCGTGTGGTTTCGCCTGGCCGTGGCAGATTTTGATTCGCCCGACGAGAAGCTGCAGGCCTTTCAGCACACCATCTTCACGCAGGACCAACCCGTGCTGGAGTCGCAGATGCCGCAGTGCCTGCCGCTGGACCTGCGCGCAGAGTTGCATACCGCTGCCGACAAGGCATCATCTGCCTACCGCCGCTATTTGCGCCAGAGCGGCATCACCTTTGGAGTCTGCTGATGTTTAAAGTGCCCCCCATTTCCGCCGAGCGCCTGCCCAGTCTGTTGCGCTCCATGCCCAAGGCCGAGCTGCACATCCACATCGAAGGCTCCCTGGAGCCCGAGCTGATTTTTGCCCTGGCGCAGCGCAACGAACTGACCTTGCCCTATGCCAGCGTGGAAGAACTTCGCAGTGCGTATGCGTTCAGCAACCTGCAGAGTTTTCTGGACATCTACTACGCGGGTGCCAGCGTGCTGCTGCATGAGCAGGATTTTTACGACATGGCGCGCGCCTACCTGGGGCGCGCTGCCCGAGACAACGTGCTGCACGCCGAGATTTTCTTTGACCCGCAGACCCACACCGCACGCGGCGTGGCCATGGAGACAGTCATCAACGGCCTGCACCGCGCGTGTGAAGACGCACGCACGGATCTGGGCATCAGCGCCACGTTGATCCTGTGTTTCTTGCGCCACCTGAGCGAAGAGTCCGCCTTTGAAACGCTGGAGCAGGCCATGCCCCTGCTCGACAAGATTGTGGGCGTGGGGCTCGACTCCAGCGAAGTCGGCCATCCGCCAGAAAAATTCGCACGCATCTTTGCCCGCTGCCGGGAGCTGGATTTGCATCTGGTGGCCCATGCGGGCGAGGAGGGGCCTCCCGCCTACATCTGGAGCGCACTCGATGTCCTGAAAGTGGAGCGCATCGACCACGGCGTGCAGGCCGTGCACGACGCCGCGCTGATGCAGCGCCTGGCGCAAGACCGCATCGCGTTGACGGTGTGCCCCCTGTCCAACCAGAAGCTGTGCGTGTTCCCCAACCTCGCGGACCACAACCTGGGCAAGCTGCTGGATGCAGGGCTGGCAGCCACGGTGAATTCAGACGACCCGGCGTATTTTGGTGGCTACATCAACGAGAACTTCACCCAGGTGTTTGCCGCCACCGGCCTCACGGCCAAACATGCCTACCAGCTGGCGTTCAACAGCTTTGAGGCGAGTTTTGCGGGCAATGCCGATAAGCGGGTGTGGGAGCACAAACTCAAGGAAACCTTTGAGCGTTGTGTGGAGCACGATTACTGATGCGGAGCGGGCAGGGGTGGCTGCTGGTGGGGCCAATCCTCTGCAGTAATCAATAGTTTGCTATGAAAATAGTAGCTACTAGCGCTTTATCTATAAGCGCTAGAGACCAATTTGGTTCAATTTTTCCCCTGGGTGCCGTGAGAGGGCACAACATCTGCCTCAGCAGATGAAGGCACGTTGAGCCGACTGGTTTGCCACCTAATTTCCGGGTAAACCCTACAATTGTGAGATTTTGTACGCCTCGATGCGCCTTTTCTTGGGCGAGGGCGTGTGTGCTCCGCACCGTGGGGCCGCCGTTTTGCGCACGCGTTGTGTGCTGGTCGTTGTCGGATCTCTCCCCATGTTTCTCCATCAAATTTCTATCGGCAAGCGCCTGACCCTGGTGCTTGGCGTGATCCTCGTGCTGTTTTTCGTCAGCAGTGTGGTCGCAGTCGTCAAGCTGAACCAGCTGGGCACGGTGATCAACACCATGGTCGACGACAACATCAAGACCGAGCGTGCGGGCTCTGACTGGCTGCGGCACACCACGTCGGGCGTGCAGCGCGCGGCGGCCATCGCCAAGAGCAGCGATGCGAGCCTGATTCCATACTTTGCGCCAGCCACTGCGGAGTCGATCAAAAACACCAACGAGCTGCAGAAGTTCATCGAGTCCAAGATGCTGACGCCGGAAGACAAGGCGCTGTTTGCCAAAGTGGGCGACCTGCGCAAAGACTATCTGGCGGCCCGCGAAGAGGTGAGCAAACACAAGCAAGCCGGAGACGCCGATGCCGCCAACCGGGTTTTCTCCGAGCGGTTCGAGCCCACATCGCGCAGCTACCTGGCGGGCGTGCAGCAAATGGTGGACGCCCAGCGCACCCGGCTGGACGCCGCAGGCCAGCGCAGTGAAGCGCTGCGCGCACAGACCACGTTGCTGTTGCAGATCTGCACCGGCGTCTCGCTGCTGCTGGGCGCCTTGCTGGCCTGGCTGCTGGCCAACAGCATCACGCGCCCCCTGCGCCATGCCGAAGCCATTGCCGAGTCGATTGCCGACATGGACCTGACCGGTGCGCCGCAGGCCAGCTACGCCAACGACGAAACCGGCCGCCTGCTGCGCGCGCTGGATGTGATGCGCAGTGCGCTGCATGGATCGCTGCAGCAGGTACGTGGTGTGGTGGACAGCATCTCCACCGCCAGCACCCAGATCGCCATTGGCAACCAGGATTTGAGCGCACGCACCGAGCAGACGGCCAGCAGCCTGCAGGAGACCGCCAGTTCGATGGAAGAGCTGACCAGCACCGTGCGCCAGAGTGCCGACTCTGCCGTGCAGGCCAACCAGTTGGCGGCATCGGCCGCGCAGGTGGCGCAGCGCGGTGGGGATGTGGTGGCCCAGGTGGTGAACACCATGGACGAGATCAACGCCAGCAGCAAGAAAATTTCCGACATCATCGGCACGATTGACGGCATCGCTTTTCAGACCAACATCCTGGCGCTGAACGCGGCGGTAGAAGCTGCACGCGCAGGCGAGCAGGGCCGTGGTTTTGCCGTGGTGGCAAGTGAGGTGCGCAACCTGGCCCAGCGCAGCGCCGAAGCCGCCAAGGAGATCAAGACGCTGATTGGCGTGTCCGTCGCCAAAGTGGAGTCGGGCGCCGCGCTGGTGAAAAATGCAGGCAGCACCATGGGCGAGATCGTCAGTTCGGTGCGCCGCGTGACCGACATCATTGGCGAGATCAGCGCCGCCGCATCCGAGCAGAGCCTGGGCATCGGCCAGGTCAACGTAGCGGTCAACCAGCTCGACCAGATGACACAGCAAAACGCGGCGTTGGTCGAAGAGTCCACCGCTGCAGCCGAGAGCCTGAAAGACCAGGCTGCACGCCTGGCAGACGTGGTGGGGGCCTTCCGTCTGGGCGCGCCCTCGCACACGCCGCGCCTGAACTGAGTGCTTCGGCGACCACAACCACCCTGTAGAGGCCTACCCTCCAGCTGATCGAACCAAGCTGCACACCAACCGCCAGATTCGTCGCCCTGCGAATCTGGTGTTTTCACCACCTGGGCCATGTAGAGGACCACCATGTACAAAAACCTCGCAGCCGCGCTCGTGGCCGCCTGTTTTTTCTCTCCCGTTTTTTCACAGACCGCGTCGGGCAAAGAGGCCCGTGCTGGCGAGCCCGTCAAAGCCGGATTCGTGTACGTCTCCCCCATCACCGAAGCGGGCTGGACCCGCCAGCACGACGAAGGCCGCAAGGCCGTCGAGGCCGCGCTGGGCAGTCAGGTGAAGACCACGTTTGTGGAGAACGTGGCCGAAGGCGCCGATGCCGAGCGCGTGATTCGCGACCTGGCTGCCACCGGGCACCAGATCATCTTCACGCCCAGTTTTGGCTACATGGAGCCCACGCTCAAGGTGGCGCAGGACTATCCGAACGTGAAGTTTGAGTCCATCACCGGCTACAAAACCGCGCCCAACGTGGCCACCGCCAACGCGCGCTACTACGAGGGCCGCTATCTGGCGGGCATTGCGGCGGGCCGCATGAGCAAGACCGGTGTGGCTGGTTTTGTGGCGGGTTTCCCCATTCCTGAAGTGCTGCAGGGCATCAATGCGTTCACGCTGGGCATGCGCTCGGTCAACCCGCAGGCCACCGTCAAGGTGGTGTGGCTCAACGTGTGGTTCGACCCGCCCAAGGAGCGCGATGCGGCCATGGCCCTGTTCAACCAGGATGTGGATGTGATCGCGTTCCATACCGGCTCCACAGCCGTGATGGCGGCTGCGCAGGAGCGCGGCAAGATGGCCGTGGCCTACCACTCGGACATGCGCCGCACGGGGCCCGATGCGCAGATCGTGGCCGTGACGCACCAGTGGGGCAGCTACTACACCGAGCGGGTGCGCGCCGTGCAAAACGGCACCTGGAAGAGCGCCAGCCTCTGGGGTGGCGTGCGCGAAGGCATGATCCGCGTCGGCGACTTTGGCCCCCGCGTGCCTGCCGCCGTGCAGCAGGAGGTATTGACTGCGCAAAAGGCCATCGGTGCTGGCAAGCTCCAGCCTTTCCGTGCGGGCAAGGCGCCGGTGCGCGACAACGACGGGCAAGAGCGGATTGCAACGGGCCAGGCGCTGTCAGATGCGCAAATTTTGCAGATGAGCTGGCTGGTGGAAGGCGTGGTTGGCAAGCTGTCCCGCTAATCCTGCGCGGCCTACCGGCGCTCCCCGAACCCCATAGCCACTATGGGGCGCTCCATATACAAGCGGTGCCCCCTGCCGCTAAGCTTGCCTCCATGCCTGTTTACCGATCTGCCCTTTTGCGCTTTGCCGACGACGGCACGGCCCTCTATGACGAAGATGGCCTGCTGGCCATCGGCCCCGATGCCCTGGGCCGCCAGCGGGTGCTGGCTGCGGGCGCCTGGCACGCGCTGGCACCGCAATACGCTGACCAGCCCGTGACGCACCTGCCCGGGCGCATTCTGGCGCCAGGTTTTGTGGACATGCATATCCACTTCCCGCAGACCGATGTCATCGGCTCGCCAGCTGACGGGTTGCTCCCCTGGCTTGAAAACTACACGTTTCCGCACGAGTCGCGTTTTGTCGAATCCGGCTACAGCGAACAGGTGGCGCAGTTCTTCGTTGCCGAGTTGTTGCGCAACGGCGTGACGACGGCGCTGGCTTTCTCCACGTCACACCCGGCATCGGCCGACGCGCTGTTTGCCGAGGCGCAACGCCAGCAGATGCGCCTGATCACCGGCAAGGTGCTGCAAGACCGCCACTCGCCCGACGGCGTGCGGGACGACACTGAACAAAGCCTCATCGACACCGAAGCGTTGATCCAGCGCTGGCATGGCGTGGACCGCCTCGGCTACGCCATCACCCCACGCTTTGCGCCCACCAGCACGCACGAGCAACTGCGCGGCGCGGGCGAACTGGCTGCACGCTACCCCGATGTGTGGATTCAGTCGCACGTGGCCGAGAACCTGGACGAGATTCGCTGGGCGCGCGAGTTGTTTCCCGCGTCGCGCAGCTACCTGGGCGTGTACGACGAATTTGGCCTGATGCGTGAGCGGGCGGTGTATGCGCACTGCATCCACTTCGACGACGACGACCGGGGATTGATGCGCGACACCGGGGCGGTGGCTGCCGTCAGCCCCACCAGCAACCTGTTTCTGGGCAGTGGCTTTTTTGACTACGCCAGTGCCGACCGCGTGGGTTTTGGCTACGGCCTGGCCAGCGACGTGGGCGGGGGCACCAGCTTCAGTCCGTTCCACACCATGATGGCCGCCTACTACGTGGGTCGTGAGGGCCAGAGCAAGCAAGGCCTGAGCTTGTCGCCCCAGCAACTGTGGTGGCAGCACACGGCAGGCGCGGCCAAGGCGCTGGGCCTGGCGGGTGTGGTGGGCAATCTGCAGCCTGGTTGCGAGGCTGATTTTGTGGTGCTCAACCCGCAAGCCACCCCGCTTTTGGCGCGCAAGACCGCCCAAGCACGCAACCTGGATGAGCTTTTGTTTGCGCTGATCGTGCTGGGCGATGACCGGGTGGTGGAGCAAACCGTGATTTCTCAAGCAAAATACGGCTCTAGCGCTTGATCATCAAGCGCTAATAGCTACATATTTAATAGCGCCCGGCGGTTTGTAACCTGCCTGGGCCACAGCGCAGGGAATTCAGCCATGAGCATCAAAAGCGACAAATGGATCCGCCGCATGGCGGCCGAGCACGGAATGATCGAGCCCTTTGAGCCTGGTCAGGTGCGCGAGGTCGATGGCAAGAAGATCATCAGCTACGGCACCAGCAGCTACGGCTACGACATTCGCTGCGCCCCCGAATTCAAGGTGTTCACCAACATCCACAGCACGGTGGTGGACCCGAAGAACTTTGACGAGAAGAGTTTTGTGGACTTTGAGGGTGACAGCTGCATCATCCCTCCCAACAGCTTCGCGCTGGCCCGCACGATGGAATACTTCCGGATTCCGCGCAATGTGCTCACCATCTGCCTGGGTAAAAGCACCTACGCACGCTGCGGCATCATCGTCAACGTCACGCCGTTCGAGCCCGAGTGGGAAGGTTATGTGACGCTGGAGTTCTCCAACACCACGCCGCTGCCTGCGCGCATCTACGCGGGTGAGGGCTGTGCGCAGGTGCTGTTCTTCGAGAGCGACAAGGACGATGTGTGTGAGGTCAGCTACAAAGACCGCGGCGGAAAATACCAGGGCCAGGTGGGTGTGACGCTGCCCAAGGCCTGACGGGCGGCAGTGCAGCAGTGGTGGCCTCCTGCGGCCACCGGTGCGGCTGCGGTGGCGTCCTACAACGCCACTGCCGGTTGGCCGAAATGCAAGCAGGGGTAAGTTTTCTTAGCATGGATGTCACGTTCCCGCGTCATGCTGGGGCGACCGAATCTGGAAGGAACCTTGCCATGTTGACCTTTGCCTCTCCCTCCGTTGCACCGTCGGTGGCCGCCTGGATCGGTTCGTTGGCAGCTCCGTTCACCACCTTTTTCACTTCAACTCCCCGTCGGCCAACCGCGCAATCGGCGGCTTCCGCCGCGGTGGCAGCAGACGCGCCGTCACCCGTCACTTTCCGGTCGGTTGCCCCATCGCTGGGCGCTGGTCCGACGGATGACACGAGCCCTTGCCTTCCAGGTGCTGGCGGTGCTGCAAGCGGCGTGACTTACTGGCCCTGCGAGCGACTCAACGCTTTTATTCTTCAAATGGCAGCCCATGGCCATTGCGTGAGCGCCGCCATGATGCTGGGCCACCGCCCCTACGCGGTGCAGCAACTGGCCGCCGCGCAGCAGGTGCCCGACGAGGCGCTGCGCAGTCTGGCAGCCGAACTGCAAGCGTATTTCGATGCTCCGGCTGACACGGCTGTTCAGCAGCGCGCAGTTCTGTAAACCAGACAGTCGCCCGAAGGTCAGACTTCCACACACACCCGGTTGCGGCCCTGGCCTTTGGCTTCATAAAGCGCAGCGTCACCACGGCGCAAGATGTCGGTGCCGTTGTCCTGCACGCCGCGCATGCTGGCCACGCCTGCACTCACCGTGATGGTGCCCACCACAGGGTCTTGCTGCTCAGCCATCGCTTTGACCAGGGCCTGGGCGATGGCTTGGGCTCCCGCCAAGTCGGTGTCTGGCAACAGAACCACAAACTCTTCGCCGCCTAAACGGGCCACCACGTCCGAGCCACGCAGGCGCTCTTCCAGCGTACGCGCAAGCCGCCTGAGCACCTCGTCTCCAGCCTCGTGGCCGTAGGTGTCGTTCACCCGCTTGAAGTGGTCTACATCCACCGTGATCAGGCTCAACGGCCTTCCACTGCGGCGGGCCATGGCCAGGCCAAACGCCATCTGGGTTTCGAACCCACGGCGGTTGAGCAGGCCGGTCAACGCGTCGGTGCGCGCCTGCAGGTCCAGCGCCCGGTTGGCTGCCTCCAGCTCCAGTGTGCGCAGGCGGACTTTTTCTTCCATGGCTTCGCGTGCGGCCAGCAGGCGGTGGGTCATGCGGCCCAGGGCGACAGACAACTGGCTCACCTCACGGTTGCTGTGCAAGGCCGGGATGTCGGCACCCTGCTTGCCTGCCTCTACGGCGCTGGCCGCGCGGGCCAGGGCGTACAGGTCGTCGCTCAGGCGGCGTGCCGCCATCCACGCCAGCACCGAGGCCAGCAGAGCGGCTGCGAGGCCGATCCCCAGTGCCAGGCGCACGGTGCGGTTGGCTTCGGCAAACGCCAGCTCCACAGGCTGGCGCGCCACGATGCGCCAGCCCAGATCGCTGGCCGCGTTGCGCGGTTGCAGCTGGGTGGCGGCGGTGAGATAGCGCTGCTGGTCCTGCCACTGCACCACGGCCGTGTCGATGCGTCCGCCGTCACGGTTGTTGTTGACCTTGACGCCTTCGGGCAGCCGCTGCCCCGAAGCCTGCAGCGTGCGGGTGACGCCGCTGGGCGCCAGAATCATTTCGCCAGCCTGGTCAAAGATGAAGAGTTCCAGGGCACTTTCGTCCGAGCGGGGGGGCGTGAGGCTTTCCAGCACCTCACGGGTCCATTCCCAACTGCCATGAATCCCCAGAACGCCGACCGTCGTCGCGTTGACGCGGATAGGGGCTGCAAAATCCACAAACCGGTAGGGCTCGCCAGACGCCAAGGGGGGAAGCAGGCGTTCCAGCAGCTTGGCGGGGTGGACGTCGCCAACGTGAACCTCCTTCAAACCGGCCTTGAACCAGGGGCGCTCGGCCACGCTTTGGCCCACCAGCATGCCGCTGGTGGCAGAGCGCACAACGCCCTGCGCATCGGCCACGCCGATCCAGAGGCTGGTGGGGTGCATTGCCTGGGCGCGGGCAAGCATGTAGCGGGCCTCCGGGGTGTCCAGGCCTTTGGTCCACACCAGCGCGGAATCGGCCAGCACCTCGGCTTCCAGGCTGCGTTCCATCAATCCGTTGGCCAATAATTTGCCAGCGTTTTCGGCCACCATCTGCAGCGATGCGCCTGCGTCGCGCTGGAGGCGTGATTTCAGCAACTCGCCAAACGCGAGCGACAACAACACCGAGAGCGTCACGACCAGCGTGCCAAAGACCAGTGCTATCTGCATGCGCAGGCCATGGTCGGAGAAACGGGCAAGTGCGCTCATGGTGACGTCTCCGTTACTGGCAATGCCGGTAGCGCCGCTGGTCGCATCGCCAGCCGCGCGGCCGCCAGGTCCCAACCCGCCCAGCCGCAGCTTTTGAACAGCACGGGCCCTGTTCGCGCGGTGAAAGGTCCCCGGACCACATCGCGCAGCGTAGGAAGGGTGCCCACATCCAGGCCAGCCTGCAGTAGATCGCCTGCTTCGTGGCACGCATCCTCGGTGTCCACCACGATGTGCCCATCGTGCGCGAAATGTTGGCACAGCGACGGCGAGAGTTCGGCCATGGTGGGGGTAAAGGCGCCCACGGCCGCGACAAAGGCGTCGGGCCGGGGGGGCGTGGTGAGCACGATGCTGTGGCCTGGTGTGCAGGTCACGATCAGGGGGCAGTGGGGCGCGGCCGCATCCGCGTCAGCCACCACGCGGACGCTGGCGCCCAGCGCACGCACCTGTTCAGCCAATAGCTCGGCGCTGTGGGCGCTGCGTGACGTCACCCATACCTCTTGCACACCCAGGCCGTGGACAAAAGCCTGCGCGTGGGCCAGCCCCTGCACACCGGCGCCCACGATCAGCAGGGGGCCCTGCGGCACCTGGGCCAGATGACGGGCTGCCAGCAGCGAGACCGCCGCGGTGCGCCGCGCTGTCACCGTGGGGCCGTCCAGTACCCGTCTGCGCTCGCCCGTGGCGATGTCGAACACCACCACGTCGCCCTGTATGGCGGGGCGCCCCGTGCCCGCGTTGGCGGGCGTGAGGGTGATGAGCTTGGTCATCGCCACCGTGCTGTCGGTGGCGGGCATCACAAAAAGAGAGGCGCCTTGCGGGAGCGCCAGCACGCTGCGGGCAGGCACCGAAACGGTGCGGTCCTGGAGCAATGCAGAAATCTCATCGGCCAAAGGGCCCCATGGCAGCAGCGCCGCAGTTGCCGCTGCGTTCAGGGTGCCAGAGGGGTCAGGAGCGGGGGCGAAAAGCATGACGGGACTTTACACAGCGCAAGGCGTCGGTGGGAGCGGACAAGCCCTCAGGCGCCGCCGGGTAAAAGGCTGGAAACCCAGCCGAATGGTTGCCGCGTTGGCAGCCCATCAGTGCGTGGCGCCCGCACCGAGCGTGATGTCCTGTTGCGCCAGCACGGCCGTCCACAGCGCGGTGTAGACGCCACGCACCATGTCCCGCAACGCCAGGTGAGGCACACCTTGTGCGGGCAACCAGGGAACATGCGCAAATCCACCCCGTGCGCCCGCCGGACCGGCGCCGCGCGCCAGCAGGTGCATCAGGCCATACAGCACGTGGTTGCAGACAAAGGTACCTGCGGTTTGCGACACCTCACAGGGCACCCCCGCATCCACTACAGCGCGCAGCATGGCCTTGATGGGCAGGCTTGAAAAATACGCAGCGGGGCCGTTGGGTACCACCGGTGTGTCGATGGGCTGGCCGCCCCGGTTGTCGGCAATGCGAGCATCGTTGATGTTGATGCCAATGCGCTCCAGCGACAGGGCGCTGCGCCCACCGGCCTGGCCCAGGCAAAGGGTGATGGCCGGTTGGTGCAAAGCCAGCAACGCTTGTAGCCGCTGCAGCGATTCGCCAAAAACGGTGGGCAACTGGGCTGCCACCACCGTGTGGCCTGCAATGCGTTGGCCGCGCAGTGCCTGCGCGATGAGCCAACTGGGGTTCTGGGTGTCGCCCCCGAAAGGGTCAAACCCGGTGAGCAGAATCAGCCGCTCTGCACGGGGTGCGAAATGGGGTGCGTCATTGAGCATGGCGTGTCGGGTGCGGCGGCGTTTTGAGACCTTGGTGCAAAGGGGCGGGTTCCTTCTTGCTGGTTGAATGGTAGCGGGCCGCCCCGGTGCGCGCTCCGGCGCGTAACATGTCGCCCATGCCCTCCGCCTGTGGAGCGTGCAGGAGAACCAGTATGAAATGGGAAGGCAATCGAGAGTCTGACAACGTGGAAGACCGCCGCAGCGGCGGGGGCGGTGGTGGATCGCCCATATTTGGCGGGCGCAGCATCGGCATCGGAACCATCGTGATAGCGCTGGTGGGCGGCTGGGTGCTGGGAATCAACCCATTGACGATTTTGGGACTGCTCAGCGGCGGTGGTGCGCCCGCACAGGTTCAGTCGCAGGGCCCGGCGCAGCGCCCGCCTGCAGATGACACCATGGCCCGGTTTGTCTCGACCGTGCTGGCGGACACCGAAGACGTGTGGAAGACCGTTTTCCGCCAGGGTGGCGGCACGTACCAGGAGCCGCGGTTGGTGCTGTTTCGGGGCTCCACGCCCACCGCCTGTGGCACGGGGCAGGCCGCCATGGGACCGTTTTACTGTCCTGCAGACCAGAAGGTCTACATCGACCTCGGGTTTTATGAAACGCTGAAGAACCGCCTAGGCGCCCCCGGCGATTTTGCCCAGGCCTACGTGATCGCCCACGAGGTGGGCCACCACGTGCAGAACCAGCTGGGTATCAGTGGCAAGGTCGACGAGATGCGTGGTCGGGTGAGCAAGACCGAATACAACGCGCTGTCGGTGCGGCTAGAGCTGCAGGCCGATTGTTTTGCCGGGGTGTGGGCCCACCACGCCCAAAGCGCGCGCCAGATCCTGGAAAAAGGCGACGTCGAAGAGGCCATGAATGCGGCCGCCAAGATTGGTGACGACGCCCTGCAGCGCGCCGGTGGCGGCGCCGTGGTGCCCGACAGTTTTACCCACGGCACCAGCGCTCAGCGCCAGCGCTGGTTCAACAACGGGCTACAGAACGGCAGTGTGAAGGGCTGCGACACGTTTGCGGCCCGCAGCCTGTAGCCTGCCGCGGCGATACGCAAGCTGTTGACCCAAGCCGCAGCCCATGTCGCCCGCGCAGCACCTGACGGACATGGCTACTACCACAACTGCGGGTGTGGCCCCGGCCACGGCCACCGGCAGCGGTTCGTCTGACGGCGCGCAGGGCGCAGCGGTGGGGCCGTCCGCTCCGCCGCCCTCGGGTGTGGCCGCGGCCTGGTCCGCAGCTGCGGTCACCGTGCCGCATGCCGTGGGGCTGGGCCTGCTGGCCTTTGCGCCGTTGGCGGGCGACTATTCCTTGGCGGCATTGGCCTTGTGGTCTGCGGCTTTGCCGGGTTTGCTGCTGACCCTGGTGGCGCCACGTGCCGGTGTGGTCTACGCGCCGACCACCGTGGTCGCCTTGCTGTTTGCCGCGGTGTTGGCCACAGCGCACGGTGCAGCGCCTTCGCTCGGCCTGAGCGCCAGGCAGGTGCTGGCGGTGAGTGGCGCCACGGTGGCCCTGGCCTTTGTCTTTCAGTGGTTGCTGGGCGTTCTGCGGCTGGCGTCGGTGGCGCGGTTTCTTCCCATATCGGTCACGCACGGTTTTGCGGCGGGAGTGGGTTTGTCCATGGTGTTGGGGCAGGTGCACAGCGGTTTTGGAGCGGGCGCCGCCGCGCTGTGGGACACGGGCACGGGCTGGCATGCGCTGGCGGCTTTTGCGGTGGTGGGGCTGGCATGGTGGTTGCGCCGCCTGTGGCCGCGCATGCCGGGGCTGATGTCTGCGGTCGTGCTGGTGGCGCTGGCCGTGGCATTGGCAGGCGTGTGGGGGGCAGGGCTGGGGGACGTGTTTGCACCTGCCACGCAGCCCAGCGCGTTTGCATGGCCCTTGCTGCCCGATTGGTCGGGCATCCCGTGGATGGCGCTGGCGCGCGATCAAGGGTCGGCGCTGGTGGTGCTGGCGCTGCTGATGGCGCTGGTCAACAGTCTGGAGATTCTGGTGTTCAACCAGGAACTGGAGCTGGACCACGGCCTGCGCGGCAACGCGAACCTGGCTTTGCGCCGCGAAAGCCTGCTGGGCGCCTTGTGTGGCTTGGCCGGGATGATTCCGGCGTCTACCAGTGCGTCGCGCTCGCGCATCGTGCTGGCACAGGCGGGGCCGTCGCGCAATGCACCGCGCTGGCATGCCGGGATCATGCTGGGCGTGGCCGTCACTGGCGCATGGTGGCTGCACTGGGTGCCGATGGCCTGCCTCGCGGGCGGGCTGGTGCTGGCGGGGTTGATGCAGGTGCCGGGGCTGATGTGGTCGCTGCGCTACGCACGCCGCTCGCGGGTGACCTGGGCGCAAAGCTGGCTGGTGGCGTTGGTGTTTGCGGTGATGGGTGGCGTGGGGGCGTTGGTGGCAGGCCTGGTGGTGGCCACGTTTGTGTTGCTGCACGACTCGGCTGCCAAGGTGCTGCGGCATGTGCGGCTGGATGGCGAATTGCGCTCGCGCCGGTTGCGCCGGGCGGGCTCGGACACCTGGCTGGCGCCGCGCATGAACCAGGTCGCCGTGTTTGAACTGCAGGGGGTGATGTCGTTTGGCGTGGCCGCCCATCTGGCCGAGCAGGTGCGCTTGATGTTGCTGCCGCGCCACCGCTGGGTCATTCTGGATGCGGGCCGGGTGCCCGCGTGGGACAGCACCGCCATGGCCCAACTGCGCGCGCTGGTGCGTGACCTGGGTCAGCAAGGCATTGCGGCCGCCGTGGCGGCGCTGGACCCGCTGGCCGCAGAACATGCGGGCGAGCAGGTACGCTGCTTTGCCGACCTGGACCGCGCGCTGGAATGGGCGGAGGCGGGCATCCTGTCGCAACGCCCCATCGAACAGCGCCCCGCGCACCCCGAACGCGATCTGCTCGGCGAAATCGGCGAAGGCGTTCCGCGCGCCGCGTCCGACGCGCTGTTGGCGCTGCTGCAGCACCAGGCCGTGCCCGCGCAGGCCGTGGTGTTCAACGCGGGCGACACCGACCACGACCTGCTGGTGGTGCAATCGGGCCATATCACGCTGGTGACCCAGTGGCCGCCCGACAAGGGCCTGCGCCTGGCCACGGTGGGCCCGGGCATGGCGTTTGGCGAGATGGCGTTTCTCAACGGTGCAGCCCGCAGTGCCAGCGCAGGGGTCGAGCGAGGCACCGCGCATCTGGTGCGTTTGTCGCGTGCCCACTTTGATGCTTGGGCCCGTCAACACCCCGAAGCGGCCCTCACGGTGATGAATAACCTCGCCCAGATCGGGGCGAGGCGTTTGGCGGTGACCACACGCCAGTTGCGCGCGGTGCTGGAGTAAATTTTGAATAAAAAGTGGCTATAGCGCTTTATTCATAAGCGCTGATAGCTATCAAAAGAGTAGTGAATGCCCGTGTTGTTGTGGCCATCATGCCTGCCGTTTACCACGCCCCCACCGCGAAAAAACGCTTTTTGGGCCACCGGTGCGACAATAGCGGGCTAAATGACAAGTTCCTTTTCCAATCTATCGCTGGCCGAGCCGCTGGCGCGCGCCGTAGCCGAAATGGGCTACGAGTCCATGACACCCATCCAGGAGCAAGCCATTCCGGTGGTGCTCACAGGGCAAGACGTGATGGGCGCCGCCCAGACCGGCACGGGTAAAACGGCGGCGTTCTCGCTGCCTTTGCTGCAGCGCCTGCTCAAGCACGAAAGCAGCTCCACGTCCCCCGCCCGCCACCCGGTGCGTGCGCTGGTGCTGCTGCCCACGCGGGAGCTGGCCGATCAGGTCGCTCAGCAGATCGCGCTGTACGCCAAGTACACCAAGCTGCGCAGCACCGTGGTGTTTGGCGGCATGGACATGAAGCCCCAGACCATCGAGCTGAAAAAGGGCGTGGAAGTTTTGGTGGCCACGCCGGGCCGTCTGCTGGACCACATCGAAGCCAAGAACGCGGTGCTCAACCAGGTGGAGTACGTGGTGCTCGACGAAGCTGACCGCATGCTGGACATCGGCTTTTTGCCCGACCTGCAGCGCATCCTCTCGTTCCTGCCCAAGCAGCGCACCACGCTCTTGTTCAGCGCCACGTTCTCGCCCGAGATCAAGCGCCTGGCCAGCAGCTACCTGCAAAACCCCATCACCATCGAGGTGGCCCGCCCGAACGAGACGGCCTCCACGGTGGAGCAGCGTTTCTACAGCGCCAACGACGATGACAAGCGCCGCGCTATTCACCAGGTTCTCAAGACCCGCGGCATCAAGCAGGCCTTCATCTTCGTCAACAGCAAGCTCGGTTGTGCCCGCTTGGCGCGCAGCCTGGAGCGCGAAGGACTCAAGACCACCGCGCTGCATGGCGACAAAAGCCAGGACGAACGCCTGAAGGCGCTCGAGGCCTTCAAGAGCGGCGAAGTTGATCTGCTGGTGTGTACCGATGTGGCCGCACGCGGCCTGGACATCAAGGACGTGCCGGCGGTGTTCAACTTTGACGTGCCGTTCAACGCCGAAGACTACGTGCACCGCATCGGTCGCACGGGCCGTGCGGGCGCGTCGGGCCTGGCGGTCACGCTGGTGTCCGGCAGCGATGCCCGCCTGGTGGCCGACATCGAGAAGCTGATCAAGAAGAAGATCGAACTCGAAGCCATCGAATACGAAGAAGACCAGCCCCGTGGCCGCATCAACGATGGCCGCCGTGCTTGGCGCGAAGCGGGTGAAACCGGTGACGGGCGTGACGCCATCTCAGCGGCCCCACGCCGTGAACGCGAGCCGCGTCCCCTGGGCCGCGAACCCCGCGAGCCGCGCGAACAGCACCGCGGGTTCCGCCCCGCGGTCGCCTCGCGCGACCCGTTCTTTGAAAAGCCGTACGAAGCCAGCGCTGCACCCGATGCCGCCCCCGCCTGGGAAGCCGCCAAGTCGGCACAGCGCAGCAGCATCTCGGCCAACATCAAGCCCAAGCGCAAGGTGGCCGCACTGTTCAAGGCGGCTCAGCCTGAGACTTCCACCCAATAATTGGGTCAAAATGGCTGCTAGCGCTTGATGGTAAAGCGCTGACAGCTATATAAAGAATAGCGGCGCAGAGGCCGCTATTTTTTTGTCATTTTTCAGTTCCCGGGCTGCTGTGCCTGTTCGCAGTGCACCTGCAGCAGCTCCCGGTCGGCCAGCGTCGCGCCAAAACGCACGGCGCTCAGGCACCCTCCCCACACACACCCGGTGTCCAGCCCCAGCAGATCGCTGCGGTTGAGCCAGCCCAGCGTGGACCAGTGGCCAAACGCTATCAGTGTTCCGGCGGTTTTGCGCCCGGGCACGTCAAACCACGGCATCAAGCCCGGCGGGGCGTCGCTTGCGCTTTCCGTGCTTTCAAAGTCCATCACCCCGTTGGCCGAGCAAAACCGCAGCCGCGTGAGCGCGTTCACGATGACGCGCAGCCGGTCTGCGCCCGTGAGCGGGTCGCTCCATTGGTCAGGCGTATTGCCATACATGGTGTGCAAGAACGCCGGCAGATCGCTGCCACGCAGCACCGCGTGCACCTCCTGCGCGCGGGCCAGAGTGTCGGCCGCCGACCAGACGGGCAACACCCCCGCGTGCACCATCAGCAGCGTTTGCCCGGCATGCTCATGCACCCGGGCCAATGGTTGCTGGCGCACCCAGTCGAGCAGGGCATGGCGGTCTGGCGCGTCCAGCACCGTGCCCAGGGTGTCGCGGCGCGATGGTTTGCGGGCGCCGTGTGCGGCGGCCAGCAGGTGCAGGTCGTGGTTGCCCAGCAGGCAGCGGATCGCGTCGCCGTGGGCCATGCAGCGACGCAGCACGGCGGCAGAGTCCGGGCCGCGGTTGACCAGATCGCCCAGAAGGTAGACCGTGTCCCGGCTGGCCGAGAAACCAATCACGTCCAGAAGGCGGGCGAGGGCGGCGTCGCAGCCCTGAATATCGCCAATGCAGTAAAGAGCCATGGTGTGTGCGGTGTGGAAGGAAGCGTGGATTTTCTGCTGAAAGTGCTGTGCGGTTTTTCCGCGACAGCTGTGTCAGGGCGGGTGATCACATTCATTCAGCCGCCGGGCGCATGTGCATTCACGGAGTTTCTGGGTATGAAGCAGATTTATGGCAGGATTCCAGCGGCTATTGACTATTGATCTTCAATCTCACCGGGTTTTTAGCGTCAGAAAATGGGCACTTGCGCTCAGTTGTAGTGAGACGGGTGTTTGGCGGCCCGATATTGGGGTGGGGGAGATGGGACTGAACAGATGCACTGATCCAAAAAGGCCCGTGCAATTGAGGGCTACCCCGAAGCCAATCATTGGATGTGCGCCCAATATGTATGGCCCAGCAGGTAATCGTTTTTGAATGAATTTTCGGTACCGCCCCAAAATTCATCGTTATATTTATATAATTCGCCCGTCCTCCACCACCTCTTAAATTCAGACACCATGACCAGCTACAAAGACCTGTTGAAGCAGCGTGAAGCCCTTGAGCAACAAATCAGCGAAGCGCGCCGCCGCGAATTGTCGGACGCTGTGGCCCAGGTTCGTGCGCTGGTCGCAGAGCACGGTCTGACGGCTCAGGATGTCTTCCCGGCGGGCAAAGCTGCTGGTAAGGCAACCCGCAGCTCCACGGCGGGGACCAAGGTGGCTCCCAAATACCGCGATCCTGCAACGGGACAGACCTGGACCGGCCGGGGCAAAGCCCCCAAGTGGATTCAAAATCAGGACCGCGCAAAGTTTGCGATTGTTGCCTGAGCGCATCCATCGAAAAGAAAGCCCGCATTGGCGGGCTTTTTTTATGGTCGGGCGATTTTCGAAAAATGGTGTGGAACGGTTACGCTGCCGGGTGCCAGCGACCATTAAATGCCCACGGATGCGAAGGAATGGTGTCGAAGCTCATCGAGCGCTATCGCTATTCCTGGGTGGGTAGCTGAACCCCCGGATGCCAATACTTCAACGGTGAGCTGCCAAGCCCCGCCCAGAAGCACAACTGGACCTCCGGGTATTTTCAAGCCTCCGAATTCTGCTGCGCCACGTCGCGCAATACCTTTGCGGTGAAATCGTCGGCCGGAAAAAACGACTCCACCGCCAGTTCCTGCAGTGTCACATCCACTGGTGTGCCGAATATGGTGGTGGTGCTGATGAGCGACAGCATTCCGTGCACGCTTTCAAAGCAAAAAGGCATTACCACCCCCAACATTTCTCCTGGTAGTACCAAGGGGCTGGGTTCTTCGGGCGCCGGGTATTGCAGCAGCTCTTCTTGCAGCGCAATCAAGGCCGGGTCAGCGGTGGCCTGGATTTGCTGGCGCAGGCGCTCGAACAGGTGGGCGCGCCATTGGGCCAGGTTGGCAATGCGTGGCGCCAGGCCCTGTGGGTGCAGGCTGAGGCGAAACACGTTGATCGGCGGCGCCAGCAGTTCGGGGCTGATGTGGGCAGCCAGCAATGCGTGCGCAGCCCGGTTGGTGGCCACCACGTTCCAGCAGCGGTCCAAGGCAATGGCGGGGCAGGGTTCGTGGCCTTTGAGCACCAGTTCCACCGCTTGGCGCGCGGCGGCCAGCGCGGGGTCGTCGAGCGCACGTTCCCGGTACATGGGCGCATAGCCAGCAGCTACCAGCAGCCCATTGCGCTCGCGCAGCGGGATGGCCAAGCGCTCGCACAGGCGCAGCACCATTTCTCGACTGGGGTTGGTGCGACCGGTTTCCATGAAGCTCACGTGGCGGGTAGAAATATCGGCCTCATCGGCCAATTCCAGCTGGCTCAGGTGGCGCTGCTGGCGCCAGGTGCGCAGGTGGTCGCCAAAAGATGCCGGCCCCGCCGCTGCCACGCGGTGCGGCAGCGGATGGCGCGGGGTGCGGTGCGAGGGAGTTGGCGAGGTGGATGACGTCATGCCCCGCATCCTAGGCGCAAACAGCCGCCTAACCATTACCTGGCAGGTCATCGACGCGCTGCGCCGCCGCAGCCACGATGCAGCCTTCTTTCCCACCTTTAGGAGCTTGTCATGCTGAACCTGTTGTCTTCGTCCTCCACCCTGCGCGCTGTGGTCTGGTTTGATGCGTTTACCGGCGTGCTGCTGGGCGCATTGCATTTGTTGCTCACCGCGTCGCTGGCGGAATGGCTGGGCCTGCCCCAGAACCTGTTGACCGTGTCGGGCGTGATGCTGCTGAGCTATGCAGCGCTGGCCATCACCTTGGCCCGCGCCCCCTCGATGCCGCGCGGTGGGCTGTGGGTGCTGATCGTCGGTAACTTCGCCTGGGCGCTTGCCAGCCTGGGGCTGTTGCTGGGCAGCACCGTCACCCCTACGCTGCTGGGGCAGGCCTATCTGCTGGTGCATGTGGTGTCGGTGGCCATGCTGGCAGAACTGCAATGGATGGGCGTGCGTCGCTTGCCGGGATTGGCTGCCGCGTAACTGCTGACAAGGGTCTGCTACTAGATATATAGCTACTAGTGCTTATAAATAAAGCGCTAGAAGGCATTTTTGCTTGATTTTTTCGCCGCAGATTGTGGGCGCCGCTTCCAGCGGTGCGCTGCAATCCGGGCCTTGCGTGCTGGCGCGGTGCAAGTCCCCACAATTGCGCCATCACGTGGGACTGCCAGAATAGGCCTTGTTGCCTTTCACAGGAGTTCGCCATGGCCTCAAAACCCAAGCCAGCCACATCGCCGACCAAACCCGTCCGTCACGCGTTTGCCAACACCCTCAAGAACTTCAAGACCGCCTCTGGCAAGGAAGGTCAGTTCTATTCGTTGCCCGCGCTGGCCAAACAGTTTCCCCAGATCAACCGCCTGCCCGTGTCGATTCGCATCGTGCTCGAATCGGTGCTGCGCAATTGCGATGGCCGCAAGGTCACGGCCGAGCATGTGAAGGAGCTGGCCCACTGGGCGCCCAACGCCGCGCGCACCGACGAGATCCCGTTTGTCGTCTCCCGCGTGGTACTGCAGGACTTCACCGGTGTGCCGCTGCTGGCCGACCTGGCCGCCATGCGCAGCGTGGCCGTCAAACTGGGCAAGAACCCCAAGAAGATCGAGCCGCTGGTGCCTGTGGATCTGGTGGTGGACCACTCGATCATGATCGACCACTACGGCAAAAAGAATTCGCTCGACCTGAACATGAAGCTCGAGTTCCAGCGCAACCGCGAGCGCTACGAGTTCATGAAGTGGGGCATGCAGGCGTTTGACACCTTCAAGGTGGTCCCCCCGGGCTTTGGCATCGTGCACCAGGTCAACCTTGAATACCTGGCGCGTGGCGTGCACAAGCGCAAGGACAGCGTTTACTACCCCGACACATTGGTGGGCACCGACAGTCACACCACCATGATCAACGGCATTGGTGTGGTGGGTTGGGGCGTGGGTGGCATCGAGGCCGAGGCCGCCATGCTGGGCCAGCCCGTGTACTTCCTCACACCCGACGTGGTGGGCTTCGAGATGACGGGCCAACTGCGCGAGGGTGTGACCGCCACCGACCTGGTGCTCACCGTGACCGAGCTGCTGCGCCAGCACAAGGTGGTGGGCAAGTTTGTGGAGTTTTTCGGCGAAGGCACGCGCACCCTGGCGCTGCCCGACCGGGCCACCATTGGCAACATGGCGCCCGAGTACGGCGCCACCATGGGCTTCTTCCCGGTCGATGAGAAGACGATTGACTACTTTCAGGGCACGGGCCGCACCAAGAGCGAGATCGAAGCCTTCGAGGCCTACTTCAAGGCCCAGGGCCTGTTCGGCGTACCGCTGGCGGGCGAGGTGGACTATTCGCAGGTCGTCCAACTCGACCTCGGCAGCGTCACCCCCAGCCTGGCGGGCCCCAAGCGCCCGCAAGACCGCATCGAGCTAGGCAAGGTCAGCAGCCAGTTTGCCGACCTGTTCAGCAAGCCCAATGCGCAAAATGGCTTCAACCGCCCGGCCGAGTTGCTGCACACGCGCCACCATATCCACCGCGGGCAAGAGTTGGTACAGGACGCTGCACCCAAAGACAAACCCGCGCCCGCAGGGGCTCCGCGCTCCCTGGCCGAGATGGAGGGCAACAAGCCCGCGCTGGCCACGGCCCATGCCGATGCCGCGGCGGTCATGCCGACCAAGGGCGCAGACCCCACGGTCGGCAATGGCGACGTGCTGATTGCCGCCATCACCAGCTGCACCAACACCAGCAACCCCAGCGTGCTGCTGGCGGCAGGCCTCTTGGCCAAGAAGGCGGTGGAGGCGGGCCTGAAAGTGCAGCCGCACATCAAAACCTCGCTCGCGCCCGGCTCGCGCATCGTCACGGAATACCTCACACAGACGGGCCTGCTCCCATACCTGGAAAAGCTGGGTTTTGCGCTGGCCGGTTACGGTTGCACCACCTGCATCGGCAACGCAGGCGACCTGACGCCCGAGCTGAACGAAGTCATCACCAGCAACGACCTGGTGTGCGCGGCCGTGCTGTCGGGCAACCGCAACTTCGAGGCGCGCATTCACCCCAACCTCAAGGCCAACTTTCTGGCCAGCCCGCCGCTGGTGGTGGCCTACGCCATCGCGGGCACGGTGCTGAAAGACCTGATGACCGAGCCGGTGGGCAAGGGCAAGGGTGGCAAAGACATCTACCTGGGCGACATCTGGCCCACCAGCGATGAGGTGCACGCCCTGCTCAAGTTCGCCATGAACGGCAAGGCCTTCCGCGAGAACTACGCCAAGGTCGCGACCGACCCCGGCAAGCTGTGGGAAAAGATCAAGGGTGTGAGCGGCACGGCCTACACCTGGCCTGCCAGCACCTACATCGCCGAGCCGCCATTCTTTGCCCAGTTTGCTCTTGAAAAAGGAGCTGCTAGCGCAAGTGCATCAAGCGCTGGAGGCCAAAATGATGCCAAACTTCCGTCGGTGTGCGGCGCGCGCATCATGGCGCTGTTTGGCGACTCCATCACCACCGATCACATCTCGCCGGCAGGCTCCATCAAAGACAGCTCGCCCGCTGGCCAGTGGCTGCTGCAGCACGGCGTGATGAAGGCCGACTTCAACAGCTACGGCGCCCGCCGCGGCAACCACGACGTGATGATGCGCGGTACCTTTGCCAACGTGCGCATCAAGAACCTGATGCTGCCCGCCACGGCCGACGGATCGCGCGAGGAGGGTGGTGTGACCGTGTTCCAGAACGAGGGCGCGCTGCAGGGCGAAAAGATGTTCATCTTTGACGCCGCCATGCAATACATGTCGCAAGGCACGCCCACGGTGATCTTTGCGGGCGAGGAGTACGGCACCGGCTCCAGCCGCGACTGGGCGGCCAAGGGCACGCAACTGCTGGGTATCAAGGCCGTGGTGGCGCGCAGTTTTGAGCGCATTCACCGCTCCAACCTGGTCGGCATGGGCGTGTTGCCGCTGCAGTTCAAGGGCGCGGACTCGTGGGAGACGCTGGGCTTGGTGGGCAACGAGGTGATTGATGTGGTGCCCGACCCGGCGCTCACCCCCCAAAGCGATGCACAACTGGTGATCCACCGTGCCGACGGCTCCCGCAAGGAGCTGACGGTGACACTGCGCATCGACACGCCGATTGAGGTGGACTACTACCAGGCCGGGGGCATCCTGCCCTTTGTGCTGCGCCAGTTGCTGGAAGGCTAAGCTGGCCGAGCAAAGAACGGGGCTTCGGCCCCGTTTTGCATGAACAGGCGCGTGGCGTGAAGTCACCCGGGCACTGGAAAACAGCATGAACATTCACCTTACTCGTCGATACACTTGTGACGTTATGTTGATATAACGCCCGCACATCGCTCGTATGCCGCCTCTGACCACCCCTTCGCCTGCGCGCTCGCCGCTGTCGGATGCGCCTGCCCTCACGGTGGTGCTGGTGGTGGTGGTGCTCGCACTGGTGATCGTGCCGCTGGCGCAAATCCTGGGGGATGGGGCAGGGGCTCAGCATGGGCTGGAACCGTTTTTGGAATTGGTGGCCGTGCTGCTGGGGCTGCTGGTGGTGTCGGTATCGCTGCACACGCTGGAGGCGCGTGAACAGGCGCGGGCCAACGTGCTGGTGGCGGGTTTTGGTGTGGCGGCCGCCTGCAATTTTTTGCACGGGGTGCTGGCGCATTCCACCCCGGTGCACCTGCCGGCAGGCACGGCGGATATTTCGTTGTGGCTCAGCAGTTGGGCGCGGGTGGCCGAGGTGGTCACGCTGCTGCTGACGGCGCTGCAGGTGGCGGCTCCCGGCCCGGCCAGGGGCTGGCTTGCTGCGGCGGCTGGGGCGACGATGCTGCTGGTGGGCTCGGCCCTGGGGTCGCTGCCCGGCTGGTTTGCGCAGGCAGCCGGTGGGGCCCTGCGGCAAGTGGTGGCCATGGGTTTTGCCGCCGCGCTGGCCACGACGGCGGTGCTGCTGTACCGCAGCGGGGCGCGGCGCGCGCAACCACGCGAACGGGTGTTTGCCTGGGCGGCCGGGGCGTTTGCGTGTGGCGAGTTCACCGTGGCGTTGCTGGGTGGGCATTCGCCCGTGGGCGGCCCCCTGGCGCACGGATTGCGGGTGTTGGCCTATGCGCTGCTGTACCAGGCGGTTTTCAATGCGGGCATCCGCCAGCCGTTTGCGCGGGTGCAAGAGGCCGAGCGCCGCTTGCGCGAGAGCGAAGGGCGCCTGTCGCTGCTGGGGCGCAACCTGCCCCACAGTGTGCTGTTTCAGGTGGTGCGCGAACTGGATGGGCGCTCCCAATTCGTGCACATGGGCGACGCCATCGAGCGGCTCAACGGGGTGACGGCGCAAGAAGCCATGGCCGACCCGGGGGTGCTGTACCGCCAAGTGCTGGAAGAAGACCTCCCCCGCCTGCGCCAAGCCGAACGGCAGTCCTTTCTGACCATGACCAGCCTGGAGGCGGTCTTTCGCGTGCGCCGCACCGATGGCCAGGTGCGCTGGATGCACCTGAGTTCGTCGCCCCGGCTGCTGGACGACGGCCGGGTGCTGTGGGATGGCGTGCAGACCGACATCACCGCCCACCACCAGGCGGAAGAGGCCGCGCACGCCAAAGAGGCACTGATGGCCAACATGCTGCGGCAGGTGCCCGGTGGCGTGGCGCGGGTGGACCGCGACATGCGTGTTTTGTATGTCAATGAACAGCAGGCGCTGTGGCTGCGCCGGTCGGCCGACGATCTGCAAGGGCGACGGGTGCAGGACGTCATCCCCTCCGAACTGATGGCGCGCATGCAGCCCCATTTCGACAAGGCCTTTGCGGGCGAAACCACCGTGTTCGAGAACCGGGTGGAGGGCCCGGATGGCTTGCAGGTTCGCCACACCACCATCGCTCCCGAGGGTGCCGGTGACGATGGTGTGGTGCCCGCCGTGGTGTTGTTTGCGTACGACCTCACCGAACTCAAACGTGTCGAGGCCGAGCTGGCCGACCAGAAGGCCCACCTGTCCCGCGTGGTCAACGCCATGCCCGACATGGTGTTTTTGAAGGATGCCAACGGCGTGTACCTGTCGGTCAACCCCGTGTTCGAACGTTTTGCGGGGCGCCCTGAGCGGCAAATTGTGGGCTGCAACGACTATGACCTCACCTCGGCCTCGCAGGCCGAGAGCTTTCGCAAGTACGACCAGCGCGCCATGCAGGCCTGGCAGCCGCTGGTGTATGAGGAAACGCTTACCTTTGCCGAAGATGGCTACCAAGGCCAGTTTGAAACCATCAAGACCCCCATCCGGGACTTGCATGGCCGCGTGACCGGCGTGCTGGGCGTGTGCCGCGACATCACAGACCGAAAGCGAGCAGAACAAGAGATCGAGCGCCTGGCCTTCTATGACGCCCTGACCGGCCTGCCCAACCGCCGCCTGCTGCTCGACCGCCTGCAACGCTCCATCGCCGCCTGCCAGCGCAGCAAGAACCAGGGCGCTTTGCTATTCATCGACCTCGATAACTTCAAAGACCTCAACGACACCCTGGGCCACGACATGGGCGACCAGCTGTTGTCGCAAGTGGCCGCCCGCCTGGTCAGCTGCGTGCGCGAAGCCGACACCGTGGCCCGCTTTGGGGGCGATGAATTTGTCGTCATGCTCGACAACCTCAGCCCCGACCTGCAGGACGCCGCCACCCAGGCAGAAACCGTCGCAGAAAAACTCCTGGCCAGCCTGAACCAGCCCTTTGAGCTGCACGGCAGCCAACACTACAGCACCCCCAGCATCGGCATCACCCTGTTTGGCGACACCCGCCTGACCGTGGACGAACTCCTCAAACGCGCCGACCTGGCCATGTACCAGGCCAAAGCCGCAGGGCGCAACACCCAACGCTTCTTTGACCCCGACATGCAAGCGGCCGTCAATGCCCGCTCCAACCTCGAAGCCGACCTGCGCCAAGGCCTCGCCCGGGGCGAACTCCTCGTGCACTACCAGCCCGTCGTCGACCACCACGCCACCCTCATGGGCGCCGAAGCCCTGGTGCGCTGGCGCCACCCCCAGCGCGGCATGATCAGCCCCGGCGACTTCATCCCCCTGGCCGAACAGACCGGACTCATCCTCCCTTTAGGCCAATACGTCCTCAAAACCGCCTGCGAACAACTACAGCGCTGGAGCCAACACCCCACCACCGCCCACCTGACCATCGCCGTCAACGTCAGCGCCCGGCAATTCAGACAAGCGGGCTTTGTGGCCGAAGTGCTGCACACCCTGCAGCAACACAACGCAGACCCCAAGAAACTCAAACTCGAACTCACCGAAAGCCTCCTGCTCGGGGACATCGAAGACACCATCGCCCGCATGGTGCAACTCAAAAGCGAAGGCGTGGGGTTTGCGCTGGATGACTTTGGTACTGGCTACTCCAGCCTGTCCTACCTCAAACGCCTGCCGCTCGACCAGGTCAAGATCGACCAGAGCTTTGTGCGGGACGTGCTGACAGACCCCAACGACGCTGCCATCGTGCGCACCATCCTGGCGCTGGCGACCAGCCTGGACTTGCAGGTGGTGGCGGAAGGGGTGGAGACGACGGGGCAGCTGGGGTTTCTGAGGCTGCATGGGTGTGAGGCGTTTCAGGGGTATTTGTTTGGGCGGCCTGGGCCGGTGGAGGACATCGATGCCTATTTGCAGCCAGTACGGTGACGATGTTGTTCTGAACTCGCGCGCGGCACCTGCCGACGGCACGCCATGAATCGCGTGGGCGAGGGCACCGGCATGTGGTTCGACAAGGTGCTGGACCGCCAGGCACCCGGGGTGCGCGGCCTGGTGCTGGTGTGCGCGGTGGCCCTGCTGGGCGCGTGGCTGGTGGTGCAGGCGGCGGCCCATTGGCGCGCGTCTGAGCGGGCGGTTGAACGGTCGCGCCTGCTGCTGCAGACGGCCGATGCCATGCTCAGCCAAACCATGGGCGGGGGCATGTTGGGAGCCGTTTCGTTGCTGGGTTTGAGCGAGCCCCTGCTCAAGGACATGGCCAAAGGCCATCTGGCGCCGGATGACGCCGAAGCTTTGGCCCGCCTGGCTGTGGCGCGCGGACGCTTTCAGGTCAATGGCGTGTATGTGATGTCCGCCGATGGCACGGTGGTGGCCCACGAGACGGCGGGCGACCGGTCCACCGGCATCAACCTGGCGTTCCGGCCGTATTTTCAGCAGGCCATCAACGGCGCCAACAGTGTGTATGCCGCCATTGGCAGCAACACCCAGGAGCGTGGCCTGTACTACGCGGCTCCGCTCTATGAAAGCGACACCCCGTCAAGCGCCATCATTGGTGTGGTGATGTTCCGGATAGGGGTGGAGTCTTTCGACGGGTTGCTCAAGCGCTCGGGCCTGACCACGGTGCTGCTGTCACCCCAGGGTGTGGCGTTTTCATCCACCCGCCCTGACTGGCTGTTTGCCGTGGCGCCGCCGCTCACCCAGGCGCGCATCGACGGCATTCGGGCATCGCGGCAGTTTGGCAACCACTTTGAAAACGGCGTGGCCTCTGCATTGCCGTTTGCGCCGGATGCGGACAGCGTCATGCTCAACGGCGTGGACTATGCGGTGGATCGCCGCAGCATCGACTGGAACGACCCCGGCGGCAACTGGCAATTGGTGGTGTTGGACGACATCAGCGCGCTGATGTCCACCACCCAGCGGATGCAGGTGGGTGGTGTCGCGTTTGTACTGCTGGGGCTGATGGGGCTGCTGACGTTGGCCTTGCTGCGCAGCCGTGCGCGGGTGGCCACTGCGTTAGAACGGTTTGGCGTGCTGGGGGCTGCACTGGAGAGCAGTCCGGTCTCCGTGGTGATCACCGATGGGGATGGCCGCATCGAATGGGTAAACCCGCAGTACGAACGCAACACCGGCTACGCACTGGACGAGGTGCGGGGCAAGAAACCGTCGTTGGTGGCCAGTGGCCAGACACCTGCGCAGACCTACCAGGTGATGTGGTCCACGTTGTTGTCCGGTCAGTCGTGGCAAGGGCATTTTGTGAACCGCCGCAAGGATGGCAGCACCTACCACGATGAAGCCACGCTGTCGCCGGTGTTTGATGCGCGGGGCAACCGCATCGCCATCGTGGGCCTGCACGAGGACGTGTCCGAACGCATCCAGGCCCAAAAAGAGCTGGAGCGCCGCGAGCGGTTGCTCAACGAGTTGCTGGAGCAGCAAACCGCCATTTTCGATAACGCGCCGCCCATTGTGTTGGTGTGTGAAGGGCAGTTTCGCCAGTTCAACCCGGCGTTCGTGGAACTCATGGGCGGCACGGCCTCGCAACTGCTCGGGTTGGGTGTGTCTGCGCTGTTTGGCAGCACGGGCAACTCTGACCTTTTTGCCGCCCGTGTGGCGCCGGGCCTCGCTGCGGGCCAAGCGCTGCGGGAGACCGCAACCCTGCACCGCCTGGACGGCAGCAGCTTCGAAGCGCGCTTGGCAGGCCGCAGCCTGAAGATTGAAGGTTTTAGTACCGCGTCGATCTGGGTCATCGAAGATGTGAGCGAACAGCGCCGGGCTGAAGTGGCCATGCAGCAAGCCAAAGACCGTCTGGAGCTGGCGCAGGAGGCCGGCAAGATCGGCGTGTTCGACATTGACCTGGTGGCCGATCAGGTGCTGTGGAGCGAAAAACTGGTCGCCATGCTGGGCTTGCCGCCCGACGAGCAGGTGCGCAGCCAACGCGACTGGATGGCGCGCCTGCACCCCGATGACCGGGACCGCGCGACCGCGCATTTCGCTCAAACACTTGCCAGCGGCGCCACGGATCTGCGCGATTCGTGGCGCATCGTCCGGCCTGATGGCGAGGTGCGGTGGTTTTTGTCGGCCGCGCGCATTTTTCGCGATGAAACGGGCCGTCCCGTGCGTGTGGTGGGCGTCAACGTGGACATCCACGACCAGAAGATGCTGGAGGCCCGCGTGGCTGAGCAGCTGGATTTCCAGCAAGCACTGATTGATGCCATTCCGGTGCCGCTGTTCTACAAAGATGCGGACGGGCGCTATATCGGCTTTAACCGCGCCTATGAGCAGGCCTTTGGGGTGCGGCGTGAGGCGCTGATCGGCAAAACGGTGATGGACCTCGACTTTTTGCCCGAGAGCGAGCGCACACGGTTTGATGCGGATTCGAACGAAGCCCTGCACGGCGTGCAGTCGGTGCACAAAGAGGTGGACATGCCCTATGCGGATGGCTTGATCCACCACACGCTGTTCTGGCTGCATGGTTTTTCGCGGCCCGATGGGTCGCCCGCTGGCGCCATTGGCACCTTTGTGGACATCACCGACCGCCAGCGCGCTGAACAAGACCTGCGCCGCGCCAAAGAGCTGGCCGAGGAGTCCACCGCGCTCAAATCCAATTTCCTGGCCAACATGAGCCACGAGATCCGCACGCCCATGAACGCGATCATCGGCATGTCGCACCTGGCGCTCAAATCCGGCCTTTCCCCGCGGCAGCACGACTACGTGAGCAAGATCCAGCAGGCGGGCCAGCATCTGCTGGGCGTGATCAACGACATCCTCGATTTTTCCAAGATCGAGGCGGGCAAACTCACGGTCGAAAAACAGCCGTTTGTGATCGACCGCATGCTGGAAAGCGTCTCGGACGTGGTGGGCTACAAGGCGGGGGCCAAGGGCCTGGAGCTGGTGTGCGACGTGGCGGCCGACGTGCCACCCAACCTGGTGGGCGATTCGTTGCGCCTGGGGCAAATTCTCATCAACTTTGCCAACAATGCCATCAAGTTCACCGAGGCGGGTGAGATCAGCCTTGCCGTGCGATTGCTGGAGGAGGCGGGCAACCGCGTCATGCTGCGGTTTGAAGTGCGCGACACCGGCATTGGATTGACCCCGGAGCAGATGGGCCGCTTGTTCCAGAGTTTTCAGCAAGCCGACACCTCCACCACGCGCCGCTACGGCGGCACGGGTCTGGGCCTGGCTATTTGCAAGAGCCTAGCAGAGCTCATGGGCGGTGAGGTGGGGGTGGACAGCACGTTCGGCAAAGGGTCCACCTTCTGGGTGTCGTTGCCGCTGGAACGGGGCGCCCCGGCGCGGGTGCTGCTGCCCCCGCCCGACTTGCGCGGCAGCCGCGTGCTGGTGGTGGACGACAACCACACCGCAGCGACCGTGCTGTCGGACATGTTGCACGCCATGGGTTTTGAGGTGGAGCAGGCTTATTCGGGTCTGGAGGCGCTGGACCGGTTGCGCGAGTCGATGGTCCAGCAGAGGCTTTTTGGCTTGCTGCTGCTGGATTGGCACATGCCCGGTATGGACGGGATCGAACTGGCGGGGCACATCCGCAGCCTGGGCATGACAGAGGTACCGCAGATGCTGATGGTCACCGCCTACGGCCGCGAAGACGTGATGCGGGCCGCCCGCGCCCAAGGTATCGAGACCGTGCTCATCAAACCCGTCAATGCGTCGCTGCTGTTCGACACGTTGATGCAGCCGCTGGAGCATTCCACCCACAGCGGTCGCCGCGTGGTGACCCCGGCACCCGCTGCGGACGAATTGCCGCTGGAAATCCGCGGTGCCTATGTTCTGCTGGTGGAAGACAACGAACTCAATCAGATGGTGGCGGTGGAACTGCTGCAGGACGCAGGTTTTGCCGTGGACGTGGCCGAGAACGGGCGCATTGCCATCGACCGCATCGAGCGAAAACACTACGACGTGGTGCTGATGGACATGCAGATGCCCATCATGGACGGCGAGACCGCCACCCGCCAATTGCGTGCCGATCCACGCCATGCGAACCTGCCCATCATCGCCATGACCGCCAACGCCATGGAAACCGACCGCCAACGGTGTTTTGCTGCGGGCATGAATGACCATGTGGCCAAGCCCATCGAACCCGCCGCGTTGTGGGCGGCGCTGGGCCGCTGGATACGCCCCCGCGCAGGCCTGGGGGCGCCGCCCACCGGTGCACCGCCGGTGGTGGCCGTGGGTGCGATCACGGCGCCGCCCGCGCCAGATCGTGCGACCACCGTGCCCCTGCCGAATGTGGCGGGGCTTGACACCACGCTGGGCCTGCAGCGCGCGCTGGGCAAACGGGGCCTGTATGTAGAAATGCTGCGCCGCTTCAGCGAAGGCCAATCGCACGTGCTGAACGACCTGCAGCAGGCCCTGGCAACGGGCGATGCCGTTCTGGCCGAGCGCCTGGCCCACACGCTGCGGTCGGTGGCCGCCAACATCGGTGCGCAAGCGGTGTCCGATCGCGCCCAGGCCCTGGAAAATGCCCTGCGCTCCCAGCAAACCGCCAGCACCCAGACCGAATTGTTGGTTGAACTGGGGACTGCGTTGCTGCCCGTGCTGGGCGGCCTGCAGGCGTGGATGCCCCAGGCGGATGCCGCGGTGGTGGCAATGCCCGCCGCTGTTGCTGTGTCCCCAGAGACGGCAGACACCGCCGAGCGCCTGCGCCATCTGCTGTCGCAGGACGATCCAGCAGCCACCGAATTTTTCCAACACAATGCCAGTGTGCTGAAGGCGCTGTTGGGAGACGCCTTCAAAGTGGTCGAGATGCACACCCTGAACTTTGATTTCGAGCAGGCACTAGAGGCCATGGCCGCCGTGTCGGGCCCGGAACACCCTGTCGTTCACGCCCCCTGAACGGCGCAAAACGCCATACGCCATAAGCCACACGCATTACGCAGGACACTCCATGGACAACGCGCCCTTTGCCTCCAATCAGGCAGCTCTCGTTGATAAGCCGATTGCCACCGTGCTGGTGGTGGACGACACGCCGGACAACCTCACCCTCATGGGCAGTTTGCTGCGCGAACACTTTCTGGTGAAGGTGGCCAACCATGGCGAAAAGGCGCTGAAGATTGCGCAATCGGGCACGCCGCCAGATTTGATCCTGCTCGACATCATGATGCCGGAGATTGACGGCTACGAAGTGTGCCGCCGCCTGAAGGCCGCAGCGGCCACGCGCGACATCCCCGTGATTTTTCTGACCGCCCGGTCCGACCCGGACGATGAACGCATGGGCCTTGCGATGGGCGCGGTGGACTACATCACCAAGCCCATCAGCCCGCCCATCCTGCTGGCGCGCGTCAATACGCACTTGGCGCTCAAAGCGACGGCGGATTTTTTGCGCGACAAAAGCGCCTATCTGGAGCGCGAAGTGGCCATGCGCACGCTGGAGGTGCAGGCCATCCAGGACGTGACCATCATGGCCATGACGTCCCTGGCCGAAACGCGCGACAACGAAACCGGCAACCACATCCGCCGCACGCAGCTGTATGTGAAGACGCTGGCCGAGCGGCTGCGGCACCACCCGCGGTTCGAGCATCTGCTCAACGACCGCATGATCGAATTGCTCTACAAGTCTGCCCCGCTGCACGACATCGGCAAGATCGGCATTCCGGACAGCATCTTGCTCAAACCAGGCAAACTCACGGTGGAAGAGTTCGAGGTCATGAAGACCCACACCACGCTCGGCCGAAATGCCATTGAAGACGCGGAGCGCCGCCTTGGCATGCGGGTGGCGTTCTTGAGCGTCTCCAAGGAGATCGCCTACAGCCATCAGGAAAAGTGGGATGGCTCGGGTTACCCCGTGGGGCTGGCGGGCGACGCCATTCCCATGTCAGCGCGCCTCATGGCGGTGGCGGACGTGTACGACGCACTCATCAGCAAGCGCGTCTACAAGCCCGCCTTCTCGCACGACCAGGCCTGCAGCACCATCGTGCGCGGCAAAGGCACGCACTTTGACCCGGACATGGTGGATGCGTTTGTGGACATTGCGGAAGACTTCCGCAGCATTGCCCAGAAATACCCGGACCCGAACTGAACCTCGCCCCTGAGGGGCGAGGTTCAGTAATCAGAACGGAGCGTCTTGGCTTTTGGGCGCGTCGGCCTCTGGGGTGGCTTCCGCTGCGCTGGAGTCCACTTCAGCGACGGCATCGCCCTCGGCGGTGTTCGCGGGAGCATCTGCCGCAGCCGCCTGGCGCACAGCGGCCTTGTCGCCAGCGCTCGCAAACTTGCTGTACTTGCCCAGAATAGGTACCAGCTGACCGTAGATGCGCGGGTTGCCTGCCAGGCATTCGCGCTGTTCCAGAAAGTCCGCCTCGCCCGTGAAGTTGCCCACTAGGCCACCAGCCTCGGTCACCAGCAGCGAGCCCGCCGCCACGTCCCAGATCGACAGGCCGGTTTCAAAGAAACCGTCGGTGTAGCCCGCGGCCACATAGGCCAGGTCCAGCGCGGCGGCGCCGGGGCGGCGCAGGCCGGCCGTGCGCTGCATCACGTCGCTCATCATGTTCAGGTAGCTCTTGAAGTTGTCGCCCGGGCGGAAGGGGAAGCCCGTGGAGATCAGGCAGTCCTTGAGCTGGGTGCGCTTGCTCACGCGGATGCGGCGCTCGTTCAGGTAGGCGCCGCGGCCCTTGGTCGATGTGAACAGATCGTTGCGCGACGGGTCATAAATGACGGCCTGCTCGACCTTGCCTTTGACGGCCAGGGCGATGCTCACGCAGTACACGGGAAAGCCGTGGATGAAATTGGTGGTGCCGTCCAGCGGGTCGATGATCCAGACGAACTCTGAATCCTTGGCGCCGTATTCGGTGCCCGACTCTTCGGCCAGGATGCCGTGGCCGGGGTAGGCCGTCAGCAGCGTCTCGATGATGATTTTTTCGGACGCATGGTCCACTTCAGTCACAAAGTCGTTGATCTGCTTTTGCGAGATCCGCACCGATTCCACGTCAAGTGCCGCGCGGTTGATGATGGCGCCGGCGGCGCGTGCGGCCTTGATGGCCACGTTAAGCATGGGGTGCAGGTTGGACGACATAAATTGTGGTGGTGAGCAGGGTGCCCGTTGAAGGGGCAGCCTGCGAATCAGGAGCGGTGCGATCCGTCCCGGCGATGCGGGCGGCGACAATGAGGGCGAGATTTTACCCGCAGAGCCAGTTTTTGCCTAACCTGCGGGTCTTTGCCCACGCCGCCCCTGCGCCACGCTGGCCCCGTTTTTTGCCCTGCTCACCCATCTTTTTCGCTGCCATGAAGACCCGTTTTGTCCTGATCAACACCAGCCATGCCGGCAACGTAGGCGCAGCCGCCCGCGCCATGAAAACCATGGGGTTTGACGACCTGGTGCTGGTGGCCCCGCGCTGGCCCAACGTGCTGCGGCGCGAGGAAACCATCCAGCGCGCGAGCGGCGCACTCGATGTGCTGGAGAACGCACGCATCGTCGCCACGCTGGATGAGGCGCTGGACGGCATCAGCCACCTGTGCGCTACGGCGATGACCCCGCGCGACTTTGGCCCGCCCACCGAATCGCCGCGTGCCCACTTCGATTTGCTATTAAAACAAGAGCTGTCAGCGCTTGATGGACAAGCGCTAGAGGCCAAAAACACTCAAAACCCTGGCGAATCATCATCCAAAGCGCAAGTGACCGCCAGCCAGACAGGTGTGGCCTTCCTTTTCGGCTCCGAGCGTTTTGGCATGACCAACGAAGACGTCTACCGTTGCCATGTGGCGCTGTCCATTCCCACCAACCCCGGCTTTGGCTCGCTCAACCTCGGCGCCGCCATTCAGGTGATTGCGTACGAATGGCGCACGGCCCTGGGTGGATTTGCGGTGCAGGATGCGACAGCCGCCCGTGCCGTGGCGGATGCCGCTCAGGTGGCGGGCATGCTGGGCCACTGGGAGCAGGCGCTCACCGACATCGGTTTTCTGGACCCCGCCGCGCCCAAGAAGCTCATGCCCCGCCTTAACCAACTTTTCAACCGCGCGCAGCTCAGTCCCGAGGAAATCCACATCCTGCGAGGTGTCGCCAAAGCCATGATCGAGACTGCACAGTCAAAACGATAGACTGGCAGCCCATTTACAAATAACCATAACAACGATGTTTGCCCGCCTGCGCTCCGATATCCAGTGCATCCTCGACCGCGATCCTGCCGCGCGCAGCACGTGGGAGGTGATCACCTGTTATCCGGGCCTGCACGCGATCTGGCTGCATCGGCCCGCTCACTGGTGCTGGCACCACGGGCTCAAGTGGCCTGGCCGCTTTATCTCGCACTTTGCGCGCTGGTTCACTGGCATCGAGATCCACCCCGGCGCCAAGATTGGCGAACGCGTGTTCTTCGACCACGCCATGGGTGTGGTGGTGGGCGAGACGGCCGAGATTGGCGACGGCTGCACCATCTACCAGGGCGTCACGCTGGGCGGTACCTCGCTGTACAAGGGCGCCAAGCGCCATCCCACGCTGGGCAAGGATGTGGTGGTGAGTGCAGGCGCCAAGGTGCTGGGCGGCTTTGAAGTGGGCGACGGCGCCAAGATCGGCAGCAACGCCGTGGTCATCAAGCCCGTGCCCCCCGGTGCCACGGCGGTGGGCATCCCGGCGCGCATCATCCCGTCCAAAGCAGGCGAAAGCGCCGACGTAACCGAGCCGCAGCAGGCGCGCAAGTTCACGGCCTATGGCATCACGCAGGAAGATGACCCGCTCTCGCAAGCCATGCGTGGGCTGATCGACAACGCGTCCTCGCAAGAGCACCAGATTGCGCTGCTGTGGCAGGCTATTGAGAAGCTATCAGCCAATCCGCAGAACAGGGACTGCGTGCCGTGTGACGCGGCGCTCAAGGAGCAGTTTGAGGCGGGCAAGCTCAATGAGTTGGTGGGGAAGTAGCCAATTCAGCGTGTGGTAGCCGGGACTGCGCTCCCCGCCAGCCCGTTACCCTTGCACCTGTGCGTTGTTGGTTATCCTTTTCCTTCGTAGAACTTCCGCAGCGGCGGGTCGAACAGTTCGTGGTCCAGTTGCCAAAGGCCCAGTGGGCCGTGCAGAAACGGTATGGTGTATTCGGTGCCCACCGGGAACTGCTGCCAGTAATCCTTGCCGCGTGGAAACCACATCACCGGCGGTCCTAGACGAGTGTCCACGGGCTCCAGACGGGCGACTCCCACGATGCGGTAGCGGTACTCCTGCGAAGGCGCATCCGCTAGCCATTGGTCCACCCGTTTGGCGCCGGGCAGGGCTGCACCCAGACAGGTTGCGACCAATAGGGCGACCAGGCCCCAAGACTCCCTGGATGGGATGCCGCCACGGCGCAGCCAATGGAAGGCCAGGAACCCTAAGGCGCCCATGGCGAGCAGCGTGGCGGCCATCACCAGGGGATTGAAGATCAGCGAGACGATTTGGGCATCGGTCAACTCGTAGCGGCTGATGACGAAGGAGTCGATCATGCTGAAGAAAAACAGGCCGAAGAATGCCGCTATCGTGGCGATGCTGCGCGGGCTTTTCTCCAGTGCGAAATCAGCGGTGGTTTCTTCGTCGAGCTCCAGCGCGGGGAAGGCGCTGCTCAGTATGTCGCGCAGCGCTTCTCGGGACTGCATGACGTTTCTGCTATCAGCGCAAAAGAGCAAGCTCCCTTTCGGGCTGGCGCATTCGGCCCAGTAGAAAGGCCCTTTCGCCCTCTGGCGGCCCAGCCAGTGAATCGTCAGATCGCTTTTGTTCAGGGTGATATCAATGCTCTTTTTGTTCTGGAGCCGAAATCCCAGAAAGCGAATCTTGTCCTCTTCGTCTATGAGCGCACCAGTGGCCTCGACGGCCGAATGACGCCAGAAGTTGGAGTGGTAGCTAATTCTTGCCAGGTGAATGCGCCAAAATCGCTTGCCCCGCAATTGCTTTACCAGTGCGTCTTGCTGCTTTTTTTGTTGTCGGTTTTGCCACAGAACCCACACCACGTAGGCTATCGCCAGAAGCTGAACGATATAGATCATGTAACCCTCCCCTCATCTTTGTTTGGCGCGATCTTATCGCGCAGGGGGAAGGGTGGATGCCCCTACGGCTTGGCTGTCCGCACCGCGTTCTTGGGCCGGAACGCCTTGCAAACCTCGTCCCGCGTTTCCAGATACGGCCCGCCAATCAGGTCCACGCAGTAAGGCACGGCGGCAAAGATGCCGGGCACGATTTGCTTGCCATCGGCGTCTTTCAGGCCTTCCAGCGTCTCGGCAATCGCCTTGGGCTGGCCTGGCAGATTGATGATCAGGCTCTGATCGCGGATCACTGCCACCTGCCGCGACAGGATCGCGGTGGGCACAAACTTCAGGCTGATCTGGCGCATCTGCTCGCCAAAGCCCGGCATCTCCTTGTGCGCCACGGCCAGCGTGGCCTCGGGCGTCACGTCGCGCAGGGCGGGGCCGGTGCCGCCGGTGGTCAGCACCAGGCTGCAACCGGCATCAACCAGTTCGATTAATGTGGCGCTGATGCCGTCCTGCTCATCGGGGATCAGGCGCGACTCGAACGTGATGGGGTTGTGCAGTGCGCGTGTGAGCCAGTCCTGCAGCGCAGGCAGGCCCTTGTCTTCGTAGACGCCGGTGCTGGCGCGGTCGCTGATGGAGACGATGCCGATCTTCACGGCGTCATGGCTGCTCACCGGCTCACTCATCGTTGCTGTCCTCATCGGCGTCGTCACCAGTGTTGTCCGTGCCCGTGCCACCCAGGTGTTCGCGGACCAGCTGGAACAATTCGCGGTACGCGCGGCCCTTGCGCGGGGCCAGGCCCTGCGAGACTTGCACGTTGGCGACCTTGCCTTCGGGCTGGGCATCCTTGCGGGCCTGGCGGATCAGCGCGCGCAGTTGCTGGGTGTCGGTGTCCGGGTGCTCGGCCATCCAGGGCGCCAAGGCGTCGTCATCCGCGATGAGTCGATCACGCCACTGTTCGGCCAGGTGCAGATTGAGCTTTTCGGTGGCAGAGCCCTTGTGCTGCTCTTCGAGGGCCTGGCGGGCGGCCAGCACCAGCTCGGGGTCGAGCTTGCGCATGATTTTGCCCACGTACTGCATCTGGCGGCGCTTGCCTTCAAAGTTGGTGATGCGTTTGGCCTCGGCCAGCGCATCTACCAGCTTGTCGGGCAGGCCCAACGATTCGGCCAGGTCGGCGCGCAGATTCAAAAGCTCCTTGCCCAGGTCCTGCAGTTCGTCGCTTTCGCGTTTGAGATCGGTGCGGCTGGCATCGGGCGTGCCTTTGAGTTCGGCCTTGAGCTGAATGTCCATTTCGCTGCCTTCGGCAACGAACTGGCCTCGCACAAAGTAGCCTTTTTTGGGTTTGCGTGACATGGGGTGGGGGCAAAGGGAGGGGTGACGGCGTGTGCGCCACAGCGGCAAGTATCATAGCTGCCGCTATGAATAAACCCTCCAACCGCGCCGCGCGCGCTGCAAGCGCTCCGGCCGCAGCGTCTGCACCTGCCACCTCCCGCACCCCTGACAGCGGCTTCAGCTACAGCCGCCCGTTCTTTGAAGAGCTGGTGGACCGGGCCCTGGCCCACGCCAAAAAACTGGGCGCGACCGATGCAGGCGCCGAAGCGTCCGAGGGCTGTGGCCTGTCGGTCAGCGTGCGCAAGGGCGAGCTGGAGAACGTGGAACGCAACCGGGACAAGTCGCTGGGCGTGACGGTGTACCTCGGCAAACGCCGCGGCAATGCCAGCACCTCAGACTTCTCGAACAAGGCCATCGAACAAACGGTGCAAGCCGCTTACGACATTGCGCGCTTTACGGCGGAAGACCCCATGGCGGGCCTGCCGGACGCTGACGACATCGCCCCGCTAGACACCCACCGCGACCTGGACCTGTTTCACCCCTGGGCCTTGGACAGCGAGGCCGCCGCCCGCATCGCCATGGAGTGCGAAGCCGCTGCCCTCAAAACCCACCGCCGCATTACCAACAGCGAAGGCGCGGGCGTGTCGGCCCAGCAAAGCCATTTTTTCAGCGCCCACACGCGCGGTTTTCGTGGCGGCTATGCAAGTTCGCGCCACAGCTTCTCGGTGGCGCCCATCGCGTCGCTGCCCGGCCGCAACGCCGAGATGCAGCGCGATGCTTGGTACAGCTCGATGCGCAACGCCGACGAACTGGCTTCGCCCGAGGCCGTGGGCCGCTACGCCGCGCAGCGCGCGCTGAGCCGCCTTGGCAGCCGAAAGATCCCCACCACCCAGTGCCCTGTGCTGTTCGAGTCCACCCTGGCCGCGGGCTTGCTGGGGGGCTTTGTGCAGGCGGTGAGTGGTGGCTCGCTCTATCGCAAGAGCAGCTTCTTGCTGGATTCGCTGGGCAAGATGGTCTTCCCCAAACACATCGACATCCTGGAAGACCCCTTCATCCTGCGTGGCAAGGGCAGCTCACCGTTTGACGACGAAGGCGTGCGAGTGTCTCCGCGCAAGGTGGTGCAAGGCGGGCGCGTGCAGGGGTACTTTCTGGGCAGCTACTCGGCGCGCAAGCTGGGCATGAAGACCACGGGCAACGCCGGTGGTTCGCACAACCTGACGATGACCTCGCGCCTCACGCAGAGCAGCGACAACCTGGATGCCATGCTGCAAAAGCTGGGCACCGGTCTGTTTGTGGTGGAGCTGATGGGCCAAGGCGTGAACTACGTGACCGGCGACTATTCGCGGGGTGCCAGCGGCTTCTGGGTCGAGAACGGCAAGATCGCTTACCCAGTGCACGAGATCACCATTGCAGGCAACCTCAAGGACATGCTCAAGGGCATCGAGGCCGTGGGCGCTGATGCCTACAACTACGGCGCCAAGACGGTGGGGTCCATTCTGGTCAACCGCATGAAGGTGGCTGGGAGCTGACGCCAAGCCCTCGGCATTCCCCGGCAAAGAAGCCAGCAAAAAAAGGCCGTCGTTCATCACGAGGGCCTTTTTGTTTTCGGGGAGCTGGGGGCTATGGGCTGGTCGCTTGCGCGCCCGCCAGCAAGGCCTGCACTGCCTGCAGCAGCACCGGCGTCGCTTCTTCGGCGTCGAGCAGGCCAGCACTCACAAAGGCACCGTTGATGAGCACCGCCAGTTGTGCGGCCAAGTGCTCTGGACGGGCGGTGTCCGGCAGCCGCTGGGCAATGCCGTGCAGCCGATCACGCAGGCTCTGCATGTGCCGTTGCGCCACCAGGCGGGCCGGGTGGTCCTGCTCGGCAAACTCGGCGGCCACGTTGATTTGCGGACAGCCCCGGTAATTGGCGCGGGTCAGGCGCGCGCCAATCCAGCGCATGTGGGCCTGCAGCTCATCGACGGGGTTGTCGGCATGTTGTGCAGCCACCTCATCCCACAAGCCCCAGAACTCCGCGTCTTCGCGCTCCAGAAAAGCCACGATGAGGTCATCTTTGGTGGGGAAGTAGCGGTACAGACTGGTCTTGGCCACCGCGGCTTCGGCCACCACCAGATCCACGCCCACCGCACGCACGCCGCGTTGGTAGAAGAGGGTGGAGGCGGTGTCGAGAATCCGCTCCCGCACGTCGAGGACGGTCTCTGTGCTGCTGTGAACTGCGCGGTTTCGGGCCGTTTTTGGGCGCTCTTTCGATGCTGGGTTGCCGATTGAAGCGGGCTGCTGGAGTTTGGTCATGGTTGACATGCTACAGACCTGTCTGTAATATTTAAAGAACAGACAGGTCTGTATCTATTCATTGAAAGGGTGTCATGTCTTCTTCTCTTCCATCCATTGCGGTCTACGGCGCTACGGGCCACACCGGTCGATTTGTGGTTCAACAAGCCCTATTGCGTGGCATGAACGTGGTGGCTGTCGGGCGCGACGCCGAGCGGCTTGACGCGCTGTTTTCTTCTGCCGTTGTGCGTCGCGTGGCGGAGTTGAATGACGCCCGCGCACTGGAGCAAGCCTTCATGGGCTGCGGGCTGGTCGTCAACTGCGTAGGGCCGTTTCTGGACACTGCGCCCCCTGTGGCCCAGGCGGCCTTGCGTGCTGGTTGCCACTACATCGATGTCACCGCAGAGCAACCCAGCGCAATCGCCAGCTTTGCCGAACTGCACGCCCCGGCATTGGCCGCAGGCCGTGTGGTGATCCCCGCCGCTGGGTTCTATGGCGGTCTGGCCGACTTGCTGGCCACCGCGCTGGCAGCGCTTGGGCCCATTGACGAGATTACCGTCGCCATGGGGCTCGACCGCTGGTGGCCCACGGTCGGAACCCGCCTGACGGGAGAGCGCAACAAGGCGCAACGTCTTGTTGTGCAAGGGGGACGGCTGGTGCCTTTGGTGCCTTCTCCCGAGGTGCCAGACTGGACGTTTGCATCGCCCTTGGGCACCTACGGAATGGTGGAACTGCCGTTCAGCGAAACGATTACGTTGGCGCGCCACCTGCCCGCCAATCGCATCAGCTCGCTGCTCAACCGGGCAGCGCTTGCCGACATCAGAGACGCCAGCACACCACCGCCCACGGCAGTGGACGGCAGCGGCCGGTCTGCCCAGCGCTTTGAACTGGTGGTGCGACTGCTGCAAAACGGTGAGACACGCATTGCGGGCGTGCGTGGGCAGGACATCTATGCCGTGACGGCACCCGTGGTGATCGAAGCCGCGCAACGCCTGTTGGACCCGGCGTTTCAACGCAGCGGAGCGCTGGCGCTGGGCGAGGCGATCCCGGCGGTCGAGATGCTGCGCGCGCTCCACGGGCAGGCACTGGAGGTGTTTGGGGATGCATTGCTGAACACCAACCGTTGAGTGTGGCCTCCGATCGTTTTAGGCCGGTTGTCCGATCCAGGCGGTTCCTGCGCGCAGTGCGGGGTGAGTCCGATGTCAGTCCGCAAAGTCTGCCAACACCGCCAGCACAGACCCAATGGCGGGGTTGGGCGCTGGCTGGTGGCGGTGCGCCACCGCCATTGGCCGCATCAGTGGCGGTTCCAGATGGCATATCTGCACGCCCTCGGCGCCTTGCTGGTCTTCGACTTCTTCCAGCGGCAGCAGCGCTGCACACTGGCTGGCAACTGCCAGGCTTTTCAGTGCGCCGGGGTAGCTCAGGGTTAAAAACGGGCGCGGATGGTGCCCCGCCTGCCCAAACCAGCCTGCGATGAGCCCATGCATCTGCGTGGCGGGGGCAAACGAAGCCCAGCGGCGGTGGGCCAGCCAGTCGGGGGTCACGTGCTCTGGTGCGTCCCACGCGGCGGGCAGCAGCGCCACCATCGGATCGGTGCGCCACGGCGTCAGGCGCACCTCGGCCAGCGGTGGCTGAGGGCTGGCGACAATGCCGACGTCCAGCGTGCCGGACTTCAGCCGTTGCATGGACTCGGCCGAGCCAACCGCCTCCAGCCGAATCTCCACGCCCGGGCTGCGCTGGGCCAGTGCCTCCAGCACGCGCGGCAGCAGTCGGGTGCTGACCCCCGCAGATACGCCTACCCGCACGATGCCTTCCCGTCCCGACGCATGGCGGCGCACGCGCTCTATCAGGTCATCGCCGGCCAGCAGCAGTTGGCGGCCCTCTTGCACCAGCAATTGACCGGCGGGCGTCAGCTCTGCTTGCCGTCTGCCCCGCACTACCAGGTGGGCATCCAGACGGGATTCCAGCTCTTTGATGTGCAGACTGACCGTGGGCGGCGCTAGGTGCAGCGCCTGCGCCGCGGCGGCAAACGTGCCCAGGTCTGCGATGGCAATTAGCGTTTGCAGCTGGTCAAGGTTTAGGTTACGCATCAGATTTTCTGACTTTGTACATCACAGAATTCAACTTTACAGATGTTAAGCCGGGCGTGAGCATGCCAATCATGTTTTTTCGCAACTCATCTCCCTCAAGTAGCCATCCCTGCAAACATGGTGCCCCGCTGGTGCGCGCGCCGCTGCTGTCCCCGTCGTCTGCTGTGGACGTTCAAACCATTGCGCCTGCAAAGAGCGGTCTTCCACGCTGGTTTGCGAGGGTGGGAGCCGCCATGGACAGGGCCGAGCAGCGCATCACGGACAGCTTCAAGGTGCCACCCAGCGGCGGCTGACGATGACTATGACGGCGCGGCTGTGGTTGGGTGCGTGGGCGGAATGTCTGCAGCGATCACCCCCCGGCGCGTCAACGCGGGGCGCGTTCCAACCCGGGTGTCACTGGCTGGCGCACGCGTCATCCAGCCCGGCAAACCCCGCCAGCTTCTGCATGCGCGAGCGCTTGTCCATGCAGGCCTGGCGTTCTGCCTCGGCTGCCTTTTGCTGCGCTGCACGGGTAGCCTTGTCGCGCTCTGCCTGAAGCTGAGCCACACGCTCGCGGATCTGCGGCATGGCGGCCAGGGCGGCTTTTTCGCCTTCCAGAATGGCCGCAGCGCGCTGGCTGAAATCCGTCGCGCCAATGTCCAGCACCTTCGGGCGGATGATCACATCGGCCCGCGCCAGCTCCGCCTCGCCCAGCTTCTGACCCATGATGGCAATGGACTGGTTCAGCGCGCCCAGCAGGTTGCCCGGTGACTGCCCACGGGCCTTGTTGGAGATATCGACCGCCACCACCACATCGGCGCCCAGCTGTCGCGCTGCATCCACCGGCACGGGGCTCACGATGCCTCCGTCCACAAAGTGGTATTTGCCAATGGTGACGGGCTGAAACACCCCCGGAACACTACTGGACGCACGCACCGCCTGGCCCGTATTGCCGCGTGCAAACACCGTGCGCTCGCCATCCTCCAGCCGCGTCGCCACGGCCACAAAGGGCTTGGGCAATTGCTCCAGCGGCTTGCGGCGCACTTGTTCATTGACGTAGTCCTCCAACTTCTGCCCCAGAACCAGCCCACCCGACGAGAACTGCAAATCGCGGATCTTGGCCTCGTCCAGGGCCACGGCCTTTTCCTGCAACTCAAACGCATTCATGCCGCTGGCGTACATCGCGCCCACCACACTGCCCGCGCTGGTGCCCGCCACCACCGCAGGCGCAAAGCCATTGGCCTCCAGCATCTTGATGACGCCAATGTGCGCAAAGCCCTTGGCCGCGCCGCCGCCCAGGGCTATACCGACTTTGATGGGGGCGGATGAGGGCAGTGCCGCTACGACCGGCGCGGAGGCGGTGGGAGCAGTGGGTGCGGGGCTGGGTGGTGTGCTGCCACAGGCCGCAATAGCGGTTGCGCCAATAACAGTCAGGAGACGGAAAAAGGCTTGCATGTATCTGCGGGGCGGAGCTGGGGACAGGTGGAAGGGGTTAGCTGAGCATTGAAAGCGGCAGTTGCTACAAAAAAAGAAGCTGGTAGCGCTTGATTTAAAAGGACTTCAGATAGTTTTTTATCTAAACCCGTTTAGATACAACCGCTACCAGCTATCTTTTTTGATGTCTGCTCCGTTGAGCCGTCTTGATCAACTGAACCCGTGAAAATAGCTCAACCCGCCAGCGCAGCCTTCACCGCGGCAGACACCTGGCCCATGTCGGCCTTGCCAGCCAAGCGGGTCTTGACCACGCCCATGACCTTGCCCATGTCGCCTGGGCCTGCGGCGCCCAGCTCGGCCACGATGGCTTTCACGGCGGCCAGGGTTTCTTCGGCCGACATGCGCTCGGGCAAATAGCCCTGCAGCACGGTCATTTCGCCCTTTTCCTTGTCGGCCAGGTCCTGGCGGCCTGCGCCTTCAAAAGCGGCGATGCTGTCCTTGCGCTGCTTGATGAGTTTGTCAACGATGGCAACCACGGCCACATCGTCGAGCACCACGCGCTCGTCCACTTCCTTTTGCTTCATGGCGGCCAGCAGGTTGCGGATGGTCAACAACCGTTCGCTGTCTTTGGCGCGCATGGCGGTTTTCATGTCTTCGGTGATCTGGTCCTTGAGGCTCATGGCGGCTTCCTTTTTATGGTCAGGCAGAGACAAAGGGTGTGCACAAAGCCTTTCTGGCTAGGCGCAGCGCCGCAGACAGTAGTCTCGCTACGGCAAGGCGCTGCAACGACGCCAGAAAGGCTTTTTGCAGACCCGAAAAAACAAAAACCCGCGCTTGGCGTCCCTAGCGCGGGTTTTGGGACCCAAGCGAAAGGCTTGGAATCCGAAGATCAATTAGTACATCTTCTTGGGCAGTTGCATGCTGCGAACGCGCTTGTAGTGGCGCTTCACGGCGGCTGCCTTTTTGCGCTTGCGCTCGGCGGTGGGCTTCTCGTAGAACTCACGGGCGCGCAGGTCGGTCAGCAGGCCGAGCTTTTCAATGGTGCGCTTGAAGCGGCGCAGTGCAACGTCAAAGGGTTCGTTTTCTTTTACGCGGATCGTAGTCATTAGCTAATGGTTTTCCAAGATGTTGCTCGCAGAGGGGCTTGGGGAGATCGGGCCTCAAGACCATACGTAGCGGTTTCCCCGTCTGTAACTAGTATTTGGCCGACGGGGCATTGCCAGCAAAGCCGGAAATTATAGCCGAAATGAGCGCCAGCTGTGTGGCCTTTTCATGCTCTCCCCAAGCTCGCGGCGCGGGTGGGGTTGCCACCGGCGGCCATTCAGAACCCGGTTTTTGGCGGTTGTCGCCGGGCAAGTGCCAGTCCAGGGGCCGTGCGTGTTGCCAGGCACAGTCACCGTCGCTCGCAAATCCCAGAGAAACCCATCAGTGGCGTGGAAATTGCTTCACGTTGTAACACTCATTCTCATTCATCGGTGGGCGTCCCAGGTCATCCGCCCGGGCCGCCTTGCCGTAGACACCATGCTATTTATGCACCGCGTATCGGGTTGGCTGGGGCGGCTCAGTGTGGGCCGCAAGCTCATGCTTATCTATCTGCTGGATCTGACCGCAGTGATTTATGTGTCCAGCATCCTGATCCACGAAAAGTACCTGGCGATTGATTTCACGCGCAAGGAAATCGTGGGCACCACCTACGCCGCCGTGGTGCGCGACGGACTGCTGGGCCAGTTTCTGGAGGCATCGCAGCAGCCCCCGCAGGTGGCCGAGGTGTTGACACGCCTGGCCGGTGTGCGCGCAGCGCATGACGAGCAATTGCGCACGACCGATGTGGGCGAGCGTTTCAGCACCGCGCTGGAGCAATTGCCCGTCAGCGTACCCAAAGCGAGCGATGCGCAGTCGCTCACACGCCAGCGCAGCCAGTTGCTGCGCGAGGGGCGCGAGCTGTTGACCACCGTGGGCAACCAGTCCAACCTGATTCTCGACCCGGATCTGGACAGCTACTACGTGATGTCTTTGGTGGTGCTGCGGTTTCCCGAGCTGCTGCAGGCCGTGCACGACACCGTGATCTTTCTGAACGCGGCGCCGAGCGGACGTGGGCCGCAGTGGTCGTCCGAGCTGCTCACGCTGGTGGGGCGCTTGGACGCCGTGATGCTGGGCATTGAGTCGGACTACAACCAGGCCTTCATCGCCGGGTCGCCCGAGATGCGTGCGGCGCTGGTCCGCCAGCGCGAGGCGCTGAAGGCGTCGCTGGAGAGTTTTCAGTCGCTGCTGCAAGGCATTGCCGCGGGGGAATCGCGCCTGACGATGGCGCAGATCGGCGCGCAGCAGTCGCAGGTGTTGGGCGCGCTGCGCGACGCGTGGACGGTGGGCATCGTGGACCTGGAGCGCCTGCTGCACCAGCGGGTGGACAGCCTGTTTGCGCGCATGTGGCTGCACCTGGGCACGGCGCTGGTGCTGCTGGGCTGCATCTTGAGTCTGGTGACCCTGGTGGCCCGGCAGATCGCCAAACCTTTGCAGCAACTCGCCCGTGTGGCTGACGAGGTGCGCACAAGCGGCGACCACACCCTGCGCGCGCGCTGGAACAGCCGCGACGAAATTGGCCGCCTGGTCACCGCCTTCAACGAGATGCTGTCCCAGCTGGACCGCGACCGTGTGCTGCAGCAAGAACTGGCCGCCAGCGCCCGCGCCTCTGAGGCGCAGCGCGAGTTGGTGGAGGCTTTTCCCATCCCCATGGTGGTCACGTCCATCCCCGAGCATGAGGTGCTGCACTCCAACGCGCCCGCAGCCCACTGGCTGAACGACCGCACCACCGACCCCTGGGCCGCGGGGCTGGAGCCGGGCGTGCGTGCGCGGTTCTTTCAGCGCTTGGCGGACCAAGGCTCGGTGGACGAGTTTGAGGTGCGCTGGAAGGGCAGCCCCGAACCCTCCTGGGCCGTGCTGTCGGCGCGGCGCCTGATTTTTCAGGGGCGCGATGCGGTGCTGACCGCGTTCACGCCCATCAACGTGCTCAAGGTGATGGAGCAGCGGCTGGAGCTGTGGGCCAAGGTGTTCGAGGCCTCGTCCGAGGGCATCATCATCATGAACGCCGAGCAGCAGATCATCAGCGTGAACAAGGCGTTCTGCCGCAGCACGCATTACGACTTCTACGAGGTCATTGGCGAAGACCTGGGCTTTTTGCTGGAAGAGGCGGGCGGCGAGCCGCTGTCGGCCCAAATCAACCGCACCATGCTCGAAAAGGAATCGTGGCAGGGCGAAGTGCGGTTTCGCCGCCGTTCGGGCGAGACGTATCCGGCCTGGCTCATGGTGTCCGCCGTGCGCGAGAGCAAAGGCGGACCCGTGGCCAACCACATCGGCATTGCCATCGACATCACCGACCGCAAGCTGAACGAAGAGCGCATTCAGTTCCTGGCGCACCATGATGTGTTGACCGAGCTGCCCAACCGTTCGCTGTGTGTGCAGCGCCTGCAACTGGCGCTGGCGCAGGCGCCGATGACGGGCGAAAAGGTGGCGGTGTTGTTCATCGACCTGGACCGCTTCAAGGCCATCAACGACACGCTGGGCCACCACATTGGCGATGGGCTGTTGCGCTCGGTGGCTGCGCGCCTTACGCAGGCCGTGCGCAGTCGCGACACCGTCAGCCGCTTGGGCGGCGACGAGTTTGTGGTCGTGATGCGAGACGTGGCCGGGCGCGAAGATGTGCAGCAGCTGGTGGAGCGGCGCCTGATCCCGCTCATCCGCCAAAGCCACCCGGTCGAAGGGCATGAACTGAACGTGTCCTGCAGCGTGGGCATTGCGGTGTACCCCGATGATGGCAGTGACATTGACGAGCTGATGCGCCGAGCCGACGCGGCCATGTACGAGGCCAAGACCACCGGGCGCGACATGGCGCTGTTCTATTCGATGGAGACCGACCAGCGCGCGCTGGCCCGCCAGTCGATGGAGCAGCAACTGCGCCGCGCGCTGGAGCGCAACGAGTTCACCTTGCACTACCAGCCGCGCCTCGCCGCCAAGGGCACGCGCCTGCTCGGTGTAGAGGCCCTGCTGCGCTGGAGCAACCCCACGCTGGGCCACATCCCGCCCAGCGAGTTCATCCCCATCGCCGAAGAGACCGGCATGATCCGCGCGATTGGCAGCTGGGTGCTGCAGCAGGCGTGCGAGCAGTGGGTGCGCTGGCAGCCTGTGGCGGGCGACGCCGCCCGCGGCACGGCTGCGCACCCGCTGGCCGATGTGTCGATATCGGTCAACCTGTCGGCCGCGCAAATGGCCGACCCACTGCTGGTGCCCGACATCGAGGCTCTGCTGGCCCGCACCGGCATGCCCCCGCACCGGCTGGAGCTGGAGATCACCGAGTCGCAGCTGATGGACAACGCCCACGCGGCCGAGCAGCAACTGGCGGCCCTCAAGTCGCTGGGCGTGCAGCTGTCCATCGACGACTTCGGCACTGGCTATTCCAGCCTGGCCTACCTCAAGCGTTTTGACATCGACCGTCTCAAGGTCGACAAATCGTTTGTGCACGACATGCTGAGCAACCCCGCCGACATGGCCATCACGCGCGCCATCATTGCGCTGGGCCACACGCTGGGTTTGAAGATCGTGGCCGAGGGCGTGGAAGACCTGGCCACGGCGCAGGTGCTGGGCGTGCTGGACTGTGAGGAGCTGCAGGGCTACTACTTCAGCCGCCCGCTGCCGGTGGACCAACTGGAAACATGGGCACGGCAGCACCGTGCGCTGCAGAATGGATCGCTGCGCTGGATGGAGCCTTCCAACACGCAGCCCGCTCCATTGGTGGGTTGATCCAGCCGTCAGTGCCCGTCGGCACCATCAGGCAAGACCCCGTAGGTCGGGTTAGCGCAGCGTAACCCGACGCCACGCTGCGCACCCTGTGGGCGTCGGGTTACGCCCTTGCGGGCCAACCCGACCTACGCCGCTCATGCAAACCGCTCAGGCAAGCCGGATGTGCAGCGCAACGGCCAGCCCGAGCAGGGTGACGCCTGGGGTCAGGTTGCCCAGCCATAGTGATGTGCGAGAGGTGGCGCGACCCGAGATGCGCGAATCGGCCCGCAGGTAGGCGTCGCCCTCATCGGTGCGCAGCCACCACACCATCACCGCGCCACCGGCCAGCGAGCCCACGCCCAGCGCCGCGAGGATCGCGATGAAGATGTTTCCGCCCATGCTGGCTGCAGGGACGAGGGCGACCAGTGCGCCCACGGCGGTTGCGGCCGCCTGGTACTTCTCTGCGCGTTCGAATCCATCCATGCTGTGCCCTCAACGTGTCACGGGTAACGAGCTGCTTTGCCGGTGGGCGTTTGGGTGCGGTGCCCCATCCCGATTTCGAATGGAACGTGTCAGCTCTCCGATGGCTGCAACGCCTGTGCGCACGCAAAGGCGCTGGCCCAGGCCCACTGAAAGTTGTAGCCGCCCAGCCAGCCCGTCACATCGACCACTTCGCCAATGAAGTAGAGGCCTGGCTGTGTCTTGCACTCCATGGTCTGCTGCGACAGCACGCGCGTGTCCACACCGCCCAGCGTGACCTCGGCCTTCTTGTAGCCCTCGGTGCCCGTGGGCGTCAGCTCCCAGCGCGCCAGTTGCTCGGCCAGCCGCGCCAGGGCCTTGTCGGATGCCTCGGCAATGGGGCGCTGCCAGTCGGACTCGCGCTGGGCCCAGGCATCGGCCAGGCGGCCGGGCACCAACGCTGCCAGTTCGTTGGCAATCAGCTTGCGTGAACGCGCCTTGCCCTGCGCCAAGGCGGCGGGCAGGTCTACCGTGGGCGCGAGGTTAATGGTCAGCGGCGTGCCCTCTTGCCAGTAGCTGGAGATCTGCAGCACCGCCGGGCCCGACAGGCCCCGGTGGGTGAACAGCAAGTCTTCGTCAAACGCCATGCGGTTTTTCTTGGCTCCGGTGCTGATCTGTACCGGAAGCGCCAGGCCCGACAGCTGCGCATACGGCGCCCAACCCGCGCCATCAAACGTCATCGGCACCAGCCCCGGGCGGCGCTCGATCAGCGGGATGTTGAACTGCTGCGCCAGCCGGTAGCCAAAGTCGGTCGCTCCAATCTTGGGGATGGACAAGCCGCCCGTGGCGATCACCAGAGAGCGCGCATGCACTGGGCCTCGATAAGTATCAATTTGATAGCTGTTACCGCTTGATGGATAAGCGCTAGAGGCCAAAAACACTATATTTTTAACGCCACAAGGTTGCCAATGGGTCACCCCACCTGCGGCGCACTCGGCCAGCAGCATGGCAATGATGTCCTCGGCCGAGCGGTCGGCAAACAGCTGGCCCTTGTGTTTTTCGTGAAACGCGATGCCGTGCTTTTGCACGAGTGCGATGAAGTCGGCAGGCGAATAGCGCGACAGCGCCGAGCGGCAGAACTGCGGGTTCTGCCCCACAAAGTGCTTGTGCGGCGCGGCCGGGTCCAGGTCGCGGTTGGTGAAGTTGCAGCGCCCGCCGCCCGAGATGCGGATCTTCTCGGCCACCTTCTCGGCGTGGTCGATCAGCAAGACCTTCAGGCCCCGCTGACCCGCCTGCGCGGCGCAGAACAGGCCGGCGGCACCGGCGCCGATGATGACGGCGTCAAAAACTGGGGGTGTGTGGGGCACGGTAAAAACAAAGGCGGCGGTGGCGGGGTCGCCATTGTCGCCGCAGCGCTCACGGGGGCTTGATCAACGGATCATCCGGTCACTGCCGGTACACACCACCCGGGCCCACCACCACGATGTCCACGAAGTTGGAACCATGGTGGTTTTGTGCACTGAACTGGTAGGCATAGCCGCCCAGGTCCAGGTTGCCCAGCCCCTGCATGGCCGTCACCAGGCTGGCGCGGGTCACGCCCGGTCCGGCGGCGCGCAGGCCTTCTACAAGCACGCGCCCATCCATGTAGCCGGTGTAGCGGTCGTAGTCCACGGGTTTGTCGTACCGCTTCATGGACGCCTGGAAATCTCGTGTGAGCGCAATGGTGGGCCTGCTGGGGGACGGGCCGGTGCGCGCTACGGCCAATCCGCGCGCGTCTTCGCCCAGCGCCTTGAGCACGGCGGAGCCCGCAGCCAGCGACAGCGCATACACCGGCACCCCCAGGTGCGCCCGGTTGGCGCGCACGTAGGTCACCACGGGCGGCCCAGCCGCCACCAGCAACACGGCTTGCGGTTTGAGCGCAGCCAGCGCCTTGGCGGCGTCCGCTGCGTCCTGTCCCGTCGGGGCCAGCGCATGCGATCCCGCCAGCGTTCCACCCTCGGCCACAATGGTTTTTTCGACCAGCGGCAGCAGCAGCTTGCCAAAGTCGTTGTTCTCATACGCCACCGCGATGCGCGATGTTTGCACCGCTACGAGGTTGCGCACAATTTTGACCAGCTCGTCGGCATAGCTGGCGCGTGTGGTGAACAGGTACGGGTGCTGCTGCGCACGCACCGCCGGGCTGCCGGTGTAGACCGAGATCAGCGGCAACTTGGCCTGAGAAAGATAGGGCAGCAGCCCGATCACCTGCGAGGTGCCCGACACGCCAAACAAGGCCACCACACCGTCCTTTTCGGCCAGCTGCTTGGCGTTTTCGAGCGTGCGACGCGGGTCGAACCCATCGTCCAGCGTCACCAACCGGATCTTGCGGCCACCGACGCCGCCTTTGGCGTTGGCGTCATCGATGGCGGCATCCTGGCCTTCGTGAATGGGCTGCAGGAAAGGGGCCATGCCACCCGACAGCGCGGTGGAGCGGCCGATGAGGATGTCGCCCTTGGTCGCGGCCGATGGCTGCGCCCAGAGCGGCAGGCCCATGGCTGCGGCACTGGCGCCTATCGCTGCCATCAGGCTGCGGCGCTGAACCGAAAGTGTGTGCGCAGCGCGGGGTGTGTGGCGCTGGGCCGGGCTGGGCTGCACAACGGGTTTTGTTGCCATCGGTCCGCGTCTCCTGGTGACGGCCGGGGTGGCCGCAAGGTGGCCCGATGTTAGGAGGGCTGTGCGTCGCAGCCGCTGCGGGTTTTCACGGGCGTGGTGTCCGATGTGTGACATGCAATGGAACGGCCGATGCTTGTGGCAGGGGAATGAAAGCCCACTGCATCGCTGGTGAACATGGGCGGTTGCTCTCCCCTTGAAGGCGTGTCCACCGACAGCGCACCGCGCCCGAAATGTGTAGCCTGAGTCGATTGCTTTTGCCCAGGATTTTTCATGACCACACCCCGCCGCTTGTTCCTGTCGTTGTCTGCCGCCGCGTTGGCCGCTGCCGTGTTGCCCACCGCTGCATGGGCCGCCACACAACGCCAAGCCGGCACCAAAGACGCCGCAGGAAATAAGAGCGCTATGGTCCCAGAAGGCGATATCAGCGCCAGGCTCGATAAGCTCAATGCAGCCAAAGAAGCACCGGTTCTGGTGCAGGGCGCGGCCAGTGCCGCCGTGGTCCGCGCGCAGATACTGCTGGACCGAGCGTGGTTCTCGCCCGGCGAGATTGATGGCCGTTTCGGCGCCAACATGCGCCGTATGGTGGCAGCGTTTCAAAAGGCGCACGAGATCAAGAGCACCGGCAAGGTCGATGCGCCGACCTGGGCTGCATTGAACGCACTGAACGGCGATGAAGATCAGCTGTTTGTCCGCTACACGGTGACGGCCAAAGAAGCTGCGGGCCCGTTCACAACCACGCCGAAAGACATGAACGAACGCGCCAAACTCAAATCGCTGGACTACGAAAACATCGAAGAAGCGCTGGCAGAAAAACACCATGTGTCGCCGAAGTACCTCAAGGGCCTGAATCGGGGTGCAGCGTTTGGTGCAGGCGATGAAATCATCGTGCCCAATGTGCTGGTGGCTTCGGGTACACCGAATGCTCCGGGTGATGCCATTGCCAAATCGGCGGGGTCGATAGAGATCGATAAATCCGAGCATGTGCTGTTTGTTCTCGATAAAGACGGCAAGCCGCTGGCGGGCTTTCCGATCAGCATCGGCAGTCCGAAGGACCCGCTGCCGCTCGGCGCCATGAAGATCACCAAAGAGGTCAATTTGCCGACCTTCACGTACAACCCCGAGATCCTGAAGAATGCCCCCGCCAACGCCACCAAGGTCGAGGTGGCTCCGGGCCCGAACAATCCCGTCGGCAGTTTGTGGATGGGTCTGTCGAAGCCGCACTGGGGCATTCACGGCACGCCAGCTCCATCGCGCGTGGGACACGATGAAACCAATGGCTGCATCCACATGACGAACTGGGACGCACAGCGTTTGTCAACCGTGGCCAAAGCCGGTTTCGTCGTCTACGTGAAGGTCTGACGTCATGCGATGGTCTGCTTGCGCCGCCGCTTTCGCGTTGTGCGCCTGCGCGGGGTGGGCAGGTGCACAGTCTGTCGTGCAGCCAGCTCCGGTAGACGCCATCTGCGACGGCCGGACGCTGCTGGACGCGAGACCGCTCCGCATGCCCATCGACGGTGTGCCGGCCTCGTCCCTGCGCGACACCTTCAACGAGGGACGCCCTGGCCACACCCATGAGGCCATCGACATCCTCGCGCCGCGTGGTACGCCGGTGTATGCAGTGGACGACGGGCGCCTGGCAAAGCTTTTCACCAGCGTACCGGGCGGGCTGACGGTTTACCAGTTCGACCCCCATGGACAGCTGGCCTACTACTACGCCCACCTTGACCGCTACGCACCCGGGCTGAAAGAAGGCGCTGCGCTGCGCCGGGGGGATCTGGTGGGCTACGTGGGGTCTACCGGCAACGCCTCGCCGGATGCGCCGCACCTGCACTTCGCGGTGTTCCGGCTGGGGCCTGAAAAACAGTGGTGGAAGGGCACGCCGGTGAACCCGTTTGAGGCGCTGCGCCGCGTTGCGGTGCCGTGATGGGAGCACGGTCCGGACAACGGGGATAAAGTGAGCAAACCGACGCGGTTGACGCTAACGATGCGGATGGGATCGCGTCGAACACGGGGGTTGTCATGTCCGCCGCGTTACATTGTGCGCAGTGTGCTGGGAGCTGGTCGGATCAAGGCGTTAAAAACCAAACGGTGGTTGACCGCAATCTAGCTCGGTCAGTATCGTTAGCCCAATTTTCGGCGGCCCCATCTCAAGCCCGACAGGCCTTTTGGTCAGGTCGTTCATCTGACAAGGACTTGCTCCATGAACATGTTTCGATTTGCCGTCTGCGCCTTCGCGCTTGGCTTTTTGGCCCCTGCCTGGGCCATCAATAAATGCATCGACGACAAAGGCAAGGTGTCGTTTCAGGATGCGCCTTGCATTGGCCAGGGCGAGAAGATTGAAGTGCGGCCCGCCATGAAGGGCGCGGCCCCTGCACAGCCAAGCCCTTCTACTTCGCAAGAAGGAGCCTTTGGCCCCTCATGGCAGCGTAAGAACCAGCTTCAGAGCCAGGGCATTCCCCAGGCCCGCGCGGCGATTGAGCGCAATCAGCGTGAATGCGCGGCAACGCCGCAAGAGGGGGTGGCCCAGTCGGGGCCGCTGCGGCGCAGCCTGAGCTCCGGCTCCCAGTTTGCGCAAGAGCAATCGGCCAATGCGGCCAAGGACAAAGCCGCGTGTGACGCTCGCATCCAAGAGCTGCGCGAGCAGTTGAAGTCGCTCGAAGGCGAACTCTCCAAACTTTGATGCATCTTGTTGACGGCGTCTATCCCTTCCAGGTAAATGGAAACTTGAACTGTTTCACAAACCCGTTGGGCACATAGTCGCCCAGCACGCCGTAGTGCTCGGGCCAGAGCTTGGTGGTTTTGACGGCGGTGCCGAACAGGTAGTCCAGAAAAGCGAAGTGCGCGGCATAGTTCTTGTCCAGCGCTTCGTTATCCTGGCTGTGGTGCCAGTGGTGAAAATTGGGCGTGACCAGCACGTAGCGCAGCGGTCCCAGGCGCACGCTCACGTTGGCGTGGTTGAACACCGCCTGGAAGCCCACGATGACGATGTAAGCGTCGATCACTTCCTTGCTGAAACCCAGCACATAGATGGGCGCCAGCACCAGTGTGCGGGTGATGATCAGCTCCAGGATGTGCTGGCGCGAGCCCGCCATCCAGTCCATGCTTTTGACGCTGTGGTGCACGGCGTGCAGGCGCCACAAAACGGGCACCTCGTGGTACGCGCGGTGCGTCCAGTACTGCACCAGGTCGGCCACCAGCACGATGAGGAACAGCGCAACCCAAAAGTTCAGGCCCTGCACCCAGCCACGAATCCCGTCGTTGGCGGCCCAGCCAAAAAACTTGTGCACCAGCAGGTTGGTGGCCAGCAGCACAAAACCCACGACCATGTGGTTCACGATGAAGTGGTGAAAGTCGGTTTGCCATTCGGCGCGAAAGACGGGCTGGTCTTTGCGCAGTGCCCACAGCTTTTCGATGAAGATAAAAATCAGCGAGCTGCCCAGCAGGTCGAGGATGAACCAGTCCAGGCCGATGTACAGCGTGTCATCCGGGAAGTTGGGGTTCACCTCCACCTTGTGGCCGCCCAGGATGGCGGTCAGCGCCACCATGGCAAACGCGAAGGTCGACAACCATCGCGACCGGTTGAACAGAATGTTGACCAGCGAGATGCCGCCAGCAACGGCCATCGCACCCAGCATGATGTTGCGGATCACGGCCACGTCGTAGCTCTTGCGCAGCTGCGGTGTGGTCAGATATTCGGGGAAGTGAAACGCCAGTACGCCCAGAAAACACAAGATAGCCAGCGTGAGCGCGATCACGCCAGACACCAGCCCCCGCCCGCGCCGCAATGCGCCGTGGCTTTCGGTGAACTCATTGAGCTTGTCGATTTCGAGCATGTTTCCCTCCGGCATCTGCTGCCTGCGTGCTTTAAAGCAATTGATCTTGGTGGCCTGACTGCGCTGCTACGGGCCTGTGTGGCGCGAGTGTAGCGGGCCACAGAATCGCCAGCGCGGCTGCGCTGGGCCCATAAAATCTCGGCATGAACATCCCTTCCCACCAACTCAGCATGACCGTGCTGATGTCCCCCGACATGGCCAACTTCTCGGGCAATGTGCACGGCGGAGCCATTTTGAAGCTGCTGGACCAGGTGGCCTACTCGTGCGCCAGCCGCTATTCGGCCTGTTACGTCGTCACGCTCAGCGTGGACCAGGTGATGTTTCTGCAACCGATCCATGTGGGCGAACTGGTCACGTTTCTGGCCAGCGTCAACTACACCGGCTCTTCGTCGATGGAGGTGGGCATCAAGGTGGTGGCCGAAGACATCCGCTCGCAGGTCGTGCGGCATGTCAACAGCTGCTTCTTCACGATGGTGGCGGTGGACGAGGCGCGCAAGCCTGTGCAGGTGCCGCCGCTGTCGCCATCCACCCCCGACGAGCGCCGCCGTTGGGACGCCGCGCTGCTGCGCAAGTCGTTGCGCAAGGAGCTGGCGGAGCGCTTTCAGCAAGTGCGTGAAACAGCCACCCCTTGACGACAACACTACCTGCGCGGCGCGCTACGCCGCAGTCCGGCTGCGCCCCGCCAGCGACACCGCCTGCAGAGACAGGCCATCGATCTCGTTGGTGATGCCCGAGAGCACGTTGGCCACCACGGCAAACTCGCGCCCGTGCTGCCCGGCCCGCGCCGCCATCACCTGGGCATTGAAGCTGACCACCTTGGCCTCGCGCGCTACGGTCTGGATGGAGGCCACGATGCCCGCCAGCTCTTTCATCAATGTTTCCGATTTGGCCTTGCCGACCTGATCGAATGCGGTGGTCGCCGTGTTGAGTGCTTCCAGCGCGCTGTCGGTGGATTCCACCAGCCGCGCCAGCGCGTCTTCCACCCGTGGGCTTTGGCGCTCCGCCAGGTCCAGCGCCGTGCCGACCTGCTGCGCAAACGCGTCGATGATGGGTCCGACGCCCTGGGGGCCGTGGTAGGTCTTGCGGATGATGTCGCCGCTGGCTGCGTCGAGGTGGCGGGCGGTATCTACCAACTTGGCCTGGCTGTCGGTGAACAGCGCCAGCGAGCCGCGCGCGGCCTTCATGTGCAGGTCGCTGCCGCGTGCGGCCAGCACGGTCTGCAGCACCATGCGTTGCGACAACATGCGCTGGCGTGCCGCCAGGTTGACCAGCGACATCTCGCTGTCGCGCCCTGCTGAAGCGCCGGGCTTGGGCGCCAGTGCAGGTGTTGAAGAAAAGGGCATGCCGTTGCGGGGCGAGAGTGAAAAGGCTGCCATGGTGTTCCTTGTGCTGGTTGCATCCAGATACAGATAACTAAGCAATACCTGGGCCAGTGGTGTGTGTTGGTGCATGAACCAAACCGGTGCCACAACATGGCTGCACCAGCTGCACACGCGCGCATGAACTCACGAACGCCCAGCCTACCGCCGCGCTTGGCGCGCGCCGCAGAGGCCGTTGTTCAGTGGTTCAGTGATTGCTGTGGTGGCAGTAGCCGCAGCGACTGCCTTTGCCGAAAGGGCTGGCCGATCAGCCAGCGCGGCGCGCCAGCGGCTGCGCCATCCCGTCGTGCGATGCCAGCGCCACGCCCCGCACCACATCCCCCACCACGATCACCGAGGGGCTGGCCAGCCCTTCGCGGGCGATGGTGGCGTGCAGTGCACCCAGGGTGGTGACCGCGTGGCGCTGCTGGGGCAGGCTGGCGTGCTGGATGATGGCCACGGGCGTGTCAGCGGGCAGGCCGGTCAGCAGTTCTTGTTCGATGGTGGCTGCGCCGCTCACGCCCATGTAGATCACCAGCGTCAGCTTGGCGTCGCGTGCGGTCGCAGCCAGTTGGCGCCAGTCGGTGCCTGCGTCGCCGGGCTTGGCGTGGCCGGTCACAAACACCACGCCGTGTGCGTGCTCGCGGTGCGTGAGCGGTGCGCCGAGGGATGTCAATCCTGCCAGCCCCGCGGTAATGCCGTTGATGACTGTGACGGGCACGCCCGCAGCGCGCAGGTGTTCCACCTCTTCGCCCCCGCGGCCAAAGATGAAGGGGTCGCCGCCCTTCAGGCGCACCACGGTCTCGCCTTCGTTCACGGCCATCAGCATCAGCTTTTCGATGAAGGCTTGCGGCGTGCTTTTGCAGCCGCCGCGTTTGCCCACGTACACGATGCGCGCCGTGGGCGATGCGTGGGCCACGATGGCGTCGCTCACCAAGTCATCCACCAGCAGCACGGTGGCGGCCTGAATGGCCTTGAGCGCCTTGATGGTGAGCAATTCCGGGTCGCCAGGGCCTGCGCCCACCAGCGTGCAACTGCCACCGGTGCCCAGATGGGGCTTGGACGGGGGCAGGGTGTGGGGGGGCGTTGGGCGGCTCATGGGGATGTCTCCGAAACTGTTTGATCAGCAAGTCGCAAGATGTGTTCCACCTGTCGCTCAATCGCGGGCGGAATGGGCAACTCGCCTGCGAGCACGTGGCGTGTGTAGTGGGCCGTGGTGGCCACGTCGATCTCGGCGGGCAGGCCGGGCACTTCGCTGGCGGTGCCGGGCTGTTGCGATTCGAGCACCGCGTGCAAGCCGTGCACAAAGCCGTCGTAACGGGGTGTGCGGCGCGGATCGGTGGCCACTTCGCCTTCCAGCCCGCGCGAGAGCAGGGCGCTCATGCCCAGGGTGCGAAAGGTGGTCTGCAGCATCTCGAAATATTCCGGGTGGGTGTAGGCCGTCACCACCACCGATGGCCCCGCGCACGGGCTCATCAGTTTGACCACGCTGTGCCCCGGGTTGCGCAGACCCACCACGTCGCGCACCGAGAGCAGGCGGGCGAGGCCTGCGTGCAGGTGCTGCGTGTGAATGTGTCCTACTGTTCCATTTGCTATTTTTTCAGGAGCTATCAGTGCAGTTATATCAAGCGCTAGAAGCACATCGGATGCCAAAATTCGCCGCGCTTCGGTGCGCATGCCGTGTAGCAGCACCGGCAGCCCCTCGCGGGCCAGCAGCAGCGCCAGCAGTGGCGTCAACACCGGCAGCTTGCGCGCACCGTTGTAGCTGGGCAGCACGATGAGCGGGCGGTCGGTGGCGGGCAGCAGCGCCAGGCGCTGGTGCGTGGCGTCCAGAAACCCGCACATCTCTTCGGCGGTCTCGCCCTTGATGCGCATGGCCAGGCAGAAGGCGCCGATCTCCAGGTCGGTCACGCTGCCGTCCAGCACCTGGCCGAACAGGTCGGTGGCCTGCTCGCGCGACAGCGGCTTGGCACCGCGCGCGCCGCGCCCTATTTCCTTGATGTACTGGCTAATGCCCATGGTCTTTTCGTGGTGGGACTTGTGAAACAGGGCTCCAGCGTCGTTATTTCGGCTTGCCGTACAGGCGTACTGTCTGCGCCGAAAATGCCTAGCTGGAGTCCTGTTGCACAAGTCCTTGTGGGTGTTTTTGGGGGCGAGGCGCTATTTTCGCGCAACCCAGCCAACTTCTGGTTATATGGTGACGTGGGCTGCAGTCGGGGCAGCGGCGAGCGGACCCGTGGCGCGCACCATGCGTTTGAGTTCGGGCAGGCACGAGCCGCAGTTGGTGCCGCAGCGCAGCTTGCCTTGCAGCTGGGCCAGGCGGTCGTCGTCGGTGCCGTGGCAGCGTGCCAGCTCGCCGGTGATGGCCACATTGGTCACGTTAAAGCAGGTGCAGATGGTTTTGCCGCGCGATTGCACCGCCACCGGGGCCTTGGCGCTGGGCACCAGCAGCAGGCGGCCGTAGGTTTGTGCGGGCAATTCTTCTTGCAGCAGGGTTTTGAGCCAGCCTTCGGCGCTGGTGTCCCCCGCCAGCACAACGCCTTCCAGTGTGGTGGCGCCTCCCTCGGAAGGCAGCCTGCGCACCAACCGTGCGGCGCGGCGCTGGCCACGCTTTTTGTCGGCGTAGCGCAGCGTGTCGGCGGCGGCCAGGCCCATCAACCCCTCGATGCGTTCGATGACCGCGTCGGCAGGCGCCTCGTGTGCGGCCGCGCGCAGCAGCACACCGGTGCGTTCGCGGCCCGGCTCATCCAGCGGCGTGTTGTTGCTGAACGGCACGCAGCTGGCAAACGGAAACTCCGCCATCAGTGCCGACAGCGCCTCGCGTGTGGCCAGCACGCCGTCGGCGCCTTCGTTTGGCAGCCAGGCCATGGCCAGCAGCGTCCAGGGCAGTTCAGCCTTCAGCACTTTGACCGCAGCGTGTTTCAACTCCGGCTGTTTGGACGTGGGGCAAAACGCGGACGTGGTGAGTGCATTTACGCCCGCCAGCCGCTCGCCGGTGGCCGACACGCCGCTCAAAAATTCACTGCCCCAGTGCATGGCCATGAACGCCTGCGACAGGCCCAGCGTGGCATCGGCTTGCACAGGCACCACGATGGAGCCGCGCTTGCTGGTCACGTGCACCAGGTCGCCGTTCTTCAGGCCGCGCCGCTCCATGTCCTGCGGGTGCAGCTGCACGCAGGGCTCGGCCACATGGCCGAACAGGCGGCCCAGCGTGCCGGTGCGGGTCATGCCGTGCCACTGGTCGCGCAGTCGGCCGGTGGTCAGGCTGAAGGGGTAGCGCGACTCGCGTTGCTCGGCCGTGGGTTGCCACGCATGCGCGGCAAAACGGGCGCGGCCATCCGCGGTGGGGTAGACGCCGTCTTCGTACAGGCGGGCCTTGCCGGTGGCTGCATCTGCAACGAATGGCCATTGTTGAGGGCCTTCAGATTCGAGCAGGTCCCACGACAGGCCGGTGATGTCCAGATCACGCCCGCGCGTGCTTTCGCGGTGTTCTTTCCACACGGTCTCGGCGCCCTGGTCTGCCTGCTCGGTGGTGTAGGGAAAGAGGGTGGGCAGCCCTGGCCGCAGCCGCGCCTCCAGTTGGTGCGCAAACTGCACCGCAATGGCCCAGTCGTGGCGCGCCAGGCCGGGGGCGGGCACGGCAGTGCGCACGCGCGAAATGCGGCGCTCGCTGTTGGTCACGGTGCCGGTTTTTTCGCCCCAGGTGGTGGCGGGCAGCAACAGGTCGGCGTACGCGCAGGTGGCGGCGGTGGCAAAGGCTTCCTGCACGACGACAAACTCCGCGCGCTCCAGGGCGCGGCGCACGGTGGCCTGGTCGGGCATGCTTTGCGCGGGGTTGGTGCAGGCAATCCACAGCGCCTTGATTTCGCCGTCGGCTGCGGCCTGGAACATCTCCACGGCTGTCTTGCCGGGTTGGCTTGGCACATCGGCCACGCCCCACAGCGCAGCCACTTCGGCGCGGTGTGCAGGGTTGGCCAGATCGCGGTGGGCGCTGAGCAAATTGGCCAGGCCACCTACCTCGCGCCCACCCATCGCGTTGGGCTGGCCGGTCAGGCTGAAGGGGCCTGCGCCGGGCTTGCCAATGTGGCCCGTCGCCAAGTGCAGGTTGATGAGCGCAGCGTTTTTGGCGGTGCCGCTCGTGCTCTGGTTGAGGCCCTGGCAGTACAGGCTGAGCGTGGCCTTGGATGTGGCAAACCATTTGGCTGCAGTGGTGAGGTCGGCCACCGAAATGCCACACACCTGCGCAACCCGCTCGGGCGTTGCTTCGCGCACCAGGGCCTTGAGTTCGTCAAAACCCGTGGTGTGCGCGGCGATGTAGTTGGCGTCGATCCAGCCCTCCCACAGCATCAGGTGCAGCATGCCGTTGAACAGCATCACATCGCTGCCGGGCTGGATGGGCAAAAACAGGTCAGCCATGCCGGCGGTGTCGGTACGGCGCGGGTCGGCCACGATGACCTTCATGCCGGGGTTGGCGGCGCGCGCGTCTTCAATGCGGCGAAACAAAATGGGGTGGGCCCAGGCCGCGTTGCTGCCCACGATGAACAGGCACTGCGCGTGGTTCACGTCGTCGTAGCAGGCGGGGGGCGCGTCGGCACCGAGGGTCTGCTTGTAGCCCGCCACCGCGCTGCTCATGCACAGGCGGGAGTTGGTGTCGATGTTGTTGGTGCCGATCAAGCCCTTGGCGAGTTTGTTGAAGACGTAGTAGTCCTCGGTGAGCAGCTGGCCGCTGACGTAGAAACCCACGGCATCGGGGCCGTGTTCGCTGATGACCCGTGCGAACTGGTCGGTGGCCAGGGTCAGTGCGGCGTCCCAGGTCAGGGGCAGTGCAGTCTTGTCTTTGCGCTGCGCGCGGTGCAGGGGGTGCAGCAGGCGGGTTTGCAGCGTGACCGGGCTGGTGGCGGTGAGGTGCAGGGTGGAGCCCTTGGTGCACAGGCGGCCGAAGTTGGCGGGGTGGGTGGGGTCGCCGCGCACGCCGGTGATTTGGGGGCCGGTGCTTTCGATGATCACGCCGCAGCCTACGCCGCAGTAGGGGCAGGTGGATTTGGTTTCTTGCATGGCGTGGTTTTAAGTGTTTTAGGGCTCTAGCGCTTATCTATTAAGCGCTGGTAGCTATTGTTTTGATAGTTTTGCAACCAGTTCGGGCTGAGCTTCTCGAATGCTGGGCGCACCCCAATCCGTTCGGGCTGAGCTTGTCGAAGCCTTGGCGCCGATTGTGGTGTGTGCCTTTGTTAAGGGCGGAGGCCGGGTTGTCGCCCCGGCGGGCGAGTAACTTTCTTTCGCGTCGCCAAAAGAAAGTCACCAAAGAAAAGGCGACCCCCAGTCTGCGACCCCTTCGCTTCGCTACGGGGCGACCTGCGTCGGGGCGGTTGCGGGGTGCGCCGCAGAACTCACTGCGCTGCTGTGCAGCTTCGTTCAGACAACTGCGGCGAGCTAGATCACGAGGCATGCGCGCTTCGACGCGCATGCTCACCCCGCAACCGCCCCGCCGCAGGCGCAGCCAGCAGGGGGTGGACAGCCGAACAGCCCAACATCCGAACATCCCCACGGGCCTTTGCTTCGCTCGGCCCAGTCTGCGCAGCGCGTGGCGCTAGCGCCCGCGCGTTCGAGGCCGAGCGAAGCGCAGCGAAGCAATGGCCCGAATGGATGTTCTCTCCCCCGCCCCTCTGTATGCGCCGAGGAGCGCAGCGGGCGGGGTGGCATGTGTGCCGAAGGACACACATGCATCGTGGTCTAGCTCGCCGCAGTTGTTTGAGCGGAGCGCGCCAGCGCGCAGCGAGTTCTGCGGCGCACCCCGCCCGCGAGCACCGCAGGTTGCCCGCAGCGAAGCGAAGGGACGCAGACAGCGGGGTCGCCTTTTCTTTGGTGACTTTCTTTTGGCGAAGCAAAAGAGAAGTTACTCGCATGCCGGGCGACTCCCGGCCTCCGCCCTCAACAAAAGCATGCTTTTCAAATCAGCACGCCAAGGCTTCGACAAGCTCAGCCCGAACGGCCTGAAGAAAACGCTGTTGCTACAAAAACAATAGCTACCAGCGCTTTATGGATAAGCGATAGAGCCCAATTTCACTCAAAAATCAAACCCACCCCGCATCCACCTTGAATTCCTGCGCCGTACACATCGCCGCATCATCCGACGCCAAAAACAGCACCATCCGCGCAATGTCATGTGGCTGCAGCTTGTCCGGCAAACACTGATTGCGCGCCAGCTCTTTTTCGCCCTCCGCGTCCAGCCACAGCTTGATCTGCCGCTCCGTCATCACCCACCCCGGCGACACCGTATTGATGCGGATGCGGTCCTGCCCCAAGGTCTTGGCCAGCCCGCGGGTCAGGCCATTCACCGACGACTTGGCAATCGCATAACAAGGGTAGCCAGCGCCCTTGCCCTGCCAGCCGGTGGACCCGAGATTGATGACCGACCCCGCACCCAGCCGCTTCATGCCCGGCACCGCTGCCTGGATCGCAAAAAACGCGGGCCGCTCGTTGATGGCCATGCGCTCGTCGTAATAGGCGGGCGTGACCGATTCGAGTGTGTGGCGGTCGTCGCTGGCCACGTTGTTGACCAGGGCTGAGAAGTCACCCAGTTCCGACGCGGCATCTGCGATGGCGGCCTGCAGTGCCGCCACGTCGCGCACATCACACACGCGCCACCACGGGCGGGCATGGCCCGCGTCGGCCATCTGCTGCACCAGGGCTTCGCTGGCCTCGCGGGCCACGTCCACAAACGCCACGCGCGCGCCCTGTTCGGCAAACGCCGCCACGATGGCGGCGCCAATACCGCTGCCGCCGCCGGTCACAAACACCGCCCGGCCCTGAAGGCTGGGGAAACGCGAGAAACGGGCGGCGTCAGGTGCCGCAGCGGACGGGATGGAAGAAGGATTTGAAATCATTGACATATCAATATGAATATCGATTGATTGAAAAAATATCTATTACAAGCATCACTGTGCGTTGATAAGATGGCCGCCGTCAAGAGCCCTGCGTCAGACAGGTGCAGAAACAACGAACACGGAGACTGGTGTGAACCCCTCAGAAACTGGGATGGCTCGGCCATCCGGCCAGCTGCTGGCTGCGCCGCTGGTATTGGGCGATGTGCGCTGTGTGTGGCCTGCGGGCGCGCAGTTGGGCGAGGGCTTGCTGTGGTCGGTGCGCGAACAGGCGCTGTATTGGGTGGACATCCTGTCGTGCCAGCTGCACCGGTGGGACCCCGCCAGTGGCGCGCAAAGGCACTGGCTGTTTGCCGAAGAGATTTCTGCGCTGGCCGAGCGTGCCCAGGCGCCGGGCCTCATCGTCACGCTGCGGCGCGGCTTTGCGCTGTTCGACCCCGCTGTGGACACCGAACCCCGCTACCTGCACCAGCCCGAGCCCGACATGCCCGGCAACCGTTTCAACGACGGCAAATGCGATGCGCAGGGGCGGTTCTGGGCGGGCACCATGGACTTTGCGTGCGAGGCGCCCACCGGCGCGTTGTATCGCTTTGACCCGGATGGGCGCTGCACGCAGCACGACACCGGGTTTGCCGTGACCAACGGCCCCATCTGGGCGCTGGATGGCGCGATGTATTTCAACGACACCGTCCAAGGCCGCACCTACCGCTACGACGGCGATTGCGCTGCGGGCACGGTGTCCAACAAGGTGCTGTGGAACCAGTTCGCACTGGGCGATGGGGTGCCCGACGGCATGACCACCGATGCGATGGGCCGCATCTGGATCGCGCACTGGGGCGGCGCCTGCGTCACCTGCCACGACCCCATCACGGCGGCAGAGCTGGCCCGTGTGCCGGTGCCCGCCAGCCAGGTCACCAACTGCGCATTTGGCGGCGCGGATCTGCGCACCTTGTTCATCTCCACCGCGCGGGTGGGCCTGAGTGCCGAGCAGTTGGTGGTCGAGCCGCTTGCAGGCGGGGTGTTTGCGGTGCCGGTCGATGGGCCGGGGCTTGCCGCGCACCGGTTTGGTGGCTGATGCCGCTCCATGCCTCCTCCTTTTGAATTTCTGAAAGCACGTTCATCCATGACACAGCCAGCCCACCCCATCTTTTGGTTGCACCACGCAGGCCAGCATCTGGGGCTGGTCCCGTCGCTGGGCGGCAGTGTCGCTGCCTGGCAGCTGGACCACCCAGAGGGCCCGGACGGGCGGCTGGACCTGTGGCGCCCGTGGGATGGCGCGACGCCCGACCTGTACCAGATGGCGTCGTTCGCCATGGTGCCGTGGTCCAACCGGATCAGCGGGGGCGGTTTTACGCACGGCGGGCAGTTTCACCCCATGCAGCCCAACCGTGTGGGCGAGCCGTATCCCATCCATGGCGATGGCTGGCTGCAGCCGTGGAGCTTGTCGCAACCCGCGCCCGACACGCTGGTGATGACGCTGCGATCCACGTGTTTTGATGGCAACCCTTACGACTACGAATCGGTGCAGACCTTTCGCTTGGTCGACGGCGGACTGGACCAGGACGTGGTGGTGCGCCACCTTGGCGCGCAGCCCTTGCCCTACGGCATCGGCGTGCACCCGTGGTTTCCCCGCACGCCCGCCACGCGCATCACCGCGCCGGTGCAGGCCGTGTGGCTGTGTGGCGTCGACCCGTTGCCCACCGAACACACCACGCAGTTTCCGCCCGGGTGGGATCTGAACCAGGGCGCGTCTGCCCATGGCGATTTGATCGACAACGGCTACACCGGCTGGGGCGGCACCGCACAGATCGACTGGCCCGAACGCGGCCTGACGCTGACCGCGCACATGCCGGACTTTGACAAAGACGGGGGCGCCGACCAGCACTACTGCCTGGTCTACCGCCCGCCGCAGGGCCCCGCGTTCTGTTTTGAGCCCATCACCCAGCCCATTGATGCGTTCCATCTGCCGGGCCAACCCGGCCTGCGGGTGCTGGCGCAGGGCGAGACCTGCGCGCTGCGGGTGCAATGGCGGGTGAGCGCCCTGGTTTGATCCATCCACCGGGCGTTTTATAGGGCTGTTACTACCAAAAATATAGCTACTAGCGCTTGATAGATAAGCGCTAGAGGCCGATTTGGCTTGATTTTTTACATGTCTCAGATGGGGGCATCCGCCGACGCGTTAGGAGCGGCGCGGGGATTAACCCCCTCTCCCCTCGCGGGAGAGGGTTGGGGAGAGGGGGCCTGCACCCGCGCCGCGCCCGCTTCGCCCCCTCTCCCCGGCCCTCTCCCACCAGGGGAGAGGGAGTGAGAGCCATCTGAGGCGGGTACCTAATCAGGCAGTTTGGCTATGAATTTGCCTGGATCCTTGAGTCTCCGAGAGCGCCAGGCAACAGCTCCGCAGCTCAATAGGTCTCCAGGTGCAGGCGTCCTTCGCGCTTCAAGCTGGCGCCCAGGGTGTCCCAGTCTGCGCCTGCGTCACGGGCAATGTCGCGCAGCGCCATCACCACGCCTTCTTCCATGCTTTTGAGGCCACACACATAGAAGTGGCTGTTGCCATCGCGCAGCAGCGCGGCCAGGTCGGCGGCGCGCTCGCGCATCAGGTCCTGCACATAGCGCTTGGGCTGCCCGGCGGTGCGCGAGAACGCCAGGTTGATGTCGATGAAATCCTTGGGCAGGTTTTGCAACGGGCCAAAGTACGGCAGCTCTTGCTGCGTGCGTGCGCCGAAGAACAGCATGAGCTTGCCGCCCTCGAACTTGCCGCTGCTGCGCAGGCGCCGCCGCCATTCGGTCATCGCGCGCATGGGGGCGCTGCCGGTGCCGGTGCAGATCATCACGATGTGCGAGCGCGGGTGGTTGGGCATGAGGAACGAGCTGCCAAACGGCCCCACCACCTGCACCTGGTCGCCCACTTTCAGGTCGCACACATGGTTGGACGCGATGCCGCGCACGGCGTTGCAGTCGTGGTCGGTGGTCACGCGTTTCACCGTCAGCGCCAGGTTGTTGTAGCCGGGCCGCTCTCCATTGCGCGGGCTGGCCACCGAGTATTGGCGTGCGTGGTGCGCCTTGCCCAGCGCGTCGGTGCCAGGCGGGACGATGCCGATGGACTGGCCCTCCAGCACCGGAAACGGCATGCTGCCAAAGTCCAGCACCACGTGGTGCGTCTCGCTTTCAAAGCCCGCCTCGGTGCAGTTGAAGTTGCCGACCACGGTGGCGGTGGTGGGGCTCCTGGGCGGGAACAGGTTGGTGTACGGGTGCGCAGCCGACCAGGGCGGTACGGTGGCGCCGTACTGGGCCGAACTGAAGGTCTGGGTGCCCGGCTCTGCGAGCGTGGCCGGTGCCAACGCCGCCGCCTCATCAGCGGTGGAGGGCGCAACGCCCTCGGCGGCGAGTTGGTCTGGCGTCAGTTCGGGCGGTAGTTCCTCCCACGTCAGCTGCTCTTCAATCGAATACGCGCGTGCCAGCGGCAGGGTGCGCCAGTTGTCGATGGAGCCCGTGGGGCAGGGCGAGATGCAGGCCATGCAGCCATTGCACACATCGGCCCGCACCACATAGTTGTTGTCATCGTGCGTGATGGCGCCCACGGGGCACGTGGCCTCGCAGGTGTTGCAGCGGATGCAGATCTCGGGGTCGATCAGGTGCTGCTTCAGGATGCCGTTGTCGATCAGCGTGGTGGTATCCATGTTCTTCTTCCAAAAAGTCACCCGACCCCGCCGGGAGCGGCCTCCGGAACTGGCGCGAACCATGCCAGTGCCACCGCGGAACCGGCTTCGCCGGGCCGCTGGTGGCGTCCCCCTGAGGGGGAAGACGCGCAGCGGCTCAGGGGGCTCAATTAAAGCGGACGTATTCAAAGTCGACCGGTTGGCGGTTGATGCCCATGACCGGTGGCGCAATCCAGCCCGCAAACTTGCCGGGCTCCACCACGCGGCCCATCAGCGAGGCGACAAACGCAAAGTCTTCCGGCGTGGGCAGCCATTCGGCCTTGCGCGCGACCCATTCCGTCTCGCTCACCACACGGCCGTCTGGCGACATCTTGATGCCTGCCAGCGCACCGATCTGGCGGTTGAACGCCTTGTGGGGCACCGTGAGGCGGGTCGGGACACCGGCTTTTTCCAGCACCTTGTTCCAGCGGCCCACGCCGGCCATCGAGTCCTTGATGAAGTCGTCGCGCAGCACTTCATTCAGGGCGTTGAGCATGGGCACATCTTTCTCCAGCAGTTGCCCGTTGACCACTTCCAGCACCTTGTACGTCTGGCCCTTGAGCACGTGGTCGTCCGTGCGCTTGCCTTCTTCATACCGACCCTTGAGGCCCGAGCTGTAGAAGATGGCCGCGTTGCTCGACTGATCTGCGCCAAACAGGTCGATGGTGACGCTGTAGTGGAAGTTGAGGTAGCGCTGGATGGTGCCCAGGTCGATGGCACCGGCCGCGCGCACCTTGGCGGGGTCGTCGGTCTTGAGGTCGTTCATCACCTGCGCGGTGCGCGACAGCACGCGCGACACGCCGCTTTCGCCCACAAACATGTGGTGGGCTTCTTCGGTCAGCATGAACTTGGTGGTGCGGGCCAGCGGGTCGAACGCGCTTTCGGCCAGCGCCGACAGCTGGAACTTGCCGTCGCGGTCGGTGAAGTAGGTGAACATGAAGAACGCCAGCCAGTCGGGCGTCTTCTCGTTGAAGGCGCCCAGGATGCGCGGGTTGTCCACGTCGCCCGACGTGCGCTGCAGCAGCGCCTCGGCTTCTTCGCGGCCGTCGCGGCCAAAGTGCTTGTGCAGCAGGTACACCATGGCCCACAGGTGGCGGCCTTCTTCCACATTGATCTGGAACAGGTTGCGCAGGTCGTACATGCTGGGCGCCGTGAGGCCCAGGTGGCGCTGCTGCTCGACCGACGCGGGCTCGGTGTCGCCCTGCGTCACGATGATGCGGCGCAGGTTGGCGCGGTGCTCGCCGGGCACGTCCTGCCAGGCTTTCTCGCCCTTGTGGTCGCCGAAATGGATCTCGCGGTTGGCATCGCCCGGGTTCAGAAAAATGCCCCAGCGGTAGTCGCGCATCTTCACGTGGCCGAACTGGGCCCAGCCCTGCGGGTCCACGCTGACGGCTGTGCGCAGGTACACGTCGTGGTTGGTCGAGCCTTCGGGGCCCACGTCGTCCCACCAGTTGATGAAGTTGGGCTGCCAGCCTTCGAGCGCACGCTGCAGCGTGCGGTCTTCGCCCAGGTTGACGTTGTTGGGGATCTTCTCGCTGTAGTTGATGCTGCTCATGACGTGCTCCTTGAGGGATGGTGTTCTTAGACGCGGTTCAGGTCGAAGCCCGCTTTTTGACCGGTGCCGTAAACCTTCAATGCGCCCTGCGCACCCACGGCGTTGGGGCGGTTGAAGATCCAGTTTTGCCAGGCGGTCAGGCGGCCAAAGATGCGGGTGTTCATGTTTTCCTTGCTGGCAAAACGCAGGTTTGCTTCCAGGCCCGTCAAGGCATCGGGCGACATGGCGGCGCGCTCCTCGATGGCGATGCGAATCTCGTCGTCCCAGTCAATGTCATCGGGCGCAGCGGTGACCAGGCCCAGTGCCAGGGCAGCGTCCGCGTCCAGCGGTTTTCCTGCGGCCGAACGCGCGGTTTCCATCGGCGCGGGTTCTTCATAAAAGCGGCGTTGCAGGCGGCTTTGGTCGTTGACCAGCGGCAGCAGTCCGAAATTGAACTCGTTCAGGATGAGCCGGGGTGCGCGGTCGGCGTCGTCCGGCAGCGCCAGCATGTAGGTGCGGTCGGCCGCAAAGGCCAGCTCAGCCAGCGAACCCACAAAGGCCGAGCCGGGCTCCACCAGGGCGAAAAGGCTGCGCGAGGACACATCCAGGCGTGCAAACGTGCGGCGCAGCGCGCCAATGGTTTCGCGCACCAGCCAATGGTCTTGGTGGGCCAGCAGCGTGGCATCGCTGGCCAGCACCGCTTGCGCGTCGCCTTCGGTCTTGATCAGCCAGGTGCCGATAGCAAGTTCATTCGTGCGCAGGTTCAGGATGGCGTCGTCCAGCTGGCGCGCCATGGCCAGCGGCCACCAGTGGGCGCCTGCGGCCTCGATGGCTGCCACGTCCGCAGGCTGCGGGCCGGTGGGCGCCTTCACCGTCAGGGTTGCGGTGCGGCGGGTGCGGTCGATATCGACGGTGACATGGGTGTAGCGCAGGCTGTCGGCGCTGTCTTCGCGCTCCACACGGGTAAGCGTCACGCCCTTAACGCCCGCGGGGCGGTGGCTGCCTTCAGACAGCTTGTCGGCACGCGCCTGCACGGTGGCTGCGAACTGCGCGGGTTTGGCAATGGCATCCACCAGGCGCCAGTCCACCGCGCGCTGGCCGCGCACACCTTCCACGCTGGTGCAGAAGATGTCGGCCAGGTCATGGCGCACATGGCGTTTGTCGGTGACGCGGGTCAGGCCGCCCGTGCCGGGCAACACGCCCAGCAGCGGCACCTCGGGCAAGGACACGGAGGACGACCGGTCGTCCACCAGCACGATTTCGTCACACGCGAGCGCCAGCTCGTAGCCGCCACCGGCGCAGGCGCCGTTCACCGCCGCCACGAACTTGAGGCCTGAGTATTTCGACGAATCCTCGATGCCGTTGCGGGTCTCATTGGTGAACTTGCAGAAGTTCACCTTCCAGGCGTGGCTGGACACCCCCAGCATGAAGATGTTGGCGCCCGAGCAAAAGATACGGTCCTTGGCGCTGGTGACGATGACCGAGCGCACTTCGGGGTGTTCAAAACGAACGCGGTTGAGGGCGTCGGCCAGTTCGATGTCTACGCCCAGGTCGTAGCTGTTGAGCTTGAGCTTGTAGCCCGGGCGAATGCCGCCGTCCTCGGCAATGTCGAGCGACAGGCGCGCCACGGTGCCGTCCACTGCCAGATTCCAGTGGCGGTACTTCGTGGGGTCAGTGCGGTAGTCAACGCGGGCAGGGGCTTGCGTGAGTTCGGTCATGGTGTCTCCGTAGGACTGCTAACAGGAATAATAATGCATGTATCGGTGCGTTGATGTGCATCATCATGCATATTCGTGTGCAAGTCAATGCATGTCGCAGATTTTTCTGACTGGACTGGACTGGACTGGGGCGGCAGGGTGGAGTCCCTGCGTGGGGTGGCGCGAGGGGCAACCGTTGCGGCGGCCTCCCTCTAGCGCATCAGACGGCTTGTGCCATGACTTTGCGCACGCTCGACTGCAGCGCGTGCAGGCTTTGGTCGGGCGTCTGGCCCGATGTGTCGATGGTGATGTCGGCCTTGGAATAGAAGGCGGCTCGCCCGTCCAGAATGCGCTTGAGGTCGTCCATGGCCTCTTTGCTGGCGGCCATGGGACGCATGTCGCCCTGGGCCAGCACGCGGCCCATGTGTTCTTCTGGCGCCGCACGCAACCACACGGTGGTGCAGTGCGCCAGCAGCTCGTTGAAGGTCGCAGGGTCGGACACGATGCCGCCAGGCGTGGCAATGACGACTTCGCTGTGAATCTGCACGGCTTCTTCCAGCGCGCGGCGCTCGTAGCGGCGGTAGGCCGTTGTGCCATACAGATCGTGGATCTCCCGCACGCTGCAGCCTGCCAGGGTTTCGATCTCGCGGCTCAGCTCAATGAACGGCACATCCATGTGCCGGGCCAGCAGCGGTCCCAGGGTGGACTTGCCCGCGCCGCGCAGTCCCACCAAAGCAATGCGCCGGTGGCGGGCGGTGTCCTTGCCTGCGCCACTCAGCAGTTCGTTGAGGGCCAGGCGTGCACGGCGCAGTTCGGGCTCGCTGCGGTGCTCCAGCAACTCGCGGATCAGCAGCCACTCCGGCGAGCGGGTGGTGAAGTCGCCCAACAGTTCGGCCAGCGAGCAGTGCAGCGCAGTGGCCACCTGCTGAAGCACCAGGATGGAGGCATTGCCGGTGCCGTACTCGAGATTGGCCAGGTGTCGCTCCGACACATCGGCCGCCGTGGCCACCGCCTTGCGTGTGAGTCCGCGCTGCGCGCGCAGGTTGCGCACGCGGTCGCCCAGCGCCACCAGCAAGGGGTTCTTGGCGTCTTCTGCGGGGGCGGCCGCGTCACTTGCGGTGTCCGGCATCAACAGCGCCCCGGCTTCTTCTTGTTCGTTCATACCCATCCTCGTTCACGGAATCTCATTGTCTAACGCGCTGAGTGCCTGCGGCACACACCACCTGTACGACGCACAGGGTTGTGGTTTCAATGCGGCTGGCAAATAGCTTGGAATTTCTTGATATGCACTATAGTGCTTGACATGTGCAGGTTTGGACCTTATTGTTTGTGCAAGTGCAAAATACTGCACATCTTTGTTTGGCACAAGCGATCAGATCAAACTGGTCGCCGCGGGTTTGAACCTGCGCCCCACTTCTTTCAAGGATTCGATGTCCACCAAAGCTGCATTTCACCAAGCGTTGTCCGACCTTACGGGCCAGATTGCAGGGCAGCCTTTGACCGCCGCCCTTGCCGATTGGCTCAACGACGTGCACGGGGTAGAGAGTGTGTCGTACCAGACCCTCAAGGCCGCTTGTGTTCAAGGTGTCGAAGAAGGCTGGCTGTGTGACCGCGAGGGTGCAGGCATCCGCTATGGCCGCGTCTTCAAGGCAGAAGACGCGTTGCACCGGTTTTCGGTAGACGTCGTGGACATGCAAAACATCGCGGGTCCACACCACAGCCACCCCAACGGCGAAATCGATTTGATCATGCCGATCGAAGGGCATGCCACCTTTGACGGGCACCCTGCGGGCTGGTGTGTTTACCCGCCCGGCACGGCCCACCACCCCACGGTGGCACAGGGGCGTGCCCTGGTTCTCTATCTGTTGCCGGAAGGCCAAATCCAATTCAGCAAGTGAAACACCCCCTGAGTCGCTTCGCGCCTTCCCCCTCTCTCGATCCGCTGCGCGAGTCGGGAGGGGGACGCCCCCGGTGCGGCGGGGCGGCCCTTGCACGGGGGCACTGGCTTGGGTCGCGCCAGTTTTGTGCGTCGCGCGCTGGTCAACCGAAACCACGTTTCTTTTTCAATTTATCTTTATGACCGAACTTCTCCCCAATTTCGCCGCGGGCCGTTGGCAGGCAGGCACCGGCAACGGCACGCCGCTGTTCGACCCTGTGCTGGGCAACGAACTGGTGCGCGTGGACGCCACCGGGCTTGACCTGCCCGAGGCCTTCGCCTTCGCGCGCCAGCAAGGCGGCGCGGCGCTTCGCGCGCTGACCTACCGCGAGCGGGCCGCGCTGCTGGCCGCCATCGTCAAGGTGCTGCTCGCCCACCGCGACGCGTACTACGAGATCGCCACGGCCAATGCGGGCACGGTGAAGAACGATTCGGGCGTGGACATCGACGGCGCCATCTTCACCCTGGGCCAGTACGCCAAATGGGGGGACGCCCTGGGCGATGCCCGCGCGCTGCGCGATGGCGATGCGGCCCGGCTGGGCAAGGACCCGGCCTTCCAGTCGCAGCACCTCTCGGTGCCTCGGCAGGGTGTAGCACTGTTCATCAACGCCTTCAACTTCCCGTCCTGGGGCCTGTGGGAAAAGGCGGCACCGGCCCTGCTCTCGGGCATGCCGGTCATCGTCAAGCCCGCCACGGCCACGGCCTGGCTCACGCAGCGCATGGTGCGTGACGTGGTGGATGCGGGCGTGCTGCCCGCAGGCGCGCTGTCGGTCATCGTCGGCAGCTCGGCGGGGCTGATGGACCAGCTGCAGCCCTTCGACGTGGTGTCGTTCACCGGCTCGGCCGAGACTGCCGGCGTGATCCGCTCCCACCCCGCTGTGGCGCAGCGCTCGGTGCGCGCCAACATCGAGGCCGACAGCCTCAACAGCGCCATGCTGCTGCCGGGCGAGGCCCCGGGCAGCGAGGCCTTCAACCTGCTGGTGCGCGAGGTGGTGCGCGAAATGACGGTGAAGTCGGGCCAGAAATGCACGGCCATCCGCCGCATCCTGGTGCCGGCCGAGGTGTACGACGCGGCCGCTGAAGCCATCGCCGCCAAGCTCTCCACCATCATCGTGGGCAACCCGCGCAACGAGGGCGTGCGCATGGGCTCGCTCGTGAGCCGCGCCCAGCTGAATGCGGTGCGCGAAGGCCTCAGCGCCCTTGCTGCGCAGACCAGCGTGCTGCACGATGGCCGCGACCAGCCCCTGGTGGATGCCGACCCCGCCGTGGCCGCCTGCATCGGCCCCGTGCTGCTGGGCGCGCGCGATGCCGACGCAGCGCACCAGGTGCATGACGTGGAGGTCTTCGGCCCCGTGGCCACCTTGCTGCCCTACCGCGATGCGGCCCATGCGATCGCGCTGGCGCACCGGGGTCAGGGCTCGCTGGTGACCTCGCTGTATGGCAGCGACGAGACGGCGCTGGCCCACACCGCACTGGCCGTGGCTGCCAGCCATGGCCGTGTGCACGTGGTCACGCCCGACGTGGCGCAGGCCCACAGCGGCCACGGCAACGTGATGCCCATGTCGCAGCACGGCGGCCCGGGCCGCGCGGGCGGCGGTGCGGAACTGGGCGGTCTGCGCGCGCTCGACTTCTACCACCAGCGCACGGCCGTGCAGGCCAGCCCGGGGGTTCTGGCCGCGCTCGGGCTCTGAGCGGCTTTGCGAGACAGCCCGCGCCACCCCACCACAAGACGGCCAAAGGAGACAACACCATGAGCCTGCCCCCGCGATTCAACTTTGCCCACCACCTGTTCGCACTGAACAAGGACCGCGCCCAGCGCACGGCCTACATCGACGACCGGGGCACACTGACCTACGGCGCGCTGGAAGACCGCGCGCGGCGCCTGGCGTCGGCCCTCGCCAGCGCCGGCGTGCGGCGCGAGGAGCGCGTGCTGCTGCTCATGCACGACAGCAGCGACTGGCCCGTGGCCTTCCTGGGCTGCCTGTACGCGGGCGTGGTGCCGGTGGCGGTGAACACCCTGCTCACGGCCGACGACTACGCCTACATGCTGGACCACAGCCGCGCGCAGGCGGCCATTGTCTCGGGCGCACTGCTGGCCGTGCTGCAGGACGCCATGGGCCGCGCGCCGCACGAGGTGCGCACCCTGCTCGTCTCCCAGCCCACAGGGCCGCTGCCCGACGGTGCGCAGGACTTCGAGGCCGCGCTGGCGCAGGCCACGCCGCTCGCCGCGCCGGTCAGCATCGCGGCGGACGACCCGGGCTTTTGGCTCTATTCCTCGGGCTCCACCGGCAAGCCCAAGGGCACGGTGCATACCCATGCCAACCTGTGGTGGACGGCCGAGCTCTACGGCAAGCCGGTGCTCGGCCTGGCGGAGGACGACATCTGCTTCTCGGCCGCCAAGATGTACTTCGCCTACGGCCTGGGCAATGCGCTGACCTTCCCGCTCTCGGTGGGTGCCACCGTGGTGCTGATGGCCGAGCGGCCCACGCCCGACGCCACCTTCCGCCGCTGGACGCAGCACCGGCCCACCGTGTTCTTCGGCGCGCCCACGGGCTTTGCGGGCATGCTGGCCTCGCCCGCGCTGCCCGCGCGCGAGGCGGTGGCACTGCGCATGTGCTCGTCGGCCGGCGAGGCCCTGCCCGGTGAGATCGCCCAGCGCTTCAAGGCGCACTTCGGCTGCGAGATCATCGACGGCATCGGCTCCACCGAGATGCTGCACATCTTCATCTCCAACCGACCCGGCGACGTGCGCTACGGCACCACCGGCAAGCCGGTGGACGGCTACGAGGTGGAGCTGCGTGGCGAGGACGGCCGCCCCGTGCCCGATGGCGAGGTGGGCGACCTGTACATCCGCGGCCCGAGCGCGGCGCTGATGTACTGGGCCAACCGCGAGAAGTCGCGCGAGACCTTCCAGGGCGGCTGGACCAAGAGTGGCGACAAGTACACGCGCGACGCCGACGGCTACTTCACCTATGCGGGGCGCAGCGACGACATGCTCAAGGTCAGCGGCATCTATGTCTCGCCCTTCGAGGTCGAGGCCACGCTGATGCAGCACCCCGCCGTGCTCGAATCCGCCGTGATCGGCGTGCAGGACGGCGAAGGCCTGACCAAGACCAAGGCCTACGTGGTGCTCAAGCCGGGCCAGCATACCGACGCACAGGCCCTGCAGGCCTTCGTGAAGGAACGGCTGGCGGCTTACAAGTACCCGCGCTTCATCGAGTTCATCGACGAGCTGCCCAAGACCGCCACGGGCAAGATCCAGCGCTTTCGCCTGCGCGAGAAGGAGGCCCGCACATGACACAGGCCACCGCATTCGCCAGCATCGGCTGGCGTGGCAGCACGGTACAGATCGAGCACCAGTGGATCGCCCCCGAGCGCAGCGGCGCACCGCTGATCGTGTTCCTGCACGAGGGCCTGGGATCGGTGGCGATGTGGAAGGACTTCCCCGAGCGCCTGTGCAACGCCGCCGGCGTGCGCGGCCTGGTGTTCTCGCGCCCGGCCTACGGCCGCTCCACCCCGCGCAGCGCGGATGAAACCTGGGACATGGACTTCATGCACCAGCAGGCGCACGAGGTGCTGCCGGCCTTCTTCGACGCGCTGGGCATCGCTGAAGCGCCCTGGCTGCTGGGCCACAGCGACGGCGGATCGATCGCACTGCTGTATGCCGCGCGGTTTCCGAACGCCGTGCGCGGCCTGGTGCTGATGGCGCCGCACATCTTCGTCGAGGACGTGACCATCGCCAACATCGAGCTGGCGCGCGAGGCCTACCTCACCACCGACCTGCCCGCGAAGCTGGGCCGCTACCACGGCGATGCGGACTCGGCCTTCTGGGGCTGGAACCGCATCTGGCTGCACCCGCCGTTCCGGCAGTGGAACATCGAAGCGGAGATCGCCACCATCCGCTCCCCGGTCCTGGCCATCCAGGGCTTGGACGACGAGTACGGAACGCTGGAGCAGATCCGCGGCATCGCGCGCCAGGTTCCGGGCACGCAGCTGCTCGAATTGCCCGGCTGCGGGCACTCGCCCCACCGCGCCCAGCCCGATGCGGTCATCGCGGCGGCCACGACCTTCATCGCGCAGGCAGCACAGCACTGCTGAACACACAGCCCCGGCCATGCCCAACCCGCGCACAGGCCCACCCGCACAGCTGTTCTTCTCCACCCCGGAGCAGCGTGCTGCGCTGGCGCGCGAGCGCTTCTTTGAAGAGGGCGATCAGCCCACGGGCCTGGTGAACGATGCCGTGCTGCAGTCCTGGTCGCGCTGCAATGCCGCAGGCAAGCGCACGGGCGACCGCATCACCGCAGAACCTGTGAGTTCACTGCGCCTGGATGCCGCACTGCGGCACAGCCGGCTGCTGCGTGCTGCCGCATCGCCCGGCCTGTCGCGGCTGGAGACGGCGCTGGCCGGCACGGCCAGCCAGATCCTGCTGACCAATGCGCAAGGGATGATCATCTGCATCGGCCAGCGCTCGCCCTGCGCTGCAGAGTCGGCCCTGCCGGCCCTCGCACGCCTGGGCATGGACCTGTCGGAGAGCACGCTGGGCACCACGGCGCCGGGCATCGTGAGCGCCACGGGCAAGGGCTGCTCCGTGCTGGCCAACGAACATTTCAACGAAGCCATCCTGGGCGTCCAGTGCGCGGCTGCACCCATCCACGACGTGGAGGGCCGGCTGGCCGGCGTGCTGGACCTGTCGGTGGAGGGCCGGGGCTTCGGGTTTGACGCCTACACCCTCATTGCATCCTATGCGCGGGACATCGAGAACAGGCTGCTGCAGCTGCAGTCCGACGACATGCTGGTGCTGGCCTTCCATGCCGATGCAGGCCTTCTGGGCACACCGCTCGAAGCGCTGGCCGGTATCGATGGCCAGGGCACGGTGCGCTGGACCAATGGCACGGGCGCACGCCTGACGGGCGCGGAACGCGGCCTGCCCGCACTGGACGTGTTGGGCTGCCCGTTGCATGCCCTGGTTGCCCTGGCGCGCCATCCGGGGCCCCACGCACTGCGCCTGCCCAACGGGCTTGCCGTGTGGTGCAGCGCGCGGCTGCAGGCACCCGATGGCGCTGCCGCGCTCACGCCCGCACCGTTCGCACCGCCTGCGCAGGTATTGCCCCCTGCGGCCCTGCCGGAACAGGATAGCACTGCGCAGCCCGCCACACCGCTGACGCTCGAACAGGCCCAGGCCGAGAGCATCGCGCGTGCGCTGGAGTCTGCGGGCGGCAAGGTGGCGCGCGCGGCCCGGGCGCTGGGCGTGTCGCGCGGGGTCATCTACCGGCACCTGCAGCGCAACCAAGGCGTGCCTGCCCCTTCCAGCGGCACTCCGACCTGAGCAAGCTGTTCCGGATCGGAACACTTTGCCTGCGGGTTTGTCCTGAGCTCGCAGCCATGCCCGCGTCTTCCTAGACTTCCTGGCACGCAAGACAGCGTGTACCGGGCACCTTCAGCGCCCGCATACCAGGAACAGGAGACACGCATGTACCACCCATCCCAACCACCCGATGCCCTTGCCCGTGGCGATGCCATCGACGCCGCCGAAATGGCGCTGGCACGCGGGCGCATCGACCGGCGCCGCTTTGTCCGCTGGGCGCTCACGGCCGGCGTCTCCATGACCGCCGCCTGCACCATGGCCGACAAGGCCGTGGCTGTGCGCGACAACCAGCGCGCCCTGAACCGTGCGCTCACCGACGAATACGACTACATCATCTGCGGTGCCGGCAGCTCGGGCTGCGTGGTGGCGCACCGCCTGACACAGGACTCCACGGTGCGGGTACTGCTGATCGAAGCGGGCGGCACCGACGACGTGGATTCGGTGAACGACCCCGGCGTGTGGTTCACCAACCTGGGCTCGCCGCTGGACTGGTCGTTTGCGACCACGCCCAACGCCCACCTCAACAACCGCGTAGTGGCGCAGCCGATGGGCAAGGCGCTCGGTGGCGGCAGCGCCATCAACGCCATGGCCTATGTGCGCGGCCACCAAAACGACTTCGATCACTGGGCCAGCGAGGCGGGTGACGAAGCCTGGTCCTACCGCAGCGTGCTGGCACTCTACAAGTCCATCGAGGACTGGCAGGGCGCACCCGACCCACAGTGGCGCGGCCAGGGTGGCATCTTCTGGGTGCAGCCCGCCAAGGACCCGAACCCGATTGCACCGGCCATGGTCGACGCCGCGCGCGGCGTGGGCATCCCTTCATTTGCCGACCACAACGGCCGCATGATGGAAGGCCCGGGCGGCTGCGCCATCGCCAACACCACCATCAAGGACGGCCGCCGCCACGGCGTGGCGCGCACCTACCTGTACCCGGCCATGGACCGCCCCAACCTCACGGTGCTGACGGGTGCCGAGGTGCAGCGCGTACTGCTCAAGGGCCGCAGCGCCGAGGGGATCGAGGTGCTGCACCAGGGCGGCCTGCGCCGCATCCGCGCGCGCCGCGAGGTGATCCTGTCCACCGGTGCGGTGAACACCCCGCGCATCCTCATGCACTCGGGCATCGGCGACGAGGCCGAACTCCGGGCCAAGGACATCCCCGTGGCGCACCACCTGCCGGGCGTGGGCCGCAACTACCACGACCACCTGCTGCTGGCCGGTTGCCTGTGGGAGTACCCCAAGGCCATACCGCCGCGCAACAACGCGGCCGAGTGCACCTTCTTCTGGAAGAGCGACGCGAGCCTGCCCACGCCGGACCTGCAGCCCTTCCAGATCGAGATCCCCTACGCCAATGAGATCACGGGCAAGCAGTTCCCCATGGCCGAGAACGCCTGGTCCATCGCGCCCGGCCTGGTGCGGCCGAAGAGCCGCGGGCGGCTCACGGTACGCTCCAACAAGCCGTCCGATGGTGTGGTCATCGACGCCAACTTCCTGTCCCACCCCGACGACCTCAAGGCGCTGGTACGGGGGGTGGCCCTGTGCCGCGAGATCGGCAACTCGCGCGAGATGCGCGAGTTCGTGAAGCGCGAGGTCATGCCCGGCCCGCTCAAGGGCGCGGACATGGAGAACTTCATCCGCAATGCGGCGGGCACCTACTTCCATGAGGTAGGCACCTGCCGCATGGGCCGCGACCCCCTGGCCGTGGTGGATGCACAGCTGCGCGTGCGCGGCATCGACCGCCTGCGCGTGGCGGACGGCTCCATCATGCCTGCCGTCACCACCGGCAACACCATGATGCCCTGCGTGGTCATTGGCGAGCGCATGGCCCAGATCCTTCGCACCTGAACCGGTGCAGCTCCTTCTTCTCCTTCCCTCTTTTCAACCGACAAGGAACCCGCAGCATGGACGCAAGCACTACCCCCACCCCCATACCTACCTCATCGGCCTGGGCCGGCAAGATCTACGGCAACGGCTGGCAGGCCGCCCACGGCGGCACGCTGGAGGTGCGCGAGGCCGCTACTGGCGCCCTGCTGGCCACCGCAGGCCTGGCAGACCGCGAGGATGTCGATGCCGCGCTGCAGCGTGCCAGGAGCGCAGGCGCAGCCTGGGCAGCCACTCCCTTCGACCAGCGCGCCGCCGTCATCCGCCGCGCCGCTGCGCTGCTGGAGGCACGCGCGGCCGAGTTCAACCACTGGAACGTGCGCGAGTGCGGCTCCATCGAGCCCAAGGCGCAGTGGGAGCACCAGGCGACCGTGGAGCAGCTGTGGATGGCTGCGGCCCTGCCCATGCAGGCCGATGGCCTGCAGTTCCCCTCCAGCATGCCGGGGCGCACCAACACCTGGCGCCGCGTGCCCGTGGGCACGGTGGCCGTGATCGCCCCGTGGAACTTCCCGCTGCTGCTGGGCATGCGCTCGGTGGCGCCGGCCCTGGCTCTGGGCAACGCGGTGGTGCTCAAGCCGGATGTGCAGTCGGCCATCACCGGTGGCCTGCTGATGGCGCAGCTGTTCGAGGATGCGGGCCTGCCGCCTGGCGTGCTGCAGGTGCTGCCCGGCGGCGCCGAGACAGGCGATGCGCTGGTGCGCCACCCGCTGACCGACATGGTCTCCTTCACCGGCTCCACGGCCGTCGGCCGGGGCATTGGCGAGGCCTGTGGCCGCGCGCTGAAGAAAGTGGTCCTGGAGCTGGGCGGCAACAACGCCATGATCGTGCTGCCCGACGCCGACCTGGATGGCGCGGCCTCCTGCGCCGCCTGGGGCGCCTTCCTGCACCAGGGACAGATCTGCATGCAGGCCGGGCGCCATCTGGTGCACCGCAGCGTGGCCGAGGCCTATGCCCAGAAGCTGGCTGCGCGTGCAGAAGCCCTGGTGGTTGGCGACCCGGCCCGAGGCCCCGTGCACCTGGGGCCGCTGATCAACGACCGGCAGATGGCCAAGGTGCACGGCATCGTGCAGGCTTCTCTCTCCGCAGGCGCGAAGCTGCTCACGGGAGGCACCCATGAAGGACGCTTTTACCGTCCCACCGTGCTCACGGGCGTGACGCCGGACATGCCCGCGTTCCGCGAAGAGATCTTCGGCCCCGTGGCGCCCATCACCGTGTTCGACACCGACGAGGAAGCCGTTGCCCTGGCCAATGGCAGCGAATACGGGCTGGCTGCCGCCATCCACAGCGCAGACCTCGGCCGCGCGAGCGCCCTGGCCAGCCGCCTGAAGACCGGCATGGTGCACATCAACGACCAGCCGGTGAACAACGAGTTCCAGGTGCCGTTCGGCGGCATGGGCGCATCGAGCAGCGGCGGGCGCTTTGGCGGGCCGGCCAATGTGGAAACCTTCACGACGACGCAGTGGGTGAGCACGCTCGCGCGGCCCATCACCTACCCGTTCTGACTATTCGACATAGCGCCGCAGCCCCGGCAGGTCGAGCACGGTGATGCCGCCGTACTCGATCTGCAGGATGCCCGCCTCCTGCAGGCGCTTCAAGGCCGCATTGCAGCGCTGGCGCGAGACGCCCGTGAGGTTGGCGATCTCCTCCTGCGAGATCTGCAGGTGCCGGTCCATGCCGGGGTAGAGAAACGGGTGGAAGAGGCCGGCCAGCGCGCGCGCCACCTGGCTGTCGGTATCGAGCAGGTGGTGGGCAGTGAAGTTGCCCAAAAACCAGTGCATGCGCTCGTTGATCTGGCGCAGCAAAAAGTGGTCAAAACTGCGCTGGGTGGCATGCAGCCAGTCAAAGGTGTCCACGGGCAGCAAAGCCACCCGGCTGGGGCGCAGCGCAATGATGTCTGCCGTGCGCGGCACACCACGCAGCAAGGTGCCTTCGCCAAACCAGCTGCCAGCCGACAGGCCCCCCAGCGTGACAGAGCGGCCATTGTCGGATGTCACCGTCCACTTGAGCAGCCCGTCAATGGCGCCGTACCAGTGCACCGGTGTATCGCCGCGACGGCACAACGCGCCCCCTTGGGGCACATCGACCTCCTTCTGCTGCGCTGCATCGCCGAGCACGGGAAACCATGCCGATGTCTTGAGCAGTGCAGTGATGTTTGGCGAAGCCAGTTTGACCAGCATGGTGAGCGTTCTCCTGTATGCCCGGCCCCCTAATACGACGGGCCAGCGTATACCCTGAGTCCAAATGTCATCGCGATGACTGAGTGTGTGGGCACTAAAAAAAATAATGGCCAGCACTACCATTTTCTACCAGCCCACGCCATGACCAAGCGCAAAGTCATCGTCACCATTGCTCCCACGGGTGGCATGGCCCACAAGGCACAAAACCGGCACCTGCCCACGCAGCCGCACGAGATTGCGGATGACGTGGAACGCTGCTGGAACGCGGGCGCCAGCGTGGTGGCCATCCACGCTCGGCGGCCTGACGATGGCGCCACCTGCAACGCAGACATCTACCGCGACATCAACACCCGCATCCGCGACCAGGGCTGCGACATTGTCATCAACAACTCCACCGGTGGCGGTGTGCATGGCGACATGGTCAAACCCTTGACGGACGGCCGCTGGGAGATCGCCTGGGAAGAGCGCATCAAGGGCATGGATGCGGGTGCCGAGATGTGCACGCTGGACGCCACCACGCTCAATCTGAGTTTTGATGGCCGCGAGATATTGATGGACACGCCGCTGAGCAAGGGGCGCGAACTGGCCATGGGCATGAAGGCGCGTGGCATCAAGCCCGAGTGGGAGGTGTTCAGCCCCACCCATATCCTGCAGGACACCACCACGTTGATCGAGGAGGGGCACGACGATGGCCCTCATTTCATCAACCTGGTCATGAATGTGCACCGCAGTTTTCAGAACGCCATGCCGTATTCGCCCCGCTACCTGCAGATGATGGTGGACACCTTGCCCAAGAACAGCCTTTTCTGCGTGAGCGGCATTGGCCCGTCGCAACTCGAAGCCAATGTGGCGGCGTTGTTGCTGGGCGGCCATGCGCGCGTGGGCCTGGAGGACAACCTGTACTTCCGCCAAGGGGAGATCGCCACCAATGTGCAGCTGACGGAGCGCATCGTGCGCATCATCCGCGAGCTGGACATGGAGCCCGCGACGCCCGCAGAGGCGCGGGCGCTGATGGGGCTTCCCCGCGCCCAGGGCGCGCGCCCCGCATTCGCTGTCGACTCAACTGTTTTTTGAAAATGTTCTTGCGTTCAACCACCCAGAAAGAGGAGACCAATGATGATGCACACACGCCGCCAATTCATGAATCACGTGGGATGCGCTACGGCGCTTGGCGCTTTGGCCCCCATAGCCAGCTGGGCCCAGACCATTGAGCAGGTCAAGATTTTTTATGGCTTTCCGGCGAGCAGTACGGATGACAACGTGGCGCGCAGGGTGGGTGAAAAGCTGGCCGGCTCTGCCTACACGCGCAATGCCGCCGTGGTGGAAAACAAGCCCGGGGCCGGTGGCCGCATTGCGCTGGAGTCGCTCAAGGGCGCCCCTGGGGACGGCAGTGTGCTCACGCTGTCACCTTTCTCTTGCACGTCGATCTATCCCCACATCTACAGCAAGCTCAGCTACGACCCCACCAAGGATTTTGTGCCGGTGTCCATTGGCGCTGTCATGCACCATGGCCTGGCTGTGGGCCCGCTGGTGCCAGCATCGGTGAAGACGGTGAAGGACTTTCTGGCCTGGGCCAAAGCGAACCCCGGCCAGGCCAACTACGGCTCGCCAGCAGCAGGGTCTACCCCGCATTTCATCGGTGCACTGCTCGGGTTGAACAACGGTGTGGACCTGAAACACGTGCCCTACCGCGGTTCCATCCCCGGTGTCACCGATGTGGTGGGTGGGCAGATCGCGTCCATGGTGACGCCCAGCGGGGACTTCATCCCCAACCACAAGGCAGGCAAGCTGCGGCTGCTGGCCACGTCCGGCAATGCACGGTCGCCGTTCTCTCCCGAGGTGCCGACCTTTGCCGAGCAGGGTTTCCCCGAGCTGACCACCGAAGAGTGGTTTGGCTTCTATGCGCCTGCCAAAACCCCTGCGGGGATGGTGACTGCAGCCAACGCAGCGATCAATGCGGCCATCAAAGAGAAATCGGTCATCGACAGCCTCGCGGTGGTCGGATTGATTGCCCGGGGTTCCACCCCTGCCGAGATGCAGGCCTCTCAGCAGGCAGAGTTTGAGCGCTGGGGTCCGTTGGTCAAGAAGATCGGCTTCACCGCCGAGTCCTGAGAAAGCGCGCTATGGCTTTGAATGTGAAACGGGTGGCCGTGGTGGCCACGGGGGTGATTGGTGCCAGTTGGGCCGCGTATTTTCTGGCACGCGGGCTGGATGTGGATGCGACCGATCCCTCGCCGGGTGCTGAGCAGCGCCTGCGCGATGCCGTGCACGCACATTGGGCCGCACTCACGCAGCAAGGCCTTGCACCAGGCGCCAGCATGGACCGCTTGCGCTTCCATGCGCAGATGGAGAGTGCCCTGGAGCACGCCGACTTTGTGCAGGAAAGCGGCCCTGAGCGCATTGACTTCAAGGTGGAGCTGTTTCGCAGGATGGATGCGGCAGCGCCCAAGCACACCCTTCTGGCCTCCAGCTCTTCGGGTTTGTCCGTCACCGCCATGCAAAGCGCTTGCCAGTTTCCGCAGCGGGTGGTGCTGGGACATCCGTTCAACCCACCCCACATGATTCCGCTGGTGGAGGTGGGTGGCGGGCTGCAGACCTCGCCGCAGGCGATTGAAGAGGCCATGGAGTTCTATGCTGCCATCGGCAAACGACCCATCCACGTCAAGCGCGAAATCAAGGGCCACATCGCCAACCGGCTGCAAGCAGCGCTTTGGCGCGAGGCGTTTCATTTGGTGAACGAGGGCGTGGCCAGTGTGGCGGACATCGATACCGCCATTGCACAAGGCCCTGGGCTGCGATGGGCGTTGATGGGGCCGTTCATGAATCTGCATCTCTCAGGGGGAGAAGGCGGGATCGCTCACCTCCTGGACCATTTGGGCGGGCCCATTGAAGACTGGTGGCGCGATCTGGGTGCGCCGTTGATGAGCGCCGACCTGCAGCGCCAAGTGGTGGAAGGGGTCGCGCAGGAGCTGGGGGAACGCAATACCAGCGACTTGACCCGTGCCAGGGATGCCCTGCTGATTGACTTGCTGCGGGCCAAGCAATCGTCTGGGGTATTGGACTGAATCCGGGGAACGCCAGGTACGCCGCCTGGAGCGTGCGCACATCGACCTTCATAAAAATCGCTCAAGAGACAAAACCATGTACCCCGCATTCCTCGACGACGAAACCCAGATGGCACCGCCGCGCACGGTGCTGATGCCCTATGAAGACGGGTCTTTTACCTTGCGCTCGCCGGAGGCATTGGGGCCCTATAAGCGGTGTGTAGGTGACTGGCTGGAGCACTGGGTGCGCGAAACGCCAGAGACCTTGGCGTTGGCGGAACGCGACGAACGTGGTGAGCAATGGCGGGGTCTGACCTATGCCGAACTGCGCACCCAGGTACGCGCGGTCGCCCAGTCTCTGCTGGACTTGGAGCTGCCTGCCGGACAACCCATCGCCATTCTTTCTGACAACGCTGTGGACCATGCCGTGCTCATGCTGGCGGCCATGCACGTGGGGATCACGCCGTGCTCGCTGTCGAGCGCGTATGCGCGGTCCCAAGACTCCAGCCGGTTGCACAGCATGCTGTCGGCCTTGCAACCCAGCCTGGTGTATGCGTCGGACGCCACGGTCTACGGGCCCGCATTCACAGGCTTTGCGAGCAACGCGGTCCAGGTGTTCAGCCGCCATGCAGACGCCTGCCCGGGCAGCCTGCCGTTTCAACAGTTGCTCGATGGCAAGGAGACACCCGCAGTGCAGCAGGCATTTGACGCGATTCGTCCGGACGACCATGCCAAGTACTTGCTCACCTCGGGCTCTACCGGCCGCCCTAAGGTGGTCATCAACACCCACCGCATGCTCTGCGCCAACCAGCAGATGATGGCGCAGACATGGCGCTTTCTGGCCCACGAAAAGCCCGTGTTGGTGGACTGGCTGCCCTGGAGCCACACCTTTGGCGGCAACCACAACCTCAACATGGTGCTGTGTCACGGGGGCACGCTCTACATCGACGAGGGCCGCCCCGTGCCGGGGCTCATCGAGAAGACCGTGCGCAACCTGCGCGACGTGAAACCCACCCTGCTGTTCAACGTGCCCCGCGGGTTTGACATGCTCCTGCCCGCTTTGGAGGCTGATGACACCCTGGCCGCTGAGGTGCTGTCCCGCATGCGCCTGGCTTTCTATGCAGCGGCTGCGCTGGCGCCGTCTACCTGGCAGCGGTTGCAGGCGGTGGCGCTGCGCGTTCGACCCGCGCAGCCCCTGTGGTTGACCACCTCCTGGGGCGCGACCGAAACCGCCCCGGCCGTGACCACCGCGCACTGGCAGCTCGAAGGCGCGGGCTGCATCGGTGCACCCTTGCCGGGGCTGGAGCTCAAACTCGTGCCCAACGGCAGCAAGCTGGAGATGCGGGTGAAAGGCGTTTCGGTGTTCTGCGGCTACCGCAATGCCCCGCGCGAAACGGCTGCTGCGTTCGATGATGAGGGCTTTTACCGCATTGGCGATGCGGGCTATCTGGTGGACGCCACACGGCCCGAGCGCGGCGTGGTCTTCAACGGTCGCGTGGCCGAAGACTTCAAGCTGTCCAGCGGCAGCTGGGTGTCGGTGGGCACCTTGCGGGTCGATCTGGTGTCGGCGTTGGCCCCGCTGGTGCAGGACATCGTGCTCGCCGGCCACGACCGGGATGAAGTGGGCATGCTCGTTTTTCCGTCCGCTGCGGGGGCGAGCGACCTGGGGGCTCTGCATGCCGCGTTGCGCAGTGCCATGCAAACGCGGCGCAGCGGCGGAGCGGGGTCGTCCCAATGCCCCACACGTGCGCTGGTCATGTCCACGCCACCCGATCCTGATGTGGGCGAAATCACCGACAAGGGCTATATCAACCAAGGTGCGGTGCTGTCGCGCAGAGCGGAGGCGGTGGCGGCGATGTATGCGACGCCTCCCAGCGGAGACGTCATTCTTGGGTGAAATGACGGGTGCAACGCAGTGTCTTTGGCGGTCAATGCCTGAAGCAGCCGAATTACAATATTGAGAATTATTCTTATTAAATAGCCAGGGGCCAGCCACCGCCACGCCCTCAGCCGCATCGCCCCCGACCCCGTGCCGGGGCCCTGGAATCTGTTCACCAGACGATGAACCGATTTCTGCCGACCGGCTGTGTTCCCCGTGGTTGTCCACTATTACCAAGAACTACTGAACTACTTTGCCCGCATGGTGCGCAGCCGCGATGGCGCCGCCGACCTGGTGCATGAGGCCTACGCGCGGGTTCTGGCGTTGCAGCAAACCGGGCAAGTCATCCACCAGCCCCGAGCACTGCTCTATCGCACTGCGCGCAACCTGCTGATCGACCAGCACCGCCGCAGCGCAGTGAGGAGCCATGGTGGGGAGGCGGAAGAAACTCCACTTCTCGATATCGCAGAAATCCCCGCCCCTGCGGAGGATGAACCTGAGGTGGCTGCCACCTCTGCACAGGGAATGGCGTCGCTCATTGCCACCATTGACGGGCTGCCCCTGCGCTGTCGGGAGGCTTTCATCCTGCACAAGTTCGATGGGCTGTCACAGGCCCAGGTGGCGGTGCAGATGGGCATCTCCCGCAAGATGGTGGAGCAGCATATCCAGCGGGCGATGGTGGCGTGCCGCCAATGCCGCGCTGCCAACGAGGGCGGGGAGCAAGCGTGACACCAAACATCCCATCCTTGACCGCCGCAGACCACATCGCGCTGCAATGGTTTGTGCGCGGCGTTGGCACCCTCGACCCGGAAGACCGGCGCGCCTTTGACGATTGGTGGGCCGCGGACCCTTCACATGCCGCTGCCTGGGCGCGCTGGGCAGAGGATTGGAGCCAGCTGGACGCTCTGCCCGCCGAAGGGCTGCAGCACTTGCGACACCGCCTCGCCCAAGACAAGGCCCGGGCCGCAGCCCATCGGCCCTGGGGATCCCCATTGCGCTTTCTGACGGGAAGACTGCACCGAGCCTGGGGCAGACCGACGTTCGCCCTTGCATCGCTCTGCCTGGTGGTGGCGAGTGGATGGCTGGGTTGGAGCCATTGGCAGCAGCAACCGGTGTTCGTGCAGACAGTCGCCACGGGGTTTGGTCAACAGTCAGAAGTGCAGTTGCCCGATGGCAGCACGCTGCGGCTGGACACCCACACCCGGCTCGATGTCACCTTCCGCCGCCAGCGGCGTGAAGTGATCCTGCCGGAAGGCCAGGCTTTGTTTCGGGTGCAGGGCGATACAGCTCGGCCGTTTGACGTGGTGGCCGGGCCGCTGCGCATCACCGTGGTGGGCACCCGGTTTTCTGTGCGCCACACGCCAGGCGTGCCGGGTGAAGAGGGCGTCCGCATTGCGGTGGAAGAAGGCCGCGTGCGGGTGGCGCGCTCTAACGCTGCAGATCCCACCGCGGTGGTGGAGCTGACCGCAGGCCAGCAGGTGTCCAGCAATGCGGCTGGTGTGCTTGGGCCTGTGGCGGCGGTAGCGCCTGCAGGCATCGCGCCCTGGCGCGACGGCCGGGTGAGCTTTGACGACACGCCGCTGTCCCAGGCGTTGGCGGAGTTTGAGCGGTATGGCGCGAGCCGCCTCGTGGTGCGGGACGCCAGCGTGGCCGCGCTGCGCCTGACGGGCACCTTCGACCCACGGCGCCTGGACAACTTCATGCGGGCCCTGCCCAAGGTGTTGCCCGTGCAGTTGCGCACGCAGGGCGACACCACAGAAATCATCGCCGCGCCTTTGCCATAGGGGGGGCGGCCGCGCTGCGGGCAGGCCGCTGCGGCTGCATGGCCGCGAGTGCGCGATGAAAAATAAATTTTGAACCGACCTAGGGGGCTGGCAGTTCGATGCGTCTACATGAGAAGGCTTCTTATTCAAGATTTGTTTTCCAGGGAGATTTCGCAGATGCATCGCTTCAACTTTCGGCCCGCTCCGTTGGCCTTGGCCGTGGCGCTGGGCTTGGCCGCCGTGGGCGCTCACGCCCAGGTCGCACCCACCGCACAAGGCGCCGCGGGGCTCAGCATTGCGGCCCAGCCCTTGGCACAGGCGCTCAACGATCTGGCGCGCCAGACCCGCATGGAACTCATGGTCCAGCCCACCCTGGTGGCGGGCCGGTCGGCCCCCGCCGTGGCGGGTACGCTGACGGTGAACGAGGCGCTGGGCCGTCTTCTGGCAGGCACCGGCCTGGTGGGCGTGATCGAGGGCTCCACCATTCTGGTGCGCCGTCCGCCGCCAGCCAGCCAGGGGGAGACCAGCCTGTCGGAGGTGCGGGTGCAAGCCCAGGCAGAGCGCAGTGCGTTGACCGAGCACACGGGTTCCTACACCACGTCTCTGGCGGGCACTGCCACGCCGCTCGGGCTCAGCCTGCGCGAAACGCCGCAGTCCGTCAGCGTGATCACGCGCCAGCGGATGGAAGACCAGGGCCTCACGCAGCTGTCAGAGATTGCCGCGCAGACCGCGGGTCTGGTGGTCAGCCAAAGCGGCAACCAGGGGTCTGACACCTCGCCCATCTATGCGCGGGGTTTCACGGTGGACACCTACATGGTGGACGGCGTGCGGCAGGTGGACTCCAACTACACCGACATCTTTCAGACCAACGACATGGCCATGTTCGACCGCGTCGAGGTGGTGCGGGGCGCCACGGGCCTCATGAACGGCCTGGGCACGCCCGGCGCGGCCATCAACCTTATCCGCAAGCGGCCCACCGCAGACTTCCAGGCTGCGGTGAGGGCGGAGGCAGGCTCATGGGATCATCGCCGTGTCGAGGGCGATATCTCTGCGCCGCTGAACGAGGCCGGTACGGTGCGCGGGCGCCTGGTGGCCGCCGCGCAGGACAATGGTTCCTACATCGACCGGCTCAAGGAAAGCAAGCGTTTGCTCTACGGCGTGGTCGAGGTGGACCTCGCGCCGCGCACGCAGTTGCTGGCCGGTGCGTCTGTGCAGCACCACGATGCCACAGGCCATGCCCGAGGTGGCCTGCCTGCTTACTACGCTGATGGCTCACGCGTTCAATGGGCGCGGTCGGATTCGGCGGCACCCTCCTGGGCGTACTCCAAACGCCACAACACATCCCTCTTTGCATCGCTCGAACATCGGCTGGACGGCGACTGGCGCATCAAGGCCTCGGCCAGCCGCACCCAAAGCCACTATGACGAACTGGTGGGGTACGCCAGCGGTGGCTACCCGGACCGGGCCACCGGCGCAGGGGTCACGGTCTGGGCGGGCCGCTGGTCCGCCAAACCCACACAGGACAGCCTCGATGTGCAGGCCAGCGGCAGCTTTGACTGGCTGGGCCGCAAGCACGACCTGGCGGTCGGTGCACAACTGGCGCGCACCACCTACTTTGACCCCACCTACACCAACTGGTGGCATGACGGCTGGAGCAGCGCCGTGCCCAACATCTACACCTGGAACGGCAACTTCCCCGCAGCTCCCAATAACCCCAGCGTAGGCACCTACAGCTCGGACGAGCGCCTGAACAGCGCCTATGCCACGGCGCGTTTTAAGCCCCTCGACCCCCTGTCGATCCTGGTGGGTGCGCGGGTGACGAACTGGAGCCGCTACCAGACCGACACGTCCTTCAGCACCAGCACCACCACGTTTACCGACCGCGCGGAATCCGGCGAACTTACCCCGTATCTGGGTCTGGTGCTTGACCTGGGCGCCCACTGGTCCACCTACGCCAGCTACACCAACATCTTCAAACCGCAGAACAACAAGACCGTCAACGGCGACTACCTCGACCCCCAGACGGGCGACAGCTTTGAGGTGGGTGTCAAAGGCGCGTTCATGGGCGACCGGTTGAATGTGGGAGCGGCGGTGTACAAGGCGCGGCAAGACAATCTGGCCGTCTCGCTGCCCAACGTGTTTGCGCCCGATGGATCGCAAGCCTATGAATCGATGTCGGGCACCAGCACGCGCGGTTTTGAAGTGGAAGCCTCGGGCGAACTGCGCCCCGGCTGGCAGCTGGCCGCCAGTTTTGCCCGCAACCTCACTCAGGACCGCAATGGCGGGCGTTTGCTCACCAATGTGCCGCAGAACACGGCCAAGCTGTTCACCAGCTACCGCATTGCCAGCATCGGCAAGGGCCTGACGGTGGGCGGCGGCGTGCGCTGGCAGAACGCCATCTACAGCGACAACCAGGGCCCATCACGGGTTCGGTTCACCCAGCCCAGCTATGCAGTGGTGGACCTGATGGTGCGTTACGCCGTCACCTCCACCGTGGCGGTCACCGCCAATCTCAACAACGCGCTGGACAAGAGCTACTACACCACCACCGGCAATTCGTACTACGGCGCCCCCCGCAATCTGCGTGTGGGTGTGGACGTGCGGTTCTGATCGGCGCGCGCGCGCCCGGCCGTTGCCATTTGGCCTTCTACTCAAATCAAAGGAATCTCCATGCTCAAGAAATCTCTCGTCGCACTCTCGCTGCTGTCCACCGCACTGTCGGCCAGCGCCCACCAGCTGTGGCTGGAACGTGACGCCACCGGCCCCGTGCGCGTTTATGTGGGTGATGCGGATGCCGAGCACGACCGCGGCGAAGAAGTGGCCAAGCTGGCTGCCACCACGCAGGTCTTCACGTCGGACCGCACGCAAACCGCCAAGCTCACCGTGAAGGAAGACCACCTCGAAGCGGCTGTGGCCACCGCGGGTGATGTGCGCCTGGTCAACGACCAGGTCTGGAAGCCCTGGAAGACCAAGGACGGCACCTTCCAGGCCGCTGTGTTCAATGCGCGCGCGGGCCGCGCTGACACCAGCGCAGTGCTGGACTACGAACTCGTGCCTGTGGCGCCCAACAGCAACACCTTCACCGTGCTTTTCAAGGGCAAGCCCTTGCCGGGCAAGGCCGTGACCGTGATCACGCCGGGCAAGTGGAGCAAGGGCTTCAAGACCGATGCCGCAGGCCGCATTGACGTGCCCGTGCAGGGCAAAGGCCGCTATGTGCTCATCAGCGCCCACACGGTCGATGCAGTGGGTGACGTAGTCATCGCCGGGCAAAAGGTGCACAAACTCGGCTACACCGCCACGCTCAGCTTCGTGGCTCCATAAGTCCGCGACAGTGCTCTGGCGCTCCGTGTGAGCGCCGGTGCCGCCACGTCAGGCTCTGCCCAGCCCCGTTCGCCACGGTCTCGCCGTGGTGCGCGCCAGCGCCTGCACGCCTTGCTTCCCATCGACCGCAAGGGCGCCCTTTCTGGCCTTTGCGTCACCTCTGCATTACCCGCATACCCCGCCTTTCGCCCGACCATGTTCACTTCTGCCCTGAAATCCTCCTTGCTGGCTTGTTCTTTGGTGGTGGCCCACCAGGCGGCGCTTGCTGACGCGCTTTGGCTGGAGCGGCATGCCACCGGCGCCCGCGCCCATTGGGGCGAGCAGGGTCAACGCAGCCCGGCGTTGCCCACGTTGCTGGCACCGCGCGCCTATCTGGCCGATGGCAAGGACCTGCCCATCACACCGCAGGCCGCCTACATCGACGTCTCGCTGGGGGATCGGCAGGCCAGTGCCACCGCAACGCCCGCCGATCTGCGCTTCGTGGCCAGTCGCGTCAGCCCGCAGGGTGTGCTCACCTATTACCAGGCACGGCTGGGACGGCAAGAGACCCGTGCAGTCAATGACCTGGAGCTGGTGCCCACGGCCGCAGGTGGCAACACCTTCAAGCTGGTCTGGAAGGGCCAGAACGTGGCCGCCACCCAAGTGCATGTAGAAACCAGCGCAGGCTGGCGCCGCACGCTGGCACCGGGTGCGGACGGCACGGTGCAACTGGAGACGCCTTTCCCCGGCCAATACGTGCTGGAGGTGACGGCCCGGGTCAACGGGTCTGCCACGGTGGAGGGCAAAAAATACGATGACGTGCGCCACACGGCCACGCTGAGTTTTGAGGTGCCCCGCTGATGGCGCAGCACCTGTCTCGGCGCGCAGGCCGAATGCTTCGCGTAGCCGGTGTGCTGGCCTTGCTGGCGGCAATGGCTGCAGCAGGCTGGTGGTGGAGCCGCCAGCCCGCCGTGCTGTACGACACCGTGCCTGTGGCGCGCGGCGACATCGAAGCCACCGTGAGCGCCATCGGCACCCTGCAGCCGCGCCGCTATGTGGATGTGGGTGCACAGGTGTCCGGCCAGATCCTGCGGTTGCATGTGCAGCCGGGCGCCGAGGTCAAGAAGGGCCAGTTGCTGGTGGAGATTGACCCCAGCGTGCAGCAAGCCACGGTAGATGGCGCCCGCGCCGCGCTGGCGGGGCTGCGCGCACAACTGGCCGAGCAGCAGGCGCAACACCGCCTGGCCCAGCAACAACAGGCGCGCCAGCAACAGCTGGAGCGCGAAGGCGCCACCCGCACCGAAGACCTGCAGGTGGCCGAGGCCACGCTGGCGTCGGCGGCTGCGCGCACCGACCACCTCAAGGCGCAGATTGACCAGACCCAGGCCAGCCTGAAGGCCGACGAGGCGCGGCTGGGCTACACGCGCATCTACGCCCCCATGGCGGGCACCGTGGTGGCGCTGGAGGCGCG
>NZ_JBKBTV010000089.1:0-13343 GCF_046291265.1 Acidovorax sp. | reverse complement strand
ACCACCATGCTCGACGAACAACTCAAGACCCAACTCGCCGCCTACCTGGAGCGCGTGCAGCAGCCGTTTGAGCTGGTGGCTTCCCTGGACGACAGCGAGACTGCGCGCGACATGCGCGAGCTGCTGACGACCATCCAATCGCTGCGCACCGACAAGATCACCCTGCGCACCGACGGCAACGATGCGCGCAAGCCATCGTTCAGCCTGCAGCGCGTGGGCGCCACCAACAGCCTGCGCTTTGCTGGTCTGCCCCTGGGCCACGAATTCACCTCGCTGGTGCTGGCCCTGCTGTGGACCGGCGGCCATCCGCCCAAGGTCGAGCAGGATGTGATCGACTCGATCAAAGCTTTGGACGGTGACTTCAACTTCGAGGTCTACATGAGCCTGACCTGCCACAACTGCCCCGACGTGGTGCAGGCGCTGTCGCTCATGGCCATCGTCAACCCGAAGATCAAGACCACCGTGATCGAAGGCGGCGCCTTCCAGCAGGAAGTGACCGACCGCGAAATCATGGCCGTGCCCATGGTGTTCATCAACGGCCAGGTCTTTGGCTCGGGCCGTATGACGATTGAAGAAATCGTCGCCAAGCTCGACACCGGCGCCGCCGCCCGCGAAGCCGCCAAGCTCAGCGCCAAGGCACCGTACGACGTGCTCATCGTCGGCGGTGGCCCCGCAGGCGCCGCAGCCGCTGTGTACGCCGCCCGTAAAGGCATCCGCACCGGCGTCGCTGCCGAGCGCTTCGGCGGTCAGGTCAATGACACGCTGGCGATTGAAAACTACATTTCGGTGCTCGAAACCGACGGCCCCAAGTTTGCTGCCGCACTCGAGGCCCACACCCGCGCCTACGGCGTGGACATCATGAACCTGCAGCGCGCCGACAAGCTCATTCCCGCTGCCGAGCCCGGTGGCCTCATTACCGTGCAAATGGCCAACGGCGCTACGCTGCAATCCAAGACGGTGATCCTGTCCACCGGCGCGCGCTGGCGCAACGTCAACGTGCCGGGCGAAGCCGAGTACAAGAATAAGGGCGTGGCCTACTGCCCGCATTGCGATGGCCCGCTGTTCAAGGGCAAGCGCACCGCGGTCATCGGCGGCGGCAACTCGGGTGTCGAGGCCGCCATTGATTTGGCAGGCATCGTGGCCCACGTCACGCTGGTGGAGTTTGCTGACCAGCTCAAGGCCGACGCCGTGCTGGTCAACAAGCTCAAGAGCCTGCCCAACGTGACCATCCACACCAACGCGCAGACAACGGAAATCACCGGCGCCGACGGCAAGGTCAACGGCCTCAAGTACAAGGACCGCGCCACCAATGTGGAGCACCTGGTGCCGCTGGAAGGCGTGTTCGTGCAGATTGGCCTCGTGCCCAACACCGAATGGCTCAAGGGCACGGTAGAGCTGTCCAAGTTCGGCGAGGTCATCGTCGACTCGCACGGCCGCACCAACATCCCGGGCGTGTTCGCAGCGGGCGACTGCACCACGGTGCCGTTCAAGCAGATTGTGATTGCGGCGGGTGATGGATCGAAGGCGGCGCTGAGCGCGTTTGACCACCTGATTCGCATGCCGGTGGTTGCGGCTGCTACTGCGCCTGCTGCTGAGCCGGTGGCAGAGCTGGCGTGATTTTTGAATGAAATTGGCCTCTAGCGCTTGATGGATAAGCGCTAGTAGCTATAAATAAATGAGCGACTGGATGTTTCGGCATCCGGTCGCTTTGTTTTTGGCGTGATCACGGGGGAGATGATCGAGTGGCCAAGGCGCCGGATGGTGGGTTGATTTTTCGCCCGCTATCGTTGAGGGGCGCGGCGGTTTGCAAGGTGTTTGGCGCTGCTGGAAATGAGCAGTTCGAGGCCGCAGCGCCCTGATGTGTGGGGCAGAATTCGGCCAGGAGCAGCCTGTGGAAGGGAATGGAAGCAGACGCTCAACGAGACTGTAAAAAAACCTGTGTTCTGCAAGCGTTTTCCATGACTTACACATGACGCGGCGTCAAGTTCAGGGTGTGAATGTTCATGTCCGAAGTTTGCCGCAATTTCGGTCCCAAACAGTCCTGACGACAGTTCATTGGCCCGCTCACCCACTCTACCGGTCCCCGTTTCGCCCCAACTGAGTCTTCGCCAACTTCTCGATGTTGTGCACCATGCAGTACAGGTGCCACTGCGTATTGACCTTGGCGTGACCCCTGTGATTTAAGCGGGTCAGGCGCTTGTTGTGGCGGATGTTGGCAAACACCGGCTCCACGGTGCCGATGCGTTGGCTATAGAGCTGTCTGCCCCGGGGTGAGTCAATCGCCTGGCGCATGCATTCACTGGGGTGGATCGGGTTTTTGATCTTGGGCTCAAAGCGGGTGACTTGGCGGCCCCGACCGTCATTGGGTTTGAGCGGGCCTTTGAGGCATTGCCCGCTGAGGCCGCATGCCTTGCAGTGCGCCGCCTTGGCCGTATAGGTCTGGTAGTGCAAACCCGTGGCCGTGGTGTAGATGCTGCCAGGGCTGCTCATCAACTTGCCCGCGGGCAGGTGGCGGTGTTGTCGTCGTTGAAACGGAAGTCTTTGGGTTGGAAGCGCTTGACTTCTTTGGGCTGTCCTGTTGCCTTCTTCTCGGACAGCGGATCGGGATGGGCTTTGTACTTGCCTTGTTCGGCAAAGCGCTCGTCGCGGCTGCGCATCTGGTTGTCGGCAATCAGAGCGGGGATGTGGTGGTCCTTCAGATGCTGGACATTGGCATCGCTGTGGTACCCGGCATCGGCGGTGATCAGGGTGTGCTCTTCACGGTAGGGCTGGCTTTGCGCAATCATGGGCAGCAGCATGGCTTGTTCGGAACCTGAGCCTGTGACATCGGCCGCCACAATGACTTGGTGCGCACTGTCCACCGCCGCCTGTGCCGCATAGCCCTGGATGACGCCTTTGCTGGTGGCCATCTTGGCGCTCTCGGGGTCGGTGACGTTGGTCTTGAGTTCCTGGCCTTTGCGGTTCTTGCGGGCTGCGCTGTTGACCAGAAACTCCCGGATGCGTGCCGCTTCTTTGCGCAGGGCTTCAATGCGGGCTTGGCGCTTGGGCTCTGGTGCAGCGTCTGCGCCGTGTTTGTCTTGGGCCTGATGCAGGGTCAGGATCTTGTCGGCAGCCTTCTCCAATCGATCTGCGCGGTGGCGCAGCTCTTCATGGGTCCCGCTGCGCTCTTTGCTGGCGTTGGAGGGGAGCTTGACGCCGTCAATGGCGAACATATCGCGGCCAATCAGTCCTTGGGCATCACAGGTCATCAGGATTTGGCTGAACAAGGGTTTGATCTGCGAGCTGAGCTTGACCACGAACTTGGCAATGTGGGCATCGCTGGGTTGGCTGTCGCCGCTGATGGCGATGAACTGGACGTTGCGCTGGCACGTTTGTTCAATCACCCGGCTGGAGATCAGGCCTTGACTGTAGGCCAGCAGCACGATCTTGAGCATGACGCGAGGGTCGTAGGCGCTGGCGCCCACTTCATCGTTCTTGAACTCGGCATCCAAAGCGCGGAGGTCGAGTTCGTGGTCGACCAGGTAGTTCAGCGCGAAGGCAAAGCTGCCGGGGATGATCTGCTCGGACAGCACCACCGGCAGCAGCAGGCTGTTGTGGTCTTGGGGCTTGTAGCGGGCCATGATTGCGATCTCCTTGTCCGCGGAGATTGCAAGCGCCGTGCCAGAGTTTTTTTACAGCTTCAACGTTTGACATGAGCGATGACCGACCAGCGAAGCCGGTTGGGCATCCGCTCGATGGAATGGTTAGACATCTCTCACGGGGCCTTAAGCGTGGCGCTAATAAACGCCGCCGAAATGGAGGCAACCGCCGCCAAAACCGCAATGGTGATTGGGATGATGACCGTCTTCCATGCCTCGCTGCGCTGCACCTCTTTGGCATGAAGATCTACTGCAAGCTGCATCAGCTTCGCGGTGGTGTCAGGAGGTAGCAAAGGACGAATTTCGTCGCCGTCTTCACGCTCCACCGTCTCTTGGGCATTTCTCGCAATGAGGGAAACGTGGGCTCTCTTCTGTCCGGTCGGATTCACGCGAAAGAACTCGCGATGCTGACTGCCAACTTCAATCCAACTGTCCGCGCTCGTGGGTTTGCCCTGCAGTTCTGAACTGAGACCATCCTCGCTTCGTCTCGTCTTAGGAGACAAGGCTAGGACTTGAATCAGCGCCAGAACATCGGGTAGCCGGCCATCTATGAGGTAGCGCGTTTTCCTGTTTGCCATATTCCTCCCTGCATCCGGGATGCCCAACGTTGGAACTCACCGGACCGGCGCGGCTTGCCGCGACAGGTCCGGCGGAATGAATGGTTGGACGTCATATCGCCCGGATCATTTCGTTAACATGATCTCGTCCGGTGTACCCGGACACGAAACTCCAGCCTGCAAACATGGACCACATGAACTGAGAGAGCGGCTTCAACTGGTCGTCTCTATCCGACCAATGGCGGCTTCGCTGAAGCACCTGGGTCAGGTTGCGCAGGAAACTGAAGACCTTTTCGTCCGCAACCTCCACAGTAGTGAGTGTGTAGTCCAGTTCACCTCGGAATAGGTCAAGTTCGCGGACAAGGGACTGGACATAGTCGTCAGTGAGCCCGTTGAGCACCGCGTGCCAGCGATCTTGGTCCTTCGAGACACGTTCTTTGAAGAATGTCCTGAACTCCTCTTGGCTCTTCAGGCGATCAATCAAGGTGGACTCTGCAGGTTCATTGCATGCCCAGAGAAAGTGCATTAAGCATTGTTCTTTGAGGTCGTCGTAGCGGCGCAGCAGGTGAGCCTTCAAACGATTCTTCTTCTGCCAGGCCGGAAGGCGAACCACAAGCACGTAGATAAACAGGCTGACGATGACGCCGACAGCGATGTCGAAAGTGATCTGGTTGCCAGTGGTAAAGGGTCTAAAGACGTCTTCGAGTGCTGTTCCCTTGATGAAGTCCGGACGTGGATCCGTGCTCGACTTGAACATGAGAAACAGGCTGCCCATGACAAGCAGCCAGAGCAGCAGATCAAGGGCATTTCGGCGGATGAATGCCAGCATGATCATCTATGACGTCCACCGTGATGTATCCCGCAAAACCTGCGGGATGAACTGGACCGCGCGGGATATTCTGGACACTGTTTCCTCCTGGGAGTGGCTTGCAGCATAGGTTTTCAAGGGGCGACCTGTTCAAATATCCAGGTATAAAAATTCCGTGGAAACCCGGCATGCGCCAACTCGGCAAACTATAGCTTGCCGTAGGCAGACAACGAAATTTCCAACAGCAGCGTGCAGCAAGTCAAAGGCAGCTTCCGGGCGGCGCTTCTGAACGGCTGCTCAGGGCCCAAAGCACGCGTACCTGATCCCGAATACTCGGGGCGCGAATTTTTTCGGTTCTCAGGCCCCCTGGTTCACACAAGGCGCTGCTGATCGCAGATTTCGATACGTATTGAGAACTATTCTCATATAATTCACCCATCAGCCAGCCACAACGGCCCTCCTTCTGCGATCACCGCAGAAGCCAGGACCGTCTGCATGGAGCCAGCTCTGTACTCGTCATCGTTTCAGAGAAGGACATCCATCCGTGGTGCAGGCATCCCTTTCCCCGTTGTTTTCTTCCCGGTCTGCGCTGTTGCAGACCTCCGGCCCGTCGCGCCAACCAGGCCCGCAGTGGCCGGGGCCGCTGGCCTGGCTGGTTGCCTGTGCCTGTGTGGCCATGGGCACGGCACATGCTCAAGATGCTGCCGTGCAGCTAGTCGCCGCAGGCCCGGCGCTGAAGGAAGTCGTCATCAGCGGCTCGCGCACCGAGCAAGACCCGGACGAGCTGCCGATGAGCATCGACGTGATCAATGCCCAGGCGCTCGAAGAGGGCCAGGTGCGTGACATTCGGGATGTGGCGCGCGAGCTGCCCAATGTGTCGGTGGCGCGTTCGCCGTCGCGTTTTACGCTGGCCAGCGGGTCCACGGGGCGGGACCAGAATGCGGGCTTCAACATTCGGGGGCTGGATGGCAACCGTGTGTTGATGATGGTGGACGGCATTCGCCTGCCGCGCAGCTATGTGTTCAGCGCCAATGCGTTTGGGCGCGACTACCTGGACATCGGGCTGCTGCAGCGCATTGAGGTGGTTCGTGGTGCCACGTCGGCGTTGTATGGGTCCGACGGCATGGCCGGGCTGGTCAACTTCATCACGGCAGATCCGTCGGCCTTTTTGCAAGACGGCAAAACGTTGGGTGGGCGCGTCAGCGCGGGCTACGACGGTGACGACCATGGCAAGCGCTTGGGCGCTACGGTGGCCGGGCGTGCAGGCGACGCGGTGCAGTGGCTGATCGGTGGCAACGTGACCCGCACCCGCGAGCTGGACAACATGGGCACCAACGCTGCGGCCAATGTTGACCGCACGCTGCCCAACCCGCAAAAGGACCAGAGCGGCGCTTTGCTGGGCAAGGTGGTGCTCACACCCGGTGGCGGCCAGCGCCATGTGTTCACGCTGGAGCATGTGGACAAAAGTGCCGACTACGAGCTGCTCACCGCGCGTGCCAAGCCGCCGCTGGCCGGCACGTCGGTGCTGTCGTCCACGTCGTTCACCGACATGCAGCGCAGCCGCGCGACGTGGGAGGGCTCGTGGCGCGTGAACACGGCCTTGGCCGATGACCTGAAGGCGACGCTGAGCTTCCAGGATTCGCACTCGCGCGAGTACATCACCGAAGACCGCAACACCGCTGCCGACCGCGTGCGCGACGTGACCTATGACGAGCGCACCTGGCAGGCCAATCTGCAGGGCAACAAGCTGCTGCGCATGGGCTCGGGCGGCAGTGCCTGGGTGCAGAAGATCACCTATGGGCTGGACCACACGGCCGCCAAGGTTAGCAACCTGCAGACGGGGGTGACGCCGCCCGTGGGCGAGACGTTTCCGCTCAAGCGATTTCCGGACACTACCGAAACCAGCACCGCGCTGTACGTGCAGGACGAGTTGGTGAACGGCGCATGGAGCATCACGCCGGGCGTGCGCTTTGACAGCTTTCGCATCAAGGCCGACCAGACCGGGTTTGGCGCGCAGGCCGTGTCGCTGTCGGGCAATGCCACGTCGCCCAAGCTGGGGGTGTTGTACCGCGCCACCGAACAGTGGAGCGTGTTTGGCAACTACGCGGCAGGCTTCAGGGCGCCCAATGCAGGGCAGGTGAATGCGTTCTTCGAGAACCCGGTCGCCAATTACAAAACCATCCCCAACGCCAATCTCAAGCCCGAAAAAAGCCAGAACCTGGAGCTGGGCGTGCGGGGCCGCATGCAGGCACTGTCGGTGGAGGCGGCGGCTTTCAGCGGGCGTTACAAAGACTTTATTGAAGACCTGCAGCAGGTGGGCGGCACCGGCGCGCCCGGCAACCCGTTGGTGTTCCAGTCGGTCAACATCGGCCGCGTGAAGCTCAGTGGGTTTGAGGTCAAGGGCCGCATGGACTGGGGCTCGGTGGCGGGTGGCCAGGTCAGCACGCCTTTTGCCTACGGCCAGACGCGGGGGCGTGACACCGCCACGGGCCGCCCCGTCAACACCGTGGACCCAACGCGCCTGACGGCCGGTGTGCGCTACGAAACCGCTGGCTGGCATGTGCGCCTGGACGCCACCCACAGCGCCGCCAAAAAAGCCGCCGACGTGTATGTGGCTGCGGGCGGCACGCAGTACCTCACGCCGTCGTACACGGTGCTCGACCTGGCGGGCCAATGGCGCATCCGCAAAGACCTGCGCCTGAACGCCGGCATCTACAACCTCACCGACAAAAAACACTGGCGCTGGGCCGACGTGCGTGGCCTGGCCGCCAACGCCAGCTTCATTGACGCCTACACCCAGCCGGGCCGCGCAGTGCGCGTGTCGCTGGTGGCGGATTTCTGAAGCCGCCCCGACCTTGTCCATGTTCATCCATCCACACCCAGGAGAGACACCATGACCCACACCGCCAAATCCGCTGAAAGCTCAGACCTGCCCAACGCCAGCGATGAGGAATACAGCCTGCCCTGCGCCGAAGCCCTGCTGGCGGGCACGCTGGCCCTGATGACCGGCTATGTGCAGGCGTGCTGCGACAGCCACCGCGAAGCCATGGGCCACAAGATCGTGACCAACCTGCAATTGCTGGGTCAGTCAGACGTGTTCACGCCGCACTTTCGCACCATGCTGTGCAACCTGCAAAACCGTTGGGTGCAGCAATGTGGCGCAAACCGGGCCGAACCTGTGGCCGCAGCCCTGTCTGCCGCCGAGCAACGCCGTGTGCTGTGGGTGCCCGCACCCGAGGTGGTGCAATGAGCGCGGTGCTGCTGGACCCCGCCGCCACCGCCAGCCTGCAGACCGCCCCCGGCATCCGCGCCCAGTTTGCCGCGGCGCGCGCTACGGGCAAGCGGGCCAAGGACGCTGCCGAAAGCCTGGGTTTGTCGGAGGGCGCGGTGGTGGCCGCTCACGCGGGGGAGCACGCCCAACCCTTGACGGCGCTGCCGTTGCAAGGCTCGTGGCTGGAGCTGCTGCAGGCGCTGGGCGCCTGCGGGCCGCTGATGGCGCTGACCCGCAACGAAGCCGTGGTGCATGAGAAGACCGGTGTATACGTCAACGTGTCTGCCACCGGCCCGGTGGGGCTGGCGCTGGGCGAAGACATTGACCTGCGGTTGTTTTTTGCGCAGTGGCACGCAGGTTTTGCCGTGACCGAGTTGGCCAACGACCCTGCGCGGCCACCTGCACAAAGCCTGCAGTTTTTCAACGTCCACGGCCGCGCTGTGCACAAAGTGTTTGTGCGCGAGGCCACCGACCGCGCTGCGTTTGATGCCGTGGTGCAGCGCTTTGCGCAGCCCAGTGCGGGTTATGTGTTTACCCCGCGGCCAGCGCCCGATGCACCCCGGCCCGATGCCGATATCGACGCTGCAGGCCTTCGCGAAGCCTGGGCCGCCATGCAGGACACGCACGAATTTTTTGGCCTGACCCGCCGATTTGGCGTGGAGCGCCAGCAGAGCTTTCGTTTGGTGGAAGGGCAGTTTGCATGGCGCGCGGCCCCACAGGCCATCACACGCTTGCTGGACGAGGCCGCGATGGACGGCTTGCCCATCATGGTGTTTGTCAGCAGCGGTGGTTGCATCCAGATCCACACCGGCCCGGTGCGCAACATCAAGCCTTTGCAAACGCCCTCCGCCCAGTGGATCAACGTGCTGGACGAGGGCTTTAACCTGCACCTGCGCACCGACATGGTCCACAGCGTGTGGGTGGTTGAAAAGCCCACCGCCGACGGTGTGGTGACTTCGGTGGAGGCTTTTGACGCCGCGGGCGAGCTGATGGCCATGTTCTTTGGCGCGCGCAAGCCGGGCCAGCCCGAGCTGCAAGGCTGGCGTGACCTGGTGGCGCGCCTGCCCGGTGTTGAGGAGGTGGCCGATGTTGCCGCGTGATTCGAAGCGGCACCTGCAGCAGGGAGCCTTGTTGAGCCGCCACTTGGCGCCGCGGGGCGCCTTGCGGCGCCAGGTGCTGCGAGGCCTGGGTGCGCTGCCCCTGGGCGCCGTCCTGAACGCCAGCGCAGCCCCGTCTGCAGCGCGCATCGTGTCGCTGGGCGGCGCGCTCACCGAGGTGGTGTACCTGCTGGGCGCCCAAGGCCAACTGGTGGGCACCGACACCACCAGCCTGTTCCCCGAAGCCGCGCTCAAGACAGCCAAGGTCGGCTACATGCGCCAGCTGTCGGCCGAAGGGCTGCTCTCGCTCAAGCCCGACGCCGTGGTGGGCACCACCGAGGCTGGCCCGCCTGTGGTGCTGGACCAAGTGCGCAGTGCCGGGGTGCGGGTGGAGCTGGTGAAGGCCGACCATTCGTGGGACGAGGTGCGTCGCAAGGTGGCCACGGTGGGCCGCGTGACCGGGCGCGAGCGCGAGGCCCAGGCGCTGCAGGCCGACCTGGACGCCCAATGGGCCCGTGTGCAGCAGGCCGTGGCCACCGCGACGCGGCGCCCACGCGCGCTGTTCATCCTGTCGCATGGCGGCAGCCCCATGGTGGCAGGCACGGGCACGGCGGCCGATGCGTTGATCCGGTTTGCGGGCGGCGTCAACGCCATCACCCAGTTTGCAGGCTACCGGCCGCTCACGGCCGAGGCCATGGCCAGTGCGGCGCCGCAGGTGCTGCTCAACAGCACGCAAGGCATTGAAGCGCTGGGCGGTGAGGCGGCCTTCTGGCAACGCCCCGAGCTGGCGCTGACCCCCGCTTTTGGCCGCAAGGCGCTGGTGGCGATGGAAGCAAGCCACCTGCTGGGCTTTGGGCCCCGCCTGCCGGGCGCGGTGCAAGAGCTGCATGCGCGCATGCAGGCGACCACGGCGTGAGCGGCCTGGCGCTGGCATCACGCGGTGGCGACACCCGGCGGCTGGGCCGCCTGCCGCCGCGCACGGCATTGCTGCTGGGTGGGGCGCTGGTGCTGACGGCGTTGCTGTGGGCCAGCACCCGGGGCGCCTATGCCATTTCACCTGCGCAGCTTTGGCAGGTGCTGGTGCAGGCCGTGGGCGGTGCCCCTGCTGATGTTGCCGCAGCAACAGCGGCACCCGAATACCTGGTGTTCATGAACATCCGCCTGCCACGCTTGCTGATGGGCGTGGCCGCAGGCGCAGGACTGGGGCTGGCGGGCGCGCTGATGCAGGGGCTGTTTCGCAACCCGCTGGCCGACCCGGGCCTGATAGGGGTCAGCAGCGGGGCGGCGCTGGCCGCCGCCTTTGCCATCGTGCTGGGCAGCCAGTGGTTTCCCGATCTGCCCCGAACGCTGGGCAGCTGGCCGCTGGTGCTGATGGCGTTTGGCGGCGGGTTGCTGGTGACGGGGTTGATTTACGCGCTGGCCCAGGCAGACGGCGGCACGCGCATGGGGCTCATGCTGCTGGCGGGCGTGGCGGTCAACGCGCTGGCGCTGTCGGGGCTGGGCTACCTTAACTTCATCTCGACCGACGAGCAGCTGCGCAACCTGCAAATGTGGCTACTGGGCAGCCTGGGCGGCGCGCGCTGGAGCGCCGTGGCGCTGGTCAGTGGCGTGGTGGCCCTGGCGGGTGTGCTGGGCCTGGCGCTGGCGCGCCCGCTCAATGCCATTGCGCTGGGCGAGGCGCAGGCCGCGCTGCTGGGGGTGCCGGTGGAGCGCACCAAGCGCCTGGCCGTGCTGGTCACGGCGCTGGCGGTGGGCGCTGTGACCGCAGCCACCGGCATCATCGGTTTTATTGGCCTGGTGGCGCCGCACTGGGTGCGCCTAGTGGCGGGGCCGGACCACCGCGTGGTGCTACCGGGCTCGGCCTTGCTGGGGGCATCGCTGGTGCTGGCTGCCGACGGCGTGGCGCGCACCGTGGTGCAACCGGCCGAACTGCCGCTGGGCGTGTTGACCGCCTTCATCGGTGTGCCGCTGTTTTTGGCCATGCTGCGCCAGTTCAGGAGCAAGGTGTGAACCGGCCTGCCGTCAACCTTTTGGTGTGTGACCAAGTGGGCGTGGGCGTGCCAGGGCGGCCGCTGCTGGCCACGGTGCACGCGCAATTTGCGCCGGGACGTGTCACCGCCATCCTGGGGCCCAATGGCGCGGGCAAGTCGACCTTGTTGTCCATGCTGTCGGGCCAGCGCGCGCCGCGCTCGGGCAGTGTGCGCCTGGCGGGCAAGGCGCTGTCTGCGTTTAAAGCGCTAGACCTTGCACGCCACCGCGCGGTGTTGCCACAAGAGACGGCGGTAGCGTTTGACTTCACGGTGCAGGAGGTGGTGGAGATGGGGCGGTTTCCCCACCGGCAGCACCCCAGCCGCCACGAGGCGCGCATCGTGCACGAAGCCATGGCGGCCACGGGTGTGACGCAGTTGGCTGCGCGGAGTGTCAATACGCTGTCGGGCGGCGAGCGTGCCCGCACCCACCTGGCACGGGCGCTGGCGCAGATCTGGGAGCCGCTTCCAGAAGGTGCGGCACGCTGGCTGCTGCTCGATGAACCCACTGCCGCGCTCGACCTGGCGCACCAGCACCAGGCCATGGCCTTGGTGCGCCGCTGGGCGGTGGAGCAGGGCGTTGGCGTGATCGCGGTGCTGCACGACCTGAACCTGGCGTTGCGATACGCCCACGACAGCCTGCTGCTGGCCCCCGGCCTCAGCAGGGTGCAAACCGTGGGGGCAACGGCCGACCTGCTGACCCCCGACACCATCGCACAGGTGTGGGGTGTGCGCAGCGTGAGGGTGAGCGCCGCCGACGGAGTGCCGCAGTGCCTGGTGGCACAAATTTAGTGCAATAAATGGCTGCTAGCGCTTGATGGGTATATAAAAGTTGCTATAAAAATGAAAGCAATCTTGCCCATTCGATCCCTGCTTCGGGGTGCCCGTCATGCGCTGCCTGGCCTATGCCCTTTTTTGCTGGGGGCTATGGCCGGGGGCTTGGGCCACCGCCTGCTTAGAATCCCGCTGCCTATGCATCGCATGCTGCTCGTTTTTCTGTTGGTGTTTTTGCCGCTCCAGTCCATCTGGGCGGCCGCCTCGCCGTATTGCGGGCACGAGTCGGCACCACAGGCATCGCACTTTGGGCACCATGTGCACGACCACCAAGGCGATCTGCACGGTGCCGATGCAACGGCGGCTGCTGCCGAGCCCTCCCAGGCCAGTGAAACCTCAGAACACAAGGCCTTGACCAGTTCTGGCACCGTCGACATGGACTGCCATGCGTGCCACGGCGCGGGCAGTGGCATGGTCTGGAGTGCAGGCGCCCCGGCGCTGGTGGTCGCGGTCGGACGGCCTGCGGCCCAGACTGCACCGGTCTGGGTGCACCCCCCTCTTTCCCGCCCCGAACGCCCTAATTGGCCATCCCTCGCCTGAGCGGCGAGGCGGGCACCGGGTAGCCCCTTCCTGACGATTCCACGCTGTCCTGGCGGGCAGCAGCGGTGCGCACCTGCGCGCCGGGCGTCGTGCCTTGCCGATTTCAACCCCGTGGGTCACCCCACTGCAGAGGAATCGGATGCAACGAACGAAAAGAACAACATTCACGCCATGGCTGTCGATGGCCGCCGTGGCTGTGGGGTGTGCGCTGGCCAGCGGCGCCGCGCTTTCCCAAACACCAGCGGCGGCTCCCGCCAGCCAACCCCTCACGCTCAAAGCCCTGTTCGAGCACGCCTGGGCGCGCCAGCCCGAGGCGCAGTCGACCGCACTGCGGCGCGAGGCGGCGCAGGCCGTGCGCCAGGGCGCTTCGTCGTGGACGGCCGAGCCCGTGGCGCTGGAACTTTCTACCAAGACCGACCGCCCCGGCAGCAACCAGGGCAACCGCGAGGTGGAGGTGGGAGTGGCCCTGCCGCTGTGGCTGCCTGGTGAGCGTGCGCGCAAGGCCGCGCTGGGCGATGCCGAGGCGACGGCGGTGGACAGCCGCCGACTGGCCGCGCAGCTGCAATTGGCC
>NZ_JBKBTV010000088.1:0-13500 GCF_046291265.1 Acidovorax sp. | reverse complement strand
TCAATGCCATTGCTAGCCCGATGCGTCAGAGCCTGACGTACGACAGGGGCCGGGAGATGGCCGAGCACCAGCAGCTCACGCGCAACACCGGCATGAAGGTGTACTTCTGCGATCCCTACAGCCCCTGGCAGAGAGGCTCCAACGAGAACACCAATGGATTGCTGCGTCAGTACTTTGCCAAAGGCACGGATCTCAGTGGGTACACCCAGGAGCAGCTTGACGCGGTGGCCGACGAACTCAATGGCCGTCCCAGGATGACTTTGGGGTGGAGCAAGCCTATTGAGGTGTATGCCGAGCATTTGACTCGCTTGGCACAACAGCCCGATTCAGTCCACTAACTTTATTGTTGCACTTGGACTTGAATCCGCCCTTATTGGATAAGCGCTAGCAGCTATTGTTTTTAAGGTTGTGGCGCTTACTTGGGCGCACACCCTTTACCCTCTGGCCAGGCTCCGCTGTCTGCGCCAACCCAAGAACCCCAATACCGCCGACAGCAGCCCCAGCGCCCAAGGTGCATCCACCGGGATGCCAACCGCATCGCCCCCGAGAGGGCCGGCTGCCAAGGCAAACGGATCGCTGATGCTGCCTGGGATGGCGTTAGAGTCACCTACGCCGTCATCGGCAACGGTGTAGGTCACCGTCAGGCGGTCACCACTGAGAGATGCGCCACCAAGCTGGAACCAGGTAGATGCCGCGGCCACGCCACCAACGGCAGGGGTGGCAGGGCCAAACTTCCAGAACTGCGTGCCTGCTGGCAGGGGCTGCGGATAGGTGATGGCCATGGTCACGGTACCCGTGCAGGAGGTAGCCTGGAAGGCGTATTCCCCATACGGCATCGTCTTGCCTGCAGGGGCAGGGTTGGACAGGCTGGCAAAGCCGCTCGTGGGGTCGAGCGTGCAGGTGGGTCCGCCGCCAGAAAGGGTCGCCGTTGCAGCACCACCCATCCCAGGTGGCATACCCGTGACCGTCAACAGGCGGGGAACCACTGCGTTGGACGCAGCGGAAGGCGCGCCAGGGCCGACGGAATTGGTTGCCGCCACCGTGAACGTATAAGACGTGCCGTTGGTGAGACCCGTGACGGTGATGGGCGAAGCGGCTCCCATTGCAGTCGCACCTCCGGGGCTGGCGGTGACGGTATACCCGGTAATCGCTGCTCCACCGGCGGACGCTGGTGCAGTAAACGCCACAGTGGCCTCGGCATTGCCACCGGTAGCGGTGCCGATGGTGGGTGCGCCCGGTACCACCGCATTCACTGCAAAGGTGCGGCTCACCTGTGGAGCGGGCAAATAGGAGCCATTGCCGGCCTGGTCTGCGTTGATGGTGCAATTGCCCGCCGTCACAAACGTCAGCGCCCCGACAGCCGTAATAGTGCACACCCCCGTGGTCGAAGAGGTGAACGTCGGCGTCAGGCCCGAGTCGGCGGTGGCGGTGAACGTCGGCGTGGTGCCGAAGTTCTGCGCGCCGGGAGCGGCGAAAGTGATCGTCTGCGATGCCGCCGGGGTGATCGAGTTGGAAGCTACCGATGCCGCACCTGTACCCGCAACGTTGTTGGCGGTCACGGTGAAGGTATACGGCTGCCCATTGGTCAAACCAGTGACTACCACTGGAGAGGCGGCACCGATCACAGGTGCTACATCCGCCGGGTTGACCGTCACTGTGTAGCTGGTAATCGCCGAACCACCGATATTCACAGGAGCCACAAACGCAATGCTCGCCTGGGTATCGCCCGCCGTTGCGACCGGGCTGGTTGGCGCACCTGGCACTACCGGGCTCACGCTAAAGGTCTGGCTGACCTGTGGAGCAGCTAGAAACGAGGTATCACCCGCCTGGTTCGCATTGATGGTGCAGCTGCCTGCCGTCAAAAAGGTCAGGGTAGTTCCGCTGACAGTACACACTCCGGCCGTTGAAGAGGTGAATGTCACAACATACCCACCCCCTGCCGACGAACTGGCGGTCAGTGTTGGCGAGGTCCCAAAGTTCCGCGTGCCGGGATTAGCGAAGGTGATGGTCTGCGGCGACGCGGGTGTTACCGAGTTGGAGGCGGCCGAGGGATTGCCCTCGCCGGCCGAGTTGGTCGCGGTGACGGTGAACGTGTAGGCAAGCCCGTTCGTCAGGCCGGTCACGGTGATGGGCGAATTGGAGCCCGTGGCCGTGGCGCCACCCGGATTGGCAGTCACGGTGTAGCCGCTAGCGATGATGGCGGCGCCGCCCGTGAAAGCCGGTCCGGTGAAGGTCACCGTGGCCTCTGTATCTCCTGCAGTGGCCGTGCCGATGGTGGGAGCGCCAGGCACGATGGCGTTCACGGTGAAGGTTTGGGCCACCGTGGGGGCCGCATTCCATACGCCGTTGCCCCCCTGGTCCGCATCAATCGTGCATGAGCCTGCCGTCACAAAGGTCAGCGTGCCGCCGCTGGTGATCGTGCAAACACCCGTGGTGGACGAGGAGAACGTCGGCACCAGGCTGGAAGAGGCCGTGGCTGACAGCGTGGGCGCGGTTCCAAAGTTCCGAGCGCCGGGGTTGGCAAACGTGATGGTTTGGTTGCCCTTGGGCGTTGCCGCGTTGGACGCTCCGGACGCCACACTGGTGCCAATGGCATTGGTGGCTGTCACCGTGAACGTGTAGGCCGTGCCATTACCCAACCCGGTCACGGTTGCGGTACAGGCGGCCGGTCCGGCGCACGTGCCAAAGGCCCCGCCCGGATTGGCAGTGGCGGTGTAGGTGGTGATGGCCGAGCCGCCGTTGTTGCCCGGTGCGGTGAAGGTCACGCTCGCCTGCGCATCGCCCGGCGTGGCTGTGCCGATGGTAGGGGCGCCAGGAGCGGTGAGGATGCTCACCGTGTGCGTGCTGCCGCTGCTGTACCCAGGCGCGGAGTTGCCAACGCCGTCGACGATATTGGTGCCTCCATTCAGATTGATCTTGAGCGTGCCTGTGCCGCTGATGCCGCTAACGTTCACGTTGACAGACGCCCCAGAGCTGGCGGACACGCTGGCGATGCTGCCGGAGGCCGAGCCCGCGCCGACGAGCGTGAAGTCGTCGGTCGACACATTGCCGACAAGCTCGTTGAAATTCACCGTGAAAGCCATGCTGGTGTCGCCGCTGCCGGGCGAGCCACTCACGACGATGCTGCTGACGGATGGTGCGATGTTGTCGACCGTGGCGTTGGTGCTGTCGCTGGCTGTATTAGTGTTGCCGGCGTTGTCTATTGCGGTGACGGCAACGTTGAGGTTGGTCGCCGCGACAGCGCCTGCCACTATGGTGTAGGTGGCCGTCCAGGTGCCGCTGCTGTTGCTTGCTGCCACCGCGGCGCCGCCGCCAAACTGGCTGAAGTTCACGGCCACACTGCTGATGGGGTCGCTGTTGTTGTCCCCGCCCGCTGTGTTGTTCCAGGTAGCTGTGACGGTGTCGCCGATTCTGTAGGCACCGCCAGTGCCCGAGCCGCCGCTGATATTGATGCTTCCGTCCGTGACGGTGGGGGCGATGCTATCAACGACGGCATTGGTGGTGTCGGCCGTGGTGGTGCTGCCGTCAGCGTTGGTGGCGGTGACGCTAACGTTGCGGTTGTTGAGGTCGATGGAGCCTGCCGTGATGGTGTGGGTAGCTGTCCACGTGCCGCTGCTGTTTGTTGCCGCCACCGCAGCGCCGCCGCCGAACTGGCTGAAATCCATCGTCACGCCGGTGATGGTGCTGCTGTTGTTGTCGCCCCCCCCCACGGCTGTGTTGTTCCAAGTGGCGGTGACGGTGTCTCCGATCTTGTATGCGCCACTGGTGCCGGTCGCGCCAGAGATGCTGACGGCGCCGTTGGTAACTGTTGGTGGTGGTGGCGTATTGACGGCGTTGGCAATAGTGAAATTGCGGAACTCAAAGAATGCAGGGTAGTCGGTTGCCGTGTTGTTGCAGGCACTGGCGCAATCAAAAAAGAGCTTGAAGCCCTTCAGTTTGACGCCGGTGAAAGCGCTCAGCTGCCCAGCTCCGAAAGTGAATGTCTGGTTGCCTGAAGACCCTGACAGCGTGGCCGATGTCACTGCAGCCCCGCCATTGTGTGGATACCCCACGATCCGGACGTTCGTGAGCTCCGTCGTAAATCCGAGGGCCTCACCGCTTTCGAGGCCGAGCAACTCGAACGCGGTGGTGTTGGTCCCGTCGGCTCGAAGGTAAAGATAGTGATTAGGTTGACCGACGCCATTGAGCATGTAGGACAGCCCGGGTGAGTAGATACCTACGTTTTGCGGAGTACCCGCACCGTCTCTGGCCGTCAAACGGAAATCGGTGGTGGAGAGCTGCAGGCTTCCACTGCCCGACCAGCCTGTGAAGTCCTTGGTCCCGTTACCAGCCACCAGCACATTCGAGAAATCCCTGAGCGCTTTGTCTGAAAACGCCAGAGTGGCTTCGATACTTCCGCGTTGAACTTCCAGGTCCCAGTCGCCCCCCAGTGCAGTGCTGCCGGTCGGATTGCTCGATGCAGCAATATCAAGGCTGGTGTGTTGCTGAACGATGTCCAGCAGCACACCGCCTTCGATACTGGCGGCCAGGTCACAGCCATAGAACAGCAGGTCTGCACCAGGGCGTACGGCCTGGCGCAGGGCGGACAGCGCAGCCAGCTCCTCGTGGGCGTTGTCGGGCGTGATGCGGCTGTTGCCCAGCAGCAGCACGCCAGCGCTGGCGTGCGAGACCACGTGGATGGCCGCCAGGTTGCGATGGCCGCGCAAGGCATCGGCCAACTGCGGCAGGCCAGGCATTGAAGGGTCGATCTCCACCGCCACCACGCCGGGCTTCAGGCCCCGGTACAACGTGGCCTTGTCGGCGACGGAGCCGTCGATCACCACCAGTTCTGTCGCAACGGGCTGCTGAACGATGTCGAGGCTGGTCACCTCGGGTGGTGGGGCGGCATGTCGGGCCGATGGCTTGGATTTCTGAGGGGCTGTGATGACGGGGCTCAAGGCATCTGTTTGCAGACGCGCATGGCTGCGCGGCTGGTAGCCACCACGCATCAGGTAGCCTCCAGCCGAGGTGGCCGCGGCATGGGCTGCAAAGGGAAACAGCAGCGTGGAAAGGCCACTGAGCAGGGCACGGTTCATGGGGTGTCCTTGGTGATGTGCGTGTTCTGAATAGGGGCGCGGCGCGGGGCGACGATGCTCGCAGCGGTGCCGGTCTGGTCTTGCCAGAAGTCCATGTCCTGGTACTTGGCGAACAAATCCGGGGGCAGGATGCTGCGCCTTTGCTTGAAAGCGACCTTCTTCCTGACGTCGTGCAGGCCTTTGACGCCAATGTTCTGGTCGAACTCGTTCTCTGAATATTCGACGTTGTCGAAGTCGTGCTGGAACGACTCCTCGCCGAGGAAGCGGTAGATCAACTCCAGGGTGCGCTGGGGGTGCTGCGTGAGGAGGTCATAGTCCACCAGCAACAGCCGGTCTGATAGGTCGCCGTAGTAGGCTTCCTTGAGCGCTGTCCAGGCGCTGCCTACAGGACCGCCAGCAGACATCATGACCTCGCAGCGCGAGTACACCGTCTGCCTTCCGCCTGCGCTGTACATGCGGCTGTAGTCGAACGGATTCTTGCGGTGGATGACCTCGAAGCTGTCCATGACCCAAGCCGGATTGCGTACGCAGCAGATCATCTTGAAGTCGCTCACCAGTGCAGCGAGCTGGTGCATGCGCGCTGTCCACTGGCGATTTGTATCGAAGATCACGGGTTGGAGCTTGTCTGTGTAGTAGGCGTCGATGAGCGCGCGACAGATGTTCCTGCGCTTCGCATCGTCAAAGAATGAATAAGACTCGCTACCCGCCCCCATTTGCTCCAGGGCGCCGTTGATCAGCCCTGCGACGGGGCTGCTCATGGCAGCGTGAAAGCGCGGGTTTTGCCGCAGGATGCCAGCCAGCAGCGTGGAGCCAGCGCGCGGTAGACCAGAGATGAAGTGCAGCTGTGGGGACATTGTTCTGGGGCAATCAGGCGGGCAGGGAAGAACCAGGAGCTGTGTCCAGCAGTTTCATGAGGGCTTGCACGCACTGTTCAGTGCTCCACAGGTGTGCCGGCAGTACCAGTTCAGCGTTCAGCGGAGGCTCGTAGGGCGCGTCGACACCCGTGAATTGCGGCAACTGCCCGTTGCGGGCCTTTCGGTAGAGGCCCTTGGGGTCGCGTGTCTCGGCAACAGCCAGGGGCGTACTCACAAAAACTTCTAGGAAATCACCGGGTGCGAACAAGGATCTTGCCGCCTCGCGTTGAGCCCGCAGTGGTGATATGAAAGCCGCAATGACGATGGTTCCTGCGTCCACGAACATGCGAGCAACTTCGGCTACGCGGCGAATGTTCTCGTTGCGGTCTTGCTCGCCAAAACCCAGGTCGCGGTTCAATCCGTTGCGGATGTAGTCCCCATCCAGCACATAGGTGCGCCGCCCTTGGGCATGCAGGGCAGATTCGAGTGCATTTGCAGTGGTGGATTTTCCAGCGCCCGATAGCCCCGTCAGCCACACGGCCCGGCCCGCATGCCGATGCAGACCTTCGCGTTGCGCGCGGGTAACGGAAAACGGCTGCGTATGGAGATCAGGGGGAGCAGGGGAACGGCTTTGTGGCATGCGTGGGAGGCGGAATTGTTACGGGATTGCTTCTGCTGCTATAAAAATGGCAGCTACCTGCGCCCTACCAGCCTCGACCGGGGCCCAAAAGATGCACTGAGCAAGTGTGCATCCTAAGGGAATTGAAAACATTTGTGAACCAATGAACTGCGGTGCTTTGGAGTTTGGGCTCGGTGTGGAGCGCGGGGGTTGTCCGTGGGTATGGGCGTTGACCTATCATGGCGGGTTCGACTTTTTTCAGGCTTGGCCGATGCCGTCTTCCGACAACTTCCCCGAAAAACCTCTATCGGAGCACGAAGGCCGCCACTTGGCCCAGGCCCTGCGCGAGCAGCGCATCAGCATCCGCGGCGCGCGCACGCACAACCTCAAGAACATCGACCTCGACATCCCGCGCAACCAGCTGGTGGTGATCACGGGGTTGTCGGGTTCGGGCAAGTCCAGCTTGGCGTTCGACACGCTGTATGCAGAAGGCCAGCGGCGCTATGTGGAGAGCCTGTCGGCTTATGCGCGGCAGTTTCTGGGGCGGCTGGACAAGCCAGATGTGGACCTGATCGAAGGCCTCTCGCCCGCGATTTCCATCGAGCAGAAGGCCACCAGCCACAACCCGCGCTCCACCGTGGGCACGGTGACCGAGATCCACGACTACCTGCGGCTGCTCTATGCCCGCGCAGGCACGCCCTACTGCCCCGACCACAACCTGCCGCTGGCCGCGCAGACGGTGAGCCAGATGGTGGATGCCGTGCTGGCCCTGCCCGAGGACACCAAGCTCATGCTGCTGGCGCCCGTGGCGCGCGAGAAGAAGGGCGAGTTCACCGACCTGTTCGCACAGATGCAGGCGCTGGGCTACGTCCGCTTTCGGGTAGACGGCCAGATCTACGAACACGAAAACCTGCCCGCGCTCAAGAAAACCGAGAAGCACAACATCGACGTGGTGATCGACCGCATCAAGGTGCGGGCCGACCTGCAGCAGCGCCTGGCCGAGAGCATCGAGTCGGTGCTGCGCGTGGGCGGGCACGACGGCAATGGCCGCGTGCTGGCGCTGGAGATGGACACGGGGCAAGAGCACCTGTTCAGCAGCAAGTTCGCCTGCCCCGTGTGCAGCTATTCGCTGCCGGAGCTGGAGCCGCGCCTGTTCTCGTTCAACTCGCCCATGGGCGCATGCCCGGCGTGCGACGGCATCGGCCAGCGCGATGTGTTCGACCCTGCGCGTGTGGTGGCCTTCCCCACGCTGAGCCTGGCCAGCGGCGCCATCAAGGGCTGGGACCGGCGCAATGGCTACTACTTTGCGATGCTCGAGAGCCTGGCCAAGCACTACGCCTTCAGCATCGAGGCGCCGTTTGAATCGCTGCCCGCGTCGGTGCAGCACGCCATCCTGCACGGCTCGGGCGAGGAAGAAATCGCCTTCAGCTACATCATGGACAGCGGTGCTTCCAAGGGCAAGGTGTATGCCAAGAAGCACCCCTTCGAAGGCATCATCCCCAACATGTCGCGGCGCTACCGCGAGACCGATTCAGTGGTGGTGCGCGAGGACCTCGCGCGCTTTCGCAGCACACAGCCCTGCCCCGAATGCCACGGCACGCGCCTGCGCCGTGAAGCCCGCCACGTGCGGCTGGGCGAGGGCGAGCAGGCCCGCGCCATCTTTGAAGTGAGCCACGCCACATTGAACACCGCCCACACCTGGTTCAACGACCTGAGGCTGACCGGCGCCAAGGCCGAGATCGCCGACAAGGTGGTGCGCGAGATCGCCACGCGCCTGCAGTTCCTGAACGACGTGGGCCTGAGCTACCTGAGCCTGGACCGCAGCGCAGAGACCCTCTCCGGCGGCGAAGCGCAGCGCATCCGCCTCGCGTCACAAATCGGCTCGGGTTTGACGGGTGTGATGTATGTGCTGGACGAGCCCAGCATCGGCCTGCACCAGCGCGACAACGACCGCCTGATCGCCACGCTCAAACACCTGCGCGACATTGGCAACAGCGTGATCGTGGTCGAGCACGACGAAGACATGATGCGCGCCGCCGACCACGTGATCGACATGGGCCCCGGCGCGGGTGTGCACGGCGGGCGCGTGATGGCGCAGGGCACGTACGACGAAGTGCGTGGCAATACACAGTCGCTCACGGGCCAGTACCTGTCGGGCGTGCGCTCGATTGCCGTGCCCCGGCGCCGCACGCCCTGGCTGCCGGTGCTGGAGCAGGCCGCTCCCGTGGTGGAGGCCAAGGCCCAGACCAAATCGCGCTTTCCACAAACCGAAGCCAGCAAGCGCCGCGCCGAGCGCATGGCCGAGCACCACGCACGCCAGGGCGCCCTGCAGGCGCTGCGGGTGGCTGGTGCCACGGGCAACAACCTGAAGAACGTGATGGTGGACTTTCCGGTGGGGCTGCTCACCTGCGTGACGGGCGTGTCGGGCTCGGGCAAGAGCACGCTGGTCAACGACACGTTGTACGCGGCCGTGGCCCGCCAGCTGTACCGCGCGCACGAAGAGCCGGCCGCGCACGACGAGATCGTGGGCATCGAGTATTTCGACAAGGTCATCAACGTCGACCAGAGCCCCATCGGCCGTACGCCGCGCAGCAACCCGGCCACCTACACCGGCCTGTTCACCCCCATCCGCGAACTGATGGCCGAAGTGAATACCGCCAAGGAACGTGGCTACGGGCCCGGGCGCTTCAGCTTCAACGTGGCCGGGGGCCGCTGCGAGGCCTGCCAAGGCGACGGCGTGGTGAAGGTGGAGATGCACTTTCTGCCCGACGTGTATGTGCCCTGCGACATCTGCCATGGCCAGCGCTACAACCGCGAGACGCTGGAAGTGCTGTGGAAGGGCAAGAACATTGCGCAGATCCTGGAGCTGACGGTGGAAGACGCCGCCGCCTTCTTCAAGGACGTGCCGACCATCGCGCGCAAGCTGCAGACGCTGCTGGATGTGGGCCTGTCATACATCCGCCTGGGCCAGGCGGCCACCACGCTGTCGGGCGGCGAGGCGCAACGTGTGAAGCTGGCACAGGAGCTGAGCAAACGCGACACCGGCCGCACGCTCTACATCCTGGACGAGCCCACCACCGGCCTCCACTTTGCCGACATCGACCTGCTGCTGAAGGTGCTGCACCAGTTGCGCGACGCGGGCAACACCATCGTCATCATCGAGCACAACCTCGATGTCATCAAAACCGCCGACTGGCTCATCGACATGGGCCCCGAGGGCGGGGCGGGCGGCGGCACCGTGGTGGGTGTAGGCACGCCGGAGGAGCTGGCGGCCAACCCGGCCAGCCATACGGGGCGGTATCTGGCGCCCTACCTGCAGGCGAAATATGAATGAAAATGGCTGCTAGCGCTTATCTATAAAGCGCTAGCAGCTATTGATTTGGTAGCAAATTACCGCTGCATCACTGCAGGCGACGGGCCACCTCAGCGTCCAGCGATCCCATGAAGACCTCCACGGCCCGGGTGTAGTCGCTGTCCAGGCCCAGTTGGGCGTTGATTTCGCCATGGTCCAGGTCCTGCGGCAGCACCTCGGCGTGGCCGCCCTGGTTGCGCACGTGGCGGGCCATGGCATCGGATTGCTGGCAAGGGTCGTCCGCACGCTGGGCCGAGCACACCATTTGCATCGGCGGAGCGCCCGCCGTCCATTGGTGGAAGGGCGACATGGCCACCCAATAAGCCGGGTCAGCGCCAAAGGCGTCGTCGTACAGCGGCAGGTGCGGGGCGCGCATGCGGGCGGGCACGTTCATCATGGCGCTGTCCAGCGAGACCGTGCCCAGCCACGGCCAGGCGCCTTCGCGCAGGGCCTGCGGCGCGCGGGCGTTGAGCAAGGCCACCAGGTGGGCGCCTGCCGAGTGGCCCATGAGGATGAAGCGGCTGGGGTCTGCGCCCCAGGTGGTGGCACGCTGCTGCGCGGCCACCAGCGCGGCCTGCACGTCGCGCTCCTGCTGGGCCACGGGGGTGTCGGGCAGCAGCCGGTAGTTCACCGAGATCAGCACAAAACCCTTGGGCACCCAGCGCGCCACCTTCTCCTGCACCACGCGGCCCATGGCCTTGTCGCCATGGCGCCAGCCGCCGCCATGCACCATGAAGATGACCGGCGCCCGCACGGCGCTGGCCGTGGAGGAGGACGGGGTGGGCAGGTACACGTCCATGCGTTGGCGCGGGTCGCTGCCATAGGGCACATCGGCGATGCGCTGCACGCCGGTGGGCAGGGCGGTGGCCTGCGCCTGGGCCTGCTTCTGGGCGATGAGTGCGCGCAGGCGCCCGCTCTGGGGCGCATCGGACGGCTGGGCCTGGGCGCAGGCCGTGGCGGCAAGGGCCAAAGTGGCCGTGGCAGCGAGGGAGGAGAAGGCGCGGCGGGCAGCGGGCATGGACAAAACTCCTGCAGAGGGGTTGTGGTGGCGGCTCTGGGCCGATGCCTGCCACTGTCGCATCCGTGGAGGTGCGAATCGTTGCAGCGTGGCGCCAAGGCATGACAAAGCATGACAAACGCGCAGGCGGTTGTCACAGGCTGTCACCACCCCGACCCGGAGGCGGCGGAGCGCGGGGCCGGGCCTGGTGGGGTGCGCCGTACCATCGGGCCTGCGCCCTGCTAGGCTGCCAAGAACCCTCTTCGTTCCATGACCAACACCCTCGCCAAAATCCTGGTCGCCGATGACGAACCCGACCTGCGCGCGCTGCTGCAGCGCTACCTCAGCGACCAGGGCTACACCGTGCGCACGGTGGATGGCGCGGGCCCGCTCGATGTGCTGCTGCAGCGCGAGCGGTTTGACGTGCTGGTGCTCGACGTGATGATGCCGGGCGAGGACGGCCTGGCCATTTGCCGCCGCCTGCGTGCGCAGGGCGAGACGATTCCTATCCTCATGCTCACCGCGCGGGGCGACCCAGTGGACCGCATCATCGGCCTGGAGATGGGCGCCGACGATTACCTGCCCAAGCCCTTCAACCCGCGCGAGCTGCTGGCCCGCATCCAGGCCATGGTGCGCCGCCAGCGTGTGCTGGGCGCGCACACCGGGCCGCGCCAGGCGGGTGGGCGCATTGTGTTTGGCGCTTTCACGCTGTGGCTGGAGGAGCGCCGTCTGGAGCGCAACGATGGGAACGATGACCACGGTGCGCAGGACGTGCCCCTGACCACCGGCGAATTCGCGCTGCTGCAGGCGCTGGCGCAACAACCGCACCGGCCCCTGGGACGCGACCGGCTTATCGCCCTGGCCTATGGGCCCGACCACACCGCCACCGACCGCAGCATCGACGTGCAGGTGATGCGCCTGCGCAAGCTCATCGAGGCCGACCCGGCCCAGCCGCGCCACATCCGCACCGTGTGGGGCGTGGGCTATGTGTTTGTGCCCGATGGCGCTGCCCCCGGTGGGGGGCGCCAGCCATGACGGCCTCCGCAACCACCCGCCGCTGGGGGCTCTGGCCGCGCAGCCTGCTCGGGCGCAACCTGCTGCTGATGGCCGTGCTCATCGTGCTGGGGCAGCTGGTGGCGGCGGTGCTGGTGCGGCAGATGATCTTCCAACCCCGCGTGGTGCAGGTGGCCGATGGCGTGGCGCGCAACGTGGCTGCGCTGCGGGCGGGGCTGCAGGCGCTGCCCCCGGCGCAGCGCGTGGCGTTTGTCGAGGCGTTCAACCGGCAGGCCGTGTTGTCCGCACCGCCTGTGGCGCCGGAGAGCGCAGCGCGGCGTGCGCTGCTGTCGCCCATGGAGCGGCAGTTTGTGTTGGCCGTGTCGCGCCGTCTTGGTGCGGACGGTGCGGCAACACAAAGCCCGCAGCTGCCGCAACCGTTATGGCGCCGCGACAGCACCGGCATGCTGGCCCTGCGCGTGGTGCACGAAGGCGCCGACGGGGCGGCGGAGAATTACTGGCTCAACCTGCCCAGCGTGTTCCCCACCCGCGAGTTCACCGGCGCCTGGCTCATGGCCACGCTGGTCAGCATGCTGCTGGCGCTGCTGGGCGCGTGGTGGCTGCAGCGGCACATCCACCGGCCGCTGGCCCAGGTGGTGGTGGCAGCGCGGCAGCTCGCGCAGGGCCAGACACCCGCGGTGCTGCCCGAGGCCGGCCCCGAAGAAATCGCCACCGTGGGCCGCAGCTTCAACCAGATGGCCCAGAGCCTGGCCGCTGCCGACCACGAGCGCGCGCTGATGCTGGCGGGCGTGTCGCACGACCTGCGCACGCCGCTGACCAAACTGCGCCTGGGCGTGGAGATTGCCGGGGCGCAGGTCGATGCGCCGCTCGCGGCCAGCATGGCGCGCAGCATCGACGAGATGGACGGCATCGTGGGCCAGTTCCTGCAATTCGCACGCAGTGGTGAGACAGAAGCGCCCATCACCGCATCGCTCAACGACCTGGCCCAGGCCGTGGCCGAAGCACAGGCCGACCATGGCCGCGCGCTGCAACTGGAGCTGGGTGCCCTGCCCGACGTGCCCGTGCGCCCCCAGGCCCTGCGCCGCGCCGTGGACAACCTCGTGGAAAACGCCTGGCGCCATGGCGCCGCCCCGGTGGCGCTGCGCACGGGCGGCGGTGCGCAGCAGGTGTGGATCGAAGTGGCCGACCACGGCATCGGCATGGACGCCAACGAGTTGGACTTCATGCGCCAGCCTTTCGCGCGCGGCGGTGGTGCGGCGCGTGCGGGGGCCCCCGGGGCCGGACTGGGGCTGGCGATTGCCGAGCGTGTGGCGCACGCCCATGGAGGGGCGCTGGAATTGCACAGCGCGCCCGGCCAGGGGCTGCGTGCGCGGCTGGTGTTGCCGCTGGCGGGCGGTGAGCCTTCGACTGCGTGAGCGGATGAGCGAGCGGGCTGCCGGGTGTCGGGTGCCTCCACCGCTCCGCACTGCGCCGCGCAGAGGCAACGGACGCAGAATTTGAATGAAAATGGCCGCTAGCGCTTGGCGGCCTCAATTCTGAAGTGCAACACCGAGAATTGAGGCCAAGATGTCAAAGAAGAATTACCAGCA
>NZ_JBKBTV010000087.1:0-13555 GCF_046291265.1 Acidovorax sp. | reverse complement strand
CCATTCAAACCAGACTGAACGACAACCCCCACCCGTTCGGGCTGAGCCTGTCGAAGCCAGGGCACGCCTTGCCACCAACCCTTCGACAAGCTCAGGGCGAACGGAGTCTTTCAAATGCCACTGTCCCATTCAAACCAGACTGAACGACAACCCCCACCCGTTCGGGCTGAGCCTGTCGAAGCCAGGGCACGCCTTGCCACCAGCCCTTCGACAGGCTGAGGGCGAAAGGGGCCGCTCAAGCGCCACGGTTCCATTCGAGCAAAAACAGCCTCCAGCGCTTATTTATCATGCGCTTACAGCTATTAATTTGAGAGCAATCACACCATGACCACCCCCCTGGACCTGCAAAGCACCCACGCCTGCTTCGGCGGCGAGCAGCGCTTTTACAAGCACGACTCCACCGAGATCGGGCTGCCGATGAAGTTCTCGGTCTACCTGCCGCCCCAGGCCGCGCAGGGCCCGGTGCCTGCGGTGCTTTACCTGGCGGGCCTGACCTGCAATGAGGAGACTTTCATGGTCAAGGCCGGTGCGCAACGCCTGGCGGCTGAGCTGGGCCTGGCGCTCATCGCGCCCGACACCAGCCCGCGCGGTGAAGCGGTTGAATCCTTGCCCGGCGCCACCGCCAGCTGGGACTTCGGCATTGGCGCGGGCTTTTACCTGGACGCCACACAAGAGCCCTGGCGCACCCACTGGCGCATGGAGAGCTACCTCGTGCGCGAACTGCTGCCCCAACTGGTGCAGCACCTGCCCATCGACGGCGAGCGCATCGGCATCTTTGGCCACTCGATGGGCGGGCACGGCGCGCTCACGCTGGCGCTGCGCCACCCCGGCCAGTTCAAGACGGTGTCGGCCTTTGCACCCATCTGCGCGCCCACCCAGTGCCCGTGGGGCGACAAGGCCTTCAGCGGCTACCTGGGCGCAGACCGCACCGCGTGGCAAGAACATGACGCCACCGTGCTCATGCAGAACCAACCCGTGGCGCCCTACCCTGCAGGCATCCTCATCGACCAGGGCCTGGCCGACAAGTTTCTGGCCGAGCAACTGCACCCGCACCTGTTGGAAGAAGCCTGCGCAGCCATCGGCCAGCCACTCACCCTGCGCCGCCATGCGGGGTATGACCACGGTTATTACTTTGTGCAGAGCTTCATGGCCGACCACCTGCAGCACCACGCCCAAGGTCTGCTGCAAAGCTGAGGACGTGCAGGATGGGGCGTCTGAACCGGTGCGCGAAACAACGCGCGGGGCGTTAATGCGGCGTTAAGTTTGGGGCGCCACAGTGCGCCCCATGCCTTTGATCCTGCAGCGCCTGCTGCACCCTCACCTCGCCGCGGGCGCCCCGCCTCCGGCTTCCGCCCCTTCCTCCAACGCCGCCTCGGCCACATCACGCCCGCTGCACCCCGCCTGGCTGGTGGTGTTTATCAGCGTCTGGCTGGCCACGGTCTGCAATGTGCCCCTGTGGCGTGAAGTAGCACAACTGCCCGGCCAAGGCAGCCTGCGCGGCTGGGGCTTTGCCATGGCATTCGCGCTGATCGTGACGGCAGGCAACGCCGCGTTGCTGGGCCTGCTGGCCTGGCGCTGGACGATCAAGCCCGCCGCCGCGCTGCTGGTGGTGATGGCCGCGTTTGGCGCGTATTTCATGCTGGCCTACGGCGTGGCCATTGACGCCAGCATGCTCACCAACGTACTGCAAACCGACGTGCACGAAGCGGGCGACTTGCTCAACGGGCGCATGCTGGCCACCGTGCTGGCGCTGGCTGCGCCGCCGCTGTGGTGGTTGCTGCGCCGCCCCGTGCAGCAGCTGAGCCCCCTGCGCCAGGTGGCGCACAACGGCCTGCTGCTGGCGGGCTCTGTCGCCGTCATCGTGGTGTGCCTGCTGCTGGTGTTCCAGGACTTTGCGTCCACCATGCGCAACCACACCAAGCTGCGTTACCTCATCAACCCGCTCAACAGCGTGTACGCGCTCGCAAACATTGCCACCAAGCCCCTGCGCATGGACACCCACAAGCTGATCCCGGTGGGACGCGACGCCCAGCTGGGCGCCAGCTACGCGGGCCAGGCCAAGCCACCGCTCTTGGTGCTGGTGCTGGGCGAAACCGGCCGCAGTGGCAACTTCGGCATCAATGGCTATGCACGCGACACCACGCCGCTGCTGGCAGCCCGCACCGACCTCGTCAGCGCCCGCAACGCCTGGTCGTGTGGCACCAGCACGGCTGCATCGGTGCCGTGCATGTTCTCGCACCTGGGGCGCACCGGCTACGAAGCACGCGCCGCCAACTTTGAAAGCCTGATCGACGTGCTGCACCACGCAGGCCTGGCCGTGCTGTGGGTGGACAACCAGTCCGGCTGCAAAGGCGTGTGCGACCGCATCGGCGAGACCATCACCAGCCAACAAAAAGACGTGGCGATAGACCCCGCCCTCTGCCCCGGCGGCGAATGCCTGGACCGCGTGATGCTGCAAGACCTGGACACCCGCATCGCCGCCCTGCCCGCCGAGCAGCGCCAGCGCGGCACCGTGGTGGTGCTGCACCAGATGGGCAGCCACGGCCCCGCGTACTACAAACGCTCGGCGCCCGACCACAAGAAGTTTGGCCCCGAATGCACCTCCACCTCCCTGCAAGAGTGCGAGCGCCAGCAGGTCGTCAACGCGTATGACAACAGCGTGGTCGAGACGGATTTCTTCCTCGATTCAGTGCTCAAATGGCTTGCAGCGCAGGACCGCAAAGCGCAGACAGCGATGGTTTACGTAGCAGACCATGGCGAGTCGCTGGGCGAGAACAACCTCTACCTGCACGGCCTGCCCTACAGCATTGCGCCCGACGTGCAAAAGCATGTGCCGTGGATCACCTGGCTGTCGCCCAGCATGCAAACCCGCACCCACATCGCCACCGACTGCTTGCAGCACGACCTGGCCGAGCGCCGCATCACGCACGACAACTACTTTCACTCGGTGCTGGGGTTGATGGATGTGAAAACCGGCGCTTACAACCCGGGGCTGGACATGTTTGCGGAGTGCAGGCAGGTGGCGGGGGCCCGCAAGGCCGCGGGCTGAAGCGGCGGGTGTTTGTCGGTGGGAGATACTCAAACGCATCCCCCACCGACGCATTCATCACGCCATGCCCCACACCATCCAGCACCAGGAACAAGACACCAAAGGCGCCTTCTACGTAGAGAGCGGCGGCCAGCGCCTTGCCGAGATGACCTACAGCCGCACCAACGCCACGATGATCATCGTGGACCACACCGAAGTGGACCCGTCCCTCAGCGGGCAAGGTGTGGGGCGCGAGCTGCTGGGCGCGCTGGTGCAGTGGGCGCGGGCGACCGGCACCAAGGTGATGCCGCTGTGCCCGTTTGCCAAAGCACAGTTCGGCAAGGACGCAACCCTCCGGGACGTGTTGGTGTAGGCCAAACCGCGGGCCAGCGGTGCGTCTGCCAGACGCCCGCATTCGCTGCGCAGACCCTCTTCACTATTGATTTGATAGCTATTGGCGCTTGATAGATAAGCGCTAGAGGCCAATTTTGCTTGAATTTTTGGCAACCAGAGGTGGGCGCCACAGCACAGGCCAACCTGCGCGTGCACCAACGCGGTTGCGCTGCGCGGGCCACGGCACGGATGCTGCTTCGTCCCAACAATCCGCATTTTTGGGGGCTTTTGGCCGGTATACATTCCAGACATATTGCATGCGCAGAATGCTCGCTTGTGCGCTGATCCGCTCCCGAACGGCGCCGAGCCTCGCGTCCACCCGTTGACCCGCCGACCCGCCTCCCCGTCTTGCCAGACCCCAGGCCCCACGCCGAAGCCCATGCCACTCACACCCGATTCATCGTCCGTCCCGCACCCGGCGACCACCGCCGCCCCAACGATTTCTTCCAGGCCCGGTCGGCAAACCGGTACATGGCACGGCGCATGGCTGCTCATGGCAGCTGCCGCGCTTGTGCTGTCCGCTTGCGGCGACAAGAAGGCGCCCAGCGCCGCCCCTGCAGCACCGCCCGTGGGCGTACTGACGGTGGTGGCGCAGTCTCAGGGGCTGAACACCGAGCTGACAGGCCGTACCAAGGCCTCGCAAAGCGCGGAAGTACGGCCCCAGGTGTCGGGCATTCTGCAAAAGCGCCTTTTCACCGAGGGTGACACGGTCAAGGCGGGTCAGCCGCTGTACCAGATCGACGCCCGCACGCTCGAAGCAGCGGCCAAAAGTGCCGAGGCCGCGCTGGCCAAGGCGCGGGCCTCTGCACAGACCGCCCGCACCAATGCCGAGCGCAATGCCGAACTGGTGAAGATCGACGCCATCAGCCGCCAGGTGTTTGACGAAAGCCAAGCGCAGGTCGCACAGTCGGCCGCCGACGTTGCTGTGGCGCAGGCGGCGCTGGACAACGCCCGCATCAACCTGCAATTCAGCCGCATCGTCGCGCCCATCAGCGGGCAGATTGATCTGTCTGTGGTGCTGCCCGGCTCGCTGGTCACGGCCAACCAGGCCCAGGCACTGACGACCATCAGCCAGCTCGATCCCATCCATGTCGACATCACCCAGTCCAGCGCCGAGTTGCTGGAGCTTCGCCGCCAGTGGCAGGCCGGCGTGTTCGGCAAGGTCGACGCCAGCGGCGCCCCGGTACGCCTGGCGCTGGAGGATGGCAGTGCGTATCCGCATGCCGGCAAGCTGCAGTTCACCGGAGCCACGGTCGGCCAGAGCACCGGGGCCATTACCCTGCGCGCGGTGTTTCCCAACCCCGACCGGATGTTGATGCCCGGCATGTACGTGCGGGCCCAACTGGCCACGGGCGTATCGACCGATGCCATCGTGGTGCCCCAGCAGGCGGTGCAGCGAGACCCTGCAGGCAAACCCAGCGTGCAACTCATCAATGCCGACAACAAGATTGAAAAACGCCCGATCCAGCTGGGCCAGGCCCTGGGCGCGCAGTGGCTGGTGCTGGGCGGCCTCAAAGCCGGAGACCGCGTGATGGTGGACGGCTTTCAGAAGGCCCGCGTGGGCCAGGCCGTCACGCCCGTGGCAATGCGTGTGGACGGCAGCCGCGTGGTGGAAGCGCAGGCTTCCGCGCCAGCAGCACAAGCGGCGGCCTCGGCCCCACCCAAGCCCTGACCCCAGGCCACGGGGCCACGCCGACGACCCGGGTGGCCCGGGCGGCCGGACGTCCGGGTGACGCCGGATGACCCCGTAATTTTTAGAGCCCACAGAACTCCCCACGCTGCACCATGGCCTATTTCTTTATCCACCGTCCGGTTTTTGCCTGGGTGCTGTCCATCGTCATCATGCTGGCGGGGGCGATGTCCATCTTCACCCTGCCGCTGGAGCAGTACCCCGACATCGCGCCCCCGCGTGTGTCGATCAACACCACCTACACCGGCGCCTCGGCCGAAACCGTAGCGGACTCGGTGACGCAGGTGATCGAGCAGCAGCTCAAAGGCATCGACAACGTGCTCTACATGAGCTCGACCAGCGACTCCGCCGGGCGCTCGCGCACGCAGCTGACCTTTGCCCCCGGCACCGACATCGACGTGGCCCAGGTGCAGGTGCAAAACAAGCTGCAGACCGCCATGAACCGGCTGCCCGAGGCGGTCAAAAGCCGCGGCGTGTTTGTGAACAAGGGCGGTCAGGACAACCTGATGACCTACGTCTTCACCTCGCCCGACCCCACGGTCACGCAGGTGGCGATTGGCGACTACATCACCAGCAATGTGGTCGATGTGATCTCGCGGATCGACGGCGTGGGCGACGTGACCGTGTTCGGCACCAGCTACGCCATGCGCATCTGGATGGACCCCGGCAAGCTGGAGCAGTTTGCGCTGATGCCGTCGGACATCGTCTCTGCCTTGAACTCGCAAAACGCGCAGGTGTCCGCCGGTCAGCTGGGGGCGTTGCCCGCCGTCAAGGACCAGATGCTCAACGCCACCATCACGGCGCGCACAAAGCTCAAGACGGTGGAAGAGTTCCAGGGCATCGTGCTCAAGGCCGCCACCGACGGGTCGCTGGTCACGGTGGGCGATGTGGCCCGCGTGGAGCTGGACGCAGACAACCTCACAGTGAAGTCCCGCCTCAACAACCAGCCGGGCGCGGGCCTGGGCGTGGTGCTGGCCGACGGGGCCAACGCCATGGCGGTGGCCACTGCGGTCAACACCAAGATGGCCGAACTGGCGCCGTTCTTCCCCGATGGGATCACCGGCGTGATCAGCTCGGACAGCACGCCCTACGTGCGGGCATCGATCAAGGAAGTGGCCATCACCCTGGCTGAAGCCATGCTGCTGGTGGTGATCGTGATGTTCATCTTTTTGCAGAACCTGCGCGCCACGCTCATCCCCGCCATCGCCGTCCCGGTGGTGCTGCTGGGCACTTTTGGCGTGTTGTCGGCGCTGGGCTACTCCATCAACATGCTGACCATGTTTGCCATGGTGCTGGCCATTGGCCTGCTGGTGGACGATGCCATCGTGGTGGTCGAGAACGTGGAGCGGGTGATGCACCAGGAAGGCCTGCCTGCCAAGGAGGCCACCATCAAGTCCATGGCAGAAATCACGCCCGCGCTAGTGGGCATCGGCCTCACGCTGTCGGCGGTGTTCATCCCCATGGCGTTCTTCTCGGGCTCGGTGGGGGTGATTTACCGGCAGTTCTCCATTGCCATCGTCTCGGCCATGGCGTTTTCGGTGCTGGTGGCGCTCACACTCACCCCGGCGCTGTGCGCCACCCTTCTCAAACCCACAGAACATTTGCACGAAGGCGCCCCCGCCCGCAAAGGCGTCATGGGCTGGATGGACCGGTTCTTCCGCTGGTTCAACGCCAGCTTTGACCGCAACTCCACCCGCTACCAAGGCGCCGTGCGCCAGTTGCTGCTGCGCGGCAAACGCGTGATGCTGGTGTTTCTGCTGGTCATTGGCGGTGTGGTGCTGTTGTTTCAAAAGCTGCCCACGTCGTTTCTGCCGGTGGAAGACCAGGGCTTTATCACCGCCAGCGTGACCTTGCCCGCGGGCTCGTCCGACGCGCAGCTGGAAGTGGTCCTGCAAGACATCACCCGGTATTTCATGGCCCAGCCCGACGTGTTGCGCGTCAACTCCCTCGCAGGCAACAGTGGCAACCAGAGCGCGGGCACCATCTTTGTGCGCCTGAAGCCCTGGGACGACCGGCCAAACGCCGAACAGAGTGCCGAGTTCATTTCGCGCAAGGCGACCCGGGATCTGTCCCGCATCCGCGCGGCCCGCATCTTTGTGTCGATGCCGCCCGCCATTCGGGGCCTGGGCTCGGACGCTGGCGTGAACTTCATGCTCAAGGACATCAACGGGCTGGGGAACGATGCCTTGCGGGCCGCCAAAGACCGTTTGGTCGAACTGGCAGGCCAGCGCCCGGAACTCGCCAACATGCGCACCACCGACTTCGACGTCACGTCAGAACTCAAGGTGGTGATCGACGACCGCAAGGCAGCCGCCCTGGGCGTGGCCACCGCAGATATCAACAGCGTGATCTCCAGCGCCGTGGGCGGCTCGTACGTGAACGACTTCGTGCACAACGGCCGCGTCAAGCGCGTGTACGTGCAGGGCGACGCGCCGTTTCGCATGCTGCCCAAGGACATCGGGCAGTGGACGGTGCGCAACCGCACCGGCGATATGGTGCCGCTCTCGGCGTTCACATCGACCGCGTGGACCAGCAGCGCGCCGCAGCTGCTGCGCTACAACGGGTCTCCCGCGATGGAGATGATCTCGAACACGGCCCCCGGCGTCAGTTCAGGCGCTGCGATGCGCGCCGTGGAAGAAATCATGCGCGAGATGCCGGTGGGCATCGGCTACGAATGGACGGGCGCGTCGTTGCAGGAGCGCCAGTCCGGCGCGCAAGCCCCCCTGCTGTACGCCATCTCCATCCTGTTCGTCTTTTTGTGTCTGGCCGCGCTGTATGAAAGCTGGAGCGTGCCGTTCTCGGTCATCCTGGCGGTGCCCCTGGGCATCGTTGGCGCGTTGCTGGCCACCTACTTCCGCGACATGTCGAACGACGTGTACTTCCAGGTCGGCCTGTTAACCACCGTGGGCCTGGCCTCCAAAAACGCCATCCTGATCGTGGAGTTTGCGGTTCAGTTGCAAGACCAGGGCAAGAGCGTGTTCGACGCCACCCTGGAGGCCGTGCGCCGACGGCTGCGGCCCATCTTGATGACCTCGCTGGCGTTCGGTTTCGGCGTGTTGCCGCTGGCGCTGGGCACCGGCCCGGGCGCCGCCAGCCGCCAGGCCATCGGCACGGCGGTGCTGGGCGGCACGGTGCTGTCTACCCTGCTGGGCCTCTTCTTCGTGCCCGTGTTCTTCTTGCTGGTGCGCAACTGGGTCAACAGAAAAAAGCGGCCGAAAGAGACCCCGTCCACACCCGGAGTGGCTCCTTCGCTCTCGCACCAAGGAGAACCGTGATGCACCGGTCGATGGATTCCATGAAGCCCCTGGTGACTGCCTCAGCGCTCATCGTGCTGCTGGCCGGATGTGCCCAGCAACCGCCTGCCAAACCCGACGTGCAGGGCGTGGTCGCCCCCGTGCTGGGCCAGCCGCTGGCCGTTGCCGACGCGAGTGCGCTGGCACTGCAAACCTCGCAGCGCCTGGCCTGGGTGCAACACCCGGGCTTGCGCCAGGCGATTGCGCAGGCGCTCACACACAACCGCGACCTGCGCGTGGCCTTGCTCAACATCGAGCGAGCGCGCGCGCAGTACGGCATCACCAGCGCAGCGCAGTTGCCCACCATAGCCGCCGCGGCGCAAGGCAGCCGCAGCCGCACGGCGGCGGATCTGTCTGGCACCGGCCAGTCCGTCACTTCCAGCCAGTACACGGCGCAACTGGCCGCCACCAGCTTCGAGCTGGACCTGTGGGGCCGTGTGCGCAACCTCAACGAGGCCGCGCTGCAACAGTTTCTGCAGTCCGAGGCGAACCAGCTGAACGTGCAGATCATGCTGGTGGCGGACGTCACCAATGCGTGGCTGAACCTGGCCGCCAACGAGGCCCGCCTCGCTCTGGCCCGCGATACCCTGGTGGGACGGCAGAAGGCGTACCAGCTCACCGAGCGCATCCACCAGCTCGGCGGCACGTCCGGCCTGGTGCTGGCGCAAAACCGGATCACGGTGGAAACCGCGCGCGGCGATGTCGCTGCCTTCACCGCCCAAGTGGCCAAGGACCGCAATGCGCTGGACGGGCTGGTGGGCAGTGGCTTGAGCCCCGACTGGCTGCCGACCGCCGACACCCTGCGCGGCGAAGCCGCTGCGGCGCCCGCGGCGCTCATGGTGCTACCCGCCGAATTGCCGTCCAGCCTGCTGCTGGCGCGCCCCGATGTGCGCGCATCCGAATACAACCTGCAGGCCCTGTCGGCCAACGTGGCCGCAGCGCGTGCCGCAATGTTCCCCACCATCACCCTGAGCACCAGCATCGGCTTTGGCAGCCGCGAGTTGGGCAGCCTGCTTGGCAGCGGCAACAACACCTGGAGCTTTGTGCCCCAGATCCGCTGGCCCATCTTCGACGGGGGCAGTGCCCGCGCGGCGGTGGATGTGGCGCAGGCCAACCGCGACATCGCCGTGGCCCAGTACGAAAAATCCATCCAGACCGCCTTCCGCGAAGTCTCGGATGCCCTCGCCGAGCGTGCGCAGTGGCAAGAGCGCCTGTCGGCGCAGCAAGCCGTGGTGGATGCGAATGCGCGGGCGTTCGAACTGTCCGAGGCGCGTTTCACGTCTGGCGTGGACAACTACCTCACCGTGCTGGATGCACAACGCAGCCTGTACGCCGCACAGCAGGCGCTGATCGGCCTGCGGCAGTCCGAGCAGGCCAACCGTGTGGCGCTGTGGAAGGTGCTGGGCGGGCAGTTGGCATCGCCCGCTGAGGCGCCTCGTTCAGTTCGCTAGCGCCTCTGCTTCCACTGGGGCAGTTTGCTATTATTTAAATAGCTACTAGCGCTTTATTTACAAGCGCTAGAGGCCTATTTGACTCATATTTTTGCTCATCGGGTCGCATACGGCGTGGGTGCGCTGGCATGCGCTTCGCGCTTCAAAACAAGCTGCTCTGCCCTTGCAGCAAACCAGGCCGAAACTGGGACAGATCCAGTTCCACCCGTTCACGGTTCAAACCCAGCTTGCGGCAGGTGGTGGCAAACCGCTGGCGCACCAGGTCGGCCCACAGGCCGCTGCCTTTCATGCGGGACACGAAGTCGCTGTTGTAGGTTTTGCCTGCGCCGCGCTGGGCATCCGTGAGGTTGTGCAGGTCTTGCACGCGCGCCATCACGCGGGCGGCGCGCTGCGGGTAATGCACCTGCAGCCATTCGCGAAACAGGGTGTCCAGCTCCCACGGCAGGCGCAGCACGGTGTAGAAGGCGCTGCGGGCGCCCGCGTCGTGCGCGGCCTCCAGCACCTGTTCCATGTCTTCGGTGATGAACGGGATTTGCGGTGCCACGCTCACACCCACGGGCACCCCCGCATCGGCCAGCGCGCGGATGGTGCGCAGGCGCCGGTGGGGCGCGGCGGCGCGGGGTTCCATGCGGCGGGCCAGGGCCGGGTCCAGCGTGGTGATGGTGATGTAGACGGCGGCCAGGCGCTGCGCAGCCAGCGGGGCCAGCAGGTCCAGGTCGCGCTCGACCCCGCTGGATTTGGTGATGAGCGAAAACGGGTGGCGCGCGTCGCGCATCACCTCGATGAGGCTGCGGGTGAGTTGCAGCTCGCGCTCCACCGGCTGATAGCAGTCGGTGGCCGAGCCGATGTTGAGCAGGCGCGGAACGTAGCGCGGCGCGCACAGCTCGTCGCGCAGCAACTGGGCAATGTTTTGCTTGGCGATGATCTGTGTTTCAAAGTCCAGCCCCGGCGAAAAGTTGAGATAACTGTGCGTGGGCCTGGCGTAGCAGTAGATGCAGCCATGCTCGCAGCCGCGGTAGGGGTTGACCGACAGTTCAAAGAAAATGTCCGGTGAGTCATTGGCACAGATGGCACTGCGTGCGGTTTCGAGGTGCACGCGAGTGGCCAGCGCGGGGGCGGGTTGCGCGCCGTCTGTGCCGTCTCTGCCGTCTCTGCCGTCTTCTTCATGCCAGGGTTGGTGATCCCACCCGTCGTCTACCACCTCGCGCGCATCCCGCGCAAACCGGTGTGCCATGGCCGTGGCGGCACCTCGGCCACGAATCGCCTGCAGGGGGATGCGGACTTCTTCGGCAGGTGCGGGTGTGTCGGAGGTGTCTGTGAAATTGCGGGTCATGGCGGGATGGCGTGCAAGGCGCCCTTTCGTTTCAGTGCGCCTTGCAGGCTGTGTTTTTATCCAGCCATGGTAGCCGATGCCCCGCAGGCGCGCCCACCAGACCGCGCTGCGGGGCGGGCGCCCCGCGTGTGGGGCGATCGGCTAACTATTCAGCGCACACAAACGATGCCGCTGCGTTCACGTCGCCTGTGCCCTTGTATTTGGGCCACTGGGGGTAGTCACACAGGGGGCGCGTACGGCCAGGCACGCCGGTCACATCGGTGGTGACCTGGCTGGTGGGGCCAACACCTTGTTCGGCCCAGCGTTCCAGCGTGGTCAACGAGTCCCAGGTGGCGTTGAAGGCCGTGCTCACGGCATGGCCCAAGCCGGGCACTTCGTAATACCGGGCAAACGATTTGACGCGGTCGGTGCCCATCTGGCTTTGCAGGCGGCGGTAGTAGTCCTCGGTGGCGCGGGAGCTGACCAGCACGTCGGCCAGGCCGTGCGCCAGCAACAGCTTGCCACCGCGCGCGGCAAACGCGGAGATGTCGGTGCTGGTGTCCAGCTGGCGGCTGAGGTCACTGATGCGCGTGGCGTAGGGGCCGGGGTTCTCGGGGTCGAGCAGCAGCGAGTTGAAGCCCGCGTCGCGCGTGACCGAATACTTGATCCACTGGTCCACCAGCACGCTGATGTAGGGCGCCGAACGCGGCATGGGCATGCTGGGGGCGGTGGTGCCCAGGCCCAGGAACGTCACCACCGGCTGCACCGGCGACGGGTTGGAGGTAATGCCCAGGTCGGCGCCCCATACGTTGTAGCCGGGGTAGCGGGTTTCGCCGCTGGCCAGCTTGAAGTTGAAGACGGTGTCGGTGTTCATCACGTTGAGTGCGCGGATCTGCGCGTCGGACAGGCAGGCATCGCCCGTGTCCGCCCCGCCCGCGCAGCGCAGCGGCGCGCCACCCACCGTGGCAGTAGCAGGGTCAAAGCGCGCATTGCATTGCCGCTGGTCGCTGATGAGGCCGTCCTGCGCGCCGTCCAGCGCATCGCACGCCTCCATGGCGGCGCGGTAGACCAGCGCGCGCTTGGGGGTGTTGGGGTAGGCACCAGGCTGGGCCAGGGCAATGTTGCTGCGGTGCCCACCCAGCAGGGCTGCGGCATCGTTCCAGGCGGGGTACCAGGCAATGGCGCCGTCCCAGTCCCCAGGCCAGCGCTGGATGGCGGCCAACGCCTCGCGCCCGCCGGTGGAGCCACCGGCAAAGTACGACTTTTGCGGACTGGCTGCGTAGCGGGCCTTGATGATGTGCAGTGCTGCGTCGCGGGTTTTCTTGAGCGCATCGCCGCCAAAGTTGCGCACGGCCTCTTCGTTCAGGCCCCAAGTGCCGTCTTGCGATCCGTAGGCATTGGCCTGGTGGCCCGAGTCGCTGGCAAAGGTGGCATAGCCGCGACCAATGGGCGTGGGCTGGTCCACCGGGCCGTTGGACACGTTGGCGCGCACGTTGGGGATGGAGCCGTTGAAGCCGCCACCGCCCAGCATCATGGCCTTGTTGTTCCAGGTAGCGGGCAGCGCCACGTTGAACCGGATGTCGGGCGCAGTGGCATCGACAGGCGCAATGCGGCCCGCGACCAGGCAGTGCGCCGGTGTCACGGTGGCACCGCTGCCGGTGGCGTCGACAGGCGTGGCCGTCAGCACGCTGCCGCCAGACGTAGGCAGGCCGATGGCAGAGGCCGGGATGGCCAGGCCCACCAGCTTGTCGCAGCTCATGGGCGTGGCGGCGGCTTCGCGGTTGTCGCTGCCACCACACGCTGCAGTAGCAGCAACTGCGGTGGACACGATCAGCCACCGCGCAGGGGTGCTGAGTGCATTGAAGATGGGTTTTTGCATGTTGTCTCCTTCTGTTGTCGTTCGATTGCAGACGACGCTCTGTGGCACCGCCCCTGCCCAGTCTGCGGGGGATCGCACGCTCGGGCTATGTGCGTGCCCCACACCTGGCGCGCGCGGCAAATGTGCGCGGCGCAGCTTTCAGCCTTGTGATGCGGCGCTGGCGGTGTCCGGCTCCAGCAGCCCGGCTTTGGCCAGCTCGTGCTTGTACTGCTCCCAGCCAGACGCGGGCACCACCTCGTGTGCGCGCGCCTGCACCTGCTGCAGGCGGCTGCGCACGGCCTCTGCAGCGTCTGGTGTGTCGAGCACATGGATGCCGCGGGTCATGGTGATGTGGGCTGATTCAAAACTGCCAGCGCCTGCCAGCAAGATCATGCGGGTGGGGGCGTCGTCGGCCACCAGCGCAATCAACCCGTGGCTCACGCGCTCTGGCGCCAGGCCCGCCAGCACGTCGCTGGGCAGCACGCCGTGTGTCATGCCTGTGGCGGCGCTGGGTGCGAGGCAGTTCACGC
>NZ_JBKBTV010000086.1:0-13834 GCF_046291265.1 Acidovorax sp. | reverse complement strand
ATGGCGATGTTGTGGATGTTTTCGTCCTGCAGGCTGAACATCTGCGCCTGCTGAAAAGCGCTCATGCGGCCGTGCGGGCTGGTCATGAAGACGCGCACGCCCTTTTTGCCGCGCATGGCGTATTCGGCCGCGCTGCCGGTGTCGCCGCTGGTGGCGCCCAGGATGTTCAGCTCTTCGCCACGGCGTGTCAGCTCGTACTCGAACAGGTTGCCCAACAGCTGCATCGCCATGTCCTTGAAGGCCAGCGTGGGGCCGTTGGACAGGGCTTCGAGCCACAGGCCGTCTTCGAGGTGGCGCAGGGGCACGATCTCGCCGGTGCCGAAGACTTCGGCGGTGTACGTCTTGGCGCACAGGGCCTTCAGGTCGTCGGCGGGGATGTCGTCGATGTACAGCGACAGGATCTGGAAGGCCAGCTCGGCGTAGCCTTGCTCGTGGTAGGCCTTGCGCAGCTTGGTCAGCGTGGCATCGCTGATCTTCGGGTAGTGCTCGGGCATGTACAGGCCACCATCGGGCGCCAGGCCCTCTAGCAGGATGTCGCAAAACTGTTTGCGGTCTTCATGGCCGCGGGTGCTGATGTATTTCATGGTGGGTTCCCGTCGGTATCTGTGAATGTCTTTTGCAGGCTAGAAACTGATGCCGTAGACACGGATATCAATGTAGAGACGCGAGGCGATCAGCAGCACAAAACCGCCAATCAGGATGAGCCAGTGCAGTGCGCGGTCCTGCGTGTTGTCGGTGTGGTCCAGCAGCACAAAATAAAACCACGCCGCCACAAAGCTGCCCACTCCGTTGAGGATGGCCTGCGAGCGCGACATGGAGCCAAACAGCGCCAGCATGACCAGCACGCCGAACCAGAACGCCAGATGCCAGCGCGGCAGCTCGACCATCGACAACTTGAGCAGCGCCACCAAGGTGAGCGCTGCGACAAGCGTGGGCATGGCGAGGCGGGCTCATGGCGCTGGGCAAGCGGGTCAGTTCAGCTCTTCCTTGCGGATGCGCGTGATGGGCGCCAGCACCGTGGGCAGCGCCTGCATCTGGGCGATCACGGCATCCATCGTGCCTTCGCGGGTGTCGTGCGTGAGGATGATGAGGTCGGTTTGCGTCGACCCCTCACCGCCCACTTCGTCGGCTTCGCGCTGCAGCACCGCGTCGATGCTGATACCGGCCTCGGCCAGCAGGCCGGTGACCTTGGCCAGCACGCCAGCCTGGTCGGCCACGCGCAGGCGCAGGTAATAGCTGGTGACCACTTCGCTCATGGGCAGCACGGGCAGCGTGTCCATGGCGTCGGTCAGCGTGTTGGCCTGGAAGGCCAGGTGCGGCACGCGGTGCTCGGGGTCGGCCGTGTGCAGACGGGCGATGTCCACCAGGTCGGCAATCACGGCGCTGGCGGTGGGCTCGCTGCCCGCGCCCTTGCCGTAGTACAGCGTGGTGCCCACGGCGTCGCCCTGCACCACCACGGCGTTCATCGCGCCTTCGACGTTGGCGATCAGGCGCTTGGAGGGCACCAGGCTCGGGTGCACGCGCAGCTCGATGCCCTTGTCAGCACGCTTGGTGATGCCGAGCAGCTTGATGCGGTAGCCCAATTGCTCGGCGTACTTGATGTCGGCCGCGCCCAGCTTGGTGATGCCCTCGACGTAGGCCTTGTCGAACTGCACCGGGATGCCGAAGGCGATGGCGCTCATCAGAGTGACCTTGTGGGCGGCGTCCACGCCTTCGATGTCGAAGGTGGGGTCGGCCTCGGCGTAGCCCAGGCGCTGGGCTTCCTTGAGCACCACGTCGAAATCCAGGCCCTTGCTGCGCATCTCGGACAAGATGAAGTTGGTGGTGCCGTTGATGATGCCGGCGATCCACTGGATGCGGTTGGCTGTGAGGCCTTCGCGCAGCGCCTTGATGATGGGGATACCACCGGCCACGGCGGCCTCGAAGGCCACCATCACGCCCTTGGCCGATGCGGCTGCGAAGATCTCGGTGCCGTGCACGGCCAAGAGCGCCTTGTTGGCGGTGACCACGTGTTTGCCGGCCGCAATGGCTTCGAGCACCAGCGCGCGCGCGATGCCGTAGCCGCCGATCAACTCGATCACGATGTCGATGTCGGGGTTGGCAATGATGGCGCGGGCGTCGTTGACGACCTGGATGTCAGCACCCACTACCGCTTTGGCGCGCTCCACGTCCAGATCGGCCACCATGGTGATCTGGATGCCGCGGCCAGCGCGGCGGCTGATTTCGTCCTGGTTGCGCGCGAGCACGTTGAACACGCCGCTGCCGACAGTGCCGATGCCCAGAAGGCCTACTTGGATGGGTTTCATGGGAGTTTTACCAGTCAAAATGGGCTCTAGCGCTTATCCATCAAGCGCTAGAAGCTATAAAAATAGGAGTATCTGCGTGATTCAATGCATGAATCACGCCGCCGCAGCAGCCGCCGCCAATTGCGTGCGCTTGCGGTACTGCTCCAGGAAGCGCGCCACGCGGCCAATGGCGTCGCGCAGGTCATCCTCATGCGGCAGGAACACGATGCGGAAATGGTCCGGCGCCGCCCAATTGAAGCCCGTGCCTTGCACCAGCATGACCTTGGTTTCCTGCAGCAGTTCCAGAAAGAACTGCTGGTCGTCCGCAATGGGGTACACCGCCGGATCGAGGCGCGGGAACATGTACAGCGCCGCACGCGGTTTCACACAAGTCACCCCCGGGATCGCCGTGATGAGTTCATAGGCCAGGTCGCGCTGCTTGCGCAACCGGCCGCCTTCGCCCACCAGCTCATTGATGCTCTGGTAGCCGCCCAGCGCCGTCTGCACTGCCCACTGGCCGGGCACGTTGGCGCACAGGCGCATGTTCGAGAGCATGTTCAGGCCCTCGATGTAGTCCTTGGCGGGCTTCTTGTCGCCCGACACCACCATCCAGCCCGCGCGGTAGCCACACGAGCGGTAGCTTTTGGACAGCGAATTGAAGGTGAGTGTGAGCACATCCTCGCTCAGCGAGCCAATGGCCGTGTGCTTGGCACCGTCGTACAACACCTTGTCATAGACCTCGTCGGCAAAGATCACCAAGCCGTGCTCGCGCGCAATGGCGACGATGCCCTTGAGCAGGTCGTCGGAGTACAGCGCGCCCGTGGGGTTGTTGGGGTTGATGACCACGATGCCTTTGGTGCGGGGCGTGATCTTGGATCGGATGTCGTCCAGATTGGGCATCCAGCCATTGGCTTCATCACACACGTAATGCACCGGCGTGCCGCCCGACAGGCTGGCCGCCGCCGTCCACAGCGGGTAATCGGGCGAAGGCAGCAGCAGCTCGTCGCCGTTGTCGAGCAGCGCATTGGTGGCCATCACGATCAGCTCGCTGGCGCCGTTGCCCAGGTAGATGTCGTCCAGCATCACGCCCTTGATGCCCTGCTTTTGCGTCTCGTGCATGACCGCCTTGCGCGCCGCAAAGATGCCCTTGCTGTCCGAATAACCCGCCGAGTTGGGCAGGTTGCGGATCATGTCCAGCTGGATCTCTTCCGGCGCATCAAAGCCGAACACGGCCAGGTTGCCAATGTTGAGCTTGATGATCTTGTGGCCGTCTTCCTCCATCTGCTTGGCCGCGTCCATGATGGGCCCCCGGATGTCGTAGCAGACGTTAGCGAGCTTGGCGGATTTTTGGACGGTTTTCATGCGCTGACGGTAGTGCGGTGGGGTCAGAGGCTGAGAGTTTTTTGGCCGTGCGAGAAAGGTGCGTCAAAACGCGCCGGATCTAGGCGCAAAGCACAGCCATAGCTCGGGCTATGGCGCGCATTTGTAACGACGAGCCGGTGTGTTTTGGCGTGCAAGGCGGGCATGGACGAAAGACTCTCAGCCTCTGAGGTGGCGGCCAGAGCGGCTGGCACCTTGGCGAAACCTATAATTTGACCACAGTTCACAAGCGCACCTTTGCCCTGCACTGGCCCTGCGCGCCGCTGCCGCACCGGCGTGGTGCTGCCCGCAACCCACCCCAACGCCCATGAAATTCCAGCCCGACCGCTCCAGCGCACAAACCATCAACGGCTACGGCCCCGGCTGGATCGGCGTGGATGCGGACAGGATCACCCACAGCGTCATCATCGGGTCCGGCGGGCTGCGGCAAGCGTGGCCCTGCACGCGCTTTGAGGACCTGACACCCGAGCACTTTGCGCAACTGGCGGCGCTGGAGACTGAGCTGGTCATTTTTGGAAGCGGCAACCGCAACCGCTTTCCCCCACCCGCCTGGCTGGCGCCACTGATTGCGCGTCGGTTGGGGCTGGAGACCATGGATACGCCCGCCGCCTGCCGCACCTACAACATCCTGGCCAGCGAAGGCCGCAACGTGGTGGCAGCGCTGATCTTGGAGTCGTGAGCGCCAGGAGCGCAGTACATGCCGCGCTATGACACGCATGCGGCATGCCGCAGAAGGATGTCGCATTGGCGCGATCACACGGATGTGCAGCCTGAATGAAGTGACCTCCACCCCAGCGGGACACACTGTCTTACATTTGGCCGGGAACCGATTTCAGGGTAAAATCACCGGTTGCGGTCGGGGGCACCTACAAGAGCAATAACACACCCGCTACCCCCGGCTTACCAACGACTACATCCTGAGAGATTGAAGTGATATGGCGATCGTTGTCAACAAACCCCTCCCTGAATTTGAAGCCAACGCAACAGGTGGACTCAAGGTTTCCAACACCTCCCACCTTGGCCAGGTGATGGTTCTCTACTTCTATCCCAAGGACAACACCCCTGGATGCACCACGGAGGCCATGCAGTTTCGCGACAGGTACAAGGACTTCGTGAAGGCTGGCGCAGCGGTCTTTGGCGTGTCGCGCGACAACATGAAGTCGCACGATGAGTTCAAGGAAAAGCTGGAACTCCCCTTCGAGCTCATCGCTGATACCGAAGAAAAAATGTGCCACATGTTCGGCGTGGTCAAGAACAAGATCATGTACGGCAAGAAGGTCAAGGGCATTGAGCGCAGCACCTTTCTGGTAGGCCCCGACGGCCTGCTGGCAGCGGAATGGCGTGGCCTGAAAGTGCCTGGCCACGTGGACGACGTGCTGAAGGCCGTCAAGTCCATCAAGGCCCTCAAAAAGGCGGCCTGATCTGCGCATTGGGGCATTGGCGCTACACGCCATGCCGCCGCGTCCGGTTTTGCCCGGGCTGGACACACGGAATAGGCATAATGGATTGATGCACCTGGTTCCCGCAACGCCTGCCCCCTCCCCCAAAGCCGCCTTGGCCTCCAGGCGGCTTTTTGCTTTCTGATCACCATTGACCGAGGCCCTGCCACTATGCCCCTGCCCCCAGCACCCAGCCGGCGCGCCGCGCTCCTCGCGCCCGAAGCCTTCGATGTTGCCGCCCGCCCCCGCGCAGCCCAGCCAGCCGTCGTCGAACCGGTGGTTGCAGCCGCCGCACCTGCCAAGACCACCACGGGCCGCGCTCGCGCTCCTACTCCCGCGGCTGCCAAGGCCGGTCCATTGACGCAGGTGGAGACACGGGGACGCTTGACTGAACCCGCTGTCGCTCCTGCAGCAGCAACCGCAGGCCGGGCCCGCACCGATACCGTGGCGACGGCCTCAGCCCCCACGGCCCGCAACACCGGCCGCAGCGCACCGGCCAAGACCGTCGCAAGCGCTGCGTCGGCACCCACGCCCGTGGCCGCTACTCCCTCGCGCAGCAAACGCACCCGCCCCCAGGGCCCCGCCAAGCTGTTCGTGCTGGACACCAATGTCTTGCTGCACGACCCCACCAGCCTGTTCCGGTTTGAAGAACACGACATCTTCCTGCCGATGATCGTGCTGGAAGAGCTGGATGGCCACAAAAAGGGCATGACTGAGGTCGCCCGCAATGGCCGCCAGACCAGCCGCACCCTGGATGCACTGGCCGGCGTGCAGGGCGCCGACATCGCCCGCGGCCTCAAGCTCGACTCCACCGGCCAGCGCGCCGCGGGGGGCCACCTGTTCTTCCAGACCGCACCACTGGACTACAGCCTGCCCACCAGCCTACCCCCGGGCAAGGCGGACAACCAGATCCTGGGCGTGGTCGAGGCCCTGCGCAAGTTGCACGCTCCGCAAGCTGAGGGAGGGTCGCACCCGACGGGGCGCGAAGTAGTGCTGGTGTCCAAGGACATCAACATGCGCGTCAAGGCGCGCGCCTTGGGCCTGAATGCCGAGGACTACCAGAACGACAAAACACTGGAAGACGGCGACCTGTTGTACGCAGGCGTGTTGGCCCTGCCCCCAGACTTCTGGGCCAAGACCGGCAAGAACGTGGAGAGCTGGCAAAGCGGCGCACACACCTACTACCGCATCGGCGGCCCGATCGTGCCGCAACTGATGATCAATCAGTTCGCGTACTTTGAAGCCCCCGGCGAGCCGAGCCTTTTTGCGCGGGTGAGCGAGATCCGCGAGAAGACGGCGGTTTTGCAGACCCTCAAAGACTACGGCTCCGCCAAAAATGCCGTGTGGGGCGTGAGCACCCGCAACCGCGAGCAGAACTACGCCATGAACCTGCTCATGGACCCGGAGATCGACTTCGTGACGCTGACGGGCACGGCGGGCACCGGCAAGACGCTGCTCGCCTTGGCCGCAGGCCTGACACAAGTGCTGGACGAGCGCCGCTACACCGAGATCATCATGACCCGCGCCACCGTGAGCGTGGGCGAGGACATCGGCTTTCTGCCGGGCACCGAAGAGGAAAAGATGGGCCCCTGGATGGGCGCGCTGGACGACAACCTGGAGTTTCTGGCCAAGGGCGACGGCGGCAACGCGGGCGAATGGGGCCGTGCGGCCACCAACGAACTCATCCGCAGCCGCATCAAGATCAAGAGCATGAACTTCATGCGCGGGCGCACCTTCCTCAACAAGTACGTGATCATCGACGAGGCGCAAAACCTGACGCCCAAGCAGATGAAGACACTGATCACGCGGGCAGGCCCCGGCACCAAGATCATCTGCATGGGAAACCTGGCGCAGATCGACACGCCGTACCTGACCGAAGGCTCCTCGGGCCTGACCTATGCCGTGGACCGCTTCAAGGGCTGGCCACACAGCGGCCACATCACGCTGGCACGCGGCGAACGGTCGCGCCTGGCGGACTTTGCCAGCGAAGTGCTGTGAGCAAAGGCGCCTGACGATGGCTTTGTGGATGACGGCGCTCAAGCTGGTGCCCTGGGGCGATGTCATTGAGGCAGCACCCCAGGTCCTGCAAGCGGCCAAGAAACTGATGGGAAAAACACGCGCCGCGGGCACCGCGCCTGCAGCGGGTGTAACGGGTGTAACAGGCACCCTGACCGGTGCGGACGACAGCCCGTCGACCCCCGTCACTGCTCAACTTCAGCACTTGCGCGAGCGTGTGGCGCAACTGGAACAAGAGCAGCAGGACTCCGCGGCGTTGATCCAGTCGCTGGCAGAACAAAATGCCGTGGTGATTCGCGCAGTGGAGGCCTTGCGCCTGCGCAACCAGCGGCTGGGCCGAGCCTTGGTGGTTCTGGGTTTCTTGGTCGTTGGGGTTCTCGTGTGGGTACTGCGCCAGCCCTGATCACAAGCAGCCGACCAACCACTCCTAAATCAATAGCTGCTAGCGCTTATCCAATAAGCGCTAGCAGCTATTTTCATTAGAAATCGTCGCCTGAACCCATCGCCAGATTTTCGAACCGCGTCTGGTTCTTCTGGAAGAACAACTTGATCGTGCCGGTCGGGCCGTTACGCTGCTTGCCGATGATGACCTCGGCCACGTTGGGCTCCTTGGAGTCCTTGTTGTAGTAGTCGTCGCGGTAGATGAACATGATGATGTCGGCATCCTGCTCGATGGCGCCGGATTCGCGCAGGTCGGACATCATGGGGCGCTTGTCGGTGCGCTGCTCTACCGAACGGTTGAGCTGAGACAGCGCAATCACCGGGCATTGCAGCTCCTTGGCCAGCATCTTCAAACCGCGCGAAATCTCGCCCAGCTCGGTCGCCCGGTTGTCCGAACTGGCCGCCGAGCCCGATCCGCTCATCAGCTGCAAATAGTCCACCACGATCAAGCCCAGTTTGCCGCACTGGCGCGCCAGGCGCCGGGCATTGGCGCGCAGCTCGCCGGGGGTGAGGCCCGGGGTTTCATCAATGTGCAGCGAGACGGTGCGCAGCTTCTCGATGGCCTCGGTTAGCCGTGGCCACTCCTCGTCCGTGAGCTTGCCCGTGCGCAGATTGCCCTGGTTCACGCGGCCAATCGAGCCCACGATACGCACGGCCAACTGGGCGGCGCCCATTTCCATCGAAAAGATGGCGACCGGCAGCCCTTCATTGAGCGCCACGTGTTCGGCGATGTTGACTGCGAGCGCGGTTTTGCCCATCGACGGGCGGGCCGCCAGCACCACCATGTCACCGGCCTGAAAGCCGCTGGTCATCCGGTCCAGATCGGCAAACCCCGTGGGCACACCCGTGACATCGACCGGGTTGTCCGCCATCTCTTGCACGCGGTCGAGCAGGTCAATCACCAGCGTGTCGAGCGACTGGAAGCCCTGTTTGGTGCGCGAGCCCTCTTCGCCAATGGCAAAAATCTTGGACTCCGCCTCGTCCAGAATGCGTTCCACCGTCTTGCCCTTGGGATTGAAGGCGTTGGTGGAGATTTCGTCGCTGGCCGTGACCAGTTTGCGCAGAATGGCCCGCTCGCGCACGATTTCTGCGTAGCGGCGGATGTTGCTGGCGCTCGGCACATATTGCGCCAGCGTGTTCAGGTAGGCCAGCCCCCCCATCTCATGGGCTTTGCCCAGGTTCTGCAGGTTCTCGAACACGGTGATCACGTCCGCCGGCTTGCTGGCGTTGATCAGAGCACCAATGGCCGTGTAGATCATCTGGTGCTCGTAGCGGTAGAAATGGCTTTCTACCAGCAGATCACCCACGCGGTCCCAGGCGTTGTTGTCCAGCAGCAGCCCACCCAGCACACTCGATTCGGCCTCGATGGAGTGCGGCGGCACGCGCAACTGCGCGATCTCACGGTCTGGCACGGGCGTGAAGCCATCTTCAAGGGGGGGGAAAACGGCAGACATGGAATCCTCGGGAGCTAACTGAGCATGCTAGCGCCCGCAGGGGGCGGTGTCATGGCACAAGTCTGTGGATAAGGTTGGGGCAACCGGTGGGCAATCGTGTACGGCGTACAACCGCGCAAAGACAAAAGCCGCCCGAGGGCGGCTTTTGTGGCAAGTCACGTAAAGATGAATTACGTGCTGGCGATCAGGCGGTTTCGCCGTAGACCGAAACGGTCACGTCCACCACCACGTCGGTGTGCAGGGCAACGCTCACGGTGCTTTCGCTGACGACCTTGATCGGGCCGTTAGGCAGGCGAACTTGCGCCTTGCTCACTTTGTAGCCTTGCTTGTTCAGCTCTTCGGCGATGTCATGGTTGGTCACGGAACCAAACAGACGGCCGTCCACGCCAGCCTTTTGTGTCAGCTTGACGGTGGTACCGGCCAGCTTTTCGCCTTGGGCTTGGGCTTCTGCCAGCTTGGCAGCAGCGGCTTTTTCGAGTTCGGCGCGCTTGGCTTCGAATTCGGCCTTGGCCGATTCGGTGGCGCGGCGTGCGCGGCCCGAAGGAATCAGGAAGTTGCGTGCGTAGCCGTCTTTGACTTTGACGATTTCACCGAGGTTGCCGAGGTTCACAACCTTGTCGAGCAGGATGATTTGCATGGGTTGTGCTCCTTAGATCTTGTGCTGGTCGCTGTAAGGCACCAGGGCCAGGAAGCGAGCGCGCTTGATGGCGGTGTTCAGCTGACGCTGGAAGATGGCGCGCGTGCCGGTCAGGCGTGCGGGGATGATCTTGCCGTTTTCGGCGATGAAATCGCGCAGCGTGTCGACATCTTTGTAGTCGATTTCTTCAACACCGGTCACCGTGAAGCGGCAAAAGCGCTTGCGCTTGAACAGCAGGGACTGGGTGTTGCGCTTTGGGCGCTTGTCTTTGTTGAACTTCTTGAACGTGGCCATTGCGGACCCCTTGGAAAATTAATTTTGTTGAATATCCTGGATATGAAGGATCGCGTTCTTGCCATTGCGCGGGGTGGCCAGAAATCCACTGAAAGTCCAGAGACTTCCGATGTTCTGCCGGGCCAGACGCTCGGCCATCGCACCAAATGCGACGGCTTTCATGGCGGCCTTGACTTCACGGGGCTGGCCTGCTTCGGTTTGCTGGGACTCGTGTTCGAGTCGCAGCGCGATGGCAGGTAATCCAGCAGGTGTGTAACGCAGGGACTCAGCCTCTGCGATACATGCGGTCAAGACTACGCGGTTCTCCACTCCAACGGGCTGGGATCAGCGCTCGGCGCGCTCTGGACGTTCCTGGCGCTCGGCGCGATCAGGGCGCTCGCCACGCTCACCACCAGCAGCAGCGTATTCAGCTTGGCTGGCCTTGCGGGCTTCTTCGCGCTCGACAGTCTTCATCATCGAAGACGGACCGGCATCGGCCTTCTTCTTCTGAACCGTCAGGTGGCGCAGCACGGCGTCGTTGAACTTGAAGGCGTGCTCCAGTTCAGCCATCACGGCCTGGTCGGCTTCGATGTTCACGCACAGGTAGTGGGCCTTGGCCAGCTTGTTGATCAGGTACGCCAGTTGACGGCGGCCCCAATCTTCTACACGGTGCACCTTGCCACCGCCAGCGGTGATCATGCCCTTGTAGCGCTCCAGCATGGCTGGAACTTGTTCGCTTTGATCCGGATGGATCAACAAAATGATTTCGTAATGACGCATGCATACTCCTTTTGGGTAAGACCACCCACTGCGTCGCGAAGTGGTGTGGCAAGGGAAAGCCTGCGATTATAGCCCGGCCTCAGCCACTTGTACACTTAGCACGCCCCAAGGCCTCGTCCTGAGCCCCGCAGTTCATTGACAACCGTGGGCTGCCACGGGCCAACCCCTTGCAAAATCAGGGATTGCGCCGACATTCGGTACAGCAAAGCTCGCCTGCGGCTGACCCCATCAACGTATGTCCCTTGCGCAGACCTTGATTTATCCCGAGGCGCCCCCAAGTCCCGCGCGTACTGTTTTATTTACTTCCAGACCAAGACATGTCAGATCAAAGCCAAACCACCGCACCCCAGAATGCCCCCGCCCCCGAAGAAGTAGAAGCCGCCATGGCTGCCCACGCCTCCGACGAGCTGGCGCGCCTGCAGGGCGAGCTGGCCGAGCTCAAGGCCAAAAGCGCCGATCTGGCCGACCAGTTCCTGCGCGCCAAGGCCGAGGCCGAGAACGCGCGGCGCCGCGCTGAAGACGAAGTCTCCAAGGCCCGCAAGTTCGGCATCGAAAGTTTTGCCGAGAGCCTGCTGCCCGTGGCCGACAGCCTGGATGCCGCCCTGGCCATCAAGGAAGCCACGCCCCAGCAACTGCGCGAAGGCGCCGATGCCACGCTGCGCCAGCTATCCTCGGCACTGGAGCGCAACAAGGTGCTGGCCATCAACCCAGAGGCAGGCGCCAAGTTCGATCCCCACCAGCACCAGGCCATCAGCGTGGTGCCCGCCGAGCAGGAAGCCAACACCGTCGTGGCCGTGCTGCAAAAGGGTTATGTGATTGCCGACCGCGTGCTGCGCCCGGCGCTTGTCACCGTCACCGCCCCGAAGTAACCAAATCTTCAAATAAATCAGCACGGATGACTTGAAGACCCCAAGTTATCCACAAGTTACTAGCCATCCAAACCAATCAAGCATTCGGAGAAAAAATCATGGGAAGAATCATCGGCATTGACCTCGGGACCACCAACAGCTGCGTGTCCATCATGGAAGGCAACACGACCCGCGTGATCGAGAACAGCGAAGGTGCGCGCACCACGCCCTCCATCGTGGCCTACCAGGAAGACGGCGAGATCCTCGTCGGCGCCTCGGCCAAGCGCCAGGCCGTGACCAACCCCCGCAACACGCTGTACGCCGTCAAACGCCTGATCGGCCGCAAGTTCACCGAAAAAGAAGTGCAAAAGGACATCGACCTGATGCCCTACAAGATCGTGGCGGCCGACAACGGCGATGCCTGGATCGAAGTGCGCGGCAACAAGCTGTCGGCGCAGCAGGTGTCCGCCGACATCCTGCGCAAGATGAAAAAGACGGCTGAAGACTACCTGGGCGAGCCCGTGACGGAAGCCGTCATCACCGTGCCCGCGTACTTCAACGACGCCCAGCGCCAAGCCACCAAGGACGCCGGCCGCATCGCGGGCCTCGATGTCAAGCGCATCATCAACGAGCCCACAGCTGCGGCCCTGGCCTTTGGCCTGGACAAGCAGGAAAAGGGCGACCGCAAGATCGCCGTGTATGACCTGGGTGGCGGCACGTTCGACGTGTCGATCATTGAAATTGCGGACGTGGACGGCGAAAAGCAGTTCGAAGTGCTGTCGACCAACGGCGACACCTTTCTGGGCGGCGAAGACTTCGACCAGCGCATCATCGATTTCATCATTGACGAGTTCAAGAAAGAGTCGGGCGTCAACCTCAAGAATGACGTTCTGGCCCTGCAGCGCCTCAAGGAAGCCGCCGAGAAGGCCAAGATCGAGCTGTCGAACTCTGCCTCCACCGACATCAATCTGCCGTACATCACGGCCGATGCATCGGGCCCGAAGCACCTGAACATCAAGCTGACCCGCTCCAAGCTGGAAGCGCTGGTGGAAGAGCTGATCGAGCGCACCATTGCCCCTTGCCGCATGGCGATCAAGGACGCTGGCGTGTCGGTCTCCGACATCCATGACGTGATCCTGGTCGGCGGCATGACCCGCATGCCCAAGGTGCAAGAGAAGGTCAAGGAATTCTTCGGTAAGGAACCCCGCAAGGACGTGAACCCGGACGAGGCCGTGGCCGTAGGCGCTGCCATTCAAGGCCAGGTGCTGTCGGGTGACCGCAAGGACGTGCTGCTGCTGGACGTGACCCCCCTGTCGCTGGGTATCGAAACCCTGGGCGGTGTCATGACCAAGATGATCCAGAAGAACACGACCATTCCGACGAAGTTTGCGCAGACCTACTCCACCGCGGATGACAACCAGCCTGCCGTGACCATCAAGGTGTTCCAGGGCGAACGTGAAATCGCGTCGGGCAACAAGCTGCTGGGCGAGTTCAACCTCGAAGGCATTCCACCCGCAGCGCGCGGCGTGCCACAAATCGAAGTGTCGTTCGACATCGACGCCAACGGCATCCTGCACGTGGGCGCCAAGGACAAGGGCACCGGCAAGGAAAACAAGATCACCATCAAGGCCAACTCGGGCCTGTCGGAAGAAGAAATCCAGCAGATGGTGAAAGACGCCGAGCTGAACGCCGCAGACGACAAGAAGAAGCTGGAGCTGGTGCAAGCCCGCAACCAGGGCGAAGCAGCGGTGCACAGCGTGAACAAGAGCCTGGCCGAACACGGCGACAAGCTGGATGCGGGCGAAAAAGAAGCCATCACGGTCGCCGTGAAGGCGCTGGAAGAAGCGCTCAAGGGCGAAGACAAGGCCGCGATTGAAGAGAAGACCACCCTGCTGATGGCGGCCAGCCAGAAGCTGGGCGAGAAGATGTACGCCGACTCGCAAGCCGCACAAGCCGCCCAGGCAGCCGGTGGTGCAGACGCTTCGGCCTCTGCCTCGTCTTCGGCCAAGCCAGCAGACGATGACAACGTCGTGGATGCCGAAGTCAAGGAAGTCAAGAAGGGCTGAACGAGCCCCCGTTGACCCGAGCCGCCGCGCAATGCTCGTAAGGGGCTGCGCGGCGTTCCTGTTCCAACCGGGTTCTGAATCACCATGTCCAAAAGAGACTTTTACGAAATCCTGGGCGTTCCCAAGAACGCCTCGGATGAAGAAATCAAGAAGGCCTATCGCAAACTCGCGATGAAGCACCACCCTGACCGCAACCAGGGGGATGCTGCCAAGTC
>NZ_JBKBTV010000085.1:0-15423 GCF_046291265.1 Acidovorax sp. | reverse complement strand
CCGACATCATCAGCGTGATCGACGGCATTGCCTTTCAGACCAATATCCTGGCGCTGAACGCGGCTGTAGAAGCCGCCCGCGCAGGCGAACAAGGCCGAGGCTTTGCCGTGGTGGCCAGCGAGGTGCGCAGCCTGGCCCAGCGCAGCGCCGACGCGGCCAAGGAGATCAAAACGCTGATCCACGCGAGCGTGGAACGCGTGGAACTGGGCACCACCCTGGTGGACAAGGCGGGCGCCACCATGACCGAAGTGGTCGCCTCCATCCGCCGCGTGACGGACATCGTGGGCGAGATCAGCGCCGCCAGCAGCGAGCAAAGTTTGGGCGTATCGCAGGTGGGCGAAGCCATCACGCAGATGGACCAGGCCACCCAGCAAAACGCGGCCCTGGTGGAAGAAAGCGCCGCAGCCGCCGACAGCCTGAAGATTCAGGCGCAGCAGTTGGTGCAAGCGGTGGCGGTGTTTCGCCTCGCGCCTGGGGCTGATGGGCTGGGGGATGCCACGCCGCTGGCGCCGCCACGGCGGCATTTGCCGCAGCTAGCGGCGGGTTGAAACCACTGCGCTGCCCTGGCGCAGTGGGCGCCGGGCAGCGCAATTAGCGGGCGGGAGTCACGCTGCGTTCAGGCGAAATTACCTGATGAGGCACCGGCCTCAGAGAGACCGCTGGCCCTGAACCCGTCGAAGGGCTGATCGCAAAAAGCGCCCTGGATTCGACAGGCTCAGCCCGAACGGACAGGGGCAAATTCAAGGGATGTAGAAATTTGAGCCAAATTGGCCTCTAGCGCTTGATGGTAAAGCGCCAATAGCTACACAAAATATAGCAACATACAAGAATCGGCCGCCGCATTGAGAGCGGGTACAAACGCAGCGAAGCGGTTCTGGCTAGGCGCTGCGTCGCAGACAGTACGCCAGTACGGCAAGACGCAGCAACAACGCCGGAAGCGTTTTTACCCGTTCTCAATCCCCGTGCGCGGGCTCTAGGGCCTTGAACTGGGCCATGGTCTCCAGACACGCGCGCGCCACTTCTGCGCCCTTCTTCACAAAGTGCTCGCGGAAGAACTTGAGGTGGTCTTCGTGCTCATGAAAATCGCGCGGCGTGAGCACGGCGGACATCACGGGCACGTCGGTGTCGAGCTGCACGCGCATCAACCCGTCGATGACGGCGGTGGTCACAAACTCATGGCGGTAGATGCCGCCGTTGACCACCAGCGCGCAGGCCACGATGGCGTCGTAGCGCCCGCTTTGCGCCAGCCGCTTGGCCAGCAGCGGAATTTCGAACGCGCCGGGCACTTCAAACTGCTCGACCTGCCCTGCAGGCAGCCCGCTGCGCGCGAACTCGGCCGTGGCCGCATCACGGGCCTGGTGAACGATGTCCCGGTGCCAGCTGGCGCAGATGACCGCAACGCGTTCGCTGCGGTGCGCCGTCGCTGCACGGCCGCTTTGGTCGGCGTTGGCAGCAGCTGCATGGTGGGAATGGAAGGACGACTGATTCATGGATTTTCTCGAACAAAGAAAAGGGTTACCAGAATCAGGGCGCGCGCGAGCAGAGCCCCTTGCATAGCAAGGCAGCTGCCCACACGCATACGGCCCAGCGAACAGACCCAGCCCTGCAGGCACGCCCGACCTCACGATCAGACGGCCTCGCACAGCCCGGCACCGCACACCCGACACGCACACAGGCAACCACCCCGGCGGGAGGCCCATGGCTTCGCGATCTCTTTCATCCGGACTGTGACCGTCGGCTCTGGCATCGCACCAGATCTGCTGACCCTGCGGGGCAAAAACTGCTCCGCAGGCGCTCGCGGGCTGCTGCAGACCTTTTCAGCCTGCAGATACCGCCGGTGGGGAATTTCACCCCGCCCTGAGAACGCAATCGGCCCCGGAAACACTCCGGGGCCGACGGACGGATTCTAGGGGCTTACCCTGTGGCCGCCCGTCGCGCACGCGATTGGCAACACCGGCAGTGCGCTTTCTCTTCTTCCACCCGGCTCCGTCAGCGCGGCTTTTCGAACCCGCCCTGGGCCCAGGCCGTGGCGCTGTCGGTGGTCAGCTTGAACGTGGGCGGCACAGGCACACGCGCCAGTTCTTGGCCCAGATCATCCTGCGCGCTCAACGTGGCGGTGGCGCCTTCTTCATCGGGCACGATGGCCAGGGCCACGCGCAAGCGCTGGCCGTCGGCGGTGGTGATGGCCACGTTCTTGTTGAGCTGTGCGTGCAGCTGCTGCTCGTGGCGGCGCAGCACCTCGCTGGCGGTTTTGACCAGGGTGTTGAAGGCTGATACGTCCAGAGGCTTGGGGTTCTTCTTGTCGCGCCCCATGGTCCACGGGCCCACCAGCGCGGGCTCGGACTCGCCATGCAACGTCATGGACACCGCCCAGCCATCGTCGTCCTCGTTCTTGATCACCTGCGCGATCCAGCGCTCGTCGCTCCATACGCGGGGTTCGTGGATGGGGGTGGGCGTGTCGTCGGCAAAGTCGGTCATGAGGCAGCAGGCAGGTTTCGATCAAAGGGCGCAGAGCATAGCGGCGTAGGGGCAACGGCAGGGCAGTTAAACCCTTCCTCGGCCACTGCAAACCCCAAGCAGCCGCCATTTTCGATAACTTTTGGTTATTGATAAGCCCAACGCAAAGCACCTCACGGCGCCTCGGGGGCAAGGCCCGCCGTTTCGCGCAGCACGTCAATAAAGGCCTGCGCAGACGGCGTGGGTTCTTCGCCCAGCCGCGTGATCAGGCCGTAGCTGGGCATGCGGTCGGGCAGGTCCACGGGGATGCGGGACAGCAGGCCCTTGTTCACGTATTTCTCCACCAGGCGCGCGGGCTGCAGCGACATCATGTTGGTGGTGTTCATCAGCTCCAGCGCAAACAAGAAGGACGGCGTCTCCACCACGCCTGCCGTCAGCGCCAGACCGGCCCCACCAAACAGGTCGTCCGACACCTTGCGTACGGCCGTGGAGGCGGGGTAAAGGATCCACGGCCAATGGGCCAGCTCGGTCAGCGCCAGGTCGGCCGCGCCGCGCAGCGGGTGGTGCAAGCCACCCACCACATACAGCGGTTCGGACGACAGGCGCTGGTAGTGGAATTGGCTGCGCTGGGCCTCATCGGTGTAGCGGCCGATCATCAAATCGATCTTGCGCTCGGCCAGCCACTGGATCAGTTGGTCGCTGCTCTGCTCCAATATTTTCAGCACCAGCAAGGGCCGCAGGCGCTGGATTTCGACCACCGAAGCCACCAGCACGTGCGCCGCCGAACCGGTGATGGCGCCCACCGTCAGGTGCCCGTGCCCGCCCTGCTTGAGGGCGTTGAATTCATCGACAAACTTGCGCTGACCATCGAGCGCTGCGCTGGCGTAGCGCAGCGTAAAAAGCCCCAATTCGTTGGGCCGCATGCCACGCGAGAGGCGGTCAAACAAACGTGCCTCCAGGATCTCCTCGATGTCCATCAGGATCTTGGTGGCCGCGGGCTGGGTGACGTGCATTTGCTCGGCCGTCAGGCGCAGGTTGCGGGTGCGCCCCAGGATGTCCAAAAACTGCAAATGCCGAAAGCGCAGCCGCGCACAGGCCTGCGCCAAAGACAAGGGTTTACCCGGAAATTCGTCTGGACTCATAAGCGTTTGGAATGGATCGTAGCAAAAGATTCAGTGGACCCGTACGGGTGCCAGACCTAACCTTCGGCCTGCATCGATGACGGACCTACAAAAGGCCGCACGGCGCCGATGGCCCAGGCCATCGCGACGACCCAGCCATTCCAACGGAGACAAAACCATGCCATTCAATTCCCTCGCCAAATCCCTCGCGCTGGCAGCCACGCTGCTGGCCGCCCTCGCCGCGCCGGTGTCTGCGCAAGTCAAGGAACACACGTTCAAGGTCGGCATCGGCCTGAGCGACGACCACCCGCAGGCCCAGGCCGTGCGCCACTTTGCCGAGCGCCTGCAGGCCAAGAGCGGCGGCAAGATGACCGCCAAACTGTTTGCCAGCGGCTCGCTGGGCAACGACGTGAGCATGACCTCCGCCCTGCGCGGCGGCACGCTGGAGATGACGATCCCCGATTCGTCCACGCTGATGTCGCTGATCAAGCCCTTTGGCGTGCTGAACCTGCCACTCACCTTCAACACCGAGGCAGAAGCCGACGCCCTGCTCGACGGCCCCTTCGGCCAGAAGCTCCTGGCCATGCTGCCCGAGAAGGGCCTGATCGGCCTGGGCTTCTGGGAGAACGGCTTTCGCCACGTGACCAATTCGCGCCGGCCCATCAACAAGGCGGACGACCTGGCGGGCCTGAAGCTGCGCGTGATCCAGAGCCCGCTGTTCCTTGACACCTTCAACGCCCTGGGCACCAACGCCACGCCCATGCCGTTCACCGAGCTGTACACCGCGATGGAACAAGCCGCCGTGGACGGGCAGGAGAACCCACCCGCCACCATCCTGGCGAGCAAGTTCTTTGAGGTGCAAAAACACCTGGTGCTGTCACGCCACATGTACAGCGCCTGGGTGCTGCTCATGTCCAAGAAGACGTGGGACGGCCTCTCGGCCGAAGAGCAGAAGATCGTGCAGGAAGCCGCGCGCGAAGCCACGCTGTTTGAGCGCAAGACCATCCGCGCCTTCAGCGAAACCGCTTTGGGCGAGCTGAAGAAGGCAGGCATGCAGATCACCGAGCTGCCTGCCGCAGAGCAAGCCAAGCTGCGCACCAAGCTGCAGCCCGTGCTGGCCAAGTACGGCAAGGAGTTTGGTGAAGCAACCACCAGCGAAATGATGGGCGAGCTGGCCAAGGCGCGGGGCGGAAAGTAACGTTGTCACCTCTGGGGCGCGGCAATCTATCGATTCGGCCCGCCCCTCAAAACCGTTCACGCTGAGCCCTTCGACAGACTCAGGACAGGCCTGTCGAAGCGCCGCGCAAGGCTTCGACAAGCTCAGCCCGAACGGTTGGTGGCAATGGTTCAAGTTCAAAGATACCTATTCAATCGCGCTGCTCCCTGACCTTTTCTTCGCCTCGACCGCTATGACCAAAACACCCCGCCGACCCTTTCGCTCGCGCGATTGGTTTGCCGACCCCGCGCGCTCGGACATGACGGCGCTGTACCTCGAACGCTTCATGAACTACGGGCTCACGCCCGAGGAACTGCGCTCGGGCCGACCCATCATTGGCATTGCGCAGACCGGCAGCGACCTGTCGCCCTGCAACCGCATCCACGTGGACCTGGCGCGCCGCGTGCGCGACGGCATCCGCGATGCGGGGGGCATTCCGATGGAGTTCCCTGTCCACCCCATCTTTGAAAACTGCCGCCGCCCCACGGCCGCGCTGGACCGCAACCTGGCGTATCTGGGGCTGGTGGAGATCCTGTACGGCTACCCCATTGATGGGGTGGTGCTGACCACGGGCTGCGACAAGACCACCCCGGCAGGCGTCATGGCTGCGTCCACCGTGGACATCCCGGCCATCGTGTTGTCGGGCGGGCCCATGCTGGACGGCTGGCACGATGGGCAGCTCGTCGGCTCAGGCACGGTGATCTGGCGCAGCCGCCGCCAGTTGGCAGCGGGCGAGATTGATGAAGAAGAGTTTTTGCAGCGCGCCTGCAGCAGCGCGCCGTCGGCGGGCCACTGCAACACCATGGGCACGGCATCGACCATGAACGCCGTGGCAGAAGCCCTGGGTTTGTCTCTGCCCGGCTGCGCGGCCATTCCGGCGCCCTACCGCGAGCGGGGCCAGATAGCGTACGAAACCGGGCGGCGCATTGTTGACATGGCATATGAAGACCTGCGACCTTCGCGCATCCTGACGCGCGAGAGTTTTTTGAACGCGCTGTCGGTCATCAGCGTGGCCGGGGGCAGCAGCAATGCGCAGGTGCACGTGATGGCCATGGCGCGCCATGCGGGCGTGGTGCTGGAGGCCAAGGACTGGACCGAACACGCCTACGATCTGCCCTTGCTGCTGAACATGCAGCCTGCGGGCCAGTTTTTGGGCGAGCGGTTCTTCCGCGCGGGCGGTGTGCCTGCGCTGATGTGGGAGCTGCAGCAGGCGGGCCGCCTGCACAACGACTGCGCCAGCGTGACGGGCAAGACGGTCGGCGACAACCTGCAAGGCCGCGAGACGCGCGACCGCGAAGTGATCCGCCCGTTCAGCGCCCCGCTGATGGAAAAAGCAGGGTTCTTGGTGCTCAGCGGCAACCTGTTCGACTTCGGCATCATGAAGACGTCGGTGATATCGCCCGCGTTTCGCGAGCGCTACCTGAGCCAGCCAGGGCGCGAGGGCATTTTTGAAGCCCGCGCCGTGGTGTTTGAGGGGGCTGACGACTACCACGCACGCATCAACGACCCGGCGCTGAACATCGACGAAGGCTGCATTCTGGTGATGCGCGGCGCGGGGCCCATCGGCTGGCCGGGGTCTGCCGAAGTGGTCAACATGCAGCCGCCCGATGCACTGATCCGGCGCGGCATCAACACCCTGCCCACGCTGGGCGACGGGCGCCAGTCGGGCACGGCAGACAGCCCGTCCATCCTCAACGCATCGCCCGAGAGCGCGGTGGGCGGGGGCTTGAGCTGGCTGCTGAGCGGCGACACCATCCGCATCGACCTGAACGCAGGGCGCTGCGATGCGCTGGTGGCGCCCGAAGAAATCGAACGCCGCAAGCGCGAGTTGCCTGCGCCGCCTGTTCCCGCCAGCCAGTCCCCGTGGGAAGCGCTGTACCGCGAAAAGACGGGCCAACTGGCCGACGGCGCCACGCTGGACTTTGCGCTGGACTATCGGCGCATCTCCGAAAAAACCCCACGACACAACCACTGAAGCGGGGGATGCAGCCACTGGCTGCACCCTGCCCCTTGAAGGATTTCGTATGAACGACATGACAGCGGCCGCGGTGGCCGGTGCGGGCCCACACGCCCAGGATTTGGCCCACGTTTTGGCCCAGGTTTTGCCAAACGACGGACTGCAGGGCACCCTGGTGGGCCGTGTCTGGGCCCATGGCGCCATCCCGGGCCCAGCGGTGGTGGCACTGCGGCCCGAGGGCGTGTTTGACCTGAGCGCCATCTACCCCACCATGAGCACGCTGCTGGACACAGCGCAGCCCGCGCAGGCCGCGAACAGCACCCCCGGCCAGCGCATCTGCGGGGTGGACGAACTCATTCACAACAGCCTGCCCGGCCAGCGCAAAACCGACGCGCCCTGGCTGTTGGCCCCTTGCGACCTGCAGGTCGTCAAGGCGGCAGGCGTCACCTTTGCCGCTAGCCTGATCGAACGCGTGATCGAAGAACAAGCGCGGGGCGATGCGACCCGCGCGCAAGGGCTGCGCAGCCAGGTGATCGGGCTGATCGGCGAGAACCTGGCGGACATCCGCCCCGGCTCGGCCGAGGCCATGGCGCTGAAGGCGCTACTGCAGGAAAAAAGTCTGTGGTCCCAGTACCTGGAAGTGGGCATTGGCCCCGACGCCGAGGTGTTTACCAAAGCGCCCGTGCTGGCGTCCGTCGGCTGCGGCGAGGACATCGGCATTCGCGCCGATTCGGCCTGGAACAACCCCGAACCCGAGGTGGTGCTGGCCGTGAACAGCCGGGGCGCCATCGTGGGCGCAACGCTGGGCAACGATGTGAACCTGCGCGACATCGAGGGCCGCAGCGCGCTGCTGCTGGGCAAGGCCAAGGACAACAACGCATCGTGTGCGCTGGGGCCCTTCATCCGCCTGTTCGACGCGGGCTTCGGCATGGACCAGGTGCGCAACGAAACCGTGCACCTGCGGGTGGCGGGGGTGGACGGCTTTGAGCTGCGCGGCATCAACACCATGGCCAGCATCAGCCGCGACCCGACGGACCTGGTGGCGCAAACGCTGGCTGCGCACCAGTACCCCGACGGGTTCATGCTGTTTCTGGGAACGCTGTTTGCGCCCATTGAAGACCGCGACCAGCCGGGCAGCGGCTTCACGCACAAGCTGGGCGATGTGGTCACCATCCAGAGCGCCTGGCTGGGCGGCCTGCACAACCGCGTGACCCACAGCGAAACCGCCGCGCCCTGGCAATTTGGTTTGCGCGCTTTCATCAGCAATCTGACGCAGCGCGGCTTGCTGCGCGACGCAGCGCTTTGACCGACTCAGGTCATCACAGAATGGTCAAAAACGCCACCTCGGAGACAACACAACCATGCTGAACGCCCTCATAGACCGGTGCTGCCGGTGGATCAACATCCTTATCGCGCTGGCGCTGGCCGTGATGGTGGTGATGGTGTTCGGCAACGTGGTGCTGCGCTACGCCTTCAACTCCGGCATCGCGGTGAGCGAAGAGGTGTCGCGCTGGCTGTTTGTGTGGATCACCTTCCTGGGCGCCATCGTGGCGGTCAAAGAGCATGGCCACCTGGGCACCGACATCCTCTTGACGCGACTGCCCCCCATCGGCAAGCGCATCTGCCTGGCGGCCAGCTATGGGCTGATGCTGTTTTGCACCTGGCTCTTGTTCAGCGGCGCTCTCGCACAGGCCCGCATCAACTGGGATGTGGAGGCGCCTGTCACCGGCGCATCCGTGGCCATCTTCTATGCATCGGGGGTGGTGTTTGCGGTGGCGTCGGGGCTGCTGCTGTTGATGCACCTGTGGCGCCTGCTGTCTGGCCAGGTGCCAGACGACCAGTTGGTGCGGCTTACCGAGTCCGAAGAGCTGGCGGCCGCCCCGCACCTGCAAAGTGAATCGCCCCGGAGCAACATGCCATGACCATTTTTATCTTCCTCGGCTCCCTGCTGGCCGCCATGGCCATTGGTGTGCCCATTGCCTACGCGCTGCTGGTGTCGGGCGCCGCACTGATGTGGCACCTGGACCTGTTTGACGCGCAGATCCTGGCGCAGAACGTTATCAACGGCGCGGACTCGTTTCCGCTGCTGGCCGTGCCGTTTTTCATGCTGGCGGGCGAGATCATGAACGTAGGGGGGCTGTCTCAGCGCATCGTGAAGCTGGCCCTGACGCTGGTGGGGCACAAGCGCGGTGGACTGGGTTTCGTGGCCATCCTGGCGGCGTGCATGCTGGCTGCACTGTCAGGATCTGCCGTGGCAGACACTGCGGCTCTGGCCGCCCTGCTGCTGCCCATGATGGTGAAGGCGGGCCACGACAAGGCCCGCGCCGGGGGGCTGATTGCGTCGGCGGGCATCATCGCGCCCGTCATCCCGCCCTCCATCGGCTTTGTGGTGTTTGGCGTGGCCGCCAATGTGTCGATCAGCAAGCTCTTTCTGGCCGGGATCGTGCCGGGGCTGCTGATGGGCGTGGCCATAGCGATCACCTGGTACTGGGTATCGCAGCGCGAAAACGTCACGCCGCCGCCCAAGGCATCCACAGCCGAAAAACTGCAGGCGCTCAAAGAATCCACCTGGGCGCTGTTTTTGCCGGTGATCGTGATCGTGGGCCTGAAGGTGGGCGTGTTCACCCCCACCGAAGCAGCGGCTGTGGCCGCGGTCTACGCGCTGCTGGTGGCCACGCTGGTCTACCGCGAACTGCACTGGCACCAGCTCACCGCCGTGTTTGTGAATGCGGCCAAAACAACGGCCGTGATCATGTTCCTGGTGGCGGCAGCCATGGTCAGCGCCTGGCTGATCACAGTGGCCGACATTCCCCGGCAATTGGTGGCGCTGCTGAAGCCGTTCATGGACAACCCCATCCTGCTGATGATGGCCATCATGCTACTGGTGATGGCGGTGGGCACCGCCATGGACATGACCCCCACCATCCTGATCATGGCGCCCATGCTGATGCCCGTCATCAAGGCCGCAGGCATCGACCCGGTGTACTTCGGCGTGCTGTTCATCATGAACAACGCCATCGGCCTGATCACGCCGCCGGTCGGCACAGTGCTGAACGTGGTGGCGGGGGTGGGAAAGATGCGCATGGACGAAGTCACGCGCGGGGTGCTTCCTTTCATGGGCGCGCAGTTCGCCATGATGTTCCTGATGGTGCTGTTCCCGTCCATCGTGCTGGTGCCGATGCGATGGTTTATTGGCTAGCGCGATATTTATAGAGCCAAATAGGCCGCTAGCGCTTATCCATAAATCGCTAGCAGCTATCAAAACAGGAGTTATCTGGCCTTTCGGCCTACAAACCCCTGTCCGCATAGGCGGTCAGTTCGCCACCGTAAACCGCTTTTGCAAATGGCGTGGCGTTTCCAGCTCGTCGGCAATGGCCACGGCCAGGTCGGCCACGCTGATGCTGCCGGGTTGGTCGCCATTCATCAGCGGCGCCTCGTCGCCCAGGCGGTACTGTCCCGTGCGTTCGCCGGGCTGCAGCAGGATGGGGGGCGACAGGAAGGTCCAGTCCAACGTGTTTTCGGTGCGGATCCAGTTCAGCGTCTCGCGGGCGGCCAGGGCGCCCTGCTTCCATTCGGCGGGGAACTGGGGCGTGTCCACCAATTGCAGGCCGGGCGCCACAAACAAGCTCCCGGCGCCGCCCACCATGAGGAAGCGGCGCACACCCGCCTGCTTGGTGCCGTCGATGATGGCGCGCGTGCCCTTCAGGAACTGGTCGTGGATGTCGGGCGCCGTCCAACCCGGGTTGTAAGCACTCACCACCGCATCATGGCTCGCAGCAGCCTTGGCGACCTGGGCGGCATCCTGGGCGTCGGCGGCCACCACGGTCAGGCCTTCGCGGGGGGTGAGCTTGCCAGGGCTGCGGGCCAGCACCGTCACGCGGTGGCCGCGCTCCAGCAGTTCATTCAGCACGGCAGAGCCGACAAAACCGGTAGCGCCAATCAGGGCGATGTTCATACGGGGTCCTTGGTTTCAAAGTTGCGGTGCAGCGAGAATAGGAGCTTGTCAAAGCAGGCGGTAGATAGCCAAAATCGCCTTCTCTTTGAAGCCCCACTTCACGATGAATGAAACACCCCCTGAGTCGCTCTGCGCCTTCCCCCTCTCTCGCATTGCTGCGCAATGCGGGAGGGGGACGCCCCCAGCGCGGCGGGGCGGCCCTTGCGCGGGGGCACTGGCCATGGCCGTGCTAGTTCCAAGATCTGTCGGCGGACATCAACCCAGCGTAAGGAGAAGACCCGCACATGGAAGACCTCAAACGCATGGCCGTATTCGCCGCCGTGGTGCAGCACGGCTCGATGAGCGGTGCCGCCCGCGCCTTGGGCATGAGCACCTCGGCCGTGAGCCAGCAGGTGCGCAAGCTGGAAAGCGATGGCGGCGTCACGCTGCTGCACCGCTCCACACGCAAGCTGGCACTCACCGAGGCGGGCCAGCGCTATCACGCCCGATGCGCGGCCATGTGCGCCGCAGCCGACCAGGCTCGCGCCGAACTGGCAGCGTCGCGCGATGCACCCAGTGGCGAGCTGCGCCTGTCAGCCACGGTGGGTTTTGCCCGGCACATTGCACCGGCGCTGGGGGAGCTGCTGGCGGCCCACCCAGCGCTGCGCCTGCGGCTGCTGGTGGACGATTCCACCATCGACCTCATCAATGCGCGCATCGACCTGGCCGTGCGCTATGGGCGGCTTCAGGATTCCACCTGGGCGGCGCGGCGGCTGTGTGGCATGCAGTGGTACCTGGCGGCATCGCCCGAATGGGTGGCACAACACGGCGTACCCCGCGACCCCGACACGCTGCTGACGCAGAGCTGGCTGGGCTTTGCACGCGAAAACGGGGGCTTGCTGATCGACCTGCGCAGCCCCACGGGCGAGCCCCGGGCCCTGCGGGTAGAGCCCCGCATTGCCAGCAACAACCAGTTGTCGATCCAGCAGATGTGCGAGGCGGGGCTGGGCCTGGCGCTGGTGGGCAGCATGGATGCGCACGACGCCTTGCGGGACGGGCGGCTGGTGCGCCTCTTGCCGGACTGGTCGTTTGGCACGCTCGACATCTGGGCCGTGACCCCCCAGCGCGACGCCCAGCCCGCCAAGGTGCGGCAAGCGATTGCCGCGCTGCACAGCTACCTGCGCCAGGTGCCGGGCATTTCTGACTGAACCCGCATTTCGGCAGTGCTGCGCAAGCCTTAGCTCAGGCGCAAAAGATCATCGCGTCCATGCCTGGCTATCTGTAGGAATGCCGCGACGCCGCCGTGTTGCGGCGCACTATTCGGGTATTGCCTGAAGATTTACCCCACTGCCCACCCCGTTCTGATCCTAGAATTTGTAAACGCGCGTATCTTTACCCGCAAAGGACCCATCATGAAAGCAGTGCAGCAGGATATCGACGAGCGGACCAACCTCACCAGCACCAACAAGTTCGAGCTGCTGCTATTTCGCCTGGGCACCGACAGCGCTCTGGGCAAATCCGAGTTGTTTGGCATCAACGTCTTCAAGATCCGTGAGATCGTGGCCATGCCCAGCATCACGCCGATTGCGGGCACCACCCAGTTCTCGCTGGGGGTGGTCAACCTGCGCGGCCAGGTGATTCCGGTGCTGGACCTCCCCGCCATTGTGGGTTGCAAGCCACAGACGGGGCTGAACATCATGCTGGTGACCGAGTACGCGCGTACCACCCAAGCGTTTGCGGTGGAGTCGGTGGAAGACATCGTGCGCCTGGACTGGAAGCAGGTGCTGTCGGCCGAAACCAGCGGCGCCGCGGGCAAGCTGGTGACCAGCATCGCCCGCCTGGACGGCAACACCGACGAATCGCGCCTGGCGCAGGTGCTGGACGTGGAAGCCATCCTGCAGATGGTGTCCCCATCGGACGGCCACGAGGTCACGGAAGAAAAGGTGGGCGCCAAGCTCAAACTCAAGCCCGGCACCATCATTTTGGCCGCCGACGATTCGTTTGTCGCGCGCTCGCTCATCGAGCAAGAACTCAAAGTGCTGGCCGCCCCGTATGAAATGGTCAAGTCTGGCAAAGAGGCGTGGGACCGGCTCAACGCCATCGCCAAAAGCGCTGCGGCCGAGGGCAAGACCGTGCTCGACCGGGTTGCCATGGTGCTCACCGATCTGGAAATGCCAGAAATGGACGGGTTTACCCTGACGCGCAACATCAAGCAGGATGCGCGGTTTCATGGCCTGCCGGTGGTCATTCACTCATCGCTGTCGGGTTCGGCCAATGAAGATCACGTGCGCAGCGTCGGCGCAGATGGCTACGTCGCCAAGTTCGTGGCCGAAGACCTGGCCGAAACCATTCGCCGCGTTTTGCCCAAGTAAGCCCGCCCACGGGAAAATATTGGTCAAAATAGCCTTTAGCGCTTATCCATCAAGCGCTAGTAGCTATTAATTTTGATATTTTTTGCCCGCCTGCAGCTATCTATCAACAGCGCCGCTGGGCCCAGTTGTTTCTTCTGGGGGTCAACCAAAGCACCGCCCCAAGCGCTAAAGGGGTTGACGCCACGCGCGCCAGCCGCTGAAATGATTTGTAAGGCTCCGTCGGAGTGCTTTTCAGGGGCTTTACCTACAGGGTTGAACGCCACCACCCTGTCAGAGTCGAAACACTATGACAAACCACCTCGCCCGCATCATTTCTGTCACGGTACTGGGCACCGTGCTGACCGGCTGCGCCACGGTGCCTGGCGATCCGTATTACCAACCACCTTACCAACAACAGCCAAGCTATCAGGTGTACGAGCAGCCAGGCTACATCTACAGTGCGCCGCCGGTGTATTCATCCCCGCCGGTGTACCGCGCGCCTCCAGCCGTGTATTACGGCGGGCGTGACAACCGCGATGACCGCTGGGACAACAACCGGGACCGCGACCGCGCCGAACGAGATCGCAATGCCCGGGATCGCGCCGACCGGGACCGGGCTGACCGCGACCGCCGCGATCAACAGGCACGCGACGCCGCCAACCGCGACCGCGCACGCGACCAGGCCCGCCGCGAACAGGCAGAACGTGACCGCCGCGCAGCAGAAGACCGGCGCAACCGCGAACAGCGCCCAGGGCGCATGGCTCCCGACAGCTACACACCACATCCGCAAGACTGGCGCTCACGCCAGTTCGAAAACAGCGGCGAAAAGCCCTGAGTCCCGCCAGAGGCATCCCGATCCCCGGGCCCATAGTTAGCAGACAAACCATGATGTTCCGCCGTCACCAGATCCTCGTGGGGCTGTGCGCTGCCTGGATGCTGGCAGGCGCCCAGGCCCAGGTCGTGCGCTGTACCGACGCACGCACCGGCAAGGTCACCTACACCGACGGGGTTTGCCCGGGTGGCACGGCAGCGCGGGAGGTGGAGCCGCGCAAATCCGCCGCAGAGCTTCAACAAGAACGTGAACTGGCCACCGAGGCGCTGGAGCGCAAGCAGCAGCGGCTTCAGGCAGAAGCCACGGCCGCAGAAACTGACGCCCTGCGCAATGCCGAACGCGACCGTGCGCGTGCCGCCCAGGTGGCCGCCGCAGCCCCGCAGCCGCAGGACTATGCACGTTCGCCCGAATGCGCGCGATCACGCCGCAGTCTGGACCTGGTGGCCAGTGGCTTGTCGCGATCTACCTATGAACAAGAGCTGCGCCTGGAGGCCGCCCAGCGCCAGGTGGACCTGGACTGCCTGGGCCCGCAAGGTTATGCCGAGGTAGAAAAGGCCCGCGCCAACCAGCCCCGCGTTGTGGTGGTTCCGCCGGTGCGCAACCGCCCGCTGTACCCCGACCCGTTTCCGCAAGTGGGCAGGCCACCACCTCCACCGCGGCTTACGCAGTGCGGTGACTTCAGCTGCACCGATAGCCAGGGCAATCGCTACCCGCGCGCTGGCCCTGGTCGGCTCCCTGGCCCGGCCGGGGTGTGCCGGTCGGCAGGCGGGCAGGCGCCCTGCTGAGGTTGTGACGCCAGCGCTGCGTGCGCCCCACAAAGAGCGGCTCACAAAACTCAGCGAAGCGGTTCTGGCTAGGCGCTGGTCGCAGGCAGTACGGGTAGTACGACAAGACGCGGCAACGACGCCAGAAGAGTTTTGTTAGCCGCTCTAAGCGCGCAAGCCTTCGGCCACGCTGGGGTAGCGCAAACGCACTCCCAGCTCCTGCAGCATGCGGCGGTTGTCCAGCCGACGTGATTCACTCATAAAACTCAGCAGCATCAACGAAAGTTGCTCTTGCGCGCCACTGCGCGGCACCCGCGGCGGACGAGGCAGGCCATACAGGTCGGCCGCCAGGTCAAAGTAGTCGCCCATCTTCATGTGGGTGGAATCGCTCACGTTGTAGGCCCTTTGCGGCCGCCCGCGCCACAAGGCCGCCATGCAGGCGCGCGCCAGGTCGTCGGCGTGGATGTGGTTGGTGAAGACGTCGTCCTCGGCCACCAGCACCGGCGTGCCCCGGCGCAGGCGGGCCTCGGGCGTGCCACCATCGCGGTCGGGCGCATAAATGCCTGGGATGCGCAAGACGCTGGCCCGCACCCCTGCCCGCCCCAAGTGACGCACCGCGCGCTCGGCATTCACCCGGCGTTGCGCGCGCGGCGTAGCGGGGGCCACGCCCCGAGTTTCGGACACCAGGTCGCCCTGGCAGTCGCCATACACCCCACTCGTAGACGCGTACACCAGCGACACCGGCAGGCTGCGCAGCCGCAGCGCCTGGGCCAGCGCCACCGTGCGGGGGT
>NZ_JBKBTV010000084.1:0-15805 GCF_046291265.1 Acidovorax sp. | reverse complement strand
GTGTCCATGGCCGTGCCTGCCACCATGCCCTGCCGCATAGGCACCGCCTTCGGGTTCAAACGGCAGGTCTTGCGCTTTGACGATGAGGTGCATGGCGCTCAGCATGTCGGCCAGCACGTGGTCGGGTTCGATCTTGAGGTGGTCGGGCTGCAGCTCGATGGGCACGTGGCGGTTGCCCAGGTGGTAGGCGGCGCGGGTCAGGTCGAACGGGGTGCCGTGGTTCTTGCAGTGGGTGATGACCAGCACCGGCTGTGGCGCCGCAATCACGCGGACCATGGAGCCGTCTTCGGCCACCAGCACGTCACCGCCGCGCACCAGGGTGCCGCGTGGCAGAAAGATGCCCAGTTCACGTCCGGCGGAGTCGGTGGCGGCAAAGCGGCTTTTCTGGCGCACATCCCAGTCCAGCTCGATGGTGGTGGCGCGCTTGACCAGCACGGGGGCCAGGCCTTTGCCTTGGGGGATGAGTTTGGAGGCTTGGATCATGGGGTTTTGTTTCGTTGCGGCGGGCAAAACGCGCATTGTGGGCCCGGGGCGCAAGGCAGATGGCCGCTGTTGATTTACAGCGCGCGGGTCATGAAGAAGCTGTACGGGTCAGGGCCGTAGTCGGCAAAGGGGCCGCACTCGACAAAGCCGTGCTGAAAATACAGCTGGCGTGCGGGCTCAAAGAAGGGCTGTGGCCCTGTCTCCAGGCTCAACTGGGTAAAGCTGCGTGCGCGGGCCTCTTCTAGCAAATGGTTCAGCAACTGGCGGGCAATGCCCTGGCCGCGGTGGCGGGCGCTGGTGCGCATGGATTTGAGTTCTGCATGCGTGGCACTGAGCCGCTTGAGGGCGCCGGTGCCCACCAGGGTGTCACCGTCGTCCTCCGGCAGCCAAGCCGACCAGAAGGCGATGTCGGGTTGACGCAGCTGGGCCATGTCCAGCGCATGCACGCTTTCTGGTGGCGACACGGCGCGCATGTCCACCAGATGCTCTTGCATGAACGTTTCGATGCGCGGATCGCGCAGGTCGTCCAGGCGGATGTGCAGCAGGGCAGTGGCGTTGGCCATGGGGCAATCCATCCAATCGGTCAGAACAAAAAGTAGCGCTGCGCCATGGGCAGCACGGTGGCGGGCTCGCAAGTCAACAACTGCCCGTCTGCGCGCACCGAATAGGTCTGCGCGTCGATTTCCATCTTCGGGGTGTAGCTGTTGTGCACCATGTGCTGCTTGCGCACGCCCCGGATGTTGCGCACCGCGCTCAGCGTTTTGCGCAGGCCGAAGCGCTCGCCAATGCCCGCAGCCAAACCGGCCTGTGAGACGAAGGTGAGCGAGGTCTTGGCAAGGGCGCCACCAAACGCACCAAACATCGGCCGGTAGTGCACGGGCTGGGGCGTGGGGATGGAGGCATTGGGGTCGCCCATCGCGGCCATGGCGATCAAGCCACCTTTCAGGATCAGTGCGGGCTTCACGCCGAAGAACGCGGGCTTCCAGATCACGATATCGGCCCACTTGCCCACTTCGAGCGAGCCCACTTCATGGCTGATGCCGTGCGCAATGGCGGGGTTGACGGTGTACTTGGCCACGTACCGCTTGATGCGCGTGTTGTCGTTGCGGGCCGTGTCGCCAGCCAAGCTGCCGCGCTGCACCTTCATCTTGTGTGCGGTCTGCCAGGTGCGCAGGATGACTTCGCCCACGCGGCCCATGGCCTGGCTGTCGCTGGACATCATGCTGATGGCGCCCAGGTCGTGCAGGATGTCTTCGGCGGCGATGGTTTCTTTGCGGATGCGGCTTTCGGCAAAGGCCAGGTCTTCGGCAATGCTGGCATCCAGGTGGTGGCACACCATGAGCATGTCCACATGCTCGTCCAGCGTGTTGTGCGTGTACGGCATGGTGGGGTTGGTGGACGATGGCAAAAAGTTGTCTTCACCCACCACACGCAGGATGTCCGGCGCATGGCCGCCACCCGCGCCTTCGGTGTGAAACGCGCAGATGCCGCGCCCGCCCACGGCGGCGATGGTGTTTTCCACAAAGCCCGATTCGTTGAGCGTGTCGGAGTGGATGGCCACCTGCGTGTCGGTGGCTTCGGCCACGTCCAGGCAGTTGCTGATGGCCGCGGGCGTGGTGCCCCAGTCTTCGTGCAGCTTGAGGCCGATGGCGCCTGCGTCGATCTGCTCGTGCAGTGCGTCGGGCAGGCTGGCGTTGCCTTTGCCCAAAAAGCCCAGGTTCATCGGGAAGGCATCGGCCGCCTGCAGCATGCGCTCCAGGTTGAAGGGGCCGGAGGTGCAGGTGGTGGCCAGCGTGCCCGTGGCGGGGCCGGTGCCGCCGCCCAGCATGGTGGTGATGCCGCTGGCCAGCGCCTCTTCGATTTGCTGCGGGCAGATGAAATGGATGTGGCTGTCGATGCCGCCCGCGGTGACGATGTTGCCTTCGCAACTGATGACCTCGGTGCCGGGGCCGATGATGATGTCCACGCCCGGCTGGGTGTCGGGGTTGCCCGCCTTGCCGATGGCGGCGATGCGGCCTGCGCGCAGGCCAATGTCGGCCTTGAAGATGCCGGTGTGGTCAATGACGAGGGCGTTGGTGAGCACCGTGTCCACCGCCCCTTGTGCGTTGGTGCGTTGGCTTTGCGCCATGCCGTCGCGGATGGTTTTGCCGCCGCCAAACTTCACCTCTTCGCCATAGCTGCCTGCGCGCAGCGTGTGATCGGCTTCGACTTCGAGAAGGAGTTCGGTGTCAGCCAGGCGCACGCGGTCGCCCACGGTGGGGCCGAACATTTCGGCGTAGGCGCGTCGTCCAATGGTTGCCATGGTGGGGTGCTCCGCTTTTCCGGTGGGCGATAAATACTATTGTTTTGATAGCTACTAGCGCTTATCCATCAAGCGCTAGAGGCCAATTTGGCTTGAAATTTGGTGATTCAGAGCTACAGCGCGCCCTGCGTGAGGCCCTGAAAGCCGTACACCTTGCGCTCACCCGCGTAGTCCACCAGCTCTACCGTGCGCTCCTGGCCGGGCTCAAACCGCACGGCGGTGCCGGACGCGATGTTCAGCCGCATGCCACGCGCGGCGGCACGGTCAAAACCCAGGGCGTTGTTGGTCTCGGCAAAGTGGTAATGCGAGCCCACCTGGATGGGGCGGTCGCCGGTGTTGCGCACCAGCACGGTCAGCGTGCGGCGACCGGTGTTGAGCAGGTGTTCGCCGGGTTCGGTGAAGAGTTCGCCTGGGATCATGTTCAGTTCTCCATCCTTGGGTTTGCCCCCTCTCCCCTCGTGGGAGAGGGCCGGGGAGAGGGGGTCGTCGATGCAGGCACTGCGCCCGTTGAGCCCCCTCTCCCCAACCCCTCTCCCGCGCGGGGAGAGGGGCTTGTGTGCCTGTCAAGCTTGGTGGGGGTCAATGCCATCACGCCATCTGCTGCAGCAGCAACGCACCGCCGAACGCGGCCACGCCAGCACCGGCAGCGCGTGCCAGCCACACCTGCCGGTTGCGCAGCGCCCAGCCAGCCGCCAGACCGGCGCCATGCAGCAGCACCGTGGCAGCCAGCATGCCCGCCAGGGTTTGCCACGCGCTGTCGTCGCCAGCCAGCTCATAGCCGTGGGCCACGCCGTGGAACACCGCAAACACGCCGACCACCAGAGCCGCCACCACGCCGGGCACGCGCAGGCGCGACACCACGAGCAGGCCGGTGACCAGCAGCGATGCGGCAATCATCGGCTCCACCGCAGGCAGCGCCACGCCCTGCAGGCCCAGCACGGCGCCCACCAGCAGCATGGCCGCAAAGCCCACGGGGCCCCACAGCAGTTCGCGTCCGGCGCTGCGTGCCGCCAGGGCGCTCCACAAGCCCACGGCGACCATGGCGGCCAGGTGGTCCAGGCCGAAGAAGGGGTGGGCAAAGCCGCTCAGAAAGCTGTTGTGGATGTGTGATTCAGCGCCTGTATGGGCGCTAGCGCTTGTGGTGATTGCGCTGATAGCTATAAAAATCAGAGCGGCTGTGTGGCGGTGTGTGAGTGCGATGCGCATGGGGGGGCTCCACAGAGAGAGAGAGGGAGAAGAAGGGTCAGACGATGGGTTGGTGCACGGTGACGAGCTTGGTGCCATCGGGGAAAGTGGCTTCGACCTGGATGTCCGGAATCATCTCGGCGATGCCGTCCATCACGTCCGCGCGGGTCAGCACGCTGCGGCCTTCGCTCATCAATTGCGCCACGGTCTTACCGTCGCGCGCGCCTTCCATCACGGCGGCGCTGATCAGGGCCATGGCCTCGGGGTAGTTGAGCTTCAGGCCCCGGGCCTTGCGGCGCTCGGCCAGCAGGGCGGCGGTGAAGATCAGCAGCTTGTCTTTTTCGCGAGGGGTTAATTCCATTTCGTTTTACTCAATGCTGGGGTCAATGGCTCGCGCGACCGCTGGGGCGGTCGAACGCGAGGGGTGAGTTCCATGGTGTACCGGTGATCTGGTGGAAGCGAATCCATCATAGGCAGCAAGCCCCGTGCCCGCCATACGTCATCTGGCGCAAGCCCCCCAGGTGCAGTGGCATGGAAACTGCACCGGAAGGGGTGACCGCCGCCACTGCCCATGCCTCCCCACACCGCCTCCATCGCCCCTGCTGACGCTGCCCCGTTGCAGCCGACAGAGCCAGGCGTGGCTGCACATGAACCCCAGCAGGCCCCGCAGCAGGTGGTCAAGGTCCGGCGCGACTACAACAGCTGGGTGGCGACCGAGACCATGGAGGATTACGCGCTGCGCTACACGCCGCAGCGGTTTCGCAAGTGGTCTGAATGGCGGGTGGCCAACACGGCGTTTGGGGCGGCGTCGTTTCTGATCCTGGAAGCCGTGGGCGCCACGCTGTTGGTGCAGTACGGCTTCATCAACGCCTTCTGGGCCATCGTGGCCACGGGGCTCATCATCTTTTTGGCGGGGTTGCCCATCAGCGTGTACGCGGCGCGCTATGGCGTGGACATGGACCTGCTCACACGTGGCGCAGGCTTTGGCTACATAGGCTCCACGCTCACCTCGCTGATCTACGCATCGTTCACCTTCATCTTCTTCGCGCTGGAGGCCGCCGTGATGGCCTACGCGCTGGAGCTGGCGCTCGACATTCCGCCCACCTGGGGCTACCTGATCTGCGCCATTGTGGTGATTCCGCTGGTCACCCATGGCGTGTCGGCCATCAGCCGCCTGCAGATGTGGACGCAGCCGCTGTGGCTGGTGATGCTGGTGGTGCCGTTTGTGTATGTGGTTGTGCGCGATCCTGGTGCGTTTTCCGGCGTGGTGCACTACGGTGGTGAATCGATGCGCGGCGCCACGTTCCAGCTGCCCTTGTTTGGTGCGGCGCTGACCGTCGGGATTGCACTGATTACCCAGATGGGGGAGCAGGCCGACTACCTGCGCTTCATGCCTGCATCCACTCCCGCCACGCGCGGGCGCTGGTGGCTGGGCGTGCTGGTGGGTGGGCCGGGCTGGGTGGTGCTGGGGGTGCTCAAAATGCTGGGCGGTGCGCTGCTGGCCTATCTGGCGCTCACCCACATGGTGCCTGCGGAGCGTGCGGTGGACCCAAACCAGATGTACCTGGCTGCGTACGAATATGTGTTCCCCAACTACGGCTGGGCGGTGGCGGCCACGGCGTTGTTTGTGGTGATCTCGCAGCTCAAGATCAATGTGACCAACGCCTACGCGGGCTCGCTGGCGTGGTCCAACTTCTTCTCGCGCCTCACGCACAGCCACCCGGGGCGGGTGGTGTGGGTGGTGTTCAACACGCTGATCGCCTTCATGCTGATGGAGATGAACGTGTTCCGCGCCATGGGCGAGGTGCTGGGGCTGTATTCCAACATCGCCATCGCCTGGATCATGTCGGTGGTGGCCGACCTCGTCATCAACAAGCCGCTGGGCCTGTCGCCCAAGGGCATCGAGTTCAAGCGCGCGCATTTGTATGACATCAACCCGGTGGGCGTGGGGTCGATGGCGCTGGCGTCCATCGTGTCCATCAGCGCGCACCTGGGGTTTTTTGGCCCGCTGCCGCAGGCGTTCTCGGCCGTGATTGCGATGGCCGTGGCGTTTGTCACCGCGCCCTTGATTGCATGGGCCACCCAAGGGCGCTACTACATTGCGCGACAGCCTGAACCTGCTGCGTTGGCCGATGTGCAGGCAGTGCCCATGCACGGCCCCAGCAAGCCTGGTCAAGACAGCCTCGGCAGCACCATGCGCTACACCGTGCAGCGCTGCGTGATCTGCGAGCGCGAATACGAAGCGCCCGACATGGCCCAGTGCCCGGCGTACGGCGGCGCCATCTGCTCGTTGTGCTGCACGCTGGATGCACGCTGCGGCGACCTGTGCAAGCCGCACGCCAGCATGGCGGTGCAGTGGTCGGCCGCGCTGCGCTGGGTGTTGCCGCGCGCCATGTGGCGCTACCTGGACACGGGCCTGGGCCACTTTCTGCTGTTGATGCTGGTGATCGGCCCGCTGCTGGCCTCCGTCATGGGCCTGCTGTACCACCAGGAACTCAACACCATTGCCCAGGCCTTGACCAACACCGAGGTTCTGGCCGCGCCGGAGGTGGCGTTGCGCTCCGGCCTGCTCAAGGCGTATCTGGCGCTGCTGGTCATCTCGGGCATCGTGGCCTGGTGGCTGGTGCTGGCGCACAAAAGCCGCCAGGTGGCGCAGGAGGAGTCCAACCGCCAGACCGGCCTGCTGGTGCGCGAGATTGAATTGCACCGCCAGACTGACGAGGCCCTGCAGACCGCCCGCAGCGTGGCCGAGCAGGCGCGCCAAGTGGCTGAAGAAGCCAAGCGCGCCGCCGACCAGGCCAACCAGGCCAAGAGCCGCTACATCAGCGCCATCAGCCACGAGATCCGCACGCCGCTCAACTCCATCCTGGGCTATGCGCAGTTGATGGGTGAAGACGCGGGCGTGCCCCCGCACCGCAAGCAGGCGGTGCACGTGATCCGCCGCGGCGGCGAGCATTTGCTGTCGCTCATTGAAGGCACGCTGGACATCGCGCGCATCGAGTCGGGCAAGCTCACGCTGGATGTCACGCCCATGCGTTTTGCCGATGGCCTGCACGAGATGGCGAGTCTGTTCGAACTGCAGGCCGCAGCCAAGGGCCTGGCGTTTCAGTTCGATGTGCTGGGCGTGATTCCTGAAGTGGTGCGCGCTGACGAAAAGCGGCTGCGCCAGATCCTCATCAACCTGCTGGGCAATGCCGTCAAGTTCACCGCGCACGGCACCGTCACGCTGCGCGTGCGCTATGCGCGCGAGATGGCGCGCATCGAGGTGCAGGACACGGGGCCGGGCCTGACCGCCGACGAGATCGAACGCATCTTCGAGCCGTTTACGCGCGGTGGATCGGGCGGCAACGGGTCCACCTCAGCCCCTGGCGCAGGGCTGGGCCTGACCATTGCCAAGATGCTCACGGCGTTGATGGGCGGCGAGCTGACGGTGACCAGCACACCGGGCGTGGGCTCGGTGTTTCACGTCAAACTGTTTTTGCCCGAGGTGCATGCCGACGCTTTAGGTAAAACCGCCCCGCCGCCTGCCGCACTGGCAGCGCTTGCACAGCGCGCCCGCAAGGGCTACGCAGGCGAGCGCCGCCGCATCCTGGTGGTCGACAACGAAGAACCCGACCGCGAACTGCTGGTGCAACTGCTAGAACCCCTGGGCTTCGAGCTGCGCCAGGCCGCCAGCGGACACGACGCGCTGGACCTGCTGGCCACCGGCTACCGGCCGCACGCGATCTTCATGGACCTGGCCATGCCGGGCATTGATGGCTGGGAGACGCTGCGGCGCGTGCGGCACATGCACCTTGACGATGTCCAGTGCGCCATCGTGTCTGCCAATGCATTTGACAAGGCGCTCGACAACGACGTGGACATTCGCCCCGAAGACTTCATCGTGAAGCCCGTGCGCCACAGCGAACTACTGGGCTGGCTTGAGCGCAGGCTCGGCCTGCAGTGGCTATATGAAGAGCCCCCTTCCGCGCAATTGCCCGGCGTGCCTGAACCCGCCGCACCCGCTCCGCTGACCTACCCCGATGCCGCCGCCCTGGCAGCGTTGGGGCAAGTCTTGGCCCTGGGCTATTACCGTGGCATCCTCAACACCCTGGACGACATCGAATGCAGCCAGCCCGCACACAGCACCTTTGTGGCCACCATGCGGCAACTGGCTCGCCAGTTCCAGTTCGATGCCATGGGCCAAATTCTGGAGCAGGCAAAGCCACCGTGATGACCACCATCCTTCCCCCTTCGTCAGCGTCACCCGGCGCAGCGCTGGACCGTGCCGACAGCGATGTGGTCCTGATCGTGGACGACGTGCCCGACAACCTGGCCGTGCTGCACGACGCGCTGGATGAATCCGGCTACACCGTGCTGGTGGCCACGCATGGCGAAGCTGCCTTGTTACGCGCCGCGCAGGCGCTGCCGGACATCGTGCTGCTCGACGCGATGATGCCCGGCATGGACGGGTTTGAAGTCGCACGGCGGCTCAAGGCCAACCCCGCCACTGCGCACATTCCCATCATCTTCATGACGGGCCTCACCGAGACGGAACACCTCGTGGCCGCGCTGGAGGCGGGCGGTGTGGACTACGTCACCAAGCCGATCAAACCGCGCGAGGTGATGGCCCGCATGGGTGTGCACCTGGGCGCAGCCCGCAAGGCCCGCCAGGACGCGCGCCAGGCCCGCGAGGCCCGCAACGCACTCGACGCCTTTGGCTACGCCAGCATCACCGTGCGCGCGTCGGACGGCCGCATCGTCTGGCAAACCCCGCTGGCGCGCGAGCTGTTGCAAAGCTACTTTGGCGAGATAGGCCCGGACGGCACGCCCACCGCATTCGGCCAATGGGCGCCCGAGCCGGTGCAGGCCTGGCTGCGCCGCCATGTGCTGGCCGACAACGCCGCCGAGCTGCTGGCCGCTTCGCTGGCCGAACCCCCGCGCCTGGCTGTGGAGCAGGGCGCGCGCCGCCTCACCTTCCGCCTTCACCAGCAAGCGGGCGACAGTGCAGGCGGCGGCGACTGGCTCATCGTGATGCGCGAGGTGTCGGACGCGAAGATCATCGAATCCATGAGCCTGTCCTTCAAGCTCACCGCGCGCGAGGCCGAGGTGCTGTACTGGGTGGTCAAAGGCAAGATCAACCGCGACATCGGCGACATCCTGGGCGCCAGCCCTGCTACGGTGAAGAAGCACCTGGAGCGCGTGTTTGCCAAGCTGGGGGTGGAGACGCGTACGGCAGCGGCGGGTATGGCGATGAACCGCATTCGGCAGCTGCATCCGCAGTTTGAGGGGTAGGCCGCCGACGGTTTTGCCCTTGGCGTTTGTCTCTGCGCTGGCCATGGTCCTGGCCAGCAGAGCCCACCGAATTTGCTACCCTCGCTGGCATGTCCGCATCCCCCTCTGCCGCCACGCGCGGTGCTTTTTGGCGCGGCCTGTACCAGCGCCCCGCCTTTCTCCTCATTGTCACCACCCTCATCTGGGGCAGTAACGCCGTCGCGGCACGGCTGGCGGTGGGCCACGTGTCTCCCATGATGCTCACGACGGCGCGCTGGAGCATTGCCTGCATTGCGCTGTGGTTCGTCGCGCGCCAACAGGTGGTGCAGCACCTGCCCGCACTGCAGGGCCGCTGGACGTATCTGGCGCTGATGGGGGTCAGCGGCTTTACCGCGTTCAACGCGCTGTTTTACGCTGCGGCCCACCACACCACGGCGGTCAACCTGGCGCTGATTCAGGGAATGATCCCGGTGCTGGTCTTGCTGGGCGGCGTGCTGTTTCTTCGACTGCGTGTTACCGCGCTGCAGATGGTGGGGGTGGTCATCACGCTGGCGGGTGTGGCCATCGTGGCCTCGCGGGGCACCTGGGCGGTGCTGGCGGCGCTCGATTTCAACGTCGGCGATGTATGGATTTTGCTGGCCTGTGTGCTGTACGCGGGCTACACGCTGGGGCTGCGGTCCCGCCCCGTGGTGCCGCCGCTGGTGTTCTTCTCAGCGGTGGCGGGCGTTGCGGCGCTGGCCTCATTGCCGCTGCTGGCGGCCGAAGTAGCGACCGGGCACTTTTTCTGGCCCACGCTGCAGGGCTGGCTCATCCTGACCTACGTGGGGCTGCTTCCGTCGTTCGTCTCGCAGATCCTGTTTATCCGCGCGGTAGAGCTGATCGGCCCGGCGCGTGCCAGCGTGTTCCTCAACCTCAATCCCGTGTTTGGCCCTGCGCTGGCTGTGTGGGTGCTGAGCGAGCCCGTGGGGGCTTATCACGCCGTGGCGCTGGTGATGGTGCTTGGCGGTATCTGGATCGCGGAGCGCCTGGGCGCGCGGCGCTGATGTTGATATTCAGCGTGTCTGCACACGCGGCGCCTGGGCCACCTGTGGCGGTGATTGGCATCCGGCGGCTGTACCCAAGTCGAGTAGGGAAATTTTTGGTCTTTTGGCCTCTAGCGCTCATGGGTAAAGCGCTAGCAGCTATCAATTTCGAATTTTCAAGGGGTGCTGATGTCAGCGCTTCACGGCCTGCTCCAGCGCCTGCTTGTTCATCTTGGACCGCCCCACGATGCCTTTGCGCCGCGCCTCCTCGTACAACTGCTCCTTGGTACGACCTTGCGCGCCCTGGTGCGAACGCTTACCCCCGCGCACGGGCGCTGGCGTGTCACGCAGCGTCTTCGGGTTGGCCGTCTTGCTTTCACCGTGCTGGGCCCGCTCCTTGTTCACGGTGCGGGCGGCAATTTCCTCGGCCGCTTCCTGGCCTTTGCCGCGGTCCAGCAGGCTGTTCTTGATGTGTTCGTATTGGCGCTCGCGCTTGGCGCTCCAGGTGCCTCGGGGCATGATGGATCCTTTCCGTGAACAAAGGAAACAAGGGCACCGCGTGTGGGCGGTGCTGCCTGAATCCAATCTAGCCGGAGGGTGCGACACCGCCGTAGGCCATGCAAGGCGGGCGACGTAGGACGGAGGGGCGCACTGTTCGAACGCGTCTGGCCCCTCGTTTTTGAATGAAATACGGCTCTAGCGCTTATCCATCAAGCGCCAGCAGCTATTGTTTTTGAAGAACTACATCCCCAGCGATTTCAGCAGCGCATCCGTGTCGTCCGGCCCCGCAGGCGGTGGTGGGGGCACTTGCGGCGCTTCTTGTGACTGGGCCATCAGCGCGTCGGCGTCGGGCACTTCCTGGGCTTCAAAGTCGTACAGCTTGATGAACTCGGTGCGGTCGATGGCCAGTTCGAGGTAGAAGATGTTGTTGTTGCTGGTGTAGAAGGTCACGCGCCGGGCTTCCGGCTTGTCCAGGTTGGCGTCCACGCTCAGCATCACCTGCTTGTTCAGCACCAGCATCTTGGGCTGGTTTTGGGTGATGTGGGTCTGCAGCTCGCGGCGCACCTTGCCGGTGAAGTCGCCCACCACCTGGTTCATCAGCTCGCCCATCACGTTGCTTACTTCGTCCGAGGTGTACGAGGTGACCAGATCGTCCTTGGACATGCCCATGTTCAGCAGGTAGCTGGCGTACAGCTCCATCGCGGCGGCGGCCGAGAAGTTGATGATCACCAGCCCCGAAAAGCCGCCGTCAAACAACACAAAACAACCGATGTCGGGCTTCAGGCAGGTTTTGCTGATGCGCTGCACCATGCCGGAGTAGTGAATCTGCCCGTGGGTCGCCACGTTCAGCACCCGGGTGACGGAGTTGCACAGGCTGATCAGCAGGTCTTCGGTGCCGTAGACGGGGGCTTTTTCTGGATGGCTCATGGTGTGGGTCTGGGAGTGTTTTGTCAGGATAACCGCGCTGGGCAGAGCATAGGCGAAGGCGCACCGCTCTACCAGAGTGGTTTCCGTCGCAAATGGGAGAAGAAGAGAAGGGTGCGATGTCAAACAGTGCCCCATCGCTACCACGCCCAAGGCCCGGCGCCGAGCGGGATGCTGCGGGTTGACAACCCACCGGGCCCGGGTATCGTCCCCCACCATACAGAGGGAGCGTGTGATGGGTGCAGTTAGCTATGGTTTGACGGATTTTCAGGCGATTGCAACCGGCGCGGCCGTGTTGGCCAGTGGGGGAGGGGGCAGCTACAACGATGCCTGCACGATTCTTCAGGAGCTTGCCGACCAAGGCTGGAGCGGCACTGTGGACGTGCAGGGCTACGACGGTGCCACCGCTGCCTGCGTGCTGGCAATTATGGGTTCGCCGGACGCGGCCGATGGGCTGACACTGGCGGCCATTCAAAACTCCATCGCCAACACCGTGCAGGTGATGGAGGCCTCCACCGGCACTCCGCTGGGGGCGTTCATCCCCGTGGAGATTGGCCCCATCAACTCGCTGGTGCCGCTGATTGGCGCCGCCATGTCGCAACGCGCCGTGTGGGTGGTGGATGGCGACGGCGCCGGGCGCGCTGTGCCCGAGCTGCCGCAGACCACGTTCACCGGCACCGCAGCGTTGGCGCCTTGCCCCGCAGCGCTGGCCAGCGATGCATCGGTGCCTGCCAATATCGAATCGGCCGTGCTCGGCGCGTCCACCGCGTCGCGGGTCGAGACCCTGGCTGGCGGGGTGGTGTCCGGGTTTGGCGGGTATTCCGGCATTGCGATGTGGCCGTCCAACGCCAGCAATGGTTTTGCACTGTCAGGCAGCTACATCCCCGGCACGCTGGGGCAGGCGCGCGCGCTGGGGTTGCAAATGCTCCAGGCCGTCAACCCGTTGTCCACCAGTGCGGTGGCCAGCGCCATCGCCGCCATCACCGGCCGCGCGGCCCGTGCCGTGGTCACCAACTTCTTCATCACGGCGGTCACGCAGTCCACCTCCAGTGCGTCGCTCGATTCGGGCATCATCCGGCTGGACAACACCCCCGACCCCAGCCAGAGCACGCAGACGCACACCCTGTACAACCTGAACGAGAACCTCATCATGTACTCGTCCTCCAGCACCGTGCCGGACATCATCGCGCCCGACTCCATCTGCTACTACTCCGAGAGCACGGGCCGCGGCTTCTCCAACGCCAGCGATGACCTGGCCTTGTACTTTGACGCTGCCACCGGCAAAAGCACCGGCCGGGCGGTGAGCGTGATTGCCGTCCAGACCGCGCCGCAGCTCTACAACACACCGGGCGTTGTGGCCTCGTTTGCGGCATTGCTGCGCAACATGGGCTATGCGGGCGCCATGCCCGCAGCCTGATCGCGCTGCACCAACGGTATCGATGGAACCAATGTTTGCCGCCATGGTGGATGAACCGGATCTGAACAAAGAGCGGCTGGAGCTGGTGCTGGAAGCCGCCGGGCTGGACCTGTGGGAGAACGATCTGGTCACAGGCCAGGTCACCCACAAGGCCACCAAGACGTTTTTGGAGCTGGGTTTCTCTGAAGACGAAATCGTCTCGGGTGTGCAGGACATCTACGGCCTGTTTCACCCCGGCGACCTGGAGATGGTCCGTCAAGCCGTGGCCGACCATGTGAACGGCGTGACCGCGCAATACCGCGCCGAGTTCCGCCTGCGGTCCAAGGCGGGCGAATGGGTGTGGTTTGCCAATTATGGCCGCATCATGGACCGCAGCAGCGCTACCCCCGGCAAGCGGCTGATTGGTGTGACCTTCAACATCAACGACCGCAAACAAAAAGAAGACGAAATCGCGCAGATCAACCGCCAGTTGGTGGAGCAGAACAAGCTGCTGCAAGAGTTCAACACCGCGCTGGAGCTGCTGGCGTCGAACGACTCGCTCACAGGCCTGGCCAACCGGCGCACCCTGATGGAGCTGGGCGCCAACGAGTGCAAGCGCACCGAACGGTTTGACCACCCGCTGTCGCTGCTGGTGGTGGACATCGACCTGTTCAAACCCGTCAATGACGTCTGGGGGCACCTCGCGGGCGACCGCGTGATCTGCGCCGTGGCCCAGGCCTGCGCCGCGCGCAAATGCAGTGGCGTGGATATCGTGGCGCGCTTTGGCGGCGAGGAGTTCGTCATCGTATTGCCCGAAACCGATGGCGTGAGCGCCCTGCGCGTGGCCGAGTCACTGCGCCGCGAAGTGGCTGCCATGAGCGTGCCCGTCAACGAAGACGGTGCTCGCATTTCGGTCACCGTCAGCATCGGCGTGGCCACGCTGCACAAAGGCGCGGGGCTTGACTTTGAAGAGCTGGTGAACCGTGCCGACAAGGCGCTTTACCGCGCCAAGGAAGCGGGGCGCAACGCGGTGTATTGCGCGGATGTGCGTCTGGACGGGGCAGGGGGCGCGATGCATGTGTTGATCGAGCCCGTGTAGGGCGCTGGCTGCGCTGGCAGCCGCCTGCCATCCCTCACGCTCACGCCCTCGGCCATGCTCAGGCAACAGTCACGCAGCGTTCACGCAAACCTCACGCCACCCTCATTCCTCACTGGTCCACTCCACCTGCACGCCCAGGCTGCGCAGGTTCTCCACAAAGTTCGGGTGGGCGCGGCGGATGGGTGTGGCGTTGCGGATCTCCGAGCGCCCGGGCGTGCTCGCCGCCACCATGAAGAGCGCAATGGCCACGCGGATGATGTAGGGGCTCTCCACCACCGCAGGCGTCAGCGGATTGCCGCCAAAGGTCACCAGGCGGTGCGGGTCGGACTGGAACACATGCGCGCCAAACTTCGACAGCTCGCCCGCCCAGCCTAAAGCGCCGTCATACACCTTGTTCCAGAACAGCGCATTGCCCTCGGCCCGCACGCCCAGGGCAATGAAGATGGGCAGCAGGTCCACCGGAAAGTACGGCCAGGGCGCGGCCTCCACCTTGGTCAGCACGTTGCTGGTGAACGGCGTCTGTACTTTGAGCGGGCTAGCACAGTGCGCGCGCGACCAGCCGTCCTCGTGCGTGATGGTGACGCCGAACTTGGCAAAGGTGCGGTCGATGAGCGGAAAATTCTCGGGCGCGCTGTTCTTCACCACCACGTCGCCACCGGTGATCGCGCCCAGCGCGAGGAAGGTCGTGATCTCATGGAAATCTTCGTCAAAGCGAAACTCGCCACCGCGCAGTTGCGTGCCGCCATGCACCGTGATGCGCGACGTGCCCATGCCCTCGATGCGCACGCCGATCAGCATCATGAAGCGGCAGAACTCTTGCACATGCGGCTCTGACGCGGCATTGGTCAGCACCGACGTGCCCTCGGCCGTGGCCGCACACAGCACGAAGTTTTCGGTGGTGGTCACCGATGCATAGTCCAGCCAGTGGTGGTTGGCCTGCAGCCGACCCGCGCTGCGGATCAGCAGCGAGCCCTCGGCCCGTTCCACCGTGCCGCCAAAGCGGCGGAACACCTCCACATGCGGATCAATCTCGCGCACGCCCAGCGTGCAGCCTTTGACGTTGTCCTCCAGCCGCGCCAAGCCAAAGCGCGCTAGCAGCGGCGGCACCAGCATGATGGACGAGCGCATCTCTTCGGGCAGGCGGTGGTGGGTGGCGTCGAAGGTGGTGGCGTGGTGGTGCAGGTCCAGCGTGCCTGTGGTGTGGTCCATGCGCACATCGCTGCCCAGGGTGCGGAAGATGTTGAGGATCTTGCGCACGTCGGTGATGTCGGGCACGCCCAGCAGCCTGAGCGGCTCGTTGGTGAGCAACGTGGCGCACAGCACGGGAAGCACGGCGTTCTTGTTGGCAGATGGCGTGATGCGGCCCTTGAGCGGGGTGCCGCCGTGGACGACGAGGTTGGACATGGGGAGGGAGGTAGAAGTGGCCTGGGCGGGCCAGGGGTTACGCGAGGTCGATACTCTAACTGGGTTGGGATTTTGTTGTGTTTTGGGGCGGTGTGCCTGGTTTGTGGGCGGAGGCCGGGGAGCGCGCCCGGCAGCGCGGTAACTTTCTTTCGCGTCGCCGAAAGAAAGTTACCAAAGAAAGGGCGACCCCCAGTCTGCGACCCCTGCGCTTCGCTACGGGGCGACCTGCGTCGGGG
>NZ_JBKBTV010000083.1:0-15912 GCF_046291265.1 Acidovorax sp. | reverse complement strand
GTAGCGCGAGGTACCCAGCAGCAGGCGGCTGGCGAACTGCTGGCCGTACAGCACCAGGGGGTCTTGGGGCGTCGAAGAAATCATGGTTACTATGTTTTTAATAGCTACTAGCGCTTATTGGATAAGCGCTAGAGGCCAATTTGACTCAATATTTCACGCAAAAGGTCAGCCACCCGTCACAGGCGAGATGATTTCCACCCGGTCGCCCGGTTGCAGGGCCTGTGCGGCATAGCGTGTGTTGGGCACAAAGGTGGTGTTCACGGCCACTGCAAAGGGCGGGCGCGCTGCGATGGCGGCCACGGCGTCGGCCACGGTGGCGCCTTCGGGCAGTTCGTGCGGAGTCTGGTTGATGGAAATGTTCATGCGAATGCGCGGGCGGCGGCGCTGGACGGAGCGGTGGCGTTGGGCGCCAGCTCCAGCGACAGGGCAAAACGTTGCGAAAGCGCTGATTGTCCGGTGTTCAGCACTTCCAGGGTCACGTCGAGCAGGGCGGGCGAGATCATGAAACCATGCCGATACAGCCCGTTGATCTCCAGCACGCGGGGGCGGGGCTGGCGGATGGCGGGCAGGTTGTCGGGCAGCGTGGGGCGGCACTGCGTGGCGACTTCGAGGATGCGGCCCTCAGCAAAGCCCGGGTGCACGGCGTAAGCGGCGCTCAGCAGTTCGAGCGTCGAGCGCACGCTGGCGGGTGAAAGGTCGTCCGATTCGATCTCGGTCGCGCCGATCACAAACAGGTGGTCTTGTTTGGGTGCGATGTAGATGGGGTAGCGCGGGTGCACCAGCCGGGTCGGGCGCTGCAACGTGACGTCGGGTGCGTGGATGCGCACCACTTCACCGCGCACACCGCGCAGCGCAGGCCACTGCCCTTTGGCGCCCAGGCCGCGGCAGTCCAGCACCCAGTCAGGCTGGCCCGGCGTGCCGGGGGCAAACGACTCGGGCGATTGGGGCGTGTGCCAGTGCATGCGCACCGACAGCCGTTCCATCTCGACCACCAGCGCCGCCAGCAGTTGGCGGTTGTCCAGTTGGCCTTCGCCGGGCAGGAACAAGCCCTGAGCAAAGCGGTGCGCCAGTGCAGGCTCGGCGGCGGCCAGCGCGCCGCTGTCCAGCTTCTGCAAGGGGGGCAGCTCCGGTAACGTGGTCTGGTTGGCTTCGAGCTGGCGGGTAAAGCGCTGGGCCTCGGCGGCGTCCTGCCGGTGCCACACGATCAGCGTGCCAGCCTGCTGAAAAAACACCGGTTGCGCCAGCGACTGCAAAAGTTGCGGCCAGCGGGTGAGCGCATGGTGCCCCATGCGCACCACGCCAGGTTCGGTGATGGCCGATTCGGCCAGCGGCGCCAGCATGGCGGCTGCCACGGTGGCGGCCGAATGTTCGGCGGCGGCGCTGCCCGCGTCAAAAATATCCACCCGGTGCCCCTGGCGGGCCAGCTCGACCGCAAGCAATCGGCCCATGAGGCCCGCGCCCAAAATGGCAAAAGAAGACGGTGGAAGTGACATACGTGCAGAGTTGTCCGGGTGCTGGCAGGCAAGCATGGACAAAACGGGGCTGTGCCGCTCTAGGAAACTCCCCACGCCAGCATGACCTGGATCGGGTAGCGGGGCCGCTGCACGCAGTGCGCTGCGCAGGCCCCAGGGTATTTCTCAGTCCCACGGCGATCATTCGTCGGTTTGGCGGGACACCCCTGTTTCGTCCGGAAAAATGAATTACAGCACATCAACTGGCCGCACTTTTTGCGCTGCTTTTTTTCGTTGCTTCATGGGCCATAATTTTTGACATGACTTCTTTGATCCCTTCGCCTTCCACCGGCCGCCGCTACGCGCGCGTGCTTTCCATTGCCGGGTCCGACAGTGGCGGCGGCGCAGGCATACAGGCCGACCTCAAAACCTTTGCCGCGCTGGGCTGTTACGGCATGACGGCCATCACCGCCATCACGGCCCAGAACACGTGTGGCGTCACCGGCATTCACGGCATTCCCCCGGACATGCTCAAAGCCCAGATCGATGCCGTGGTGCAAGACATTGGCGTGGACGCGGTCAAGATCGGCATGCTGCACTCGCCCGAGGTGGTGCGCGTCGTGGCCGACGCCATTCGCACCTACCAATTGCCCCATGTGGTGCTCGACCCGGTGATGGTCGCCACCAGCGGCGACCGGCTGATTGCCCAGGAAACCGTGGCCGTGCTGGTGCGCGAACTCTTCCCGCTGGCCGAGGTGATCACGCCCAACCTGGACGAGGCCGGTTGGCTGCTGGGGCGGCGCATCGAAGGGGTCGAAACGCTGGACGAGGCCGCCCAGGCCCTGCGTGCGCTGGGCGCCCGCGCGGCACTCCTCAAAGGGGGTCACTTGCCTGGGGACTGGGTGGTCGATGTGCTGGCCCTGCCCGGTGGCGAGTGCCAGCGGCTTGCGTCGGAGCGGATTGCCACCCACAACGGGCACGGCACGGGCTGCACCCTGTCGTCGGCGATTGCCGCGCACCTGGCCTTGGGCGCGACGTTGCAGCAAGCGGTGGAGCGGGCCCGTGCCTACATTCTGGGCGCCATTGCTGCAGGGGCTGATGTGCACACGGGCCGGGGCCATGGGCCGCTCAACCACGGTTATGCGCCCCTGGCGCAGCGGGTGCTGCAAGCCTGATCTGTCTACCCGTACATCCCTGCGCCGCCTCTGCGCCGCTCGTGTTGCGGTGCCTCAGACCACCTGAGCGAAATGGCTGCGCAAGTAGGCGATGATTTTTTCGGAGTCGTAGAGCCAGTGGCTGTTACCGGCCTCGTCCGTGATCTTCAGACACGGCACCTTGGTGTGGCCACCTTGCTGCGTCAGTTCGGCCCGGGCAGGGCCTTCGGGCTGCGCGTCCACCTGCGTGATTTTCAGGGACAGGCGGCGCATTTCCTGGCGCACCTTGATGCAAAAAGGGCAGGTCTTGTATTGGTACAGCGCGAGTGCGCGGCACGATTGGTCGACGGATTGTTGCCCTGCCTCAGAGCGCACCACCCCTTGAGGCCGGGTCAAGGCCTCCTTGAGCAGCATCACCGGGCCCAGAACAATGCGCAGGGTCTTGAAAAAGGATCGAACTAAATATTTCATGGGCCATTTTAGGCAGGCCCAGCGCTGCCCCTTGGCGGGCAGGCCATGCACAGCCCTTATCTGAAATCGCTCAGCGGCGTGGGCGGGTGGCGAACGCCAGGCCAAAACACAGCACCAGCGTAGGCAACGTGGCGCCGAGCGCTGTGGAGACCGTGGGTATCAGGTGGAAGAAAGCAACGCCCCCCAACCAGATGGCCACCGGCGCTGGGTTGATCTTGCGCGCCTGCGCCAGCAGTGCAGGTGCATTGGTGCCAAACGCCAGCCGCCCCAGAATCACACCAAACAGCGGCACAAACACCGAGCTGAGCAGCAGCAAAAATGGTTCCAGACTGTGCATGGGCAGCACCAGCGCCAGGCCCGTGCACACCGCCGCCACGGCCATGCCCCACTTGCGCACACCCCAGCGCGGCAGCAGGCTGTGGGCCGACACAGCGCCTGAATAGGTGTCGCCATAGGCGTTGTCCACCTCGTCGATCAGGATCAGCGACAGCGCAATCAGCCCGCCCTGGGCCAGCAGCAGCGCCTGCACCAGATCCTTGCTGGGCAAGGTCAGCGCCACCAGCACACCCAGCGTGTAGCACCACATATTGGCCAGCGCGTAGCCCAGCCACGTGCCGCGCAGGGCCGAGCCACCGTTCTTGCCGTGACGCGCATAGTCGGCCACCAGGGGCAGCCACGAGATGGGCATAGCGATCACCAAATCCAGCGCAGGGAACACACCCATGCCGCCTGCGCCCTGGCGGTTCCACAGCGCTTCAAAGCCCTGCGCTTGCGCCAGCGACAAAAACTGCCACGACAGCCACAGCAGCGACAGCACCACCAACGGCAGCGCCACGCGCGCAATCACCTTGCGCACCAGCTGCACCATCGATCCGCTGATGAGCAGAATCACCACACCGCCCCACAGCAGCGTGGCCAGCACCGGCCAATGGGCCCCGGCCATGGTGCCGGACTGCTGGCCGATGGCCACCGTGGCGTCGCGCATCACCACCAGTTCAAACGTGCCCCAGCCCACCAGCTGCACGATGTTCAGGATGATCGGCAGGCTGGCAAACGTGCGGCCATAGACGGCATGCATCAGCCCGGCGCTGGCCAGGCCGCTGTCGCAACCGAGCTTGGCCACCCAGCCCAGCAGGCCTGCGCCCACGATGGAGCCGCAGACGATGGCAATGAGCGCCTCTTTGGTTCCCAACGCCGGCATCAGATAAGCGCCCACCTGCATGACCAGCAGGCCCACGCCCAGGCTGAACCAGAGCGAGGCGTGGTCATGCCACTGGAAGACACGGCGGTCGGGGGAGACGGGAACCAGCGCTTCGTTGTTGGCAGGCGCGGCGGGCGATAAAGACATGGAAAGGCTCCGTAGCAGTACAGAGCAGGGGCGGCCCGCCAGCGCGCCCCAACGTCATTTCATTCAGGGCTGTGCCTAGGCGGACGTGCTTCCCTGCGCGAGGATGATCTCAATCAGGTTCAAAGGGACTCTCTCAGTCGATTCCGGTGGCCCGGCCTCGACACCCCTAGCGTTGGCGGTCCCGAAGGAACGCGGGGGCCATTGTAGTGGGGCGATCAGGGCGCGGGGCACGCGATAGGGATGGCGTAGTGCATGACCGAGCTGTCGGCCGTCGGGTGGTACTGCGAGCCGTAAATCTCCAGATCTGGCCCCAGGGTGTGCGACTGCCCGGCTGACAACAGCCAGCTCGAATAGATGTAATTCACCGTTGCATCGACGTTTTGCACAGGCCCCCGGTGGGTGAAGCGCGCATAGGTCGATGCGGGGATTTCCATGGCCACCATGCCCGGCGGCAGCGCGCCAGGGCCTTGTACTTCGATGCAGGCCAGGTAGCGCAGCTTTTCAGTGTCTGGCGCCGCTGGCACCACCACGCCGTAGCAAACGCCAGGCACAACATTGGAAATCTCGCCCAATCGTGCGATGAATTGCGTCCACAGCGGTGGCAACTTCTTGCCCAGGTTGTTCTTTTCGGAATCGATGCCGTAGTAGTCCGTGGGCAGTCCGACCATCTGCATCGCGGGCTGCTCGTTTATGTCGGGCACCAAGGAAATGTTCTGGTGCAGGTGTGCCAGGTAGCTCCCGTCAAACCGGATCTTGCGCACAAACAGCGAGCGGTTGCCCATCTTGCGGTACTGCGATGGCGTGATGCGAAAGCAATCCCGGAACGCGCGCGTGAAGCTCTCCTGCGTTTCGTAGCCCGCCGCGAGCGCAATGTCGAGCACGCTCAAACGCGTGTTGACCAATTGCTCCAGCGCCTTGGCAAACCGGCGCGAGCGGATATAGGTCTTCAAGGTGTCGTTGGTGAGTGCCTTGAAGATCCTCTGAAAGTGCCACTGGCTCATCCCTGCGGCCCGCGCCACATCCACAAGCTCGATATCGGATTCGAGATGGGCTTCGACGAAGTCGATGCCCTCCTGGATTTGCCGGAGATAAAGCACGGGTGGGGCCGCCTGCTCAAGGGGTTTCAAAGAAACCGGTCATCGCAACCAGCCGGTTCTGGTCGTTGTACCGGCCGTAGCTCACGCCTTCCCCGATCACCTGCCCGCTGCCATCCACCATGTTCCATTTGGCAATGCTCTGCTGGTTGTGGCTGGCGAAGTAGTGGGTCACAAAATGGCCGCCGGGCACCTGGTTGTGAAAGTTGTCCATGTAGGCGGTCAGTTGCGTCCAGCCCTGGGCGGTGGCCAACGGATCGTTATAGGTGCAGGCGGGGTCGAGAGACTGGGAAAACAGGTCTTCCCTGTCTGTGACCGAGTCCGTCTTCCACGACGCGGTGTAGGTGTCCCAGATGGCTTGAAGGGGTTGTTGGCTCACGGTGTGCTCCTTATGGGTGGATGGAGACGCCATCGTGCCGAACGCTCGCCCGTCCTTTGGACATTTTGTGCTTATTTGTGAGCGAGCCGTTCTGCCATAGGGCGACGGTGCCCTGGCCCGCCGGGACTACGCGCTGGCGGAAGGCGCCGATGCCGGTGCCACACCCAGCAGCTGGTGCAGCCGTGGACTGGTTGTGGTGTATTGCAACGCCACCTTGTCGCCTTTGAGCGCTTCGGCGGCACCAAACGCGGCCAGCGTGGCCTCGTGGAAACCGCACAGGATCAGCTTGCGCTTGCCGGGGTAGGTGTTGATGTCGCCAACGGCGTAGATGCCGGGCACGCTGGTGCGGAAGGCCTCGGTGTCCACCACCAGTTGCTTGCGCTCCAGAGCGATGCCCCAGTCGGCGATGGGCCCGAGCCGGGGGGAGATACCCAGCACGGCGACCAGCAGATCGAGCGGCAGTGCGCGCGTCGCGCCTTCGGCATCCACGATCTGCAGAGCGGTCAGGCGGTCTTGGGATGCATCGATACCGGTGATCTGCGCAGCCTCGACGGTGATGCGCCCCGCGTCGCGCAGCTGCTGCAGGCGCTGCAGCAACGCATCGGGCGCCTGGAAGACGTCGCGGCGGTGCAGGAGGCTGACGCGTGCGGCAAGGCCTTGTTCCGCCAGCTCCACAGCACACGCCACTGCGGGCTCATCGCCGCCGTGTACGACGATGTTTTGTCCGGATACATCGAAACCGGTGGGAACGGCTTGGTAGTGGACCTGCGTGCCCACAAAACGCTCGATGCCCTCGATCTTGAGGGTGCGTGGCACAAAGGCGCCTACACCGGCCGCGATGAACACTGAACGAGCCAAAAGGCGTGTCCCGGTGCTGGTCTGCAGCAACAGACGGCCATCAGGCTGGGGCTCCAGGGCCGAAACCAGCGTGTTCAGGTGCCAGTGGGGCGTGAACGGCTCGATCTGGCGCAGCAAAAGCGTGGCCAGCTCGCGGCCCGAACAGACGGGAATTCCGGGGATGTCATAGATGGGCTTGTCGCCATACAGCTCCACACACTGGCCGCCCGCATGGGGCAGGGCGTCGATCAGGTGGGCCGTGATGCCCTGCAAGCCGAGCTGGAAGACCTGGAACAGGCCCACGGGGCCTGCGCCGATGACAACGGCGTCGGTTTCAACAACAGCAGCTTGCAAAGCTTGACTCACCAGCGGCGCTTGCTGTGTTACTTGATCAGCTCTTGGACTTTGCCGGGTTTGCCATTCCACTCGTCGGCGTCGGGCATGGCGGGCTTGCGTTTGGTGATGCTCTTCCAGCCGTCGGCAAAGGAAAGATCGGCGTTCAGTTTGATGAAGGCGAGCTGATCGGCTGGCAGGTCTTCTTCGGCAAAGATGGCGTTGGCCGGGCATTCGGGGATGCACACGGCGCAGTCGATGCATTCGTCAGGATCGATGACGAGCATGTTCGGGCCTTCGCGGAAGCAGTCCACGGGGCACACGTCCACACAATCGGTGTACTTGCACTTGATGCAGTTTTCGGAGACGACGTGGGTCATGACAGGAGTTGTGTGGGTCGGTGAAAACCCTCGATTTTAGAAGCTTTCACCGACCTTTGGTTACAGGGGCCCTCACTCCGGTGGGGTGACAGGGCGTTGGGGCGCTGATCTGAATCAGTTCTCAGTCAATTGACGAGCACGGCGCCTGCGGTTTTGTGGCTGGCGGTGTCGACCAGGATCAGCGAACCGAGCACGCGGGCTTTGCCAAAGGCCGCGGCGGGGATCGCCTCTTGCAGCAGCAGCTCCACATGTCCGATGGCGTTGGGGTCGAGCTGGGTGGCGTCTTCTTCGGCCAGCGAGTTGATGTTGAGCCGGTGCACCACCGCCTTGACCTTGGCCTTGACCCAGCGGTGGCCGTGCAGCGCCCAGTACACGCGGCCTGCGACCAGGGGTTCGTCGTCCATCCACGCCACGGTGGTGCGCAGCTCGCGGCTGGCGGGCCAGGCGGGGGTTGCAGCGGGCGTATCGCCAAAGTCGTCGTCGGCAGGGGCAGCGGCCGCTGTGGGCGCTGCCAGAATCCAGTCGCCACGCGAGACATCGACCTCGCGGTCCAGGATGATGCCGGCGCTGGTGCCTGCGGGCACGTCCTTGGGGCGGCGCGCATGGTCCAGCACCTGCGCCACGGTCGCCAACTGGCCGCTCGGAAAGACCTGCACGGCGGTGCCGGGCGCAACGTTGCCTGCAGCCACACGGCCCCAGAACACGCGGCGGCCCTGGCTGGTGTCGGCCGAAGACGACGAGGACTTTTCGACCCACTGCACCGGGAAGGCCAGCGGCAAACCGGTGTCGGCAGGCGTGTTGGGCAGCACTTCCAGCACCTGCAGCAGCGTGGGGCCTTCATAGCCACACCAGCCCGCGTGGGCGTCCACCACGTTCCAGCCCTTTAGCGCCGACACGGGCACCGTGGCGCGCACGGCAATGCCAGCGTCCTGGGCGAACTTGGCCAGTGCACCCTGAATGTTCTTCCACGCCAGCACCGGATCTTCCACCGCGTCGAGCTTGTTCACGGCAAACACCAGCGAATGCACGCGCAGCAAGTGAGCCAGCAGACTGTGGCGCCGGGTTTGCGGCAGCAGGGCCAGGCCGGCGTTCTTCCAGTCGAGCTTGGTGGCATCGACCAGAACTACGGCCGCGTCGGCGCTGCTGGCGGCGGTGACCATGTTGCGGGTGTACTGCTCGTGGCCGGGCGCGTCGCCGATGATGAACTTGCGCTCTTCGGTCGCAAAGTAGCGGTAGGCCACGTCGATGGTGATGCCTTGCTCGCGCTCGGCCGACAGGCCGTCGGTCAGCAGGGCCAGGTCGGTTTCGCCCTGGCGCTGCACGCCGGCCAGGTGGTCTTGCAGCACGGCCTTGCTGTCCACCAGCAGGCGGCCGATCAGCGTGCTTTTGCCGTCATCCACGCTGCCGCAGGTGATGAACTTGAGCGCAGAAATATGGTCATTTTGGCCGCTAGCGCTTGATGGATAAGCGCTGGTAGCTATCGAATTCATAGTAGTCATCAGAAGTACCCGTCTTTCTTGCGCTTTTCCATCGAGGCGTCGCTGGTCTTGTCATCCATGCGCGTGGCACCGCGCTCGCTCACGTCGGCTGCCAGGGTCTCGATCACGATGTCAGCGGCCGTGGCTGCTGTGCTCTCCACCGGCGCGGTGCAGGTGATGTCGCCCACGGTGCGAAAGCGCACATCGCGCGTCTCCACCACGTCGCCTTCGCGCGGTGGGGTCAGTTCGGTTACAGGCATCAAGAGGCCCTTCTTGTCCACCACCTGGCGCTTGTGGGTGTAGTAAATGCTGGGCAGCGCAATGCTCTCGCGGTCGATGTACTGCCACACATCGAGCTCGGTCCAGTTGCTGATCGGGAACACGCGGAAGTGTTCGTTCGGCTGCAGGCGGGTATTGAAAAGCGTCCACAGTTCAGGCCGCTGGGCCTTGGGCTGCCATTGGCCGAAGCTGTCGCGGTGCGAAAAGATGCGCTCTTTGGCGCGGGCTTTTTCTTCATCGCGGCGGGCGCCGCCGATGAGGGCGTCAAAGCGGAATTCTTCAATGGCTTCCAGCAGCGTCACCGACTGGTGCACATTGCGCGATTCACCGGGGTGGGCCAGGCGCACGGTGCCACGCGCCATCGAATCCTCGACATTGCGCACAATGAGTTCGGCGCCCAGTTCCTTCGCGCGGAAGTCGCGGAAGTCCGTGACCTCGGGGAAGTTGTGGCCCGTGTCGATCATCAGCAGCGGGTACGGAATGCCGCCGCCGCTGGCCTTGGTGCCAAACGCTTTTTCGGCGCACTTGAGCATGACCAGCGAATCCTTGCCGCCCGAAAACAGCAGGGTAGGGCGCTCGAAAGCGGCAGCCACCTCGCGCAGGATGAAGATGGTTTCTTCTTCCAGCGCGTCGAGGTGCGAATTGTTCAGGTGGTAGCTCATGTTGTTGGTGTTCTTCTCAAGCAGCGCGGTATCGGTACGAGCATTCATGGTCGGATCTGCGGTGGAGTCAATGCGCGATGTGCAGTCCGCATTCGCGGTTGTCTTCGCCCTTGGTCGGGTCCACATAGTCGAAGTTGTTGGGCAGGCCGTGCTTCACGCAGTATTCGTGCAGGTCCTTGGACGACCAGTGCAGCAGCGGCGCGACCTTGATCAAGCCATCGGGGTTGATGCTGACCGGGTCCATCTGGGCGCGCACGGCGGTGTCGGTGGCGCGCAGCGCGGTGAACCACACCTTGGGCGCTGTTTCGCGCAGGGCGCGGGCAAAGGGTTCGAGCTTCACTTCTTCGGTGAACGCGGCGTGGCGCGGATCGTCCAGCGCGGGGGTGGCGCCTTCTACGGCCTCGCGGTGTGCGCGGGAGCGGCGCGGCAGGTAAATCTGCAGGTTCAGTCCCAGTTGTTGGGTCACTGCATCCGCAAACTGATAGGTCGCGTCGGTGTTGTAGCCGTTGTCCATCCACACCACCGGCACGTCGCGGTTGACTTGCGAGACCATGTGCAGGATCACCGCCTCAAACGGGCGGAAGTTGGTGGTGACGATGGATGGTTGGCCCAGGCCCAGCGCCCAGCTGACGAGGTCGGGGGCATTGCGGCCGAGTTCGGCGTTGATGCGGGTGAGGTCGGTGGCGGTGACGGTGGGGCTCATGGTGGTGCTCATGCTGCGGTCCGCTCGGCGAACAGCGGCTGGGGGTTGACGGCGTCGCCCTGGTAGAAGCCGGGGAACATCTCAAACTGGCGCTGGGCATCGGCCGGGTCCACGCCTTCGCGCAGCACGGCCGAGCTGAAGCCCGTGCGCTGCATCTGCACCAGCTGGTCGATCAGCACATCGCCCGTGGCGCGGATCTCGCCCGCAAAGCCGCGGCGGCGGCGCAGCAAGAAGGCCTGGCTGAACGCGCGGCCATCGGTGAAGTTGGGGAAGTGCAGGTCCACACGTTCCACGTTATCCAGCGGCAGTGCCAGCGCGTCCGCGTCGTTGGGCAGGGCCACGGCGCGGGCGTCGCCCTCTGCGGGCGGCTGGTGGTCTTGGGCGGCGAGTAGTTTCAACATCTTGTGAGTCAGGCTGTGCAGGTGGCCAGTTCAGGCGGCGGCGGTTTCTGGTTCTTTGTGGCGCGCTTGTTTGGCGGCTTCCTTGAACGGGTCCAGGCCCGTGCGGCGCACGGCCGCCTGGAAGGTTTCACCGGCTTCGCGCAGATCGCGGTACGTGCCCAGCACGGCCTCGATCACATCCGGCACTTCGGCGGCAGAGAACGAGGGGCCAATCACCTTGCCCGCCACGGCAGCGCCCGAAAGGTCAGAGCCATCGGAGCCGCCCAGCGTGACCTGGTACCACTCCTTGCCGTCCTTATCCACACCCAGGATGCCGATGTGGCCGCTGTGGTGGTGGCCACAGCTGTTGATGCAGCCGCTGATGTGCAGGTCGATCTCGCCGATGTCGTCCAGCTCGTCCAGGTCTTGGTAGCGCTGGGTGATGGCCTCGGCGATCGGCAGCGAGCGCGCGTTGGCCAGCGCGCAAAAGTCGCCGCCAGGGCAGGCAATCATGTCGGTCAGCAGTTGCACATTGGCGCTGGCCAGGCCCAGGGCCTTGGCTTCTTGCCACAGGTCAAACAGGCGGCTGGCGTGTACCCAGGGCAGCAGCACGTTCTGGTCGTGCGTCACGCGGGCTTCGCCGGCGGAGTATTTGTCCACCAGGTCGGCCAGGGCGATCAGCTGCTCGCTGGTGGCGTCGCCGGGCGACTGGCCGGGGCGCTTGAACGACAGCGTCACGGCGCGCAGCTGTGGGTTCTGGTGCGCATGCACATTGCGCTGGAGCCAGCGGCCAAAAGCCACATGCTCGGCGGCCTGGGCCGTGAGCGCGGCTTCCAGCGCTGCGGGCGCCACGTCGGCGATGTCGGCCAACGCAGGCGTCACAAAACAGGCGGCCACGCGGTCGAACTCAGCCTGCGGAATGGTGTGCGGGCCACCGTCGATCTCCACGATCTGGCGGTACTCTTCTTCCACATCGTCGATGTACTGCTGGCCCTCGGCCTTCACCAGGATCTTGATGCGGGCCTTGTACTTGTTGTCGCGGCGGCCGTGCTCGTTGTACACGCGCACGATGGCCTCGATGTAATTCATGATCTGGTTCCAGGGCAGGAACTCGCGGATCACCGTGCCAATCACCGGGGTGCGGCCCATGCCACCGCCCACAAACACCTTGAAGCCGATTTCGTCCGCATCGTTCTTGACGAGGTGCAGGCCCACGTCGTGCCAGCCCGTGGCGGCGCGGTCGTCCTTGGCGCCGCTGATGGCGATCTTGAACTTTCGCGGCAAAAACGCGAACTCGGGGTGCAGCGTGGTCCACTGGCGGATGATTTCCGCGTACGGGCGCGGGTCCACGATCTCATCCACGGCCACACCTGCCAGCGCATCGGTGGTGGTGTTGCGGATGCAGTTGCCACTGGTCTGGATGCCGTGCATGTCCACCGTGGCCAGCAAGTCCATTACGTCGGCGCTTTTGGACAGCGGAATCCAGTTGAACTGCACATTGGTGCGCGTGGTGAAGTGGGCGCAGTTTTTGGGCAAAAACGTGGTGCCTAGCAGGCCCTGGCCTTCCATGGCGGCCTTGAAGACAGCGGCTTCGGGCTCGTCGTATTCGCGCGCAATGGTGGCCAGCACACGGATCTGGCGGCTGGCGATTTCGCCGTAGGGCACGGCCACGCGCAGCATGGGCGCATAGCGCTGCACATACCAGCCGTTTTGCAGGCGCAGCGGGCGGAAGTCGTCTTCCGGCAGCTTGCCGGTCTGCCAGCGTGTGAGCTGGTCGCGGAACTGGTTCGCGCGCTGTTGTACGAACGTCTTGTCGAAGGAGGTGTATTGGTACATCGTGGGCTTAGAACTTGAAGTTCCTAGATCATTATTAATTTGGCGCCTGCCCAGGCCAGCAGGACAGACAGGGCAGAGCGAATCAGGCGTTCAGGCGTGCGGGTGACGAGGCGGGAGCCTATCCAGATACCCGGCAACGAGCCCACCAGCAATTGTGCAAGCAAAGGCCAGTCCACCGAGCCCAGCGTGGCATGCCCCAGCCCTGCGACCAGTGTCAAAGGCACGGCATAGGCAATGTCTGCACCAATCACGCGCGGCAGCGGCAGCAAGGGGTAGACCAGCAACAGCACCGTGACCCCAATGGCACCCGCACCCACCGAGGTGAAGGTGACCAGCGTGCCGATGACGGCGCCCAGCAACACCGGCAGGCTCCAGTGGCGGGGGCGTGTGGCTTGTTCCGAGAGCGTTTGGCGCTTGGCCTGGTCGGCCGCCTGGCGTTGTTTGGAAAAGGCCACCACCTTGTACAGCGTGGCGGCGGCGGTGAGCAACAGCGCAAAACCCAGCGTGGTGGTCATGATGCGCTGGGCCTCGCCGCTGGCAGGCCCCAGGGTTTTGAGCGCCCACAGCGACAGCAGCGCCGCCGGAATGCTGCCCGCACACAACTGGCCCACCACGCGCCAGGGCACCAGGCGCTGGCGCGCCATGCTGACCGTGCCGCCCATTTTGGTGAACGCTGCAAACAGCAGGTCGGTGCCAATGGCCAAATGGGGCTTCACGCCAAAAAAGAAGATCAGGATCGGCGTCATCAACGAGCCACCGCCCACACCCGTCAGGCCTACGATCAGCCCGACAGCAAAGCCCGCAAAAATAAACGCCAATTCATGCATGGCTGCGAATGTAGGGGGCGTGCTTATGGATGCAAACTATTGTTTCGTCCTGCTGATATGCTGATTTCGGTATAAGCAAGGATTGGCGCGGGTTTGCGCGGGGGCTCCTGGGTTCGCCGCAATTGCAGCTATGGCGCTCCAGCGCCGCTACATCCGCTCCGTGCCCAGGGCTTTGGCCAGCTTGGCGTCCAGTGGCAGTGGCTCGCCCTGCAGGCGGGCGGCCAGCAGTTCGCCGCACAAAAGCGACAAGGTCAGCCCCCGTGCGCCCATGGCGGTACACACCCACAACCCCGGGAGCTGGGCTGTGTCCACGGGGCCGACGATGGGCAAACGGTCGGGGGCGGTGCAGCGGACTGCCGCCCAGGATTGCAGCGCGGGCGCTGAGGGCGCTATCTGCCCTGCATCCGGCAGATTTTTTGCGCTTTCCTGCGCGGCAAACGCGGGCTCAAAGTGCGGCGCGACCTGCGGCAGCAGCGTCTGCAACTTGGCCCAGTTAGCGGCGTGCGCCGCCAACACATCTGACGCAGACGGCGGCAAGGTGTCGACATCCCGCTCAAAGGTAGATCCCATCACCCACGCCTGGCGACCGGTCGGGCCGTCGTCCAGGGGAAACGCAGGCACCAGATTGCCGTTGCCGTTGGTGGGGAAGGGCAGCGATGGCTTTGCTGCGGCGTCAGCATGGACGCCCCAGGACACCTGCCCACGCACCGGCTGCAAAGGCCAACGCTGTTCCAGCAACCCCAGGCTAGCCGCGCCCGCCGCGATGATGACCACCGGTGTTTCTGCGATCACGTTGCCTTGCGCGTCCAGCGCTTGCCACCGAGAGCTCGGGGCGTTTTGAACAGGCACAGCCAGGGGCTGGTCGATGCGCCGCAACTGCGCCACACGGCAATCGCCCAGCCATTGAATGCCCGGCTGCGCCAACAAGGCGGATGCCAGGCGGGCAGGGCGTACCCAGCCCGCTTGCAGGTGCCAGCAGGCGGTGGTGGTTGCGGGCAACCCGGCCTCGGCCAGCCGATCAGGTGGTGCGGGCTGGCTCCAGTGGGCGCCGGGCCCCTCCATCCAGTCGGCGGCGAGCCCCGGTGTGCCGTCGGTGCGGTGCTCCAGCACGCCGCACGGTGACCAGTCGACGCCGTCTTTCAACACCCATGCCGCCTGTTGCAACGTGGTTCGCACGCCACTGCGCGACAGGCGCGACAGCACGCTGTCGTCGGGCGACACATGCGGTGCAAACACCCCGGCGGGCAGGCCCGATGCGCCTGCAGCGGGCTGGGCGGCCTGGTCCAGTACGCGCACCTGCCACCCGCGGCGGGCCAGGCTGGCGGCGGCGGCCGCGCCTGCAATGCCGCCGCCAATCACTAGGCATTCGCCGGGGGGCAGCGCGGGCGCCATTGGTGGCTGGCGGGTGGTGCGCGGCTCCCAGCGGGGGTTGTACTCAGCGTGCAGGTTGTCGCGTTTGGGCGGCACACCCGGCGCGCGGGTCACCTCAAACCCGCACTGCGCCAGCGCATCGCGCACCGACCGGGCAAAGGTCCAGGTCGCCAGCCGGGTGCCGCGCCGGGCGCAGCGGGCCACAGCCTTGAGCGTGTGCAGGTCCCAGATGTCGGGGTTGCGCTGGGGGCTGAAGCCGTCCAGATAGATGGCGTCCACCGTCAGCGGTTGCGCGCGCAGCATGGTTTGCGTGTCGCCTACGTACAGCGTCAGCAGCACCCGCCCTTCGTCAAACCGCAGCCGGTGTACGCCCGGCAGCAGGCCCCACCACTGGAGGTGCAGCTCTTCGGCCAGTGGCGCCAGGTCCGCATGGGCGGTGGTGGCGCGCAGCAAGTCTGCTGCGCTTACCGGCCAGGCTTCGGTCGATACAAAGTGCAGCAGCGTGGGCCGCTCTGGATCGGCCCGCCAGGCGGCCCAGGTCACCAGAAAGTTCAGGCCAAAGCCAAATCCGGTTTCCAGAATGCGCCACTGCGGTTGCTCCGCCCAGGCTGCAGGCAGGCCACAGCCGTGCAAAAACACCCGGCGGGCCTGGTCCAGGCCGCCGTTTTCGCTGTGGTAGCGGTCGCCAAAGCGGGTGCTGTAGGGGGTGCCGTCCGGCAGCCAGTCAACGGGCTCGTGGATGAAACACCCCCTGAGTCGCTTCGCGCCTTCCCCCTCTCTCACGCTCCGCGTGGGAGAGGGACGCAGCCAGCGGCCTGACAAAGCCAGTTCCGCGGCTACCTCGCCTGGACAGCGCCAGTTTCATGGGCTGTGGGTGGCACGCAGAGCTATGGAAAACGGAGATGGGCTCAGGCGCTGGGGGGCACGTA
>NZ_JBKBTV010000082.1:0-16309 GCF_046291265.1 Acidovorax sp. | reverse complement strand
CCGGCTATGGGGCAAAAAGACGGTGAAAAATGGACCGCTGCGGCCGATTTGCAGCCGACGATTTCCAAGTCCGACAGGCTCCTAGCGTCCATGAACAGCCGCTGCCCCGCGAGTTCAGAGACCGTCCAAGGCCTGACTGCTGCTGGTTGCAACCACTGCGCCGAAGGCGCATTTACTGTTTGGATTGCACCAACATGCGCCGCCCTGCGCCCCAACCACTCCACGCCATAGCGACTGCGAGTCCGCCCACCAGCCATGTGTTGGCCGTATAGCTACCCGTCCACTCGCGAAGCACTCCGACGAGGAGGGGGCCACCAGCCGCCAGCAGATATCCCCAGCCTTGCGCCATGGCCGAGAGTTGGGCCGTAACCTGGGTGTTCCCGCTTCGCATCACGATCAGGCTCAAGGCCAGCGCAAAGCCCCCGCCTTGGCCACATCCAAGCAGCACTGCCCACAGCCAGCGGCCACTCAGTGGGCCGACCGTCAGGCCAAGAAAGGCTGCCAGGATCAGCGCGCTCAAACCGACAGCCAGCGCGCGCTGGTCGCGGCAACGGGCGGCGAACGACGGCACCACCAGGCAAGTGACGAGTTGCGAAAGTATCGACGCCGCCACCAGAAAACCCGCATCTGCACTTTCAATGCCACGCTCCCTCAAAAGAGGCGACAACCAGCCCATCACGATATAAGCCAGCGCCGATTGCAGCCCCATAAAAGCGGTCACCTGCCAGGCCAGGCGGTCGCGCCAGAGTGCGCCTGCGGCGGCAACCGCATCCAGTGGCTGGGCACGGGTGTGCCATGCCTGCGGCGCCCAGAGCACAAGCACCAGAAGGGCTGGCAGCGCCCAGAATGCCAAGGCGAAGGCCCAGACTCCATCGAATGCAGCCACCATCAGCGGCACAGTCAACGCTGTGGTCGATGCGGCGCCCGCGCAAATCGCCAGCGTGTACAGACCGGTCATCAATGCGGTATGGCGGGGAAAGCTTTGCTTCACCATTCCTGGCAGCAACACGTTGCCCATGGCGATGCCGGCACCTGCTAGCACCGACGATGCAAACAGCGGCATCAGCGTTCCGGCGGCGCGCAGCAAAGTGCCTACGGTGATCAGCAGCAGGGCCAGCAGCAGAACCCGTTCCGGGCCGAACCGGCGGGCAAGGGAGGGCGTGGGCGCAGAAAACAGCCCGAGGCACACGATGGGCAAGGTGGTCAGCAGGCTGGCACCGATGGCCGACAGACCGGTGTCACGCATGATTTCGGGCAAGACCACCGACAGGCTGCCAAACACCGGCCGAAGGTTGCAGGCGATGAGGATCAGGCTCAGGCCCAGCAGCAGCTTTTGGCTGCCATGGTGCTTCACCCATTCAGGTGGCGTGGCATTGGGGTCGGGGTCAACGGTTCCAGCCTGGGCACCCGTGAAGGTGCGCAAAGCGGCTGTCGAATCTGGCAAGGGCATGTGCATCTGACTTTAAGGCCCCGCACAAGTGGCTGCTGGGCTGCTGGACTGGTGATTCGGGCCGGTCGTTCTCGCCTCAAAACGCGTGCCGCCCGCCGTTCCAGCGCCGACACCGGCGACCCATCCTTCGCAGCACTGGTCTCGAAAACCAAACGAAAACCGAAAGGGGGCGAGGTCGATTGCTGACAACGCAGTTGTCTCTCCCTCTATGTACTTTCCACAATGACAATGATTTATGCGTCTTTTAATATTCAATACGCCACGCAAAATAGCAATTAACAACCAGTTTAATTGATGTTTTGCGTCATCACCTTGGCGCGGATAAAAAGTAAAGGAGACAGACATGAGAATATCGAGATACCGCGCAAGCTGCGCGGGCGCGGCGGTTGCCTTGGCCTTGGGAGGATGCGGCGGTGGAAGCGGCAGTGGAGACACGCCGCAGGCGCTGCCAGAACTGGCGGTGCTGTCATCCAAGCCCGAACTCGTGTCGGGGGGAAGCGCCCTGGTGGCCCTTCGCGTCCCTGCATCGGCCCCTGCGGGAGCCGCCGTTTCCGTCACCTTGAACGGCACCGACGTCTCGTCGGCGTTCAAGCCCGACCCCACCAACCCCGGCCAGCGGATCGCGGTGCTGGCGGGTTTGAAGCTGGGGGCCAATGTGGTGGCCGCAAACGTAGGTGGGACCGATGCGCAACTGAACATCACCAACTACCCGCGCTCTGGCCCGATGCTTTCTGGGCCGCATCAGTCGCCCTACATCTGCCAGACCAGCGCCTTCACGCTGCCTGACGGCTCCAAGCTCGGGGACAGCACCGACACCAACTGCTCGGCCCCGACCAAGGTGGTGTACGTGTACCGCGCCACCACCGGTGGCGCGCTCAAGCCGTTGCCCAGCCTTGCCGCCCTGCCCACCGACGTTGCCACCACCACCACGGCGACCGGCGCCACCGTCCCCTTCGTCGTGCGCGTGGAAACCGGGACCATGAACCGCGGCGTTTACCAGAACGCCGTGCTGCACGACCCGACCAAGGAAGCCACGCCGTCACCGACTGCGCCCCCCGCAGGCTGGAACCGGCGCCTGCTGGCGGTGCATGGCTCTGGCTGCGTGGGCGGCTGGTATGTGCAGGGGGCCGCGCTCGGCGTGAGCCTCATCACGGGCGACAACATCGCACGTCTGGGTGAGGGCTACGGCGTGTTCAACAATTCGCTGAACCATCCGACCAACAGCTGCAATGCGACGCTTGCCGGCGAAAGCACGCTCATGGGCAAGGAGCACTTCATCAAAACCTTCGGCGTGCCGGCGTTCACGGTGTCGACGGGCGGCTCCGGTGGTGCCTACACCAGCCTGCAGCTGGCCGATGCCTACCCGGGCCTGTTCGACGGCGTGTTCATCAGTTCCACGTTCCCCGATGCGCTGTCCATCTCCCTCGCGGGCCTGGACGCAAGGCTCCTGAGCCGCTACTACCTCGCGGGCAACACCGCCGCGTTCACCGAGGCGCAGATGGTGGCAGTGTCAGGCCACAAGACGGCCCGTGCGTGGTACGACCTGGCGATGCAGTCGGGTCGCACCGACCCCGTGCCCGGGCGCCGCGATCCGCTGCCACCGAGCCCGCTGCCGATACTGGGCGGGGTGCCGTACCAATCGGCCGTGTGGAATGCCGCCGTGCCTGCAGGGCTGCGCTACGACCCCGTGGCCAACCCGACAGGCGCGCGCCCGACCGTGTTTGACGTGGCACGCAACGTCTATGGCATCGACAAGGTGACAGGTTTTGCCTTGCGTCCCTTCGACAACGTGGGCGTGCAGTACGGCCTCAAGGCACTGAATGGCGGCGCCATCTCCGTGGCGCAGTTCCTGGACCTGAACGAAAGGGTCGGCGGCTACGACCAGGACGCCAACTACGTTGCGGGCCGTGTCACGGGTGACGCGAGCGCCATCCAGCGTGCCCACCAGTCCGGTATGCAGTTGAATGGCAACGGCGGCCTGGCGGACATCCCCGTCTTCGACATTTCAAGCCTCTATGATGAAGACAACTTCTACCACTACCAGTGGTTCCACTTCGCGGTTCGCGAGCGCATGGCGCAAGCCAACGGGGACACGCGCAACCACGTGATGTGGCGCGGCGGCACACCCATCACCGCCGCCGTGGGCGCGGGCGGCACGGCGGAGGAATTCGCCGTGGCAGCAGCGGCCTCCACGCAAGGCTGGCAGGCCTTCATCGACTGGGTGAAAGCGTACAAGGCGGACACCTCGGCCGGTGCGCAGCGTGACAAGGTGATTGCACGCAAACCAGCCGCCGCAGTGGATGGCTGCTTCTCCAAGAGCACCACGCCGAAGTTCATCGCCGAGACCCAGACGTTGAGCAGCAAGCCCGACACGCAGTGCAACACGATCTGGCCCTCCTGGACGGCTCCGCGCATCGAGGCCGGGGGACCGATCGCGGCAGACAAGCTCAAGTGCGCGCTCAAGCCGGTCTCTGCGGCCAGCTACAGCGTGGCGTTCTCGCCGTCGGAACTCGCGCGCCTGCAGGCCATCTTCCCGAGTGGCGTGTGCGACTGGTCCAAGCCCGGTATCAACCAGGTGGGTGTCACGCCCTACGCGTCATTCGGACCTTCGCCCGTGAACCAGGTGTTCGACATCACGAAATAGCCGCGACCTCCGGAATGCGATCGAGGGCGCCCTGACGGGCGCCCTTTTGCGTTGCTTGCATTGCCGTGGGTTCGCGCAGGCCAAAGGATTGAAACGCTAAGATGGCCGCCATGGAAGCCGCCCCACGATGAACCTGCCAACGCCCGCTTCGCGCACGCTCGACGACATGGACTGCCGCATCATCGTCCTGCTGCGTGCCGAGCCCCGGATGCCGAACACCGAGATCGCCGCCAAGTTGGGCATCGCAGAGCCCACCGTCGCGTCCCGCATCCGCTCGCTGGAGACCGATGGCGTGATCCGCATCTCAGCGCAACGCGACTTTCGCGCCGCAGGCTACGAGATACTGGCCAGCGTGGACTTGGGCGTGCGTGGCCGCCCGGTCGCCGACATTTCGAAAGACGTGGCGGCGGTGGACGGTGTGGCAGTCATCACCGTGGTGATGGGTGAGCGACCGTTGATGCTGCTCGTCATCGCCCGGTCTCTGCAGGAGTTGCATGACATCGTGGCAAAGCAGCTGGCGTCCATTGAAGGTGTGGTCAGCGTGGAAACCATGGTCATCAGCGACGTGGTGAAGTACCAGTCCGAATTTGCGGCCCTTTCCCCTTTGCTAAAAGCGCCATGAAGCTCGACGCCACGGACACCGCCATCCTGGATCTTCTGAAAGACAACGCGCGCGTCAGCAACCGCGAAGTCGCACGCGTGCTCGGCATGTCCGAAAGCATGGTGCGCCAGCGCCTGAAAAAGATGACCGATGGCAAGGCCATGCGCCTGGGTTTGGTGGCCGACATGGCGACCGTCGGCTACACGGCCGCCGTGATCGTGCGGCTGCGCACGATCCCGAGCAAAGGCCGCGCCATTGCCGAAGCCGTCGCGCAGCTGGAGTGCTGTGCCTTCTCCGGTCTGACCTTGGGCCGTTTTGACGTGCTGATCTACCTCATCGGCCAGACGCGCCAGGAACTCGCCCAACTCATCGACGAACGCATTGCCCCCCTGGAGGGGGTGGTCGACATCGATGTGCGCGAACCTGTGGGTTCGGCCAAGCAGCGTTTCGAGCTCGTTTTTCTCAACTGACTCCAGCTGCAAGTTTGTCGCTGGCGGAAGCGCCCAGAGCATTTTTCCAATCGTTGGGAATCAAGCTGCTTCTTGTACAAGCCATACCCAATCGCAAATGATCGTTCGGGACGCGCAGCTATGCACGTCCGATGCATCGGGTGCGATCCAGCACTTGGCGGGAATAAAGGACTCCGAAGTGATCATGGCGATCAAAGGCGGACCTGATGCGCTGATCTTCAGCGTGGCCGACTGTGGGCTGCACATTCGTCGTCCCCAACCCCTGTGGGACAAAACGCCCGCGCAATTTTTGGTCTTTTTGGCCTCTAGCGCTTATCCATCAAGCGCTAATAGCTATAAATTTCATAGCTCTACATCACCAAAAACCGGGCGTCCTCGCCTACCCCACTCTCACGTCTCCCCACTCACTCCGGCTCACTCAACCCCTGCTCCCACTCCGCCAACTGCTCATTGGTCGCAATCAGCCGCCCCACCAGCAGCTTGATGAAGGCCTTGTCAAACCGTGATTGCAAGTCCTCCGACGCCTCGCGCAGCGCCGGGTTGCGCACTTTGAGCACCAGCACTTCGGTCTCGGCCACGGCGGAGGCGGTGCGCATTTTGTTCTCGGGGCGCAGGTAGGTCATTTCGCCCAGGGTGACTCCGGGGCCCAGGGTGCTCAGGCTCCAGCCTTGGCGGCTGACGGCGACCTGGCCTTCGATGAGGATGCAGAACGAGTCGCCGGGGGTGCTCTCGCGCATCAGCACGGTGCCGGCCTCCAGCCTGCGCCAGTTGCCCAGGCGCATCAGCTCCCACAGCGCGACATCGTGAAAGTCGGCAAAAAACGGCAGCGCACGCAGACGGGCGAAGCGCTCGGCCTCGGTGTCTTGCGAACGTTGGCGGGGCAGGCTTTGGTGGGCGGCCAGCAGCGCTTGGGCAAAGTCGTCCCAGGTGGCAAAGCGGTCTGCGGGTTGCTTGGCCAGGGCGCGCAACAGCACGTCGTCCACGTGCGCGGGCAGCGATGCGCGCAGCAGGCTGGGGCGCGTGGGGGTTTCGTTGCTGATTTTGTAGAGGGTGGCAAAGTCGGTGTCGCCATCAAACGGGCGGCGGCCGGTGAGCAGTTCGTACACCACCACAGCCAGTGAGAACATGTCGCTGTGGTGCGTCAGGTCTTGCTCGCGCACTTGCTCGGGCGACATGTACGAGGGCGAGCCGACCAGGCCCGACAGCTGCGTGGCGTGGCGGCGCCGCGACAGGGGCGCGCCCGCGGCGGGAAGGTTCACATCGCCGTCGCGCGCCAGCATGAGGTTGGCGGGCTTGATGTCGCGGTGCACCAGGCCTTCGCGGCAGGCGTATTCGAGCGCGTTGCAGCACTTGAAGGCGATGTCGAGCACCTGGGGCACGGGTAGCAAGGTGTCTGGGGTGGCAAAGTCAGACAGGGCCTGGCCGTCGATGTATTCGAGCACCAGATACGGCGGAAAGGCTTCTTCGTCGGCGTCGAGCAGGCGAACGATGTTGGGGTGCCGCAAGCGGCCCGACAGCGCGGCCTCATTGCGCAGCAGCTTGCGGTAACGCTCGGCCTGGTCGGGTTGTTTGAGCAGGTAGGCGTGCGTCTGCTTGATGGCCACCTTGCGGCCCCGAAAGCCGTCCAGCCCCAAAAACACGATGCCGCTGGCGCCCCGGCCCAGCTCTCGTTCGATGCGGTACTTGCCGATGTTGGCAGGCGGGGCTGAGGTGGCTGTGGACATGGTGGGTTGTGCTCAGTCAGTCAATCAGTCAAGAGGGGTAAGCGCCATGCCATGCCAGTCTCGCCGCTCGTTCGCCTTGGGCCTGTCGGGCGCTCGCGGGGAGTGCCCTGGCTTCGACGGGCTCAGCCCGAACGGATTTGCTTTTTTTCTGAACCAACCAGCATGGGGAACAGCGGGCATTTCAACACAAGAGCGCCCGCACGCTGGGGTTGCGGCCCTTCGAAAAAGCGCCCGAACCGCTTCCCAGCGACTGCCCGATCACACCGTGGCAAGCGCCTGTTCAAAGTCGGCCAGCAAGTCTTCCACCTCTTCCAGGCCCACCGACAGGCGGATCATGCTGTCGGCAATGCCCATGGTGGCGCGCACTTCGGGGCCCGCCTCCCAGAAGATGGTGTGGGCCACCGGGATGATCAGCGTGCGCGTGTCTGCCAAGCCGGTGGCCTTGATGGGCAACTGCAGCCGGTTGCAGACGGGCAGGCATTGGTCGGGGTCGCGCAGCTCAAACGACAACAGCCAGGACCCGGCCTTAAGGTGCTTGCGCGCCTGGTCGTGCTGCGGGTGCGATGGGAGCATGGGGTACAGCACGCGGGATACGGCGGGGTGCGCCTCTAGCCACTGGGCCAGCGCCAGCGCGGTGGCGCTGGTGCGGTCCATGCGCAGCGCCAGCGTTTCGGCGCCCAGCGCCAACTGGTGCGCGGCGTGCGACGACAGCGTGCCGCCCATGTCGCGCAGGCCCTTTTTGCGCAGTTGCTGCAAGCCCCAGCCTTTGGGGTCGCCCTTGCGGTAGGCCGCAAAAATATTGGGGTAGTTCGACCAGTCGAACAGGCCGGTGTCGGTGATGGAGCCCCCCAGCGCGTCGCCATGCCCGCCGATGCTTTTGGTGAGCGAGTTGACCACCAGCCCCGCGCCCACGGTGGCCGCGCGGAACAGGTACGGCGATGCCACGGTGTTGTCGACCACGTACAACGCGCCGTGCGCCTTGCACAGGGCGCCAATGCCTTCCAGGTCCGGGATCTGCGTGCCGGGGTTGGCAATGGTCTCGACAAACACCATGCGGGTGTTGGGGCGCAGCGCCGCGGCCACGTTGGCGGCGTTGGTCACATCCACCATGGTCACGTCAATACCCAGGTCGGCCAGGGTGCCCAGCACGCTGTTGGTGTTGCCAAATACAAACTGGCTGGCCACCAGGTGGTCGCCCGCCTTCAGCAAGGTCAAAAACACCGCGCAGATGCCCGCCATGCCGGTAGAAAACGCGATGGTGCCCTGCCCGCGTTCCATCTGTGTGATCTTGGCCTCCAGCGCCGCCGTGGTGGGCGTGCCCTGGCGTGAGTAGTTGAAGCCGCCCTTGGCCGTGCCCTGGAACACGGCGATCAGGTCTTCGACCCTGTCATAGCCGTATTGCACCGAGGTGTGGATGGGCTTGTGGATGGCGCCATGCTCGGCACCGCCCAGGCGGTCAGCGTGCACGATCTGGGTGGTAAAGCTTTGGTTCTGCGGTGTCGTCATAAAAGTCAGCGCTGTTTCTGCGGGTCTACGTGCAAGGCGGGGCAATCAATACTGGCGCGCCCTAATGCCAGTGCACCCGTGGAACTGGCTTTGCCAGGCCACTGGGTGAAGGGAAAAGGCACGCAGCACCTCATACGGGTTCACATTCGATCAATTAAAACCGTTCGGGCTGAGCTTGTCGAAGCCTTGCGCGGCGCTTCGACAGGCTCAGCGTGAACGGATTTCTATCTTTAAATGCGGGCCGGTGTCAGAAGGGCTACCGCTCCGGTGCGACGTGTTCGGCGTAATCGTACAAGGCGCCCAGAATGTCCTGTGCCCGGTCATCGGCGGTTTCCGACATTTCATCGATTTCGGTGAACAACTGCTCCACCGTGCGCGCCCCGCCCTGCCCGTCAAACAGGCAGGCGGCGCGGTGGGCCTCCCAGCGTTCGGCCTCTTCGGGCGCCAGCGTTTGCGGAAAGTTGCGCGCTCGGTAGCGCCAGAACAGCTCTGCCAGACGTGGGTCCTCAAAGTTGGTCCGCGCCTTGGCGAGTTTGTCACCGCTCATGGTGCGCAGGTCGTTCAGCAAGCGGCGGTCGTTGTTGCCCACAAAACCGCCATACAGGTCCTGGTCCACATCGGGTGCGGGTTCCGGCGGGCGGGCAAACACAGCGGGCCAGATGCCGCTCATGTCGGGCAGAGCGCGCGCCACCTCTGCATGCGCGGCGGCCTGGGCCAGGTCGATGCCCCAGCGCTGCGCCAGTGCGGGCGTGAGCGTGTTGACATTGCCCACCACCATGGGGGATTTGTTCAGGTGGATGGTCTTGACCGGCAGGCGCGTCATGCCTTCGGGCAGCGCGTCGGCCTTGCTGAACATGCGCAGGCGGATCTCGTCGGGGCCCATGGTGGCCAGGGGCGCCGGGTCGTGGGCCAAGTCCCAGGCGATCAGTTCGTTCTTGTTGGTGGGGTGGCTGGCCAGCGGCCACATCACACCCAGGCAACCGCGTTCGGTGGGGAACATGCCGGACACGTGCAAAAACGGGCGCGCCGTGATGGTGGTGGCGGGCAAGCGCAGCTCGGTTGCCACGCGGTCTTTTTTGTGCAGGCTGAGCCCAAAGTCAAACAGCTTGGTGTTGTGCTGGCGAATGAGCCGCGCCAGCGCAATGGTGGCGCGCACGTCGGACAGCGCATCGTGCGCGGCCTCGTGTTGCAGCCCGTTGGCTTTGGACAGGTGCTCCAGCTTGAAGCTGGGCGTTACCCCGTCTTCCTTTTTAGGCCACTCGATGCCATCGGGTCGCAGCGCGTAGGTCATGCGCACCACGTCCAGCAGATCCCAGCGGCCGCACTGGTTTTGCCACTCGCGTGCATAGGGGTCGATGAGGTTGCGCCAGAACATGAAGCGCGTGATTTCATCGTCAAAACGGATGGTGTTGTAGCCGACGCCAATGGTGCCGGGCTGCGCAAACTCGGCCTCGATGCGGGCGGCAAACTGGTGCTCGGGCACGCCCTGCTCCAGGCACTGCTGCGGCGTGATGCCGGTGATAAGGCACGACACCGGGTCGGGCAGGTAGTCGTTGGCGGGCTGGCAATAGAACATCAGCGGGTCGCCGATTTCATTGAGTTCCGCATCGGTGCGGATCGCCGCGAACTGCGCCGGGCGGTCGCGGCGCGTGTTGGCACCGAAGGTTTCGTAGTCGTGCCAGAGAAAGGTATGGGGGGGCATGGCTGTAAAAAGCGGTAGGCGGGCGGGAGACAGGCGGTCCCCGACTGTAACCGGATTTATGGTGTTTTTGGCACCTAGCGCTAGTCAATAAAGCGCTGACAGCTATCAATTCAGTAGTAACACAGGTTTGCAAATCGATACACCCCCAGGTGGGCAGATGCCATGGGGCGGGGCACGACAATGTATTGATGCAGACACGCCCTCTCCACCCCCTTTCAGCCCCCTCTTTCCATCTCTCGACCGCCTGGTGGCTTGTGCTGGGCACAGCCATTGCAGTTTCTGGGTGTGCATCTGCCACACCACCCGATGCAACGCCGCGCACAGCGCCCCGGACTGCGCAGCAGCCCGCGGCTGTACCGGCCCCAACCGCACCGGCCGCAGCAACCACACCCGCGGTGTCATCGGCGGCCGCTGCAGCCACTGCAGCGGTTGCGCCCACCGGCAACGCTGAATCCGCAGAACAGGCGGCATTTGTTGCCTGGCGCGACCAGTTTTCCACCCAGGCGCTGGCCGCCAACATCCGCCCAGAGACCGTACGTACGGTGCTGGGCAATGCGCAGCTTCTGCCGCGCGTGGTCGACTTGGACCGCGCACAGCCAGAGTTCACCCGCACGCCCTGGGCCTACCTCGACAGCGCCGTGTCTGCCCAGCGCATTGCCCAGGGCCAGGCCAAGCGGGCCGAGCACCAGGCGGCGCTGGATACCGCCGCCGCGCGCTATGGGGTTCCGGCGCCGGTCATCACGGCCATCTGGGGCATGGAGAGCAACTACGGCAGCAACTTTGGCACGTTCCGCGCGGTCGATGCGTTGGCCACCCTGGCTTTCGAGGGGCGCCGCCGCACCTGGGCGCAGACCGAGCTGCTGGCGGTGTTGCGCATCGTGGACCAGGGCGACATTGCGGCAGACCGGATGATCGGCTCGTGGGCAGGCGCCATGGGGCACACGCAGTTTTTGCCTTCGGTGTTTTTGACCTATGCGGTCGATGCGGATGGGGACGGCCACCGCGACATCTGGGGCAGCATCCCGGATGTGACGGCATCCACCGCACATTTTTTGTCACGCATGGGCTGGCAACGTGGCCAGCCGTGGGGCATTGAAGTGCAACTGCCCGCAGGCTTTGACTACGCACGCGCAGAACTCAGCACCCGCCAGAACGCCACTGCCTGGGCGGCAGAAGGGGTGCGTGCGCTGGACGGCCAAGCGCTGCCCGAACTGGGTGAGGCCTCCGTCATCACCCCTGCAGGCGCACGGGGCCCTGCGTTTCTGGTGGGCGCCAATTTCCGCACCATCCTGCGCTACAACAACTCGGTCAATTACGCACTGGGTGTGAGCCTTCTGGCACGCCAGATCGACGGCGGCTCGCCCATCGCCACGGCGTGGCCCCGAGACATAGAACCCCTGCACCGCGACCAGCTGCGCCAATTGCAGACGGCTCTCAATGACAAAGGGTTCAGCGCAGGCACGCCAGACGGCGTGATGGGCCCGGCAACCCGCGCAGGCCTGCGGCGGTTTCAGCAAAGCATTGGTGCAGTGGCCGATGGCTACCCCACGGTGACCCTGCTGGAGCGGCTGAAGGCGCCGCAGTAAGGGCACTACACGCTGTTGATGGGGCCTCTTGCTGGATTGTTGAGTTGAGTCGGCATCAATCCACAATCCACTTCAACCGCTCACGCTGAGCTTGTCGAAGCGCCGCGCGAGACTTTGGCAAACCTGTCCTGAGCCTGTCGAATGGCTCAGCCATAACCGGCGCTTCCAGTTCAAAGATGCCGATTCAGTCAATGCTGTTCCGGCCGAGCTTGCGCAGGACGGTGCGCGCACTGCGCCCTGGCTTCGACAGGCTCAGCCCGAACGGTCTCACCTTCATCAACCGGCCGCCGAGCAGCAGCCATAAAAAAAAGCCCGGGGCTTACGCCACGGGCTTTTTTGATTCTGCAGCAGCACTTCGCACCAAGGCTTCGTGCTGCAACTCAGCGCACTCAGTCGGCAGTAGCCTCTTCGGGCTCGGCAGGCTCAGACTTGGCGGAACGCTCCTTTTTGGGCAGCGGCTGAATGTCCAGCAGCACGTCCGAAGTTTCCACACCCTTGTCGTCGGTCTTCACCTCGATGTCCACCGTGAGGCGGCCACCATCGGTCAAACGACCAAACAACAACTCGTCGGCCAGCGCACGGCGAATCGTGTCCTGGATCAGGCGCTGCATCGGGCGGGCGCCCATCAGCGGATCGAAGCCCTTCTTGGCCAGGTGCTTGCGCAGCGTGTCGGTGAAGGTGACTTCCACCTTCTTCTCGGCCAGTTGCTGCTCCAGCTGCAGCAAGAACTTGTCTACCACGCGCAGGATGATCTGCTCGTCGAGCGCCTTGAAGTTGACGATGGCATCCAACCGGTTGCGGAACTCGGGCGTGAACAGGCGCTTGATGTCGCCCATTTCGTCGCCCGCCTGGCGCGGGTTGGTAAAGCCAATGGTCGCCTTGTTCATGGTCTCGGCGCCCGCGTTCGTCGTCATGATGATCAAGACGTTGCGGAAGTCGGCCTTGCGGCCGTTGTTGTCCGTCAGCGTTCCATGGTCCATCACCTGCAGCAGCACGTTGAAGATGTCCGGGTGCGCTTTTTCGATTTCGTCGAGCAGCAGCACCGCGTGTGGCTTCTTCGTGATGGCTTCGGTCAACAGGCCACCCTGATCAAACCCGACGTAGCCCGGAGGCGCGCCGATCAGGCGACTGACCGCATGGCGCTCCATGTACTCGGACATGTCAAAGCGCAGCAGCTCGATGCCCATGATGTAGGCCAGTTGCTTGGCCGCTTCGGTCTTGCCCACGCCCGTGGGGCCGCTGAACAGGAACGAGCCAATCGGCTTGTCGCCCTTGCCCAGGCCGGAGCGGGCCATCTTGACCGAACTGGCGAGCACTTCAAGCGCCTTGTCCTGGCCGAACACCACACTCTTCAGATCGCGTTCCAGCGTCTGCAGCTTGCCGCGGTCGTCGTTAGACACATTGGCAGGCGGAATGCGCGCAATTTTGGCCACGATCTCTTCGATCTCGGCTTTGCCGATGGTCTTCTTGCGCTTGCTCGGCACCATGATGCGCTGGGCGGCACCGGCTTCATCAATCACGTCAATCGCCTTGTCGGGCAGATGGCGGTCGTTGATGTACTTGGCGCTCAGCTCGGCAGCGGCTTGCAGGGCAGCCGCAGCGTATTTCACGCTGTGGTGCTCTTCAAAGCGCGACTTCAGGCCCTTGAGGATGTCGATGGTTTCCTGCACCGTGGGCTCCACCACGTCCACCTTTTGGAAGCGACGCGACAGCGCTGCGTCTTTTTCGAAGATGCCACGGTATTCCGTGAAGGTGGTCGCACCAATGCACTTGAGCTGGCCGCTGGACAGCGCAGGCTTGAGCAGGTTGGATGCATCGAGCGTACCGCCCGAGGCAGCGCCCGCGCCGATCAGGGTGTGGATCTCGTCAATGAACAGGACGGCATTGGGCTTGTCCTTGAGCGACTTGAGCACACCTTTCAGGCGCTGCTCGAAATCGCCGCGGTACTTGGTGCCTGCCAGCAGCGCGCCCATGTCGAGCGAATACACCACCGCCTCGGCCAGAATTTCAGGCACATCGTTCTGGGTGATGCGCCATGCCAAGCCCTCGGCAATTGCGGTCTTGCCCACGCCCGCTTCGCCCACCAGCAGCGGGTTGTTCTTGCGGCGGCGGCACAGGATCTGGATGGTGCGCTCTACTTCGTAGTGGCGCCCGATCAGCGGATCGATCTTGCCGTCCTTGGCCGCCTGGTTCAGGTTCTGGGTGAACTGCTCCAGCGGCGAGGCTTTTTCGTTGCGCTCCGAAGAACCGCCCTCTTCGCCTTCTCCCTGGCTTTCGGGCTTGGCGGGCTCTGGTGGCTCGCCCTTCTTGATGCCATGGGCAATGAAGTTGACCACGTCCAGGCGCGTCACACCCTGCTGGTGCAGGTAGTACACGGCGTGGGAATCCTTCTCGCCAAAGATGGCCACAAGCACGTTGGCGCCCGTCACCTCTTTTTTGCCGTTGCCCGTGGACTGCACGTGCATGATGGCGCGTTGGATCACACGCTGAAAGCCCAACGTTGGCTGGGTATCCACCTCGTCGGTACCCGCCACCTGGGGCGTGTTGTCTTTGATGAAGTTCGACAGCGATGAACGCAGATCATCGATGTTGGCCGAACAAGCGCGCAGCACCTCCGCTGCGCTGGGGTTATCGAGCAGTGCAAGCAACAGATGCTCCACGGTAATGAACTCGTGGCGCTGTTGGCGGGCCTCAACAAAGGCCATGTGCAAGCTGACTTCCAGTTCTTGGGCAATCATGTGAACTCCTTTGTGCTTGCGTGGAAGAGAGATAACTGTAGATCGGGATCAAAAACCTGTTATTCAACAGGCTCACTGACACATTGCAGTGGGTGGCCCGCCTTGAGGGCGGCGTCAAGCACTTGTTCCACCTTGGTGGCAGCCACATCGCGGGAGTACACCCCGCAAACGCCTTTGCCATCCAGGTGAATTTTCAACATGATTTGGGTAGCTTGTTCACGGTCTTTGCTGAAAAATTCCTGCAAAACCACGATGACAAACTCCATGGGGGTGTAGTCGTCATTGAGCATGACCACCTGGTACATCTGCGGTGGCTGGGTCTTTTGGGTGCGTCTTTCGAGCACGACCGAACCGCCGTCATCCCGCGCAGGCCGGGTCACGGGCGGCGCGGTAGGGGGTGAAGGTGGTTTTGTTGCCATGAATTTCATTCTAGCGACCCCTGTGGGGTGCTGCTCTGAGAGAAATTGGTTGTTGACCCGGTTTTTTCAAGCCATGCGCTGCAGATTCTGTCTGGCGCACAGGTTCTACTCGTAAACCACAGTGGCGGTACCGGTGCCAGCCTGCGCCAACCACGCTGCAAGCGCTGCGTCGGTGGGATAAAACCGCGCACTTTCGCCCAGTTGCAACTCTGCAACCGCAGCGGCGTCATCGGCCGTGCAGCGCACACCCATCCGCACACGCATGCCATGCACCAGATCGTCCCCCTCCTCCCGCGCTTCACGGCGCGGCGGAAACTCTCGGACCAGCCTGGGGACATCGGGCGCCTTGTCTCCCACCATGACGTGCAAATACTTGCCAAAACGGCACCGCGCACCAGCCAGGTCCCACACCTGCTGCACCTTCACACGCAGCCCGCCGCTGAAATGGTCAAGCTGCAAACGCCCCATCATCACGACAAACTCGTCTTCCTTGAGTTGATTCCGGTAGGTGTTGAGCAGGCTCTCGTCGGCCGACGCCTCGATCACGGCTGATTTGTCATCGAGTTTGAACAAGCCCAGCTTGCCCCGCTGCCCGTTGATGACTCGGAAGTCGCTGATGATCCCGGCCAACACCTGGGGCTCGCGGCTGTCCAGCAACTCATCGATCTGGGTGCGCACAAAGCGGCGCACCTCCGTGGCCACTTCATCGAACAGATGGCCGGAAAGATAAAACCCTACGGCCGTTTTTTCCAGCGTGAGACGTTCTTTGATGCCCCACGGTACGGCGTCCACGAGGTCAGGCTCCTGGGTGCTGGAGCCATGCGAGTCGTCGCCCATCATGTCGAACAAACCGCCTTGGTTCACGTTTGCCAACGTCGCTGCAGCAAACTCAAACGCACGGTCGATAGATGCCACCATCGCGGCGCGGTTGAGGTGGATGGAGTCAAACGCACCGGCCTTGATCAGCGCCTCCACCGAGCGTTTGTTCATGCGCGCCTTGTCGACACGCAGGCAAAAATCGAAGAGGCTCTTGAAGGGGCCGGTGGTGGAGCCCTGCGGGCCCTCGCCTCGGCCTTCGCGCGCCGCGACGATGGCTTCAACCGCCTGCTGACCCGTGCCCTTCACGGCGCCCAAGCCGTAGCGGATGATCTTGTCGGTGACGGGCTCGAACCGGTAGAAGCCCCGGTTGACGTCTGGCGGCTCGAAACTGATGCCGAAGTGTTTGACCGCGTCCTCGTACAACACCTTGAGCTTGTCGGTGTCGTCCATTTCCACGGTCATGTTGGCGCAGAAGAACTCCGCGGTGAAATGCACCTTGAGCCAGCCCGTGTGATACGCCAGCAAGGAGTACGCAGCCGCGTGCGACTTGTTGAAGCCGTAGCCCGCGAACTTCTCCATCAGATCGAACACTTCGTCAGCCTTTGCCTGGCTGATGTTCTTTTCTGCCGCACCCTTGCGGAAAATCTCGC
>NZ_JBKBTV010000081.1:0-16837 GCF_046291265.1 Acidovorax sp. | reverse complement strand
CGATCCGCGCAGGCAAGCATGTGTACTGCGAAAAGCCCATCGCCACCAACCTCAACGAGGCGGTGGAAATCGCGCGCCTGGCCTCGGGCTCGGGCCTCAAGCACGGCGCGGTGCAGGACAAGCTCTTTCTGCCCGGCCTGCGCAAGCTCGACATGCTGCGCCGCGCGGGCTTCTTCGGCCGCATGCTGAGCGTACGCCTGGAGTTCGGCTACTGGGTGTTCGAGGGCGACCTGCAGCCCATCCAGCGGCCGAGCTGGAACTATCGGCAAGAAGACGGCGGCGGCATGATCCTGGACATGATGTGCCACTGGCGCTACGTGCTGGACAACCTGTTCGGCGAGGTGAAGTCGGTGTCTTGCATCGGCGCCACGCACATCCCGCAGCGCTGGGACGAAGCCGGCCAACCGTACAAGGCCACCGCCGACGACGCCGCCTACGCCACCTGCGAGCTCACGGGTCACAACGGCGAGCCGGTGATCGCGCAGCTCAACATGAGCTGGGCCACGCGCGTGCGGCGCGACGACCTGGTGACCTTCCACGTGGACGGCACCGATGGCTCGGCCGTCGCGGGCCTGTCGAGCTGCCGCGCGCAGAGCCGCGTGGCCACGCCGCGCCCGGTGTGGAACCCCGACGAGAAGCAAAGCATGAACTTCTTCGACCAGTGGCAGGAGATTCCGGACTCGCAGGTCTACGACAACGGTTTCAAGATCCAGTGGGAGCACTTCATCCGCCACGTGGTGGAAGACGCACCGTACCGCTGGACCCTGCCCGAAGGCGCCAAGGGCGTGCAGCTGGTGGAGGCCGCGCTGGAAAGCTGGAAGGAACGCCGCTGGGTGGATGTGGCGCCCCTTGCTCCATAACGCTTCAATACTACTATTTTGATAGCTACTAGCGCTTATGGAATAAGCGCTAGAGGCACTTTTCATTCAAATTCTGCGAGTACACCATGGCCCTTAGCCTCCCTCTGCCCACGGCCGACGGCCGCATCAGCCCTTACACCCTGCAAGGCCGCCCTCCGGTGGTGCCGCCGCAGGGCGCGGTGGTGTTCAATCGCATCGCCTACTCGGCCGCCCACGTGGTGGCCAACCCGCTGGCGGCCATCGACCCCTGGCTGCAATGCGCCGTGGACTGGGACGCGACCATTGCCTACCGCCAGCGCCTGTGGTCGCTGGGCCTGGGCGTGGCCGAGGCCATGGACACCGCGCAGCGCGGCATGGGGCTGGACTGGCCCACCTCGCTGGAGCTGATCCGCCGCTCGCTCGACGCGGCGCGCGACTTCGGCCCCGGCGCGCTCGTGGCCTCGGGCTGCGGCACGGACCACCTGGTGCTCGACGAGGTGAAGTCGGTGGACGACGTGATCCGCGGCTACGAGGAGCAGATGGAGGCCATCGAAAAGCTGGGCGGCAAACTCATCGTGATGGCGAGCCGCGCGCTGGCCCGCGTGGCGCAAAGCCCCGCCGACTACGAGCGCGTGTACGACCGCATCCTGTCGCAGGCACGCCAGCCCGTGGTGCTGCACTGGCTGGGCGACATGTTCGACCCGGCGCTGGCCGGCTACTGGGGTTCGCGCGATGCCGATGCGGCCATGGACACGGCGCTGGCCGTGATCGCCGCGCACCCGGACAAGGTCGACGGCATCAAGATCTCGCTGCTCGACAAGGACAAGGAAGTCGCCATGCGCCGCCGCCTGCCCACCACGGGCGGCACCGACGGCCAGGGCGTGCGCATGTACACGGGCGACGACTTCAACTACGCCGAGCTGATCGCGGGCGACGGCGCGGGCGGCACGCCCCGCCAGGGCCAAAGCGATGCGCTGCTGGGTATCTTCGACGCGATTGCACCGGCCGCCAGCGCCGCGCTCGCAGCACTGGCCGCGGGCGACATCGAACGCTTTCACGCCATCCTGGGGCCCACGGTGCCGCTGTCGCGCCACATCTTTGCTGCGCCCACACGCTTTTACAAAACCGGCGTGGTCTTCATGGCCTGGCTCAACGGGCACCAGAGCCACTTCACCATGGTGGGCGGGCAGCAAAGCACGCGCTCGCTGGTGCACTTTGCGGAGCTGTTCCGACTGGCGGACCAGGCGAACCTGCTGGAGCAGCCCGAACTGGCCGTGCAGCGCATGGGCCATCTGCTGGCACTGCATGGCGTAGCGACCTGAGCCTGAGGCCTGCGCCCGTTGTGGATGGCACGTTGCTCATTGCTCTTTGCTGACTCCATGGCTCGTATCCCTGCGGTGCAACGTCTCACCACCCGTTCGGGCTGAGCCCGTCGAAGCCCTGCACCGCACCTCCACAACCCGTTCGGGCTGAGCCCGTCGAAGCCCTGCACCGCACCTCCACAACCCGTTCAGGCTGAGCTTGTCGAAGCCCTGCAGAGCCCCCCCGCAAAGCCTCAACCACCAACCTGCCACCACCATGCGCGACTTCACCCAAGACCACCGCTGGCTCTCCATCAACACCGCCACCGTGCGCAAGCAACGGGGTGCCGAGGTGCCGCTGGCCCACATCATCGACCAGTGCGCCGAGCGCGGCATCCGCGCCATCAGCCCCTGGCGCGATCAGGTAGCGGCGGCGGGGCTCGACGCCATCGCGCGGCAACTGCGCGCCCACGGCATGGAGTTGTCGGGCTATTGCCGGGGCGGCTTCTTCCCCGCCGCCGACACAGCCGGACTGCGCGCTGCACTGGATGACAACTACCGCGCCATCGACGAGGCCAAAACGCTGAACGCCGCCTGCCTGGTGCTGGTGGTGGGCGCCCTGCCCGGCGCGCTGGACGGCACGCCGCACTACACCGACATCAGCCGCGCACGCAGCGAGGTATTCGACGGCATCGCCGCGTCGCTCGAATACGCCCGCCAAGTGGGCATGCCCCTGGCCATCGAACCGCTGCATCCCATGCAAGCCGCCGACCGCGCCTGCATCAACACGCTGGAACAGGCGCTGGACATCTGCGACAAGCTTGATCCGCAAAAGTCTGGCGCGCTGGGTGTGGCCCTGGACGTCTATCACGTCTGGTGGGACCCCAAGCTACAAGAACAGATCGCACGCGCAGGCAAAGAGCGCCTGCTGGCCTTCCACGTCTGCGACTGGCGCCTGCCCACGCGCGACCTGCTCAGTGACCGCGGAATGATGGGCGACGGCGTGATTGAGCTGAAGAAGATCCGCCAATGGGTCGAAGCCGCCGGGTTCGACGGCTATTCAGAGGTGGAAATTTTCTCTGCACTGGACTGGTGGCAGCGCACGGGGGGTGAGACGCTGGACACCTGCATCGCGCGGCACCGCAGCGTGGTCTGACACGGACAAACGCCCACATCGCTCCCGTCTGCGCGGCTAGACGGGGTCGGCGCTGGCTTGGGACTGCTCGCAAAACGTGCACGGCCAGTCATGGAGCCGTTCGGGGCCCCGCGCCCCTGCCGCGAACCGTCCGGGCGCCAACCCGTTATCCCCCATCACCATGATCCCAGTGGGGCAATGGCACGAAGGGCGGCATAATTACGAATCAGTCTCATCAACAATTCTGTTCGCATCCCACGACCCCATGGCCACCAGTACCGCCTCTCGTTTGCACATCGTTTCGCGCATCGCCGCAGGCGTTTTGGGCGGCTACGCCTTTACCTGGGGCTTGATCGCACTGGGCATCGGCTTGCTGTTTGCGGCGCAGATGGAGTTTCATGACGCAGAGGCCCTGGGCTACATCGTGGGTTTCATCGTGTACCTGACGGTGTTTCTGTGGGCCTTTACGGCTGCCAGCGTGGCGCGCGTGTGGGCGCTGTTGTTGGGTGGCGGCGCGCTGATGACGGGTGCCGCGTGGCTGGTGCAGCGCGCGCTGCTGGCGGCATAAGCCCGCGAACGCAAGGAGTTCTCCCATGTTCCAAAATTTCCGGCTCACCATGGCCTGGCTGCACACCTGGTTTGGCCTGGTGCTGGGCTTTGTGCTGATGGTGGTTTTCTTCTTCGGCTCGCTGTCGGTGTTTGACCGCGAGATCGACCGGTGGGCCATTCCATCGACCCGGTTCGAGCCGCAGCCCATGCCGTCGTTCGACAAGATCCTGCAGCCGGTGTTTCAGGACATGAAGCCCGATGCGGCGAATATCGAAGCGGCCAAGAGCCGCGTGAACGGGCCCATCGCGCAGAGCTTCCCGGTCATCAACACCTGGAGCGCCTACACCACCCACCGCGACCCGGTGCTGGGCCTGTTTGCGGGCTATGAGTTGCCCAACGCCAAAGAGCCCGAAGACACCGTGTGGGGCAGCCGCACCATCGACCCGCGCACAGGCGCATCGCTGCCGGATGACCACCTCAAGATCGGCAGCCAGTTCTTCTACCCGCTGCACTACAGCCTGAACGTGAACTGGAAGAACCTGGGCACCTGGATCGTGGGTTTTGCGGCGCTGATGATGCTGGTGGCACTGGTCAGCGGCGTGGTCATGCACCGCAAGATCTTCCGCGAGCTGTTCACGTTTCGCCCCAAAAAGCACACGCAGCGCAGCGCGCTTGATCTGCACAACCTCACGGGTGTGGTGGCGCTGCCGTTTCACTTCATCTTTGCGTTCTCGGGGCTGGTGATTTTTGGCGGCACGTACTTCCCCATCACCCACACACAGCTGCACCCCTTGCACGAGTTGCATGAAAAACACGAGGCCGCCGAAACTGGCCTGCCCCACGACCGCGCCAACGTGCCCGGCACCCTGGCCTCGGTAGACACCATGGTGACCGAAGCCCAGCGCCGCTGGGCCGCGCAGGACATGGCGGGCGATGTGGGCTTTTTGGTGGTGCGGCATGTGGGCGACGCCAATGCCTACGTCAGCATTTACCGCGCGGGCACCGACCGCATTGCGCTGGTGGGCAACGGCATTCACTTCAAGGGCAGCACCGGTGAGGTGCTGCGCGAAGACCCGCCGCAGACCGCGGTGGCCAGCGTCAACACCTTTCTGACCGGCCTGCACCTGCAGCACTTTCGCCACTGGCTGCTGCGCTGGCTGTATGTGCTGGGCGGCCTGGCGGGCTGCGCGTGTATTGCCACAGGCTTTATCTTCTTTGTCGAAAAACGCAAGCGCCAGCATGCCAAACAAGGCGTGACCGGTGCGCGCTGGGTGGATGCGTTTGCGGTGACCACCGTGACCGGCATCGTCATTGCCGCGCTGACCATGCTCATCGGCAACCGCCTGCTGCCCACCGATCTGGTCGGGCGTGGCGACTGGGAAAAAGCCATCTTCTGGGGCGCCTGGGCGCTGGCCTTTGCGCACGGCATTTGGCGCACTGCGCCGGTCGCCAGCGCACGCATGGCACCGGCCTGGGGAGAGCAGTGCTGGGCCATCGCCGTACTGGGCGTGGCCGCCGTGCTGCTGAACTGGGTGACCACGGGCGACCACCTGCTGCGCACCATCGGCAATGGCTACTGGCCCGTGGCCGGTGTGGACCTGGCCATTCTGGCCAGCGCCGTCATCGCCGTGCTGGCCGCACGCAAACTCAAGCGCCGCGCACAGGGCCAGTTGAGCGCGCCCGGCGTGGACACCCAGAACGACGGCGCTGCCGCATCCCTGGAGACCGCCCGTGCCTGAAGCCTTGTTACTCGCAGCAGCGGTCATTGCCAACGTGATGGGCCTGGGCTGGCTGGCTTTGTCGATGGATGTGCACTGGGAGCAGGTGCGCGGCACAGAGCCCCTGCGCCGCAGCACCGTGCGCGCATTGCGCTGGATGGGTAGCGCGGGCCTGGTGGTGGCACTGGGCCTGTGCCTGGCCGTAGACCATGCATCCATGGCGTCGCTGGTGTGGTTCATGGCGCTGGCCGGCGCGGCGCTGGCCATCGCGTTCACGCTGTCGTGGCGGCCACGTGTGCTGGGCGTGCTGATCGCCTGGGTTCGCCGCCGGGGCAGCGCGGAGCCGGGGGCGCGCTGAGAGTACGACGGGATGCGCGGCGGACGCCCGCCATTCAAAGCTGATTCGCTATTAATTCGGGAGCTATTAGCGCTTATTGGATAAGCGCTAGAGGCCTTTTTTGCTCAAAATTTGCTCGCACGCCCCCTGCGGTTGACCCAACCACAGACGCGCTTTGATCCCGGGCGATTGCTCAGCCAGTGGGGCTGCCATCGTCAATGGGCGCAAGGCCTATCGGCTGGCCATCGACAGCGCCACCAGCTGGGGCGCCATCGAGTCTTCAGCGCGCAAACCGTGTGCCGCAAACCCTGTGGCAGCCCGAGCGGTGGGCCAAGGGACAAGGGCCAAGACCTCACGGACGCGGCGCCCCTTTTGCGGGCATGCGTGCCGCCTGGGCCGCAAGCGCGGCCTGAAGGCGCGCTGCTGCAGCGGCCTCGCTCAATACTTGCCCATGTAGTCCCGCTTACCCAGCTCCACCCCGTTGTGGCGGACCAGTGCATACGCGGTGGTGACGTGGAAGAAGAACTGCGGCAGACCGTAGTGCAGCAGGTAGTGCTCGCCCACAAACTGCTTTTCGCGCGGTGTGCCGGGCTGGATAGTGACTTGGCGCGTGGCGGCGTCGGCAAACTGCTCTACCGGCAGGCCTTCGATGAATGCAAGCACCACATCGATGCGCTCATTCAGGTCGGCAAAGCCGGGGCGTTCTGCGTCGGGGAACGACGGCACCTCCGCACCCGCCAGCCGCGCCGACACGCCCTTGGCGAAGTCGCAGGCAATCAGCACCTGGCGGGCCAGGGGGAACATGTCGGGGAACAAGCGCGCCTGCAGCAGTGCATCCGGGTCCAGCTTCCGCGCCGTGGCGTGCGCCTCGGTCTTGGCCAGGATGTCCTTGAGCGAGCCCAGCATCTGGCGGAAAACGGGGATGCTGGCGTTGTAGATGGGTGAGGTCATGGGGAATGTGCAGGTGAAGAGGCTAGGAAAACGTCGGCGCGGTACTGACCAATTCAGACGACAAGCCGCGCAGCGCCAAAGGATTGCAACACATTCGCAGATGACCTGCTGAGGCACCGGGTCCCAGCAGAATGGGCAGCATCTGTCGAAGCTGCGCCATCAACCTTCATTCGGGGGTGGTGGGGTCGCCGTCATCTCCAGGAGCGCTCAGGGCCTGCCTGGCAAACTCTTCGTCTGAAAGCTCTGGCGCGTTCTGGATCGCGTTCCATTCTTCGAGGAATTCGTTGGTCGGCTCCTCGCCGTGTATCACAACGTCTTCGATGCTCTGTTCTCGGCCATCTGCTGGATGGTCAGCGTTCGCGGGAATCTCCTCTCGTGGCTGTGCTGTCCGATCAGAGGACTTTTGCATACCCTCCACGTAAGAGGCGAAATCACCGTCGTTCAACGCGTTTGTGCTGCTTCGGTTGTTCATCGGAGCTTTCCTTCGGTATCGAGGTTGAATGGATCCAGCAAATGTAGTTGCTGCCTGGAGCTGACCGGCAGCTCGCGCGAGCGGCGGACGCAGTCCTTGCGCTTGCGCAGCGCGCGCTGGCCGGACTTACCCGCGCAGCCCATAATGCCCAGCATCCGCTGGCCCATTTGTGCATCAGCGCTGTTGTTCCTCTTCCGCATGAACACACCGGCTCTACCGTCACCTGAACACTTGCTGCACGACGAGCTGCGTGCCATTCAGGAGCGCCGGATCCGCCTGATGCTGCTGGCCATCGGGGTTTTGCTCGCAGCGATCACGGTGGGCTGGGGCCTGTTCTTCATTCGCATGGGCTACTGGACCGTCGCACTGATCGACGGGGCGCTGATGTCGGTGGGGTTGGCGGTGATCTGGCTGGTGCGGCACGACCGCCCGCGTCCCGCCGCTTTTTTGCTGCTTCCGGTGCTTTTCGTCAACTTCGTCGTCATGGCGGCGGTGTTTGACATCCCGACGGCAGAAGTCCCTCGCTCATCGCATATCTACCTGCTCGCGCTGGCCATTGCGTCCTATATGGTGCTGCAGCACGAGCGCCCTTGGTTGCGCCACAGCGCGCCGATGCTCTGCCTTTTGAGTTTTCTGGTTCTGGCCAGCAGCCCGGAAGGCATTGCCACCCCCTATGCCATGCCCGACAGCGTGCGCGCCGGAGGCACCTGGGTAAACAATTTCCTGGCGTTGTTTTGCATCGCGGTGCTGCTGGTCATCATGCAAGCCGACGTGACCCTGCGCACCAGCCTGGAGACCGACCTGCAGAAAGCGCTGCTGGAACAGCAGTTTTTGCTGCACTACCAGCCGCAGGTGGACCAGGATGGCCGGGTGACTGGCGCAGAGGCGCTGGTGCGCTGGCAGCACCCCGTGCGGGGCATGGTGCCCCCGAGCGCTTTTATTGCGCTGGCGGAGCAGACCGGCCAAATCCTGCCCCTGGGGCTGTGGGTGCTGGAAACCGCCTGCCTGCAGCTGCGGCAGTGGGCCACACACCCCACGCTGGCCCAGATCAGCTTGTCGGTCAACGTGAGCGCCCCCCAGTTTCGGCAAGCCAATTTTGTCGAACAGGTGCTGGCCACGTTGCAGCGCACGGGCATTGACCCCCACAGGCTCAAGCTGGAGCTGACCGAAAGCATGCTGGTCAACGACATGGGCGACCTCATCACCAAGATGACCACCCTCAAGGCGCGTGGTGTCGGGTTCTCGCTGGACGACTTTGGCACCGGTTATTCATCGCTCAGCTACCTGCGGCGCCTTCCGCTCGATCAGCTCAAGATTGACCAAAGCTTTGTGCGCGATGTGTTGTCTGACCCGCACGGTGCCGCCATTGCACAAACAGTGATCGCGCTGGGCCAGAGTCTGAACCTCACCGTGATCGCCGAAGGGGTGGAAAACGAAGGCCAGCGCGCCTTTCTGGCGCAGGGCGGGTGCCACGCGTTCCAGGGCTATCTGTTCAGCCGACCGCTGCCGATTGCCGCGTTCGACGCGCTGGTGGCGCCAACGGGGTACATCTTTCCGCCCGCCACCGCCGCAATGGCCACTACCGCCGCTGACGCCGATGAAAGCAGCCTGCACAAAGCGCTGGCCTGATCGGGCACGAGGCAAGAGACACAAGGCGCGTGCTGCAACCGCCTGGCTGTGGCAGCGTGGCAAACCTCAGGCCACCGCAGGCGTCGCCGTTCTGCGCACCCGCCGCACATTGAACGCGCTTGCAATCAGCACCCCCTGCACCACCGCCAGCCCCAGCAGCACGGCGCTGAAGCGGCCCTGATCCAGCAGCACACCAAACAGCAGGGGCGACAACGCCTGGCCGATGTCGAGGCCCGAATACACGATGCCGTAGACGCGGCCGGTAGAGCCTTCGGGCGTGGAGCGCTTGACCAGCAGGTCGCGCGACGGGCCGGCAATGCCAGCACAAAAACCCATCACGCCAAACAGCACGGGCACCAGAACGCCGGGCAACTGCATGAACGCCAGGGCCACCGCCACACATGCAGCCAGACCAAAACCGACGCCCACAATGCGTTCACAGCGGCTCGGGTCAGCGGCCAAAAAGCCGCCCAGCACCATGCCACCCGCGCTCGCCACCATGTAGACGGTGAGGCACATGGCGGCCAGCGCCACGGGCACGGCGTGCAGTTGGCGGGCGGCTTCGGGGGCGAAGGCCTGCACCACGTTCAGCGCCACGGCGTAGAAAAAGAAGAACGCAAAACACATCCACACAGCCGGAATGCGCAAGAAGGCAAAGTTGCCCTGCGCAGGGGCGGCGGAAGATGCGCCTTTGGCCGCAGGCGCTGGCAGCGGCGGCAAGGCCAGGTGGCGGCGGCTGAACAGCAGCACCAGCAGCACCGAAAACGACAGCACGCCCGCACACACCAGCGCCACGCGCCACGACGTGGCAATGGCAATCGGCACCAGCATGGCCGGGGCCAGCGCCCAGCCCAGGCTGCCGGTGATGCCGTGCACGCTGTAGGCATGGCCCAGTCGCGGCGCACTGACGCGCCGGTTGAGCAAGGTGTAGTCCACCGGGTGAAACACGCCGTTGCCAATGCCCGCCAGCACCGAGAACCCGGCCAGCATGGCGTAACTGGTGCTGGCGGCAAAACCAAAGGCCGCCAGGCCCAGCAGGGTGAGCCCCGCAAACAGAATGGGGCGTGGCCCGAAGCGGTCCACCACAAACCCCGAGCCCGCCTGCACCGCGCACGACACCACAAAGAAGATGGTCATGAGGAAGCCCAACTCGGTATAGCCGACCTGGAACTCGTCCTTGAGCCAAGGGAACAACGGCGCCAGCAAAAGCTGGCTGTAGTGGCTGATGAGGTGGGCAATGCCCACCAGGCCGATCACGCTGGCGTCAGCGCGCAAAGGGGTGGGCGACGGGAGGCTGGCAGCGGTTGCAGAGGTCATGGCGGCATCGTAGTATTGCGGCCGGGTTTCTGGAATGCGACAGAACGACAGCTTTCAGCGAATTTGCGCCAACCCCTGCTTGCAAGAAGCACCCAACCAACCAACCAACCCACGCCCGCACCGCGCTCCGGTGCCCAACAAAGCCGCCGATTCCTCCTCCATGTCCCTGCCCCGCAAGCTGCACCCCTCCCCACTGGGCGACACCGATCCGTTCACGCCCACCCCGGCGCGCCCGGTGCGCGTGCGGGCGCGCGAGATGCCGGTGGACAGCCATTTCGAGCCCCACCGCCACGCCTGGGCGCAGCTGGCGTATTGCGCCAGTGGCGTGATCCAGGTGAACCTGCATGCGCCCACCGCCCCCACGTCGTACATCGTGCCGCCCTCGCGTGCAGTGTGGATTGCGCCGGGCGCGCTGCATGCGGTGGCGGTGCTGGAGGCGGCGGCGTTTCGCACGCTGTACATCGACCCCAGCGTGGTGCAGCCCGACTGGTCGGGCTGCCGCGTGATGGCGGTGACGCCCTTGCTGCGCGAGCTGGTCTCCGCCCTCGACCCGGTGGGCGGGCCCGTGCCTGAACCCGCCCGCGAGTCCGCACTGACCGCGCTGGTGCTGGACGAGATCAGCCATGCCGAAAGCCTGGCGCTGGGTGTGCCCCTGCCCGGCCCGCACAGCGACAAGCGGCTGCGCGCGGTGTGCCAGGCCGTGCTGGATGCGCCCGGCCGCTACGCCACGCTGCAGGACTGGGCCGCCGACAGCGGCGCCAGCGAGCGCACGCTGGCGCGGCTGTTCAGGGCACAGTTCGGCATGGGCTTTGCACCGTGGCGCAAACAGGCCGTGCTGGCCCACGCCCTGCCACGATTGGCGCGTGGCGAACCGGTGGGCCAGGTGGCGGCCGCCAGCGGCTATGCCAGCGAGAGTGCGTTTTCTGCGATGTTCAAGGCGGCGATGGGGCAGCCGCCGAGCTGGTTTTTGGGCAAGAACGTTTGATGGAACAGATCCGCAGAAGTGGTGCTGAGGTATTGCTCCCTCACCCCTTGTGGGAGAGGGTTGGGGAGAGGGGTGTTTGAAGCATGCAGCTTGCTTGTTCCACCCCCCTCTCCCCGACCCTCTCCCGCGGGGGGAGAGGGAGTTGGGCAGGGGTGCCTAGCCTGCAGCAGGCGCCAATTTCAAATCAAAACAGGCTCTAACGCTTATCCAATAAGCGCCTATAGCTATCAATAAAGTAGCAACCCGCTCTTCACGCTACCCACCCAAGATGGTCGGGTGCAGCGGCGCGGGGCGGCCAAACAGATACCCCTGGCCCTGCGTGCAGCCCAGTTCCATCAGCACACGCTGTTGTTCGGGGGTTTCGATGCCCTCGGCCACCACGTTCAGGCCCAGCGATCCAGCCAGCGCCAGCACGGCGCGCACCACGGCGGCGCTGGGGTTGGCGGGGGCACCGGTGCTGCTGGCGGCGCCGCCGGGGTTGCTGCTGCCTTTGTAGACAACTTCCACACCGTCGTCACCCGTGACGTTGCCCCCGAGGGGTTCCACAAAGCTGCGGTCAATCTTCAGGGTGACCAGGGGCAGCCGGTGCAGGTAGCCCAGCGATGAGTAACCGGTGCCAAAGTCGTCCAGCGCCAGGGACATGCCGTGGCCGCGCAGCGTGTGCAGCACGGCGCTGGTGTGTTCGGGGTCTTCGATGAGGGCGCCTTCGGTGATCTCCAGGCACAGGCGCTGCGGCGGCAGCCCGGCATCGGCCAGTAGTTGCAGCATGCGGTCGCAGAACACGGGGTTGCGAAAGTGGCGCGGGGCCACGTTCACGCTCAGGTAGCCTGCAAAGTCGGACATGCGCGCCATGGTGCTGCAGGCCTGCTCAAAAATCTGCCAGTCGATGGCGTCCATGCTGCCGCTGTCTTCGGCCACCTTCACAAAGGCGCCAGGCGCCAGCAGGCCGTCGGTGGGGTGGCGCCAGCGGGCCAGGGCTTCGTAGCCCAGCACGCGGCCATCCACCAGCGACACGATGGGCTGGAAGTAGGGTTCAAACTGCTTTTCTTTGACGGCCACCCACAGCGCGTTTTCCAGGTCCAGCACCCGCAGCGCGTCGCTGTGCAGGTGCTCGTCATACAGCTCGAACCGGCGACGGCCGTTGACCTTGGCACGGTACATGGCGGTATCGGCGTTGCGCAGCAGGTCGGCCGCCTGGGGCTGGTCGCGGTTGCACAGCGAGATGCCGATGCTGGCCGACGCGAACAGGCGCTTGCCCTCGACCAGCATGGGTTCGTCCAGCACCTCCAGCATGCGGCGCGCGATGCGCACCACGGGGTCGGCCGCGGGCGCATCGGCCACCAGCACGGCAAACTCGTCGCCGCCCACACGCGCCACCATGTCGGGCGCGCGCAGCACGCTGGTCAGGCGGCGGCCAATCTCTTGCAGCACGGCGTCGCCCGCGTGGTGGCCCATGCTGTCGTTGATGAGCTTGAAGCGGTCGACGTCGATGAACATCACCGCAAAACGCTGGTCGGGCTGGCGGTGCAGGCGGGTTTGCAGCCAGTCCAGCCGCTCCAGCAGGTAGCTGCGGTTGGGCAGGCCGGTCAGCGCGTCGTGCAGCGCCTCGTGTTTGAGCTGCGCTTCCACGCGGCGGCGCACACCAATCTGCTCTTGCAGCTCGGCGGTGCGTTCGGCCACACGCTGCTCCAGTTCGGCGTTGGCGATGCGCAGGGATGCGGTGGTGCGGCGGCGTACCAGGCTGCTGGCGATCTGGTGCGACACAAAACCCAGCAGGTCGCGGTCGCGTTCGGTGTAGGTCACCTCGGGCTGGTAGCTTTGCACGGCCACCACACCCAGCGAGCGGCCTTCGCACACCAGCGGCACGCCCACCCAAGACAGCGAGCTGGGCCCGCTTTTGCTGATGGTGCCGTCGGTGTGCAGACGCTCGATCTCGTCGGCCGACGTGAGCAGTGGCTGGCCCTTGCGCAGCACGTACTCCGTCAGTCCGTTGCCCAGCGGGCGCGACTTGGTGCCCACCTGGTTTTCGTCGACGTAGTACGGAAAATGCAGTTCGGCGCCGTCGTCGGACAGCAGCGCGATGTAGAAATTGCGGGCGTTGATGAGCTCGCCCACGCTGTGGTGCACCGCCCGGTAAAACTCTTGCACTGGGCCCAAGTCGTTGGCACGCTCGGCAATGCGGTACAGCGCCGCCTGCAGGCGTTCGCCCTTTTGGCGGCGCGCCACTTCAGCTTGCAGGGCCTGGTTGGTGCGGGCCAGCTCGGCGGTGCCTACGCTGACGGCGCGTTCCAGGTCCTGGCGGGCCTGTTTGCGCTGCAGAGCGGTCAGCACGTGGCTGGCCACAAACTCCAGCAGCTCCTGGTCGTCGGGGCCATAACGCCCGGCCTGGTCGTAGCTTTGCACCACCAGCACGCCCCGCACTTGCGCTCCATCGCGCAACGGCACGCCCAGCCAGTCTTGTGCATACGCACCCAGGGCCTTGAGCTGGCCGTCCATCTGCTGCGCCAGGGCCTGCATCGACCCGCGCAGCGTTAGCCCACCGCGCACCAGGTGCCAGGTGAGCGACTGGTGCATGTCGGCCATGGGGATGGGCACACCCAACACGGGCAGGTCGGTGGTGGCGTCGTCCACAAAGTAGATGAACTCCAGCGTGTCGGCGTCGGGGTCGTGCAGCGCCATGAAGAGGTTGCGCGCGTACATCAGCGTGCCGACGATGGCGTGCAGCTGCTCCAGCATGGCGCGCATGCTCAGGTCGGCACCAGCCAGGTCGGCAATGGCGAACAGTGCGCGCTGCAGGCGCTCGGCCTGCGCAAGCTGGTGCACCGCGCTGCGCAGACGGTCCAGCGTCCCGATGGACGGGGGCAAGGGCTCGGCGGTGGACGAAAGGGGCTGGCTCATGGAGTGAGAACGTATTGACCATCTTTTCAATGCCGCGAAAAGACGGTCAATGCGTTCTTAGTGGTACGACGAGCATTGTTGCCGAATGTGACGGCGCCCAAGGGCTTTCGTCAGGGTTCTGACACACGGCGGGCGTGTTGTCCTTCAGTGGTGTGACATCCACACTGCAGTTCGCCACCGGCCGTTTCCATCCAAAATTTGAATGAAATTGGCCTCTAGCGCTTATCTAATAAGCGCCAGCAGCTATTATTTGCATAGCAAATGATCAAATCCTCCGGCAAGCAACGCCGACAACGCCCGGGTAAGGTGGCGGGCTGGCCCCCAGAGCATCGAATCGCATCGCCCACCCACCACCAACGCACTTCTTTCTGCTCCCATGACCACCGCCCCACTCCCCCGCAACATCCACAGCTACGAGCCCCGCCAGGGCCATGGCCTGCCCCACGACCCGTTCAACGCCATCGTCGGGCCGCGCCCCATCGGCTGGATCTCCACGCAGAACGCCGCGGGCGCCACCAACCTGGCGCCCTACAGCTTTTTCAACGCCTTCAACTACGTGCCGCCCATCGTGGGTTTTGCGAGCATTGGCTACAAAGACACCGTGCGCAACGTGCAGGAGACCGGCGAGTTTGTGTGGAACCTGGCCACACGCGACCTGGCCGAGGTGATGAACCAAAGCTGCGCCGCCGTGCCGCCCGAGGTCAGCGAGTTTGAACTGACCGGCCTCACCCCCCTGCCCTCCACGCGCGTGCGCCCCCCGCGTGTGGCCGAAAGCCCCGTCACCTTCGAATGCCGCAGCACGCAGATCCTGCAGTTGCAGGGCGTGGACGGCGCGAATGTAGAGACCTGGCTGGTGCTGGGCGAGGTGGTGGCCGTGCACATCGACCAGGCGTTGCTGAAAAACGGCGTGTACGACACGGCGGCTGCGGGCCACATCCTGCGCGGCGGGGGCCCGGCCGACTACTTCACGGTGGGGCCAGAGCAGTTGTTCAAGATGTACCGGCCGCGCTGAGCGTGCGTGACCCGCTGCAATCCCGCACTGCCGGACCGCAAGCTGCGTGACCACGGGCGGCGCTACGGAGACTCCAGATACCGGGTGACGCGGACATGGAACGCAGGAATCTGCGCCCAGTCCGCCCGGCGGGACACCAGGGTTTCGTCGGAAAACATCATCACCCTGTCGCCGGGTTCGCGCACTCGGGCTAGCCAGCCCTCCCGACGCGGCACGCCGCCCACAACGACCGCTGCGGGCTCCCAGCCACAACACAGAAACCGCAGCCGCCCCATGCCCGTGTAGCGGATCAGATAGCGCTCCACGCGGTTCGCCCGGCTGCCTTTTACCTCGTAGCTCGCCACCAGAACGCGCAACTGCGCGTCATAACCAGCAGCGCAACCCACATATTCGAGACCCGCTGGCTTGCGCCCCAACGCCGCCAGAAAGTCACCGCACGCATCCTCTGCCAGGGCCCACACGGACGGCGCCCCCAGCACCATGGCGGCAACCCAAACGGCACGGCCCAGCCTTTGCGCAGCGGTCATGGCAGCGCACCGCACAAACCGGCCTGCGGGTTGCGCGCCCACTGCTCAGTCCATGCCCATACTTGCTGAACGCCGTCGATACCCGCTGCACGACGCTGCAGGCCGTGGTCTGCCCCGTCGATGCGCCGCGCGCAAAAGGGCACCGTGCGCACGGAGGCCATTTGGGCAAAGCGCTCGTAGGCGGCAGCGGGAACCAACGCATCGTCGCCGCCCCACACCTGCAGCAGCGGCCAGGGGCTTTGCACCAGTGGGCGCATCAACGGCCAGTTCCACAGGTCGCGCCAGTAGACCAGGCTGCGGCCCTGCAGCACAGTGCTGTCGGCGCGGCGCCCCGCCACCACGTGGCCCAGCTCCTCCCAGTCTGCTTGCGCCTCCAGGCGCTGTGCCTGCAGGGCACCGGCCTCCTGCGGATCTAGCCCGCTGGAGGCCAGCATTACCAGGCCAGCGAGTTGGGACACCTCAGGCGCCAGGGCGGGCAACAGCTCGGCCCCTTCGGAGATACCCACCAGCAGCTGCGGCAGCGCGGGCGCGCCTTCACGTTCGCGCTGCTGCGCATCCGCTACCAGAGCCGCGCGGGCGTGGGCCAGCCAGGTGGAGAGACGGTCCTGCTGCACAAATTCGCGTGCGCAGTCTGCGGGCGCCGTGCGCGCCTGAGGGTCCACCCACGGCTTGTGCAACACCAGCACCTGGGCATGCAGCAGCCCTGCAAAGTAACGGTCGGCCATCGGCCCCATGCCCGCGCAGCCAGAGCCCGGGATGACGATCACCCGGTAGCGCAGCGGCGCCGTGCGCTCGGCGCGCTGCAGGGCCTGGAGCGTGGCCCCACCGGCACCTGGCAAAGACTGCAGCGCGAACCCCTCCACAGATTGCGGTGTGGGCACCGTCGGCGCGGGTGCGGGTCGCGGAGATGCCACTGTGGAAGGCTCCGCCGTCTGCGCAGCCCGTGGCGGTGCAACGCAGCCGCACAACACAAAAGCCACGGCAACAGCAGCCACAAAAAAGGCCAGCACGGGGCTGGCCTGGGGGTGCCGCGTGGTGGCGACGAACCGCTGCATCACTGCGGGCACGAGTGCGTGATCACTTGAGGATCAACACCTGTTCAGGCTGCTGTGGCACAGGCATAGGCTGGCCGCCCTGCTGGTACACCGGCGGCGGGCGCACGCCGCG
>NZ_JBKBTV010000080.1:0-17462 GCF_046291265.1 Acidovorax sp. | reverse complement strand
CGGTGGCGCAGGCGCAGACCAGCGCCACCGTTGTCATCCAGGCCGGCACTCCGCACTACCAGCACGCTTCACCGATCCGCACGCAGTACCACGCGCCGCCCCCACCCCGCCACGAAGCCACGCCCCGCCATCGCCGCGGCATGGCGTGGGTGCCTGGCCACTGGGAATGGCGTGGTCACCGCCACGTGTGGATGCAAGGCCACTGGGTAAAAGCCCGCCACGGCTATCACTACCGCGAACCGCGCTGGGAGGAGCGCGGTGGCCGCTGGAACATGCAGCCCGGCCGCTGGGACCGTGATGGTGACGGTGTGCCCAATCGACACGACAGCCGCCCCGACAACCCCTACCGTCGTTGACTTGCACGCTCGGGTTCAGGCTGCCGGACTACAGCGCGCACTGCGCCTTGCCGACAGACGGGGCCCGGCACTCCCAACGACGATGTGCCTTCAAGCCCAACAACAGCAACCACGACGCCTCACCAGCCCCCGCACCCGGGATCCGCTGCAGCAGACTGGTTGCAAAAAACAAGGAGTTTCACCATGACTGTTTCGAATTCAATGTTTCGTGCGTCCCTCACCGCCGCTGGCCTGGCGCTGGCCACGCTGATGGGCACCACAGCCCCGGCGCAGGCCCAGATACAGGGCACGGTGATCGTGCAGTCCGGCCCATCCGGCTATTTGATTCCAGCCCCACCACCCCCACGGCGCGAGGCTGTACCCCGCGCTCGCCGGGGCCAGGTCTGGGTGCCAGGGTACTGGGATTGGCGCGGTCGTCGCCATGTGTGGGTGGCGGGCCACTGGGAAAAAGCCCGCGCTGGTTACATCTATCGCACACCGCAGTGGCAGCAGCGTGATGGCCGCTGGGAGATGAACCGCGGCGGCTGGGACCGGGACGGTGACGGCATCGCCAACCGCAACGACCGGGATCGTGATGGCGACGGTGTGCCCAACCGCCGCGACAGTCAACCCAACAATCCACAAATGAACCCCGGCGGAGATCGGGACGGTGACGGCATCTCTAACCGCAACGACCGCGACCGTGATGGCGACGGCGTATCCAACCGCCGCGACGCTCAGCCAGACAACTCGCGTCGCAACTGATGCCGCTGGGAGCTTGGGCTCCTAGCCCCTCAGCCCAGGTGGACTTCGGCCCGGCCGAGGCCTGACAGCTCAGCGACCACCACCGTGCCCGGTGCCACCATCACGGTGCCGGTGCAAGACCCTGTGGTCACCCAATGCCCCGCGCGCAGCCCTCCCAAGCTGCGCGCGCCTTCGTTCGCGAGCCAGGTCAACAACCGCAGCGGATCGCCCGCGGGGTTGCCCCAAGCGGCATGCTGCACAGCCACCGCCCCATTCACCGACAGACTGACCGGCTGCAACAAGGGCTCCACGCCCGCGACGCTGGTGGTCCCAGAACCCACAATCAACGCGCCATGGCACGCTTGGTCGGCCAAGCGGCTCCACTCGCCCTGCTGGGCCCAGGCCGCAAACCGCGTGTCACACACCTCGATGGCGGCACGCACGGACACCACAGCGGCCAGTACCTCATCTGCGCTGTACGGCGTTGACCGGGCAGGCAGGTCGGCATCCAGTTCGTACACCAGCTCGGCCTCGACCCCCATCACCGCAAAACCGGCTGCGGGCAAACGCACCGCCAAACCGGTGTGCGCGACAAACACTGAATCCCGGGTCAACGCCGCACGCGCGGGCAGCGCCTGGGGCGATGCGGCACCCACCTTCCAGCCCGCGATCGCGCCCCGCTCGCGCACCACGATGTCCTGCACCGCATACGCCTCGGCGGCATTGCGGGGGCGCAGTGCCGCAGGCAGATCCAACGGCCGGGGCATGCGCCCCTGGCGCGCCATGGTGAGCACGGCTGCGCAGGCCTGGGGGTCAAAAGCGGTGTCGGGCATGGGGAGCATCCTGGGGTGGGTCTGGGATCGGGCACGTCGGCGGATTATCGCGACACACAGCAGGCGCCAGCATCAGCAACGATTGCCGTTCATTAGCGCTCAGACACCGGTTTTCGCGCGACAGTGCCCCCTAGAATCGGCCTCGCAGGAGAGCCAGCGGCACCGCCCGCTGCACCGAAGGCGCAAACTCCCATACACGCTCAGGTCCCGTACTGCACCATTCATCAAAGCCGTCTGGAGAGCCGCCCCCACCTGTCAGCAGCGTGGTGGCGCACCGAAGGAGCAAACCGCGCGCCATATGGGCTGTGCGGTGAATCTCTCAGGTACCAAGGACAGGGGGAGCGGCAGCTTGGCAGACGTGCGCCAGCTGCTTGCTATTTAATCAATAGCTATCAGCGCACGCCCACCAAGCGCCAGAGCCCAGAAAGGCTTTGAAAATCATGCGCGTGATCGTATTGGGTGCCGGCTTGCTCGGCGTGACTTCGGCTTATTTCCTGCAACAGTTGGGCCACGAGGTCACTGTCATCGACCGCCAGGGCGCCCCCGGCGCCGAAACGAGTTTTGCCAACGGCGGGCAGATCTCGGTGAGCCATGCCGAACCCTGGGCCAACCCCAGCGCGCCGCTCAAGGTGCTGCAGTGGCTGGGCAAAGAAGACGCCCCCCTGCTCTTTCGCCTGCGTGCCGACATGCGCCAGTGGCTCTGGGGCCTGCAATTTTTGCGCAACTGCACGCCAGCGCGCACGCGCCACAACATCGAGCAGATCGTGCGCCTGGGCACCTACAGCCGCGACACCCTGCAGCAGCTGCGTGCGGCCACCGGCATCCAGTACGACCAGCGCACGCAGGGCATCCTGCACTTCTATACCAACGCCAAGGAGTTCGACGGCGCACTGGCCCCGGCCGAACAGATGCGCACCCTGGGCTGCGAGCGCCAGGTCATCAGTGCCGACGAGGCCGTGCGCATCGAGCCCGCGCTGGCCCACATGCGCCCGCAGCTGGCAGGCGCCACCTTCACGGCCGAAGACGAGTCGGGCGATGCCAACCAGTTCACGCGCGAACTGGCCCAACTGTGTGAGGCGGCGGGCGTGCGGTTTCGCCTGGGCCACCACATCACCGCGCTGCGCAAGGTGGGTGACCACATCGACCACGTGGAGGTGACCAACGCCGAAGGAGGTTTCGAGCGTGTGCGCGGCGACGCGTTTGTGCTTGCCATGGGCTCGTTCAGCCCGCTGCTGGCGCAGCCGCTGGGCATCCGCCTGCCGATCTACCCGGCCAAGGGCTACTCGGTGACCATGCCAGTGAAGGACGCCTCCAAGGCGCACCAGGTGAGCCTGACGGACGACGAGTTCAAGCTCGTGTTCTCGCGCTACACCAGCGAGCGGGGTGGTGATCGGCTGCGCATTGCGGGCACGGCCGAACTCAATGGCTACAACCGCGACCTCAACCAGGTGCGTTGCGACGCCATCGTGCGCCGCGTGGAACAGCTCTTCCCCGGTGCGGGCGACGCCAGCCAGGCCCAGTTCTGGACCGGACTGCGCCCCGCCACACCCAGCAACGTGCCGCTGATCGGCAAAACCCGCGTGGGCAACCTGTTCCTCAACACCGGCCACGGCACGCTGGGCTGGACGCACGCCTGCGGCTCGGGCAAGTCGTTGGCGCGCATCGTGAGCGGCATGGCGCCCGAGGTGGACTTTGACTTTGCAGGGCTGGCACGGGGCGATGCACCCGCACTGCTGAGTGCACAAGGCGCGCGTTGAGCCCGTTACTCCGTTTTTGATAGCTGGTAGCGCTTATGCAATAAGCGCTACAGCCCTAAAACACCTTAAATCCGGCCCCTCACCAGCCTGCACGCCCTGCGGCTGGGCAACGAGCAGGCGGGCCTGCAATGGGGTAGCCACACCACAGTTCCTGGTCGCGACACCGGGCCGGGTGCCACAGGTTCTTACAATGTCCCGTTGATCAACACCCAAGGGCGCGCAAGGCGCCCTTTGTATGGAAATAGCAATACTCTTCGCCCTCATCCTTCTCAACGGCCTGTTTGCCATGTCGGAGATCGCTCTGGTCACCGCCCGCAAGGCCCGGCTGCAGAAACTGATTGATGAGGGCGATAGCGGCGCCGCCGCCGCCGTGAAGCTGGGCGAAGACCCCACGCGTTTTCTCTCCACCATCCAGATCGGCATCACGTCGATTGGCGTCCTGAACGGTATCGTGGGCGAGGCCGCCTTGGCTGGCCCTCTGGCGCTGTGGCTGGAAGCACTGGGTGTGCCCATGCCGTTTGGCAGCTATGCGGCCACCGGGCTGGTGGTGGTGCTGATCACCTACTTCTCCATCGTGGTGGGCGAACTGGTGCCCAAGCGCATCGGGCAGTCCTACCCCGAGACCTTTGCGCGGCTGGTGGCACGGCCCATCAACTTTCTGGCCATTGCGACCAAACCGTTTGTGCTGCTGCTGTCCACCTCTACCCGCACCTTGCTGCGCCTGATGGGCGTGAAGGAAACCAGTGGCAGCCCGGTGACGGAAGAAGAGATCCACGCGATGTTGGTCGAAGGGACCACCGCCGGTGTGATCGAGTCGCACGAGCACACCATGGTGCGCAATGTGTTCCGGCTGGACGACCGGCAGATCGGCTCGCTGATGGTGCCGCGCGGGGATGTGGTGTGTCTGGATGTGGACGCCCCGTTTGAAGACAACCTCCTATGCATCGAAGAATCTGACCACGCGCGGTTCCCGGTGATACGCGGTGGTATGGACAACATCCTGGGCGTGATCAACGCGCGCCAGTGGCTGTCCCGCACGCTGCGTGACAAGACCCATGGCCTGGCCGACCAACCGCTGCAAACTGCACTGTATGTGCCCGAGACGATCACCGGCATGGAGCTGCTGGACAACTTTCGCCTGTCCGACGTGCACATGGCGTTTGTCATCGACGAGTACGGCGAGGTGCAGGGCATCGTCACGCTGCAGGACTTGATCGAGGCCATCACGGGTGAGTTTCAGCCGCGCGACCCTGAAACCTCGTGGGCGCTGCAGCGCGAAGACGGCAGCTGGCTGCTGGACGGGCATATCCCCGTGCCCGAGCTGAAAGACCGCCTGAACCTGGATGCTGTGCCCGAGGAGGACCGGGGCCGGTACCACACGCTGAGCGGCATGATCATGCTGCTGACCGGCCGCCTGCCCAAGGTGACCGACGCCGTGCAGTGGGAAGACTGGAAGCTGGAAGTGGTGGACATGGATGGCAAAACCATCGACAAGATCCTGGCCACGCGCCTCACGCCTGAAGAAAAAGCCGAGTCTGACGACAACGGCGCGGGCTGACGGAAACTGCGGGTGGTGACTGACCGCTGGTCAGCCACCACCTGCCGGAATCAGGAGTGCAGGGGTTCGTTGTCCACAAACACGGTCAACACGCCGGTGTAGCCGTACAGATGGTGGTGCGCGATCTCCCCGCCCGCAAAAAACCCCGCCAGCGGCACATCGCCCAGCGCGTGGCGCACGATTTGCAGCTCGGCGCTGGGCCCGCCAAAATGCGGGCCGCCGCGGCCCGAGCAGCTCACGTAAATCGCACCACAGATACGCCGCTCGGCCTGCGGCGCGGCGCGGGCGGCTGAGGCGCCGCTGGCCATTGCGCTGTCGCCACCGGTGTTCGAAGACGACATCAGCGACGCAGGCTCCAGCTCTTCGGGCGAGAGTTCTTCGCGGATCTCGGCGCAGATGCGCATGAGGTCGGCCCGCGCCGCTGCCACATTGCGCTGGCAGAACGCCAGGTGCATTCCGGCCTCGACCTGGTCGGCCAAGGCCACACCGCGGCGGCTGCCATCCAGCCCCACGATGTGCCGCACCCGGGTGTCCGTGCCAAAGTGGCCCGTGCGGCGCTGGCCCTGGGGCTGCTCGCCCGCGTTGACCAGCCCGGCCAGCGTGGCACGCACCTTGCGCAGGGCGGGCTGCGGGTCGCCATCGAGCGAGACTTCCAGCGTGTCCAGCAGCACATCCAGCGCCGATTCACCATCGAGCTGCAGCACCACGTTCTCGTGCGCCTCGGTGATGGTGCGCAAGGCCCCCACGGGCTGGCAGCCCTGCGTGACGCGGGACACCAGCGACACGCCCGCACCAAACGCTACGCCCGACAAACCTCCATCAAACACGCCCGTGGCGCCGCCCTGCCCGGCGATGTTGCCGTCGCCACCGACTGCGAATTGCACGCTGCTCGTGCGGCTGGCGGACAGGCCCCCAAACAAGTAGCCCGTATCGGTGCGTGCCGCCATCTCAGTCAGCAGTTCGGTCAGCTCCGGCGTGCGGCCATCGGCATGCACCAGTGCCGTGTGGGCCACAAAACCGCTGCCGGGATGGTTGGCATGGGTGGGCAGCGGCGCCACGCCAGAAAACACCCGGTACTGGTCGGCAGACACGTCGAGCAGCATCACCGACAGCGCGGGCTCGTCAAAGTATTCGGCATTGTTGGCCGACACGCCCACCCCCACCGTGCCGCTCCAGTCGGTCACCTCCGGCAACTCGGCACTGAGGTAGTCGAGCAGGCCCTGCGCCTCGTTGGCGTAGTGGTCGGTGATGTAGAGCAACCCCAGCGAGGGGGCCGATGCATAGTCGGGCAAAGCCATCTGGGCGCGCAATTGCGCCAGCACCAAAGCCGCGGCCATGCGCCACTGGGGGTGGGTTGCATGGCCGGTGGGGAAGAGTTTCATGACAAGGTCTCTCGCAGACGGGGTTGGGCCAGCAGGAGCACAGCCGGGCACCCCGCCCGCCTGGTCAGCGCACCGGCTTGCGCGGGGCGCTTCGGTTGGGGGATTTCTTAGCCGCCGCCTTGCTGGCAGGTTTAGCAGCCGTTTTTGCTGCAGCCTTTTTGGCCGGGGCCTTCTTGGCGACGGTGGCGGGCTTTTGGGCGGCGCTGGCAGCCCGTTTGCCGCCTTGCATGGTCTGCATGCCTTTGGCGGCAAACTGCGTGGCCATGCCTGTGGCTGTTTTAAGGGCCTCCTTGGCCAAGCCTGTCGCCATGTTCTTGGTGGTGTCGATGGCGGTCTGTTTGGCCGCGTCTTTCATGGCGTTGGCCGCGATCTGCTGGAACTGGCTGGTCAGGGCGCCCCACCACTGCATGGGGTCGACCACCGTGGGGTCGGCCGCACTGCTGGCTTTGCCGCCCTTGGCTTTGGCCTTGGTGGGCGCTGCGGCTTGCTCTTCGGCAGGCTCTGCGTCGTCTTCGTGTTCTTCGGGTTCGGCGCCTGCAGCATTGGCACGGCCCGTCACGCGGGCGGCGGCACTGGCCATGGCGTCGGCCGCGCCGGTCATGGTGTTGGCAGCTTTTTGCACGCCGCCCATCACGGTGTCAGCGGTCTTAAGCTTGAAGGCGTTGGCGACGTCCCCCATGCTGAAGTTCATTCCCTTGAGCGTGGCGAGCGTCATCTTTTGCACCTCCAGCGCCTGGATGGTGGCGGCCAGCGCGCGGGAGTTTTGCTCCAGCCAGAACTGCACGGCCTTCAGTTCGTCGATGCGCTTTTCCAGCTCTTCCACGCTGATGGTGGGCGCCACCCAATTGCTGAGGTTGGGCAACTGCGGAATGCTGCTGGACGCCCCTTTGGCCAGGCTTTGCAGAAAGTCAAAACCGGGGACAAGTTTGCCGAAACCGAAATTCGATGTGTCGCTCATGGCCGCTCCGCAAGAGGTGGACGAGGGTAGTCTGTGGTGGAGGCACAGCTTACTCCAATGCGCTGCGCCCGCGAAGGCGCTGCGGCGGCGGTGTCCTCAGTGTTTATGCCCATCCATCATGCTGCCCGCAGTGGCACCGCCGGGGGGCGTGGTGCCCACGGGCACGTTCAGGTTGAGCTTGCTTTCTGCGCCCTTGGCGTCCTGAAACACCAGGGTAATGGGCACCGAGCTGTCCTTGGCCAGGGGCGCCTTCAGGTCCAGCAGCATGACGTGGTAGCCACCGGGCTTGAGTTCCACGGTTTTGCCTGCGGGCAATTCCAGCACGGGCACGGCGCGCATCTTCATGACGTCGCCTTCCATCTTCATCTCGTGCACTTCGGTCACGCCCGCAGCGGGCGACTCGGCGCGCACCAGGCGGGCGCCGTCCTTGGCGGTCAGGCGCATGAAGGCGCCCGTGCCCTTTTGGCCCTGCACGCTGGCGCGCGCCCAGGCGCCTTCAACCTTGACGGCGGCGGTCTGTGCCAACGCGGGGCCGCTGATCAGGCTGGTGGCCAGCGCGGAAACCAGGGCGGCGGTGTGAAGCAGTTTTTTCATGGTGATGTCGTTCAGTTTTTCAGGAGAAGGAAGAACCAACAAGCCCGTGGGCTTGACGGTCAATGTTGGTGGGCACCGCCGCCTGCGCCGGGCAGGATTTCCAGCAGGGCCGCGGGGGACTTCAGGTCCGAGAGCTTCTGGCCGGGTGGGGGCACGTCGGTCCAGTCGTTCTTGCCTTCCGCACAGGCTTGGCGCACCGGCCAGTACACCGGCCCGGCCTTCTCGGGCGTGGTGGCGACGAGCACGAATTCATCGTAATGCGCGTTGGGCAGCATGTCTTCGGGCGTCTTGGCTGTCCACGTCACGCGCACCACGTCGTCGGTGACGGTGCGGCCATGGCTGGTGTAGGGCTGGGCGAGCTTTTCGCGCTGCACCTCCAGCGTCCAGCCGGGCTTGGGCATGGGCCGCGCGCCGCGCATGCCCGCCGGAATGTCCACCGCAATCTGCCGCGTCGGCGACCCGGCGCAGCCGTGGCCCACCTTGAAGGTGGCCTTGTAGCTGGCGCCTGCCGGGGCGACCTGGTATTCGAGCACCACATGGGCAGATGCAGAGCCAAAAAGGCCTCCAGCGCTTATCAGTAAAGCGGTAGCAGCTATATTTTCATAGTATTTAGAGACATGAAGTATGTTCCTTTCAGAGGCTTACCTTGAGTTCAGCGAAGTAAGTGCGCTGCGGGTAGGGGTGGAAGTTCCAGAACTGGTAGTTGTTGAGGTTGTCGATGCCCACGGCGGCGCTGACCGCCTTGGTGATCTGGTAGCGCACGCGCACGTCGGTGGTGAAGTAGCGGCTGGCGCCCTGGTAGGCAAAGCCGTTCACGTCGGTGTTGTCGAGCGTGCTGTATTGCTTGCCGCTATAGCGCGCCCCCAGGGTGTACGACCACTTGTCGTCCGGCCGGTACGTGGCCACGGCGCTGGCACGCCACTCGGGGATGCGCGGCTGCCATTGGCCGACGCTGGCGGGGAACTTGTCGTTGCGGGTGATCTTGGAATCCGTCCAGGTCAGGCTGCTGCCCAGCTCCAGTCCGCGCACGAAGACGTTAGCGGCCTGGTACGACAGCTCGATGCCTTTGGTACGGATTGCGTCCACGTTCTGCACATTCGTCACGTTGGGCGTGACCAGCACATTGGTCTGTGAGTACAGCGCGTCTTTCGTGCGCTCAAAGAACGCCGTCAGGCGCAGCAAACCGTTGCCTATGTCCCGCTCGGCCGTCAACTCCGTGGTCCAGCTCTTTTCGGGCCTCAGGTTCGGGTCGTTGTTGATGAGCGTGCCGCTGCCGCTGATGCCGCCCTGGTACAGCTCGGCCACGGTGGGCATGCGCACGGCGCGGCCGGTAGAGGCCTTGAGCACCCACAGGTCGGTGGCCTGGTAAGCCACCGCAGCCTTGGGCGAGAAGTAGGTTTCGTTGCGCTCGGGGTGGCTCACCGTGGTGGTGGCGTTGCCTGTCTGGCCATTGCTGGCGCTCCAGCGCTCGGCGCGGGCGCCCAGCACGGCCTTCCACTTTGGCGCGATCTTCCAGGTGTCTTGGGCCCACAGGCCCAGCAGTTGGGTGTCGCCGTTGAACGCCTGGTTGCGGGCGCCCGCAGCGCCGTTGATCCAGTTCGCCGTGGCGTTCTCCACGGTGCGCAGCTGGTAGCTGTCGCGCTGCAGGCCAAAGTCCACGATGTGTGCGCCTTGCACACCATCGGGCCGCCAGGTGCCTTTGGCCGCCAGCGTGTTCCAGCCCGTGCCCTTGCTGTTGACGATGCGGCCTGCGCCACCACTCAAAGCGGCGGGCATCGCTACGGTAGCGGCGCGCAGGGTGTCGGTCTGGTAGTCGTAGAGGCTGGCGGCCACTTCCCAGTCGAATACGCCCTTGGTGTTGCTCTTGACCGAGAGCCCATGCATGAAATGCGTGAGGCTTTCGTTGGACACATTGAAGTCAGTAGGCGCCAGCGCAAACGAGCGGCCAGTGATGTTGACCGTGCCGCCGTACACCGCATTGCCGTTAGCGTCGCGCAGGTAGCTGGTGGGGCGGCCTTCGGATTCGTTGTGCCACCAGCCCAGGGTGTAGGCCGCGCGCACGGTGGGCGAGATGTCGTAGGCGATCTTGGCCTTGATGTGGTCTTGCTGCGTGTGGTACTGCGTGGCCGTGCCCAGCAGGACCCAGGGCTGGTTGCTGCGGTTGTTGCCCAGCACCGCGCCGGTCACCGGCGTGCCTGCGTTGCCCATGGTCCCGGCGGACACCAAGCGCGTGGGGAAGGTGAGCGGCTGGCCTTCGCTGTCGGTTTGGTTGAAGTTGAGGAACCAGGACCAGTCGCCATTCTTGTTGCCAACGGATGCGCTGACCTGCTTGCCGGCGTAGGTGGCGCTGGTGCCGTACAGATCGAACGGCTGGTGCTGGTAGCTGACCTTGCCGTGGGCCTCAAACTTGGTCGGCATGCGCGTGACGTAGTCCACCACGGCGCCCACCGAGTTGCCCGCATAGGCGGCAGAGAAGGGGCCGTAGAGCACGTCCACGCGCTCGATCTCTTCGGGCGTGACCAACATCCAGCGCGGCGCGTTGGTGGGGCCGTTGCCCAGGTAGTTGCTCAGCAAAATGCCGTCGGCAAACACCATGGAGCGCGCCGGGTTGCCCGTGCCCGAGGCGCGCGTGGACAGCACGGCGTGGTTGTAGTCGCCGATGTAGCGCTTGCGCACCAGCAGGCTGGGCAGGTACTTGAGCGCGTCTTCGCTGTCGGTGGCGTTGATCGAGTGCTCGATCTGCTCGCGCGTCACGCCCTCGATGGTGGTGGGGATCTGCGTGGGCAGCGAGGTGGGTTGGCCACCGCTGATGGTGACCACGCCCAGCGCCTTGACAGACGCATTGGCGCTGTCGGCAGTCTGGGCGAATGCGGGCACGGCACCGGTGAACGTGAAGGTAAGAGCGAGGGGAAAGGCACTGGCCACTGCCAGCGCCATGCGACTTTTGCGCATGGGAACTCCTGAATTTCGAGCCAAATAGACCGCTAGCGCTTATCCATCAAGCGCTAGCAGCTATCAAACAGATAGCGATTTCAGGAGAACGCGGGAGGCCCGCGCGGCGGCAGCGGCGCGGCGGTGCGCGCAGCAATGTGCGCGGCGGGGATGGGGCGCAGGGCGTGCGCCAGGGGGTGGGCCACAGGCAGCGCGGCCTGCGACGTTGGGGGCGGAGCACCTACGTGCGCGCACAGCGGGCAATCCAGCGTGTGGCTGGACATCTCTTTGGCGCCGTCGTCGGTTTTCACCAGGATCTTGATCGCCCCGGAGCCGGAGCAGATCAGCTCCATGCCCTGTGGGTTGACCAGCGGCGACGCCACGGCCACGCCAATCGACAACACAAACCACGCCAGCACAAGGCGGGCGAGCCAACGAAGGCTGCGAATGGTTTGCAGGGAAGACAACGACATGGAGCCTCGATTGTAGGCGCGCACGGCGCCCGGGGTCATCTGTGCGACGGACCCACGCCTTGCTGCGGCCTACGATGTGCCTCGGTCATCACAACCTAGAACGGAGACATACCATGCTGACACTCTGCGGCTTTTCGGCCAGCAACTACTACAACAAGGTCAAGCTCGCGCTGCTGGAAAAGGGCGTGCCTTTTACGGAAGAACTGGCCTGGGTGGGCGAAACCGACCGCAGCGCCAGCCCGCTGGGCAAGGTGCCCTATCTGCGCACATCCCAGGGCACGCTGTGCGAGTCGGCCGTGATGGCCGACTACATCGAAACCGCGTACCCCCAACCTGCCTTGCTGCCCTCTGACCCGCTGGCAGCCGCCAAAGTGCGCGAGTTGATCACGTTTTTGGAGCTGCACCTGGAGCTGGTGGCGCGCAATCTGTACCCCCAGGCGTTTTTTGGCGGCACCGTCAGCGAAACCGCCCGCGAAAAGGTGGGCGCCCAGCTGGAGAAAAACATCGCCGCGTTCGGCCAGCTGGCAAAGTTCAGCCCATACGTGGCGGGCGACACCTTCACGATGGCCGACTGCGCCGCCATCGTGCACCTGCCCCTGGTCAGCTCGGCCACCAAGATCATCTATGGCCGCGACTACCTGGCCGACCTGCCCGTGCGCGAGTACCTCACGCGCATGGCAGAGCGCCCGCATGTGCAGCGTGTGAACGCCGACCGCAAGACGAACACCGCAGAAATGCTGGCGCGCCCGCCCAAGCGCTGAAGTCGGCATTGAAGGCTGGGGGCTTGTTCCCTTGACCTTGGTCAACCCGAGGTACTGCGCGCAGGCGCACCATGCAGATATCCGCTCACCCCGAGGAGACATCGCATGGACAAGACCCAAGCCGCCCCCTTTCGCCAGTTGCTGCTGACCCAGCAATCTGCGCTGCTGGCCCAGCTGGCCGCGCAGCGCGGAGGCGTCATCGGCCGCGCCGAAGCGGCTGCCGACCACTTCGGACAACCCGAAGACCCGCGCGCCCAGCTTGCCACCGAACGCGAGCTGGAGTTTGCCCTCGACGAGCGCGAGACCGCACACCTTGCCGCGGTGGACACGGCGCTCCACCGCATCGAAGCGGGCACCTATGGCGAATGTACCGACTGCGGCACCGACATCACCGCTGCGCGCCTGTACGGCACGCCGGAGGCGCCCCGCTGCGTGCACTGCCAAGAGAAGGTGGAGCTGCAGCAACACCATGCGGTCTGAGAGCAACGCACACGAAGCTTGCCAAGCCTTCGTTCACTTCTTAACTTTCTTCCCCCCGTTTTCTCCATCACGAAAGTTTTTTCCATGAGCACATTTCACGCCGTTGTCTGGCTGGACCAATCCGAAGCCCACGTGGTGATGTTTGACAGCACACACGCCGAGGCGCACCGCATCAAGTCACGCAGCCACCACAAACACCAGGGCAAAACGGACGATCTGAATGCCTACTTTGCCGACATTGCGCAGGCCTTGGTAGACACCCACGAAGTGCTGGTGGCGGGCCCCGGCCTTGTGCGCAACCAGTTTCGCGACTGGTGCCTCAAGCACGACGCCAAGGTGGCGGGCGTCATCGTGGACTCGATCGTGGCCGACCACCCGACCGACCCCCAGCTGGTGGCCATGGCGCGCCAGTATTTCAAGAAGTTCGACAACATGGCGGCTGATCCGTCGACCGTCGCCTGAGCGCGAGCCATCAAGGCCCTGGCTGCTATCCTTTGCAGGATGCGCAGCCTTTTTCACCTCGCCTTTCACGTCACCGATCTGGATGCCGCCCGCCGCTTCTACGGTGGCGTGCTGGGTTGCCAAGAAGGTCGAAGCACCGATACCTGGGTGGACTTTGACTTTTTTGGCCACCAGATTTCCTTGCACCTGGGCACCCCATTCGCTAGCGCCCGCACCGGACATGTCGGGGACCACATGGTGCCCATGCCACACTTCGGCGCGATCCTGGAGCTGCCCGAGTGGCACGCGCTGGCCGCGCGCCTGCAAGCCGCAGGCACAGCCTTTGTGCTGGCGCCGCAGGTCCGCTTTGAGGGCCAACCCGGAGAACAGTGGACGATGTTCTTTCATGACCCCAGCGGCAACCCGATAGAGATCAAGGGTTTTCGCTCTCTGGATCAGGTCTACGCCGCTTGAGCCTGCTTGCCGTCTCTGTGGGGATGGCGATCCGGGGCAGACGGCCCACGACCGGCCGTTTCATGGGGCGGTTGGTATGCATTTCGCCGCCCGTAAGGCGCACCCATCAGCCAAGGGCTTTTCGGGCAGGCGCTGCGCGGCGACCTAGCACCGTTGACGCCGGGTTCGCGAACTCAATGCTCGCGTGACGGCGGCGGCACCTCCCAAGGAGGATCACCGCAATGCGACAAACGACTGGCGCTGTCTATCGGCGCTGCAGCAGCGGAATGCTTCCGAGCGCAAACACTGAATTGGGCACACCAACCCGCGCCATCAGCGGCCGTGGCTTGGGCGTGAGCTTAGGTTTTGCTGCGGCGGGAGCAACCACGTCATCTGGGGCCACGCCTTTGGCGAGCTGCTCGGCCACCAAGTCCTGCAAGGTCACCGACTGCAGATATTCCATGACCCGCGAGTTGAACGTGGACCACAGTTCACCCGTCATGGACTTCACTTGAGCAGCCTGGGTCACCCCCATGTTCTGCAACTCGTCAGCCTTGAGGTTCTCAACCGCCAGGATGATTTCGGCGACCGACACCTGGTCTGCCCGCCGCGCCAGCGTGTATCCGCCACCGGGCCCACGCGTGCTGTCGACCAATCCAGCGCGGCGCAAGGCGCTGAAGAGTTGCTCCAGGTAAGAGAGTGATGTGCCTTGGCGGGCGCTGATGGTGGACAAGGCCACTGGCCGCATCTTCTGACGCAGTGCAAGGTCCGTCATCGCCGACACCGCGAGTTGTCCTCTGGTAGTGATACGCATCGTTGCTACTCCTTGTGAAGGTTGGCAGCTGCCGCCGTGACAAACATCGCCACGGATTGGTGCCAAGCCTTCAATGTAGGTTTTTTGATACTTCGCGTATATTCGATTTATCAAAGTTTATTGATCGCTTTTTCCGAAGTATTGATGCCATATGAACTTCAAACACCTGCGCTATTTCTGGACAGTTGCGAAGGCGGGCGGCGTGATGCGCGCGAGTGAACAACTCCACACCACACCCCAAACCCTGTCTGGCCAGATCAAGCAACTGGAAGCTTGGCTGGGTCATGATCTCTTTCGCAAACGGGGGCGAGGACTGGAACTGACCAGCGAGGGCCGCGTAGCCTTGGGATACGCCGAGCAGATCTTTGCCCTGGGCAACGATCTGGAGAACTCCATCCGCCTCTCTCGCGGCCAGGAAAAGCCGCTGGAGTTTCGTGTCGGCGTGGCGGACTCGATCGCCAAGTCCGTGGCGTACCACCTTTTGGAGCCAGCGTTGGGAATGCCTCAGCAGGTCCACATGACCTGCCACGAAGGAAAGTTTCCAGAACTGATCGCCCAGCTGAGCTTGCACAAACTGGACCTGGTGCTCGCCGACGAGCCTGTATCCAAAAAGATTGGAGTGAAGGCGTTTAATCACCCGCTGGGTACCAGCGGCATGAGCTTTTTGTGCGCCCCTGCATTGAGAAGTCACCTACAAGGCAATTTTCCGCAGTGCTTGCATGGTGCGCCCATGCTCATCCAGGGCCCGATGTCATCCGTTCGCCAGCAACTTGACCACTGGTTTAACAAACATCAACTTCAACCGCGCATCGTCGGAGAGTTCGACGACAGTGCCCTGATGAACGCTTTCGGCCGCGAAGGTCGCGGGATCTTCACGTCTCCTACAGTGCTGGATGACGAAACAACCGCTCAGTTTGGCGTGGAAGTGATTGGCAGGTCCACCGAACTTGTAGAGGAGTTTTTTGCAATTTCCGTAGAGCGACGGATTACGCATCCTTGTGTTGTTGCCATCACTAGGGCGGCGAAGGCGGACCTTTTTGCGCGCTAATAGGTTGCACTGATCCTATCGCCAGATAGCGCGCCCTAACCGCCGACTGGAGGAAGGCTCCCGCAGACGACTGCCGACCACAGTAACTGCGACATAAACCAGCCAAGTCGCATACGCTGCCGCCGACATCCCCGAATCGCAATTTGGCGGAAGCTTAAAATAGAACGCACAAAGCAAAACGCCCACTTGGAAGTGGGCGTTTTGCTTTAGCGAGTACCGCTATTTTTTGGTTGCGCGAGGAGGATTTGAACCTCCGACCTTTGGGTTATGAGCCCAACGAGCTACCAGACTGCTCCATCGCGCGGTAAGAAGTAAATTATACCCTATTATTCGGCTGCTGCCGAATTATTTTCAGTTTCTGCAGCGCGGTCCACCAATTCGACCAATGCCATAGGCGCGTTGTCACCCACGCGAAAGCCCATTTTCAGGATGCGTGTGTAGCCACCGGGACGCGCATTGAAGCGAGGGCCCAGTTCGTTGAACAACTTGGTCACCATGTCACGATCACGCAGGCGGTTGAATGCGAGGCGGCGATTGGCAACGGTGTCGACCTTGGCCAGGGTGATCATGGGCTCAACCACGCGGCGCAGTTCCTTGGCCTTTGGCACGGTGGTCTTGATGACTTCGTGCTGCAGCAGCGAATTCATCATGTTCTGCAGCATTGCAAGGCGGTGCGAGCTGGTGCGGTTGAGTTTGCGGAGTCCGTGTCCGTGGCGCATGGTGCTTTTTCCTACTATGTAATTAAATCAGGCAGCCGTATCAGGTACTGCCCGAGGCACTGCTCCCCAGAAGGGAGCCTATTCGTTCCCTAAAAGGGAACCAAAAATTATAACTTAACGTTTGTCCAAGCCAGCGGGTGGCCAGTTTTCAAGTTTCATACCCAGCGTGAGACCGCGCGAAGCAAGCACTTCCTTGATCTCGTTGAGCGACTTACGACCCAAGTTAGGCGTCTTCAGCAGCTCGTTCTCGGTGCGCTGGATCAGGTCACCGATGTAGTAAATGTTTTCGGCCTTCAGGCAGTTGGCAGAACGTACGGTCAGCTCCAGCTCGTCGACAGGGCGCAACAGGATTGGGTCGAATGTTGCGTTGCCGCGTGGACCTGCAGGTGCGTCAAACGCAGCCAGCTCGCCACCTTCCAACTGTGCAAACACGGCCAGCTGTTCCACCAAGATCTTGGCGGATGCGCGGACTGCATCTTCGGCAGTGATGGCACCGTTCGTTTCGATCTCAACAACCAGCTTGTCCAAGTCAGTACGCTGCTCAACACGAGCGCTTTCGACCGTGTAGCTCACGCGTTTCACGGGTGAGAACGATGCATCCAGCACAATGCGTCCAATCGACTTGGTCGATTCGTCCGCATACCGGCGCATGTTGCCGGGCACATAGCCACGGCCTTTTTCGACCTTGATCTGCATGTCAAGCTTGCCACCTGCGGACAGGTTCGCAATGACATGGTCAGGGTTGACGATCTCTACATCGTGAGGCGTCTGGATATCACGTGCAGTGACCACCCCTTCGCCGTCTTTGCGCAGGCTCAGCGTCACTTCGTCACGGTTGTGCAACTTGAACACGACGCCCTTGAGATTCAGCAAGATGTTGACAACATCTTCCTGGACACCATCAATGGACGAGTACTCATGCAAAACGCCGGCAATGGTGACTTCCGTCGCTGCGTAACCCACCATGGACGAGAGCAAGACACGCCGAATGGCGTTACCCAGCGTGTGGCCGTACCCACGCTCGAACGGCTCCAGTGCGACCTTGGCACGATTGTGGCCAAGCTGCTCGACATTGATCGCCTTGGGTTTCAGCAAATTGGTTTGCATTCAGACTTCCTCTCAATACCCCCAGCTCGTTACACCGGTAAGGCTGGTGAAGCGCCTAAACCGCGATGCCTCGC
>NZ_JBKBTV010000007.1:0-122678 GCF_046291265.1 Acidovorax sp. | reverse complement strand
ACTCGATGCGTCGTCCGTCTTTCTTGACGATGGCCGGGAAGCTGACTTCTGGCCGTTCGTAAGTGGTAAAGCGCTTCTCACACGCGCCGCACTGGCGGCGGCGGCGGATGAAGACCCCATCCTCAGACACCCGTGTTTCAACGACTTGCGTTTCGAGGTGGCTGCAGAAGGGGCACTTCATGGGCGCTTGGTGAGAGAACCGAAATTAACGATAGACAGGGAAACGTGCGGTCAGCGCGTTGACCTTGGCGCGAACCGCCGCAATGTTGGCTTCATCGCGCGGGTTGTCCAGCACGTCGGCGAGCAGGTGGGCCGTGATGCGCGCTTCTTCTTCCTTGAAGCCACGGGTGGTCATTGCGGGGGTGCCAATGCGCACGCCGCTGGTCACCATCGGCTTTTCAGGGTCGTTGGGGATCGCGTTCTTGTTGATGGTCATGTGGGCGGCGCCCAGCACGGCCTCGGCTTCCTTGCCGGTGATGCCCTTGGCGCGCAGGTCGACCAGCATCACATGGCTTTGTGTGCCGCCGCTCACGATGCGCAGGCCGCGTGCGGTCAGCGTCTCGGCCACCACCTTGGCGTTCTTGGCGACTTGTTCCTGGTAAGTCTTGAACTCGGGCTGCAGCGCTTCTTTGAAGGCCACGGCCTTGGCCGCGATCACGTGCATCAGCGGGCCGCCTTGCAGGCCGGGGAAGATGGCGCTGTTGATGGCCTTCTCGTGTACTGCCTTCATCAGGATGATGCCGCCACGGGGGCCGCGCAGGCTCTTGTGCGTGGTGCTGGTGACCACATCGGCGTGCGGCACAGGGTTGGGGTACACACCAGCGGCAATCAGGCCAGCGTAGTGGGCCATGTCCACCATGAAGATCGCACCCACATCCTTGGCCACCTTGGCAAAACGCTCAAAGTCGATGTGCAGGCTATAGGCCGAGGCCCCGGCAATGATCAGCTTGGGCTTGGTTTCGTGCGCCTTCTTTTCCATCGCGTCGTAGTCGATGGCTTCGTTGGCGTCGAGGCCGTAAGAGACCACGTTGAACCACTTGCCGGACATGTTCAGCGGCATGCCGTGCGTCAGGTGGCCGCCTTCGGCCAGGCTCATGCCCATGATGGTGTCGCCAGGCTTGAGGAAGGCCAGGAACACGGCTTCATTGGCCGATGCGCCGCAATGGGGCTGCACGTTGGCGGCTTCCGCACCGAAGATTTGCTTGACGCGGTCGATGGCCAGTTGCTCGGCCACGTCAACATGCTCGCAGCCACCGTAGTAGCGCTTGCCAGGGTAGCCTTCGGCGTACTTGTTGGTGAGCTGCGTGCCCTGCGCCCACATCACGGCGGGGGAGGCGTAGTTCTCGCTGGCGATCAGCTCGATGTGGTGCTCTTGGCGCGCGTTTTCGGCCTGGATGGCGGCAAACAGCTCGGGGTCGGTTTGTTCGACAAGAATATTGCGGTCGTACATGATTGGCAGTCCTATGAACTTGTGTCCCTTGAAACAAGGGCTGCCCAGGCGAACGGCTGAACGCGAAGGTTGTGACCCTTGCGGCACGCTCCCCAGTGGTTCACAAGAGGCAAGCCCTTGCCGGTTTCCACGTCAGCGGCGACACCCTGTTGCGGGGTGGCGCGCCTATCGCCAGTTGCGTACCCGCTTAGTGTAGCTGACGGGAACGGGCTGGTACTTCCAGCCGCTTGCTTAGGCCCGCCCGACACCGCAGGTTAGGCCTACGTACAAATCAGAGTTCTGAAATCACAGACCGGAAAGCATGGCCACTTTATCTGCCGCAGCCGAAGGGGCTGGCGGCGGCGTCACCACGGGTACCACCTGAACTGGCGCCTGTGTTGACAGCGTAGGAGGCGGGTTGGTCGGCATCGCCCGGCCACCGGCCACTTGGCGCAGCCGGAAATGTTCGGCCAGCACCTTGGCGGCGTAGCCCCCGTCGTCCGGCAGATTGGCGGCGCCCACGTAGTAGCGCAGCCCGCCTTCTACCGAGCCAGCACGCGCGATGCACTCTTGCAGCACTTTCACACCAACGCGCAGGTTGCTCACGGGGTCAAACGCTGCAAAGTGGCCACCAAAGCTTTGGTACTTGTCGGTATGCACGCGGGTCATCACCTGCATAAGACCCTGAGCGCCCACCGAGCTTTGCGCAAATGGGTTGAAGCTCGATTCAATGGCCATGATGGCCAGGATCAGCGTCGGGTCGATCTTGGCGCGTTCGCCAATATCGTAGGCCTCGGCCACGAGCACGCTCAGCGGCTCTGGAGCCACGCGGTACTTTTTGCTAAGCCAGAAGGCCACAGCCGCCTGCTCTTTGGGCAGGTCCTTGGGGTTGGCTGCGGTGGCGCGTTCGCTGGCTTCCGGCTCTACGGGCATACCGAGAACCTGAACCTGCCGCGCACGCAGCCAGTCCATCAATTGCTCTTCACCCGCCTGACGCAGGTCGGGGCGGGCGGTGAGTGCAATGACGACGAAGGCAACGGCCAGCCCGATGAGGGCAAAGCTGTTGTGGGTGATTTCAAGAAAACCTTCGGTCACGTCGGCCACGAAGGTCCGCACGCCGGAGACTATTTTTCCTGACGCTGTCATAGCTCTTCCTTTCTGAAGCGGGCCGGGGACAGAGCAGTCGTCGAGGACTGCGCTTGCCCGGCAAATCGCCTGGATTGGTACGCCATCAAGTGGGCTGCACGTCTTTGGTGTGCTTGGTGCCCTGTTTTGATTTAGCCGGGTTCGGCAGCGGGTTGGGGTTTTTACTAGCCCTGTTTTTGGGGCTGGCGGATTCTAGAAGTTCACTTAATGCTTAGTCAATACTAACAAAACCATTTTTAAGATACTTAAGTTATGAAAAATATGTAAAAAAGCACAGGTTTTGGCTGTTTTTGCGCCATCCTGCCCGGCTGCAGCCGTTCGTGTTGTGACCGGCGGATGTCAAATTCAATCGACGGTGTTTTTGCCATTGAGAATCCGATTTGAGTTGTGAAGAGGACTTTGTTAAGGTGCAGTTGCCTGTCTATTTCAGGCATCGCCAGACGAAGCGAAATCTCCCGCCGAGGGCACTGAGTGCCAAGGTGCAGCAGACGCCGCTTCCATGGCAACCCTTGGAGGCAATCTCTTGCCTCCTCGCCATGTGGACCTTTATCTCCGCATGTCGACCGATGGCAAAGACCGTTGTGTCAGCCGTCAAGCCCGGCAGGCAGGCCTTCAGGCACTGTCCGCCGGGCTTTCTTGTTTGTGCCGCAACAAGACAATTGGGTTGTTTGCTCTTATATATAGATAATGGGGGCTGTTCCCTAGAGCGGCGGTGATTCGTTCGCAGCCTTGGGCTCCTGACGGGGCCTGCAGCGCACCAGCCTGTATGGCAATGCCTTGTGCCAGATCACCCACTTGGGGTGGCATAGCGCGCCGCCGCGGTCCGTTTGCCGAAACCGGTGAAAATAGCCCCTTTATTGCCTTGGCACGCTGATGACGTGCATCTGCCATGGCTGGCCCTCATGCAATGCGCTTGAGGGCGCTCTTGTTATCCATTGGATCCATGTTTCCATTTTTTTCCCGCAGCAAAATGTCCGACGCACCTGAAGTGAATCCGGCCCCGGCCAAAACCCACGAGCCGCATCCACTTGATGCGTTGACCGGTGGCGCCTTTTCCGCCGCTACGTCTGGCGAGCGCGCCTCCCGCATCCGAGACTGGCTGGCCACACAGCCCGCGACAGAGCAATTGCAGGAGGTCTTCAAGGAGCTGAGCGGGCGAGACAAGGGGGCAGCCCGCGCCGTGCGCGAGCGCCTGGACGAGATTCGCCGGGCCAAGGGCCAGGAGGTCATTGCCGCCGAGTGGGCCGAAAAAGCCCAAACGCTGCTGGCAGCTCCCAAGCTCAACATCGCCGACGCCCTGGCTTGGCAGCGCGATGCCGCCAAAGCAGGCGCGCCTTTGTCGCGCGAACCGCTTTCACTGCTGAAGGTTCAGGTCGCAGACCGCGTGAAGGTGATTGAAGACCTTCAGCACCGTGTGCAGGTGCAACGCGAGGCCGCGGTGTTGCTGGCCCAGCGCATTGAAGTGCTTTCTACCAAGCCCTGGCGCGATGCGCATGCGGCCCTTGAACTGCTGCGTGCTGATGTTGCACGCTGGCAAGAGCAGGCGCAGGAACTGACCAGTGACGCCAGCTGGGCCAGTGTGGAAGCACGCTTCCCACCGCTGCTGGATGCGTCGCGTGGCCAGTTGCTGGTGGTGTGGGAGGCTTTCCAGCCTGCCATCGCGCAAGCTGTGGCCGCCGCTGAAGACGCCAACGCGCCGCTGCCACCCGTACCAGTGTGGGCCGATGAATTGCGTTCTGCGCGTGGGCTGCCCACCGAGGCAGGCGCGGCGGCCGCTGCCGCAGCGGCGGCAAAGCCTGCACGTGTCGTGAAACCCAAGGTGGCACCTGAGGTCGCTGAAAAAGCGGCTCAAGTGGTGCGCGAAGCCCTGGCCACGCTCGAAAAAGAAACGGCAGAAGGCCATGGAAAAGCCAGCGCTGGCGCAGCAGCTGCACTGCGCGCCGTGCTCAAGGTGCAGGGCAAACACATCGACAATGCGCTGGAGCAGCAGGTGCACGCTGCCTTGGTGGCTGCCGGTGAGCTTGAGGGTTGGCAGCGCTGGAGCGCGGACCAGGTGCGTGAAGACCTGGTGGCTAAGGCCGAAGCCCTGCTGAACCGGCCTGAGGGTCAGGGCCTGGGCGGCCGCAAGATGCAGGAAACGCTGCGCAACCTGCGCGAGCAGTGGAAGCAGGCTGACCAAGGCGGAGCACCCAACCACGCGCTGTGGAAGAAATTTGACGAGGCGTGCAATTCCGCTCATAAGGTGGTCGAAGCGTGGCTGGACAAGATTCGCACCGAAGCTGCAGAACACAAGGCCCAGCGCCTGGCCTTGATCGAAGAGGTCAAGGCATGGGCCCAGGAGCATGCTGCGTCTGGAGACTGGAAGGCCATCAACCGGGCGCTGTACCAGTTTGGTGACCGCTGGCGCGAAGGCGGCCATGTGGGCGAGAAGCTGTTTGCCGAACTGCAGCCGCTGTGGAAGCAGGCCATTGCACTGGCTGCGGGCCCGCTGGAGGCGGCGCAGAAGGAAAGCCTTGCGCGCCGCCACGCCATGATCGAAGAAGCCACAGCATTGGGTGCCGCACCCATGCTGCGCATCGACGCCGTCAAGGCACTGCAGCAGCGTTGGCAGGCCGAGGCGCAAACCGTGCCTCTGGATCGCAAACACGAGCAAAAGCTGTGGGATGCTTTCCGCAAGCCGATTGACGAAGCGTTTAACCGCAAGTCGGCGGACCGCGATCGTGCCGTCACGGAGTTGAGCGCGCGGGATCGTGTGGTGCTGGATGCCTCCAAGGCGCTGGAAGCCGCCAACGCCACCGGCGATGCGCAGCAGATTCGCTCGGCCATGCAGGCACTGGAGGCTGCCCTGCGTGGTCAGGCCCAAGCCGCCGAGGCGGTGGCATCGGCTCAAAAAGAAGAGCCAAATCAGGCTGCAGCGCTTGTGGAATCTGCCCAAGATGCTACAGAAGTTGAAGCAAATGCAAGTGCAGATGCAGGCGTAGATGCATCCGCAGAGGATGGTGGCGAAGCCGCTGCCCAGTCACCCGCACCAGCGCCGACCGCTCCCAAGCCTGTGGCCCGCCCCGTAGTGGCTGTGCGTGGCGATGATCGCCCCGGCATGAAAAAAGATGCACCAACCGCACCGGGTCGCGGTGGTCGCCCTGGCGAGCGCCGTGATGGCCGCCCTGGAGACCGTGATGCGTCCCGCGCACCGCGTGCTGATGCGCGATTTGGTGATCGCAATGACCGAGGAGGTCGTTTTGGAGATCGTCCCGCCTACGAAGATCGCGGGCCTCGCCTCGGCGACACGGCCTTCCGCGCGCAGCGTGACGCTCTGGAGCACGCGCAGTTGGCGCTGAAGAAGCTGGCGGCACAGGCGCACGGCGAAGCGCTGACGCAGCTGCTCACCGCTTGGGAAAAGCGCGACGCGGAACAAATCCCCGGCACGCAAGACCTCGGTGGTCGCGTGACGGCCCAGGTGCGTGGTGCTTGGGCGCAAGCCTTGTCCTCGTCGCCACAGGGTGATGCGTCTGAAGCATTGTTGCGGTTGGAGATGGCGGCTGAGGTGCCTACGCCTGCAGAGCACATTTCTGCACGGCGCATGCTGCAACTGCAGTTGCTGACCCGCCGCAATGATCCTGCGCCAGCGCAAACCTGGGGCCAGGATGCTGCGCGTGTACTGGCCAGTGCGAGCGACAGCGCAAATGCGCGGCGTTTGCAAAATGCGCTGAAAACCTTGCTGCGCAAGTAAGTAAGCCAACGGCTCGGCGGCGGTGCACTTTGTGGGCCGCCGCCCATTGGACTGGGTAATAGAACGAACGGCAGTTGCGTTCTGGTGCGATTGCTTGGGACTGCGGAGAGGCCTGAGCACATGGGTGGTGCCTCGGGACGCTCATCACGCAGTCATCGTTTGCAGCCTCCCGCATTGAGTGAAAACCCAACCCCCAACCAAACCATCTATCGGTGGGATGGTTTATGGCCGCTGAGAAACAAAAAAGCCGTTGCAGATGCAACGGCTTTTTATGTGTTTGGTGCCCAGGAGAGGACTCGAACCTCCACGATGTTACTCGCTAGTACCTGAAACTAGTGCGTCTACCAATTCCGCCACCTGGGCATTTCAGGAAAGTCTAAGATTGTATATCAAAAAATCTACCCCCGGCGCGCAGTCCGCGCATCTGTCGGACGAAATTGAAGGCAGCGTGCAGGGTCACCGTGATGGACACGGTTTTGTCATTCGCGATGATGGCGAAGGCGATATTTATATTCCCCCCAATGAAATGCGAGCGGTGCTGCACAAGGACCGTGTGCGCACCCGCATCGTGCGCCAGGACCGCCGCGGCCGTCCTGAAGGCCGTGTGGTCGAGATCATTGAGCGCCCCCCCCAGCCCATCATTGGCCGACTGCTGCAGGAAAGCGGTGTGTGGCTGGTGGCGCCTGAAGACAAGCGCTATGGACAGGATGTACTGATCCCCAAAGGCGCCACGGGCGCCGCCAAGCCAGGTCAGGTGGTGGTGGTCGAATTGACCGAGCCGCCCGCGCTGTTTGGCCAGCCTGTGGGCCGCATCACCGAAGTGCTCGGCGAGGTGGACGACCCGGGCATGGAGATCGAAATTGCCGTGCGCAAATATGGCGTGCCGCACGAATTCTCTGCCGAGTGTTTGGCCCAGGCCAAAGAACTACCCGACAAGGTGCGTGCGCAAGACAAGAAGCGCCGCGTGGACCTGACGGACGTGCCGCTGGTCACCATCGATGGCGAAGACGCACGCGATTTTGACGATGCGGTGTATTGCGAGCCTGCCAAGGTCGGCCGCGGCAAGGGATGGCGCCTGTTGGTAGCCATTGCCGACGTAAGTCACTACGTAGAGACTGGCAGCGCCATCGACATTGATGCCTACGACCGTGCGACCAGCGTGTACTTTCCGCGCCGCGTGATTCCCATGCTGCCCGAGAAGCTCAGCAACGGCCTGTGCTCGCTCAACCCCGAGGTGGAGCGCCTGTGCATGGTCTGCGACATGCTTGTGACGGCCAAGGGCGAGGTACACGCGTACCAGTTCTACCCGGCGGTGATGTTCAGCCACGCGCGTTTTACGTACACCGAAGTGGCGGCCATCCTGGCCAACACGCGCGGCCCCGAAGCCAGCAAGCGCAAGGACCGGGTGGGTGACCTGCTCAATCTACACGACGTGTACCGCGCCTTGCTGCTGTCGCGCCGTGAACGCGGTGCCGTCGACTTCGAAACCACCGAGACGCAAATCGTCTGCGACGAAAACGGCCGCATCGAGAAAATCGTGCCGCGCACCCGCAACGATGCGCACAAGCTCATCGAAGAAGCCATGCTGGCCGCCAACGTGTGCAGCGCCGACTTCATTGCCCAGGGCGGCCAACCCGGCCTGTTCCGTGTGCACGAAGGCCCGACGCCGGAAAAGCAGGAAATTCTGCGCAACTACCTCAAGGCCATGGCCGTGGGCATGACGATTGGCGACGATCCGAAGCCCGGGGACTTCCAGGCGATTGCCGAAGCGACCAAGGACCGGCCGGACGCCCAGCAGATCCACACCATGCTGCTGCGCTCCATGCAGCAGGCCATCTACACGCCTGTGAACAGCGGCCATTTCGGGCTGGCGTTTGACGCGTACACGCACTTCACCAGCCCGATCCGGCGCTACCCCGACTTGCTGGTGCACCGGGTCATCAAGGCCATTCTGAGCAAGACGAAGTACGCGCTGCCGTCCTTGCCCACACCCGGTGAAGCCCACGCCAAGCTGGCCAAGCGGCTGGCGGCCCGTGTGGCAGCGCCTGGCACCAAGCCGCGCAAGGATGTGGCGCCACCCAGCCGCGACACGCAGGCCTGGGAGGCTGCTGGCCTGCATTGCAGCGCCAACGAGCGCCGCGCCGACGAGGCCAGCCGTGACGTGGAAGCCTGGCTCAAGTGCAAGTACATGCGAGAGCACCTGGGCGAGGAGTACAGCGGTGTGGTCAGTGCAGCGACGAGCTTTGGCATATTCGTGACGCTCGACGCGATGTACGTTGAAGGGCTGGTGCACATCACCGAACTGGGGGGTGAATACTTCAAGTTCGACGAGGCGCGCCAGGAGCTTCGCGGCGAGCGCACGGGCATTCGCTACGCCATCGGTGCGCGGGTGCGTGTGCAGGTCAGCCGCGTGGACCTGGACGGCCGCAAGATCGACTTCCGTCTGGTGCGGGAGGGGGAAGAGCTGTTGGGTCGTGCGCTCAAGGACAAAGGCCTGGGGGCAGAAGGCGCTGGCGGTGGTGCCCGCAAGTCGGGAGGCCGCTCTGCAAGCCGCAAGTCAGACAAGGGCGCGGTCCCGTCTGCGACCGAGCAAGCGGGCCTCTCGCGAGAGCGCGCAGCCCGCTCACCGATCCAGTCGCTCAAAGCCTCCGTCAAGAAGGCGGTGGCAGGCAAGTCCAGCAAAGGCAAGGCGCGCAAGCCACGGCGCAGTTGATTTTCTGTGCAGCCCCTTTTTGTGGGTCGCTCATTAATTGATAGCATCTAGCGATTATGGGATAAGCGCTAGAGGCTATTTTCATTGTTATTTTTGTGTCGGGATGCCCGTACCCGGTTTGAGCGCGCCCAGAAACTTCGCATACCGGTCTGCGGTATCGCCGGGCGCCTCCATCATCGGCAGGTGCCCGATGCCGGGCAGCATTTCGACATGGGCTTGAGGCAGCACCCGCTGCAACCTCTGCGTGCCCGACAAGTCAAAAACCCGGTCGCCCGTGCCCCACAGCGCCAGCGTTGAGTGTTGCTGCAGGTTTGATAGGTGTTCATCCAGCAGGTAGCGATCCTTGAGCTGCGCATCCCATAGCCGGGTGTTGGAGGCCGCATTGCGCAGCGCCTCCTGCTCGGTCGCAAACAGGATGGGGTAGGGCAGGAAGGGGCGCTTTTCAAAGACCAAGGTCATCATGGCGTCAAAAGCAGTGGCGTCGTGTGCCACCAGCGGGCGCTGGCCGGCGTCGATGAGCCGGTCCATGGTGCTGTGCTGTGGTGACCGGATACCGTGGGGGGCGCCGATGAAAGCCACGCTGGCCACGCGCTCGGGGTGCTCTGCGGCGTACAGCGCGGCGATGGTGCCGCCCATTGAGTTGCCCGCCAGGTGCGCGCGTTGAATGCCCATCGTGTCTAAAAACGCGCCCAGGCGAGTGACGTGCGCTGCATAGTCATACGGCAGGTTTTCGTGCCGCGCGCTCTCGCCAAAACCGGGCAGGTCTGGGGCAATTACCCGGTAGGTGTCAGTCAGCGGGCGCGCAAAATCGACCCAGTGGTCCTTCTCCGCAAAAATGCCGTGCAGCAGAACCACCGGTGTGCCGTCGCCGCCAGGGTCCGCCGGTGACTCGGGGGGGCCGCTGTCCAGATAGTGGATCTGGTGCAGGGCGGCGTCTATGGTCTTTTCTTCGAGGCCCGAGAGGCTGCGATTGAGCGCCAGCAGAGGTTCTTTGAAGAGCGACGGTGCGCCGTAGTAAAGCACGGCGGTGGCGATTGCGAGGACTGCGGCAGTGGCAAGGACGATGCGTTTCAAGAACGGGTCTCCGTGTTTTTGGGGGGATTGGATGAGCGCCTCCGGATGCGGTGGGTTGCGATGCAGGGGCCGACCAAGGCTATCGAAAACGGTTGAAAAAAACTTGTATGTTTGGGCTATGCCATCACGCAACACCTTGACCCTGGGCGCTGACCGCGCGCTGTATGTGGGCGACTTGCCCACCACGGGCTGGCACTGCCACGCGGCTCCGGTGTTGCTGATGGGCTTGTCGGGCCGGTTCGCATTGCATTGGGGATCGGGGCGAGTGGATACCTGCCACAGTGCGCTGGTGGACGCAGGGGTCCACCACCTTCTGGACCCGTGCGGGGAGCAAGTGGCCTTGATGTACCTGGAGCCTGATTCCCGCGAGGCCCGCAGTCTGCGAGGCTTGTTGGTGCAGCAAGGGGGCGTCGTGCTGGATGTGGCCGTTCCCGTGCGGGCGCGCAGCGCCATGGATGCCCGTTTGCGCAGCTTTGATTTGCAGGCACTTCTGCATCTCCCTTGCAGCGATGGGAGCCCGCTCGACCCGCGCGTGGCGCACAGCCTGCGGGCCCTGCGCAGCCCGCAGGACGCGAGGCTGGCGCGCGGTGGGTTGGCGTCGGGGGTTCAGTTGTCGCCGTCGCGTTTTAACCACCTGTTTCGCGCGGAGATGGGGGTGAGCTTGCGCAGCTACCGCGTGTGGTCTCAGGTGCGCCTGGCCCTGGCGGGGTTGGCAGTGAGCCCACGCTTGACCGACGCCGCACTGCATGGCGATTTTTCTGACTCGGCGCATTTCAGCCGCATGTTCCGCCAGACGTTTGGGATGACACCCTCGAGTGTGCTCAAGCCCTTGAAAGAGGTTGTGGTGATCGACTGAGGTGGGAGGGGCTGTGCGCGGCAGACCATGGGAGGTTTGCGGCGACGGCCTTCAGCGATGCACCCACCGCGCCAGCTCGCTGGCGGTGAGGGCCTTGTCGGCTGGCCAGCCATCGGCCGCCAAACCATGGGCATACACCGCTTCACTGGCCGCGCGAAAGGCGCCCGCCCCCGCGGCCATGTGCGCGCCCACCATGCCTGCCAAGACATCGCCCGTGCCTGCGGTGGCCAGCCGCGCGTTGCCCGTGGGATTGATGGCGGGGACACGGTCGGGCGCGGCGATGACCGTGCCAGACCCTTTGAGCACTGCCACACAGTTGAACTGCGCGGCGAGCTGCTGGGCAGCGCCCAGCCGGTCGGCTTGTACCTCGGCGGTCGTCAGGCCCAGCAAGCGCGCGGCTTCCAGGGGGTGGGGGGTCAGCACGGTGGGTAGCCCGTGCTGTCCGCGCGCCACCACCAGCGCGTGCATGGCGGCATTGGGTGCGATGGCGTTGAGGGCGTCGGCGTCCAGCACCAGTTGGGCGGACCTGGTGATCACATCGGCCAGCACGCGGCCAACCGCCTGGCCACCGCCGCAGCCGCAGACTACGGTGAGGTCCTCCAGCGCCAAGGCGTCGAATCGGCGCAGCATCAGTTCAGGCTGCTGGAGGTCGACTTGCAGATGCCCGTGGTCCAGCAGGGCGACCAGCACCCGGCCTGCGCCGCTGTGCAAGGCGGCAGATGCGGCCAGCAACGCCGCACCGCCCATGCCCATGCCGCGGTCTGCCAGGCCTTCGCCACCCACCACGGCCACATCCCCATAGCTGCCTTTGTGGCTGGCGTGGGCGCGGGTGGAGGGTAGTGCGGCGCCCGTCAACCAGGCGTTGGGCGGTTCGTGCCCGGGCGCCACTCCCAGGTCGTCAAACCACACCTGGCCCGCAGCGTCGCGGCCCGCGGCGGTGAAGAGCCCGGATTTGAGGCTGAGCAGGCTGAGCGTGTGCCGTACCGGTGCTGAACCGTGGTGGTGGGCGCGTGGCGTGTCGGGTGCCAGGCCCGCAGCAAATTGACCGGTGTCGGCGTCCAGCCCACTGGGCAGGTCGATGGCCAAGACGGTGGCGGGGCTGTGCTGCAGGGCATCCAGGCATACACGCAGCCGATCGTCGGACGGGCGGGAGATTGGGGTCGCCAAGGGGTTGGCCGATGAGAGGCCGATGCCCAGCAGCGCGTCAATGCACAAGTCTGCGGGCGTCATGTCGTCAGGGGCGGCATCGGCCCATTGCACGCCCGCAGCCTGCGCGCGTTGCCAGGATGCTTTTGCGTCAGGGGGTGTTCCGTCGGGGTGGCCCAGCCAGGTCACCACCACCTGGCGGCCGGTGCGCTGCAGGTGCATGGCCGCTTCCAGGCCGTCACCACCGTTGTTGCCTGGGCCACAGGCAATCCACACAGTGCGCGCATGCGGCGCAAGCGCCTGGGCCAGTTGCGCTACGGCCAGACCTGCGCGCTGCATCAGCGTGTGCGGGGGCAGGGCGGCTGCTGCCGCATGCTCCATGCGGCGCGTGGCCGCGGTGTTGAACAGGGCGTGGGGCTGGTGGGGGGTAATGCGGTGCATGGCGGCGTGGGTGCGGCAAAGCGCAGGACTCTTGCCATTGTGCGCCGCACCCGGCGGTGAAGGCTGCCAAATCGGGGGATGGGCGGTCAGAACCGCCGCATGCCCAGCCCGTCCAGCGACACCGCGGGCTCGCGTTGGGCCATCAGGTCTGCCACGACCCGCGCGCTGCCGCAGGCCAGCGCCCAGCCGCCCGCGCCGTGGCCGGTGTTGAGCCACACGCCGGGCACGCCGCTGGCGCCGATGACGGGGGCCCCGTCGGGCAGCATGGTGCGGGCGCCGCGCCAGATCTGCAGGTTGGACGACAGCTGCGCGCCGCCCGGGAACCAGTCGTTCAGCGTGCGGTACAGGCGTTGCAGGGTGGGGGTGTGGTGTTCTGCATCGGCACCCGCCAGTTCTGCGCCGCCTGCAATGCGCACGCGCTGACCGAGGCGAGTGATGCTGATTTGCTGGGCCATGTCCACCACGCTGGCGCGCGGTGCGTGGGTGGATTCACGCAGCGGGGCGCTGACCGAATACCCATAAACCGCCGTCATCGACAGGTGCACGCCCATCGCGGGCATCAGCGCGGCCGAGGCCATGCCCGCGCACAGCACCACGGCATCAAAGCGGCGCAGGTCCGGCTCGCCTTGCACGGCCAAGCCGGTGGGGTTGCTGCTGATGCGGTCCACGCGGGTGTTGAAAACAAAATGCACCCCCGAGCCCTGCGTGCCTTGGCGCAGCAACTGCGCAAACAGGCGGCAGTTGCCCGCGCTGGCATTGGGCAGGTGGATGGCGCCTGCCAACGGGGCTTCGGGCGACAGGCCGGGTTCAATTTTGTGCGCAGCGGCCGCGTCGATCTCGCTCACGGCCACGCCGCAGTCGCGCAGCACCTGCAGGGCGGGTTGCAGCGCCGCACGTTCTTGCTCGGTGCGCAAAAGCACCAGTCGGCCTTCGCTGGTTTCAAAGTCCAACTCGTGCTGGCTGGCAATGGTTTGGGCGCGGGCCTGGCTATATTGCGCCAGGCGCTCCAGCGCGGCGGCGGGCGCACTGTTGGCGGCGGACGCCGCACGCCAGCGCCACACCCAGGCCAGATGCGCTTTGCTCAAACCGCCTGCCAGTCGCAAGGTGGCGTGTGGCCCCAGCAGCCGCAGCGCGTGGCCGAATCCGGGCACAGCCCAGGGGCTGAGCAGCAACGGTGCCAGCAAACCTGCCGTGGCAAAGCTGGCCTCCTCGGCTGCGGCGCTGCGCTGGTCAAAGACGGTGACCTCGTGGCCGTCGCTGGCCAGCTCATACGCAGTGGTGACGCCGACGATACCGGCGCCCACGATGGCAATCTTCATGAATTGGAGTGTTTTTGGCCTCTAGCGCTTATCCAATAAGCGCTAGTAGCTATTGTTTTTGTAGTATTTGTTCGATCTGCAGGCTGACATTGAGCACGGTGTCATCCCGGAGGGCCCCGTGCCAGACCATCAGCCCGACCGGGAGTTCCCCTTGGACGTGGCACGGCAGCGACAGCGCGCAACCGTCCAGCAGGTTGACCACGCTGGTGTTGCGCAGCAGCAGGTTGTTGACGCGAAAGAACTCGGCATCACGCTCCGCACCGGGCGCCACGTCTGCAATGGGGGGCGACACGATGGGTACGGTGGGCGACAGCAGCGCGTCATAGCCTGACATTTGGTCGAGCATGCGGGCGATCCAGTTTTGGCGCGCCTGCAGCAGGTCGATGTATTCCCAGGCCATCAGGGTGGCGCCTTTTTCAATGCGGGTGCGCACCCGCGGGTCGTAGCGGTCGCCCGCGCGCTGCAGCAGGTCGCGGTGCCACGCGTAGCTTTCGGGGGCGGCAAACCCGTAAGCGGGTTGTTCACGCACGGCGGGCAGGTCGATGGTGTCGATGGCGGCGCCTGCCTGGCGCAGGGTGGCCAGGGTGCGCTCGAACGCACGGGCCACGGTGGCATCCATTCCGTCCAGGAAGACCGCCGAAGGCACGGCCAGCCGGTATTGCGACAGGGGTGCGGGGCTGCGTGTCACACGCCGTGCTGCCAGCACCTCGTGCACCACGATGGCATCGCGCACGCTGCGGGTCATGGCGCAGGCGGTGTCGAGGGTGGTCGACAGCGGAATGGCGCCCGTCGTGGGCACGAGCCGGGCCGTGTTTTTGAAACCCACAATGCCGTTGAGCGCCGCCGGGATGCGGATGGACCCGCCGGTGTCCGACCCGAGTCCGATGAATGCCGCCCCTGTGGCGACAGACACCCCGGCGCCGGATGAGGAGCCGCCTGGCACGCGGGGCGAATGTGGGGCGCCGGGCAGGGCACCAAAACGCGCGTCCCATGCCGCGGGTGTCCCAAAGTGCGGGTTCACGCCCACGCCCGAGAACGCGAACTCCACCATGTTGGTCCGGCCAATGAGGATGGCGCCTGCTGCGCGCAGCCGGGCGACGGCAGGGCAGTCTTCGGCGGCAGGGGGCGCGTCAGCCAGCGCGGTGGATCCGGCCGGAGTGGCTTGCCCGGCGATATTGAACAAATCCTTGACGGACACCGCCAACCCGCCGAGCGGCAGGTCGACCAAGCCAGGCTGCACCGCCGTGGTGCGTGCCGAGTCAAACATCGCGCGGACAAAGCTGTGGGCGTTGGCGGGTGCCTGGGCGGCTTCAATGCAGCGCCCCAGCTCGGCGGGCACGGTGGTGGCGCCATGGCGCAGGCGGTCGCGGGTGGCTAAGAGGTCTGGGAGCATGGGCTGTGCTAGAATCTTTGGGTTTTGCTGGGTGCTGTGGCGCATGTATCACATGCAAGCAGCCAACCGGTGTTGCCCGATGTTATCGGTGCATTGCCGCAAAGCAAAACAAATCGCAAACCAGCCCTGTCAAGGTGTTGCGTCTCTCGTGTCAAACACGGGGCGCAAATATTGGGGCTGGATTTTAGACCCAACCTTTGGAGTATTTTTATGTCCGTTACCATGCGCGAAATGCTGGAAGCCGGTGTCCACTTTGGTCACCAAACCCGCTTCTGGAACCCCAAGATGGCCCCCTACATCTTCGGCCATCGCAACAAGATTCACATCATCAACCTGGAAAAGTCGCTGCCACTGTTCCAGGAAGCCCAAAAGTTCGCCAAGCAACTGGCTGCCAACCGCGGCACGATCCTGATGGTCGGCACAAAGCGCCAAGCCCGCGAAATCCTGTCCACCGAAGCCCTGCGCGCTGGCGTGCCTTTTGTGGACCAGCGTTGGTTGGGCGGCATGCTGACCAACTTCAAGACGGTCAAGACTTCGATCAAGCGTCTGAAGGAAATGAAGGCCCAGCAAGAAGCTGGTCTTGAAAGCCTGAGCAAGAAGGAGCAACTGACCTTCTCCCGCGAAATCGCAAAGCTGGAAAAAGACATCGGTGGCATCCAGGACATGGCTGCTCTGCCTGACGCCATCTTCATCATCGACGTGGGTTTCCACAAGATTGCCGTGGCCGAAGCCAAGAAGCTGGGCATTCCGCTGATCGGCGTGGTTGACACCAACCACTCGCCTGAAGGCATCGACTACGTGATCCCCGGTAACGACGACTCCGCCAAGGCCGTGACGCTGTACGCCCGCGGTATTGCTGACGCGATCATCGAAGGCCGTGCCAACGCTGTGAACGAAGTCGTGAAGGCAGCCACTGCTGAAAGCACCGACGAATTCGTAGAAGTGCAAGAAGCCGCCGCCTGATCACCCGGCTGCGCGATCCGTCGCGAACAAAAGCGGGGCCCCTGGTGAGCCCCCTTTTTTTTAGCCCGAATCTGAATTGACCGAACTGAACACTGAAGGAATAAAGATGGCTGCAATTACCGCAAGCATGGTTGCCGAACTGCGTGGCAAGACCGACGCTCCCATGATGGAATGCAAGAAGGCCCTGACCGAAGCCGATGGCGACATGGCCAAAGCCGAAGAGCTGCTGCGCGTCAAGCTGGGCACCAAGGCTGGCAAGGCCGCTTCGCGCATCACCGCCGAAGGCGTGGTCGCCAGCTTCATCGACGGCACCACCGGTGGCCTGATCGAAGTGAACAGCGAAACCGACTTCGTGAGCAAGAACGACAGCTTCCTGGCCCTGGCCAAGGCCGCTGCCGAACTGGTGGCCAAGCACAACCCTGCTGACGTGGCTGCCCTGGGCGCGCTGGCCTATAGCCAAGACAGCTTCGGCCCCACGCTGGAAGATGTGCGCAAGGGCCTGATCGGCAAGATCGGCGAGAACATGTCGTTCCGCCGCTTCAAGCACTTTGCGGGCGCTACCAAGCTGGCTTCTTACCTGCACGGCACACGCATCGGCGTGGTCGTTGAGTTTGAAGGCGACGAAGTGGCTGCCAAGGACGTGGCCATGCACATCGCTGCCATGAAGCCCGTGGCCCTGACCAGCGCTGACGTGCCTGCCGACCTGATCGAAAAAGAGCGCTCGGTAGCCGCAGCCAAGGCCGCCGAAGATGCTGCCGTGGCCGTGGCCGCAGGCAAGCCCGTGCAGTCCGACGAAATCGTTGCCAAGCGCATCGAAGGCGGCGTGCAGAAGTACCTCAAGGAAGTTTCGCTGTTCAACCAGGTCTTCGTGAAGGCTGCGGACGGCAAGCAGACCGTTGAGCAAATGCTCAAGGCCACCAACACCACCGTCAAGGGCTTCACCCTGTACGTGGTCGGTGAAGGCATCGAGAAGAAGGTTGACGACTTCGCTGCCGAAGTGGCTGCCCAAGTGGCTGCTGCCAAGGCTGCTGCCTGATCTTTCAGGTAACAACCCCCCCCCAAGTCCCCCATCCACCACCGGAGAAATTTCCCATGTCCAACGCTGCACCAGCCCACAAGCGCATCTTGCTCAAGCTGTCTGGTGAGGCGCTGATGGGGGATGACGCCTTCGGTATCAACCGCGCCACCATCGTTCGCATGGTGGAGGAGATCGCCGAGGTCACCCGCCTGGGTGTCCAGGTGGCGGTGGTGATTGGTGGTGGCAATATTTTCCGTGGTGTGGCGGGCGGCTCGGTCGGTATGGACCGGGCCACTGCCGACTACATGGGCATGCTGGCCACCGTGATGAATGCACTGGCCCTGGCCGATGCCATGGACAAGCAGGGCCTGATCGCCCGCGTGATGTCCGCCATTGCCATCGAGCAGGTGGTCGAGCCCTATGTGCGCCCCAAGGCGCTGCAGTATCTCGAAGAAGGCAAGGTGGTGGTGTTTGCGGCCGGTACGGGCAACCCTTTCTTCACGACCGACACGGCTGCGGCCCTGCGCGGTGCCGAGATCGGCGCTGAACTGGTGCTCAAGGCCACCAAAGTAGACGGCGTTTATACTGCCGACCCCCAGAAGGATCCCACGGCGACGCGCTACACGAAGCTCAGCTTCGATGAGGCCATGTCCCGCAATCTGGGCATCATGGATGCGACTGCCTTCGCCCTGTGCCGTGACCAGAAGCTGCCGGTGCGGGTGTTCTCCATCATCAAACACGGTGCTCTCAAGCGCGTGGTGATGGGTGAAGACGAAGGTACGCTGGTTTACGCTTGACGACGATGGTTGAGGCCTGCACCGATGCGGGCCAGCCCTGAGGAGAAAACATGACGATTGCCGACATCAAGAAAAACATCGAAACCAAGATGGACCAGTCCATCTCTGCGTTCAAGAGCAACCTCCAGAAGATTCGCACGGGCCGCGCCAATCCCGCCTTGCTCGATACGGTGCAGGTGGACTACTACGGCTCGATGGTTCCGCTGAGCCAGGTGGCCAACGTTGCACTGATCGATTCGCGCACCATCAGCGTGCAGCCTTGGGAAAAGGGCATGGGCGCCAAGATTGAAAAGGCCATCCGCGAAAGCGACCTGGGCCTGAACCCGGCTTCCATGGGCGACCTGATCCGCGTGCCTATGCCGCCCATGAGCGAAGAGCGCCGCAAGGAAATGACCAAGCTGGCCCGCAACGAAGGCGAGAGCGCCAAGATCGCCGTGCGCAACCTGCGCCGCGATGCCAACGAGTCCGTCAAGAAGCTCGTCAAGGACAAGCTGGCGTCCGAGGATGACCAGAAACGCGCCGAAACCGAAGTGCAGAAGGCCACCGACAAACACATCGGCGAGATCGATGCGCTCGTGGCGGCCAAAGAGCAGGAAATCATGGCGGTTTAAGCCCCACGGGCTTGAACGTTCACATGTCTGACTCTCCGGTGGTGCCACACCACATTGCCATCGTCATGGATGGCAACGGCCGCTGGGCCACGCGCCGTTTTTTGCCGCGTCTGGCGGGCCACAAGCAAGGGGTTGATTCACTGCGCCGCTGCGCACGCGCCTGCGTGCAGCGCGGCGTTGCCGTGTTGACCGTCTTTGCGTTTTCCTCCGAAAACTGGAACCGTCCTGCCGATGAGGTGTCCGGCCTCATGGAGTTGCTCGCCATGGCGTTGGCGCGCGAAGTGCCACAACTCAAAAAGGACGGTGTTCGTCTTTATTTTGTGGGCGAACGCACAGGCCTGTCGCCCAAGGTGCGTGACGGTCTGGCGCAGGCCGAAGCTGCCACGGCAGACAACACGCGCCTGGTGCTCAATGTGTGCTTCAACTACGGTGGTCGTTGGGACATCGCTCAGGCGGCGGCTTCACTGGCGGCACGTGGCGAGCCAATTACCGAGGCCAGTCTGCACGGCGCAATGGGCATGGCCCATGTGCCTGACCCCGACCTGGTGGTTCGCACCGGGGGCGAAATGCGCATCAGCAACTTTCTGCTGTGGCAGGCCGCATACTCCGAGTTCTTTTTCAGCGACCGGTTGTGGCCGGATTTCGACGAGTCGGCGCTGGACGAGGCGATTGCCGCCTTCAGCCGTCGCGAGCGCCGTTTTGGCAAAACCTCCGAACAAATCCTGTCCGCGCATCCCCATCCGATGCCGGGTTGAGAACCTGAACAGGTTCTGAAAGGCCTCATGCTTAAACAGCGCGTCATTACCGCCCTTGTCCTGCTGGCCATCTTGCTGCCCGCGCTTTTTTACCCGTCGACCGAACCTTTCATGCTGGTGGTTTTGGTGCTGATGGCCGCCGGGGCGTGGGAATGGGGTCGTTTGAGCGGTTTTGGTCAGGCTGGCTCTGTGGCGGTCGGGGTCGCGTGTGTGGCTTTGTGTGCCGGGTCATGGGCGCTCGGATGGGTGGACCGTCCATTGACAGCGCTCTGGGTGTTGGGTGGCGGACTCTGGGTGTTGTCCACCGCCTGGTTGCTGCGCGCCGGAGTGCCTGGCTGGGCGCGTATCCCTGCTGGCGTGCGCCTGGTCGCCGGAGTGCTGGCGCTGTGGCTGGCTTGGCTGGCGGTGGTGCAAGCCCGCAGTATCGGAATCAATTTTCTCTTGTCTGTGCTGCTGCTGGTGTGGGTGGCGGACATCTTTGCCTATTTTGCAGGCCGCGCTTTGGGTCTGCGCTTCACCAAGGGCAAGCTGGCCCCTTCCATCAGTCCCGGCAAGAGTTGGGAAGGCGTGTGGGGCGGGCTCGCAGGTGTGGTGGTGATGGCATCTGTGTGGGTGGCTGCCGATGCGCACTGGCAGGCGACGGTGCCAAGCTTCTATACCCGCATGGCGCAACCGGGTTGGTGGTTGCTGGTGATCGCCGCGCTGTTCATGGTTGCCATGAGCGTGTCGGGCGACCTGGTGGAGTCGCTGATCAAGCGCAGCGCGGGGGTCAAGGACAGCAGTGGGCTGTTGCCAGGCCATGGCGGTGTGCTGGATCGGGTGGACGCGCTGTTGCCGACGCTGCCCTTGGCGATGATGCTGACGAGTCTGACGGCGCAATGATGAAACAACGAATTACGGTTCTGGGGTCTACGGGCTCCATTGGTACCAGCACGCTGGATGTGGTGGCCCGCCATCCTGAGCGCTTTGAGGTGTTTGCGCTCAGCGCTGCCACCCAGGTGGACCTGATGCTGGCGCAGTGCGCTCAGTTTCGCCCTCGGTATGCGGTGATGGCCAGTGCACCCCACGCACGGCTTCTGGCTGAAAAATTAGAGTCAAATAGCCTTCCAACGCTTGTCCTGCAAGCGCAAGATGCTCTTGAAATAATAGCGTCCCACGCGGATGTGGATGCGGTGATGGCGGCCATTGTGGGCGCTGCGGGCCTGTCGCCCTGTCTGGCAGCGGCGCGCGCGGGCAAGCGGCTTTTGCTGGCGAACAAAGAGGCGTTGGTCGTGGGGGGCTGGTTGTTCATGCAAACAGTGCGCGACGGCGGGGCGACGCTTTTGCCCATCGACAGTGAACACTCCGCCATCTTTCAATGCCTGCCCGAAGACCCCGCCACCTGGCCCGAGCGGGTGGATAGCATCTTGTTGACGGCGTCTGGTGGCCCGTTTCGCCAGCGCGACCCCGCCACACTGGCCGACATCACTCCAGCGCAAGCCTGCGCGCACCCCAACTTTTCGATGGGGCGCAAGATATCCGTCGATTCCGCCACCATGATGAACAAGGCGCTTGAAGTGATCGAGGCGCGCTGGTTGTTTGACCTGCACCCCGATCAGATCAAGGTGGTCATCCATCCGCAGCAAATCATCCATTCGATGGTGCAGTTCAAGGATGCCTCGATCCTGGCGCAGCTCGGTACGCCCGACATGCGCGTGCCCATTGCCTGTGGCCTGGCATGGCCTGAGCGCATAGCCAGCGGCGCCAGCACGCTGGATTTTTCAACCTTGACCGCGCTGGCCTTTGAAGATGCTGATGCGGTACGCTTTCCTGGTCTGCACTTGTCGTGGCAAGCGCTGAAGGCTGCTGAGGGGACCACGGCGGTTCTGAACGCAGCCAACGAGGTGGCGGTGGGGGCCTTTTTGCTGGGGAAACTGCGTTTTGACCATATTCATGCGGTCAACCTTGCAACTTTGGACGCCGTGTCGCCCTCTAAGCCAGATTCGCTCGAAGCCTTGCTGGACCTGGACGCCCAGGCACGAAGCGCTGCAGAGCACGCGGCAGGCCTTCTGGCTGCCTGAGCATCGCTGAATGCCCTTGTTGATCTACGGAACACTTCACCCATGCTGTTGACCCTTGTTGCCTTCATCGTGGCCCTTGGCCTTCTGATTGCCGTGCATGAGTACGGGCACTATCGGGTGGCCGTAGCCTGTGGTGTCAAGGTGCTGCGGTTCTCTGTGGGTTTTGGCAAGCCTTTGCTCACTTGGCGACCCAAGGGTTCGCCCACAGAGTTTGTGCTGGGCGCATTTCCGCTGGGCGGCTATGTACGGATGTTGGACGAGCGCGAAGCGCCTGTATCCGATGCAGAGCGCCACCTGGCTTTCAATATCCAGCCCTTGCGTTCTCGGGCTGCCATTGTGGCGGCGGGGCCTATCGCCAACCTTTTACTCGCCGTATTGTTGTATTCGCTGGTCAACTGGAATGGGGTGGAAGAGCCCAAGGCCTTGCTGGCCAGCCCCGTAGCGGGCTCTATTGCGCAAAGCGCAGGCTTGCGGGGTGGAGAGCTGGTGGAGCGCGCTGCACTCGGCTCGGACGACATGGAGACAGTCCGGTCCTTTGAAGACCTTCGCTGGCTGCTGACGCGGGGCGCGCTCGAAGGCGTGACGGTGCGGCTGGACGTGCAGCCGCAACCGGGCGCATCTCACCGTGAAATTCTTCTGGATATGTCGCGGATCGACACCCGGGAGGCCGATGCCCAGTTGTTCCGCAAGATCGGCATCTTGGGTCCATGGACACGCCCTGTTCTGGGTGAAGTGATGTCTGGCAGCGCGGCGGAGCGCGCGGGATTGCGCCAGGGAGACGTGGTTCTCAAACTGGGCAATACCGATGTAGTGGATGGACAGCAACTGCGAGAGCTGATCCGCCAGTCCGTCCGTGGGACCGAGCCATTGGTCCAACCCTGGCGCATCGAGCGTGCAGGGCAGGTGGTGACGCTGGACGTCTTGCCCGAGGCCAAGGCCGAGTTGGGTGCTACGGTGGGGCGCATCGGTGCTTATGTGGGCGCAGCGCCTGAATTTGTCACGGTGGAATACGGTGTGTTTGAGGGCGCGTGGGCGGGCGTCGTCAAAACCTGGGATGTATCGATTCTGACGCTGCGCATGATGGGGCGCATGGTCATTGGTGAGGCATCGCTCAAGAACCTGAGCGGCCCCCTGACGATTGCCGACTATGCAGGGCGTTCAGCAAGCCTCGGACTGACGCAGTACCTTGTTTTCCTTGCGTTGATCAGCGTGAGTCTGGGCGTGCTCAACCTGCTCCCGCTGCCTGTCTTGGACGGCGGGCACCTGATGTATTATCTTTGGGAGGGAGTGACGGGCAGGGGGGTGTCGGATGCATGGATGGAGCGTCTGCAGCGCGCAGGCGTTGCAGTGCTGCTTCTCATGATGTCCATAGCCCTGTTCAACGATGTCACCCGGCTCTTTGGCTAACACTTTTGCCGCGCTTGCCCTGCAACTGCGGCTTCAGCTTCACTCATGAAAAAACACATCAATCGCCTGGGCGTGCGTACCGCATCGGCCATTGCAGCCATGATTTTTGCCGCCAATGCGGCATGGGCTCTGGAGCCTTTCAAGGTGCAGGATATCCGCGTCGAGGGCCTGCAACGCGTGGAGCCCGGCACGGTGTTTGCCTCTATGCCCTTGCGTGTGGGCGACGACTACAACGACGAAAAAGGCGCTGCAGCCATTCGAGCGCTTTTCGGCCTGGGTCTTTTCAAAGACGTGCGTTTGGAGGCGAGCGGCAATGTGCTGGTGGTCGTCGTCGAAGAACGCCCGACCATCGCTGATGTAGATTTTTCGGGCGCGCGCGAGTTTGACAAGGACGCGCTCAAGAAAGCCATGCGGGACGTTGGGCTGACCGAAGGTCGCCCCTACGACAAAGCGCTGGCGGATCGCGCTGAACAAGAACTCAAGCGCCAGTACATCAACAAGAGCCTCTATGGTGCAGAAGTCGTCACAACGGTAACGCCCATTGAGCGCAACCGTGTCAATCTGACCTTTACCGTGGTGGAAGGCGACCCGGCCCGCATCAAGGAAGTGCGCCTGGTGGGCAACAAGGCTTTCAGCGAATCCACACTGAGAGGGCTGTTTGACCAGGACACGGGTGGCTGGCTCAGCTGGTACACCAAATCAGACCGCTACTCGCGCGCCAAGCTCAATGCCGATCTGGAAACCCTGCGCTCTTACTACCTGCAGCGCGGCTACCTGGAGTTTCGTGTGGACTCCACACAGGTCGCTATCTCGCCTGACAAGCAAGATATCTCCATCACCGTCAATGTGACCGAAGGCGAACGTTTTGTGGTGTCTGGCGTGAAGCTGGAAGGCAACTACCTGGACCGCGAAGACGAGTTCAAGTCACTGGTCACGATTCGCCCAGGCGAGCCCTACAACGCCGACCAGGTGACCGAGACCACCAAGGCGTTCTCGGAGTATTTTGCGCGGTTCGGATTTGCTTTTGCGCGTGTGGAAGCGGTGCCTGAGATTGACCGCGAAAACAACCGCGTCACGTTTGTGGTGCAGGCTGAGCCCGCACGCCGCGCCTACGTGCGCCGCATCAACGTCAGTGGCAACAACCGCTCGCGCGACGAGGTGATTCGCCGGGAGTTCCGCCAGTACGAAGCCTCTTGGTACGACGGCGAGAAAATTCGCATTTCTCGTGACCGGGTGGATCGGCTGGGTTTCTTCACCGAAGTCAATGTGGAGACCCAGGAGGTGCCCGGCTCGCCCGATCAGGTGGATCTGGTGATCAACGTGGCAGAGAAGCCAACGGGTTCTTTGCAACTGGGTGTGGGCTTTTCCAGCGCGGAAAAGGTAGCGCTTTCGTTCGGTATCAAGCAGGAAAATATTTTTGGCTCAGGCAATTACCTCGGGATTGATGTCAACACCAGCAAGTACCGTCGTACGCTGGTTTTCAGCACCACCAACCCGTACTTCACGCCTGAAGGTATTTCGCGCACGCTGGACGTTTACTACCGCACAGACAAGCCGTATGAAGACCAGGGCGGCAACTACGAACTGATAACCACCGGCACATCGGTGCGGTTTGGTGTGCCTTTCAGCGAAACCGATACCGTGTTTTTTGGGGGCGGGCTGGAGCAGACCAAGATCAAGCCGGGTACCAATATTCCAGCGACCTACCTCGCTTATGCCGACCAGTTTGGCTACAGCAGCACGTCAATCCCTCTGACCATTGGTTGGTCCCGCGATGACCGTGACAGTGCCCTGGCGCCCAATTCGGGGCGTTACCAGCGCCTTAATTCAGAGTGGTCGGTAGCAGGCGATGCGCGTTATGTGCGTGCCAACTACCAGTACCAGCAGTACATTCCGCTGAACAAGCGCTTTACCGTGGCCTTCAATGGGGAGTTTGGCATTGGCAAGGGGATGAATGGCCGCCCCTTCCCGGTGTTCAAGAACTTCTATTCGGGTGGTCTGGGGTCGGTGCGTGGTTTCGACCAAGGCACGTTGGGTCCGCGCGATGTGACGGGCGCCTCACTGGGCGGTCCCAAGAAAGTCACCCTCAATGCAGAGCTGATTGCTCCGTTCCCGGGTGCTGGGAACGACCGCACTCTGCGGGTCTTTACCTTCTTTGATGTGGGTAATGTGTACGGCGAGAACGACAAAGTTACTCTCAGTGACATGCGTTCTTCTGTCGGGCTGGGTTTGAGCTGGATTTCCCCGCTGGGCCCACTGCGTTTAGCGTTTGCGCAGCCAGTGCGCAAGTTCGCTGGCGATAAAATCCAAAAATTGCAATTCCAGATTGGAACGTCTTTCTAATGAAATCCTTTTCTCGCCATATTTCTTTGGCCCTGTTGCTTGGCACCCTTGCCATCGCAGCGCCCGCTCAAGCGCAAGAGTTCAGAGCCGGTTTTGTCAACACCGACCGCATCTTCCGCGAGGCCAACACGGCCAAGGCCGCGCAAGCCAAGTTGGAGCAGGAGTTTTCCCGCCGCGAAAAAGAGTTGCTCGACATGGGCAACACGCTGAAGACGGCGTCTGAAAAATTTGAGCGCGAGGCGCCCACCATGGCCGAAAGTCAGCGCACGACGCGGCAGCGCCAGTTGGTGGACCAAGACCGTGAATTCCAGCGCAAGCGCCGTGAGTTTCAAGAAGACCTGACCGCACGCAAGAACGAGGAACTCTCCCAGGTTCTGGAGCGGGCCAACAAGGTGGTGAAGCAAGTGGCCGAGGCAGAGAAGTACGACGTCATCTTGCAAGAGGCCGTTTACATCAACCCCAAGCACGACATCACCGACAAGGTGATCAAGGCGCTGAATGCCGCCGCCGGTGTCAAGTAATTCGCAGCATAAAGAGGGTAGCGCGTGAGCTTGTTACTCGGGCACATCGTGGATGCGCTCGGTGGCTCGCTCGAAGGAGGGGGGTATGACACTCCCATCTCCCGCATCGCGCCACTGGAGGTTGCTGGCCCAGGAGACCTTAGTTTTCTGAGCAACCCCCGCTACCAGCAGCAACTGGCCGCCTCCCGGGCGGCCTGTGTCATTGTGGCGCCCGCGATGCGCGACGTGGCGTTGGCACGCGGCGCGTGCATCGTGGCGGACAACCCCTACGTTTATTTTGCGCGCGCCACCCAGTTGTGGCGCGAGCGCAATGCGCCCGCAGTGTCGGTTGGCGTTCATGCCAGCGCAGTGGTGGATGCGACGGCCCAGGTGCACCCCTCCGCGACCATTGGCCCCCTTTGTGTGGTGGAGCGTGGCGCACACATTGGGGCGGGGACGGTGCTCAAATCTCGCATCACGGTGGGCGAAGATTGCCATGTCGGCGCGCGCTGCATTGTCCATTCTGGTGTGGTGATCGGGGCGGATGGCTTTGGTTTTGCACCGGAGAACGGGCAGTGGGTCAAGATCGAACAGCTGGGCGCCGTGCGCATTGGTGATGACGTCGAGATCGGCGCCAATACCTGCATCGACCGCGGGGCCCTGCAGGACACCGTGATCGAAGACGGTGTCAAGCTCGACAACCTCATCCAGATTGGTCACAACGTGCGCATTGGCAAACACTCGGCCATGGCCGGATGTGTGGGCGTGGCAGGCAGTGCAACGATTGGCGCACACTGCACAGTAGGCGGTGGCGCCATTGTGCTGGGGCATCTCGAAATGGCCGATCACGTGCACATATCGGCGGCAACGGTAGTCACCCGCTCGCTGACCAAGCCTGGGCAATACACCGGCATGTTCCCCATCGACGACAATGCGCGCTGGGAAAAAAACGCTGCGACACTCAAACAACTGCACAGCTTGCGCGAGCGCATCAAAGCGCTGGAGCAGGCTCTCAAAGCAGCATGAACGGAAGAACAACTCGATGATGGATATTCACGCAATTCTCAAGCAACTGCCCCACCGCTACCCGTTTCTGCTGGTGGACAAGGTGATTGAGCTTGAGAGCAACACCCGTATCAAGGCCATCAAGAACGTCACGTTCAACGAGCCCTATTTCATGGGCCACTTTCCGGGCCGCCCAGTCATGCCGGGCGTGCTCATCCTGGAAGCGCTGGCTCAGGCGGCAGGCCTGCTGGCATTTGACGCCATGGGCAAGGTGCCCGACGAAAACAATATCTACTACTTTGTCGGGATCGACGGCGCACGTTTCAAGCGCCCTGTGGAGCCGGGCGATCAGCTGATCCTTGCGATCACCATCGACCGCGTGCGGGGTGGCATCTGGAAGTTCAAGGGCGTTGCCAGTGTGGGCGATGAAGTGGCTTGCGAAGCTGAACTCATGTGCACCATGCGCAATGTGGGCGGTGCTGACAAGACCTAGGTCGGTTGGATCGTGAGCAATATTCATCCCACTGCCCTGGTTGCGGCTGGCGCCAGCCTGGACCCCACCGTCACCGTAGGGCCTTACACCGTGATCGGCCCCCATGTCGTGATTGGCCCCGGCACCACGGTGGGAGCGCATTGCGTGATTGATGGGCGCACCACCATTGGTGAAGACAACCGCATTTTTCAGTTCGCTTCGCTGGGTGCGGCACCTCAAGACAAGAAATACGCAGGCGAGCCCACGCGACTGCTCATCGGCAATCGCAACACCATCCGCGAGTTCTGCACCTTCAACCTGGGGACCACGCAGGACAAAGGCGTGACCACCATCGGGGACGACAACTGGATCATGGCCTACGTGCACATAGCGCACGATTGTCTGGTGGGCAACCAGACCATTCTGGCCAACAACGCCACTCTGGCAGGCCACGTTCATGTGGCAGACCAGGCCATCATCGGTGGGCTGACAGGCATTCACCAGTTTGTCAAAGTGGGTGCCCATGTGATGGCGGGGTTTGCGAGCCACATTTCGCAGGACGTGCCCCCGTTCATGATGGTGGACGGCAACCCGCTGGCTGTGCGGGGGCTCAATTTGGAGGGGCTGCGACGCCGGGGCTTTTCGCCCGCGCGCGTGGCGGGCATCAAGCAGATGCACCGGGTGTTGTACCGCCAGGGGTTGACTCTGGACGCTGCGCGCACCGCCATGGGCGAGCTGCCATCCTCCCATCCCGAAGCGGCCACCGACATTGCCTTGGTGCTGGCCTTTCTTGATGGCTCCACGCGCGGCATTGCGCGCTGAGAGGGCGGTTCATGACTGTTTCCCCCCGCGTCGCCATGGTGGCGGGCGAGACTTCGGGTGATTTGTTGGCTGGCTTACTGATCGACGGGATGCAGGCCCATTGGCCGGGGTTGACGCCCTGCGGTATTGGTGGCCCCCAGATGGCACGCCGGGGTTTTGACGCCTGGTGGCCCAGTGAAAAACTCGCTGTGCACGGCTACAGCATGGAAGTGCTGCGCCGGCTGCGCGAGTTGCTCGGCATCCGCAAGCAACTGCGAGAGCGCCTGCTCAAGGATCGCCCGGATGTTTTCATCGGGGTGGATGCACCAGATTTCAATCTGGGCCTTGAAGCAGATCTGCGTGCCGCTGGCATCAAGACGGTGCATTTCGTGTGTCCATCCATCTGGGCCTGGCGGGCGGACAGAATTGAAAAGATCCGGCGCAGTGTGGACCACGTTCTGTGCATCTTCCCGTTTGAACCAGACCTTTTGGCGCAGCATGGCATCGCCGCGACCTATGTGGGCCACCCCCTGGCTGGTGTGATTCCGATGGTGCCAGACCGCGCGGCGGCCCGGGCGCAGCTTGGGCTTCAGGAGTCGGACGAGGTGCTTGCCATTCTGCCGGGCAGCCGTTCTTCAGAGGTCGAATACATAGCGCAACCCTTCTTTAGGGCTGCAGCGCTTATTCGACAAGCGCGACCAGCTATTAAATTGGTAGTGCCCGCCGTTCCCGCGTTGCGCGACCGAATCGCGCAGATAGCCAATGCGTGTGGCTTGGGGGAGGCTGTACAGATCGTGGAGGGGCAGTCCCACGCCGTGCTTGCTGCGTGCGACGCCACGTTGATTGCCAGCGGCACTGCCACGCTGGAAGCAGCACTTTTCAAGCGCCCCATGGTCATCGGCTACCACATGCACCCCCTGAGCTGGTGGCTCATGCGCCGTAAGCAGTTGCAGCCCTGGGTGGGCTTGCCCAATATTCTCTGCCGCGATTTTGTGGTGCCAGAACTGATTCAGGACGCCGCCACGCCGCAGGCCCTGTGCGACGCAGCCCTCGCATGGTTGGACGCGCGGCACAATAATCCCCAGAAAATTGCAGCCCTGGAGCAGCGCTTTGCCGCACTGCACGAAAGCCTGCGACGCAACACTCCTCAATTGGCCGCCGATGCGATCCAGAAAATCCTCTCCCCCGCTGCCTGAGCAGGTGTGCCTGCCATGGCATCCGCCGGGCCTGATCGCCGGTGTGGACGAGGCTGGGCGGGGGCCATTGGCGGGGCCTGTAGTGGCTGCTGCCGTGATTCTGGATGACCTGAAGCCCATCGCAGGGCTGGCCGATTCCAAGAAGCTCACCCCAGCGCGCCGTGACAAGCTTTACGACGAGATCCGTGCCAAGGCGCTGTGCTGCAGCATCGCGCAGGCCAGTGTGGAGGAGATTGATCAACTCAACATCCTGCAGGCCACCCTCCTGGCGATGCGCCGTGCGGTGCTGGGCCTGCGGCTCAAGCCAGCGATGGTGCTCGTCGATGGCAACCGCTTGCCCATGCTGGATATCCCCGCAGAAGCCATCATCAAGGGCGATGCGCTGATCCCCGCCATTTCTGCAGCCTCCATTCTGGCCAAGGTGCATCGCGACCGGTGGTGCGCGCAGGTGGACGCAGAGTTTCCTGAGTATGGATTTGCCGGGCACAAGGGCTATGGCACGGCGATGCACATGGAGGCGCTGCGCGAGCATGGCGCCTGCATCCACCACCGCCGCTCCTTTGCCCCCGTTGCCCAGCGCATCTTGAGCCTTTCCTAGCAGTACCTCCGATGACTTCTTCGCTTGTCACCGCCATTCATTCGCGGGAGAACCCTTTCGTGAAAGACTTGCGCCGCTTGGCGCAAGACACGACGGCCTACCGAAAACAAGGGCGTGTCTGGCTGGAGGGTGATCATCTGTGCCGCGCAGCAATGGCCCGCGGGCTGCGTCCTGCCATTTCAGTTTTTTCAGAGTCTTTTTGGCCTCTAGCGCAGGTGGAATATGCGCGAGCAGCTACTAAAGTAATAGTGCTGGCGGATGCACTGTTTGGGGACATCAGCGGCCTGGAATCCCCCGCCCGCATGGGATTTGTTCTCGACATGCCAGAACCCGTCCTGTTGCAATCCGATGTGGGCACCGTGGTGCTGGATCGGGTGCAGGATGCAGGCAATGTGGGCTCCATCCTGCGCAGCGCGTCTGCCTTTGGGTTTCGTCAGGTGGTCGCCATCAAAGGCAGTGCGGCGCTCTGGTCGCCCAAAGTCCTGCGCGCGGGCATGGGAGCGCATTTCGCACTGGATTTGATAGAAGGCGTTGCTGAAGATGATTTGCAGGCATTGCAGCTGCCCATGCTGGTGACCAGCTCGCATGCCGGTGAGTTTTTGCACCGTGCCGCATTGCCCTGGCCCTGCGCCTGGGTCATGGGGCACGAGGGGCAGGGCGTTTCCGCCACCTTGGAAGACCGGGCTGCAATGCGGATTCGGATCGCCCAACCTGGCGGTGAGGAGTCGTTGAATGTGGCCGCAGCAGCGGCGATTTGCCTGCACCAGAGTGGGGCAGGGCGGTAGAAAGCCGAGTCAACGTCCCAAGCCCTGAATGCGCTCCAACCGCTATGGAAGACGCCGGGCTCAGGCTCCGAGACTTTTATCCTCAATAGCTGCCCTGTCGACGGTGGTTTTGGACGGCACGCCTCAGGCTTCGGCAACTTGTCGTCCGGTTTGATGGGGCTAAATGGCCGAGGGGTATAATCGGGGGCTTTTCTCGCAACAGCGTCGCCCGACCGCACCCAAAGCAATAATCCATCTGAGAGCAGCCGCTGGCACTCGATTGCAAACATCATTTGCAAGCGGCCTGCAGGCGCCGGGCGACCGTAACCATCCGGAGAACCCAGTGCTTTTGTCTCTACAGGGAACCTTCCCGCCCGCCATCCTGGCGCTCGCAGACGGCACGGTCTTTATCGGCAATTCGATTGGTGCCACCGGCACCACCGTCGGCGAAGTGGTGTTCAACACCTCCATCACCGGCTACCAGGAAATCCTCACCGACCCGAGCTATTGCCAGCAGATCGTGACGCTCACGTATCCGCACATCGGCAACTACGGTGTCAATGCTGAGGATGTCGAAGCCGACAAGATCCACGCCGCTGGCCTGATCATCAAAGATCTGCCTTTGATCGCCAGCAATTTCCGCTCAACCGAAACGCTCTCGCAATATCTTGTGCGCGAAAAAACGGTTGCTATCGCCAACATTGACACCCGCAAGTTGACCCGCCTGTTGCGCAGCAAAGGCGCGCAAAATGGTGCCATCGTGGGCTTGGCAGCAGGGCAGGCAGTGACGCAGGCGCTGGTTGATGAGGCCATCGCCAAAGCCAAAGCAGCTCCCAACATGGCTGGTTTGGATCTTGCCAAGGTGGTGAGCACGGCTGAGCGCTATGACTGGACCCAGACTGAGTGGAAGCTGGGTGCTGGGTACGGCGAACTGGCCGAACCGCAATTCCATGTAGTGGCCTACGACTTTGGGGTGAAGAAGAACATCCTGCGCATGCTGGCAGAGCGTGGCTGCAAGGTCACCGTAGTGCCTGCGAAAACGCCCGCTGCTGATGTGTTGGCGCTCAAGCCCGATGGGGTGTTTCTGTCCAACGGCCCTGGCGACCCAGAGCCCTGTGACTACGCCATCGACGCCACGCGCACCATCGTGGACAGCGGCATGCCGACGTTTGGTATCTGCCTGGGCCACCAGATCATGGCTTTGGCTGCTGGTGCCAAGACGTTCAAGATGACCCATAGCCACCACGGTGCCAACCACCCCGTGAAGGATCTGGACACGGGCCGCGTCAGCATCACCAGCCAGAACCACGGGTTTGCCGTGGACATGGATTCGTTGCCCGCCAATCTGCGTGCCACCCATGTGAGCCTTTTCGACGGAACCCTGCAAGGCCTTGTGCACATCGACAAGCCAGCGTTCTGCTTCCAGGGTCACCCCGAGGCATCGCCCGGGCCGCATGACATTGGCTATCTTTTCGAGCGCTTCACCGACGCCATGCGCGCCGCCAAAGCCCGTTAAGCCCCCGCAGGAGCCGTGCCATGAAACTGTTCAGCTTCCCCGCCGCATCGCTGGAAAAAGCGATCTTCAAGCGAGTTCTGACCTTGCCATCGCCCCATCGGGAATGGTTTGCCGAGCGTTGGCAGCAAAAGCCCTACAAAAAAGCCTTCATCGACAACAAGGCGATGCCGCTGGTCACCCTGGTGGCCAAGGGCAAGACGCTGGATGATGCCGAATTTGACGAGCTGCTGCAGGAATGGGAAGTCACGTTTTATGACGCGGAAGAAGAAGTTCTCCGCCCGCTGATCCAAGGCGACGGTCTGCTGCAGCTGATGCAAAAGAACCTTCCTCCTGCTCGGGTTCAGGCGCTGCTTGCCAAGCTGACCGAGCGGCGCGCACCCGCTTCAGATATGGCCGCTCTGACCCCGACTCCCAGCCCCCAGGCAGCCGAACCTACGATCAAATGATCGACGCAACATGCCAAAACGTACAGACATCAAAAGCATCCTCATCATTGGCGCTGGCCCGATCATCATCGGCCAGGCCTGCGAGTTCGACTACTCCGGCGTACAGGCCTGCAAGGCCCTGCGCGAAGAGGGCTACAAGGTCATCCTGATCAACAGCAACCCCGCGACGATCATGACCGACCCGGCCACGGCCGACGTGACCTACATCGAGCCCATCACCTGGCAGACGGTCGAGAAGATCATCGCCAAAGAGCGCCCCGACGCCATCCTGCCGACCATGGGTGGCCAGACGGCGCTCAACTGCGCCCTGGACCTGTGGCACCACGGCGTGCTCGACAAGTACAAGGTCGAGCTCATCGGCGCCACGCCCGAGGCCATCGACAAGGCCGAAGACCGCCTGAAGTTCAAGGACGCGATGACCAAGATCGGCCTGGGCTCGGCGCGCTCGGGCATCGCCCACAGCATGGAAGAGGCCTGGGGCGTGCAAAAGCAGGTGGGCTTTCCCACCGTGATCCGCCCCAGCTTCACGCTGGGCGGCACGGGCGGCGGCATCGCCTACAACCCCGAAGAGTTCGAGACCATCTGCAAGCGCGGCCTGGAAGCCTCGCCCACCAACGAGCTACTGATCGAAGAGTCGCTGCTCGGCTGGAAGGAGTACGAGATGGAAGTGGTGCGCGACAAGGCGGACAACTGCATCATCATCTGCTCCATCGAGAACCTGGACCCGATGGGCGTGCACACCGGCGACTCGATCACCGTGGCGCCCGCGCAGACGCTGACCGACAAGGAATACCAGATCATGCGCAACGCCTCGCTGGCGGTGCTGCGCGAGATCGGGGTGGACACGGGCGGCTCCAACGTGCAGTTCTCGATCAACCCCCAGGACGGCCGCATGGTCGTGATCGAGATGAACCCGCGCGTTTCGCGCTCCTCGGCGCTGGCCTCCAAGGCCACGGGTTTCCCCATCGCCAAGGTCGCTGCCAAGCTGGCCGTGGGCTACACGCTCGACGAGCTGCGCAACGAGATCACGGGCGGCGTCACACCGGCCTCGTTCGAACCGTCCATCGACTACGTGGTCACCAAGATCCCGCGTTTCGCGTTCGAGAAGTTCCCGACCGCCGACAGCCGCCTGACCACGCAGATGAAGTCCGTGGGTGAAGTGATGGCCATGGGCCGCACCTTCCAGGAATCCTTCCAGAAAGCCCTGCGCGGCCTGGAAGTGGGCGTGGACGGCATGAACGAGAAGACCCAGGACCGTGAAGTGCTCGAAAAGGAACTGGGCGAGCCCGGCCCCGAGCGCATCTGGTACGTGGGCGATGCCTTTGCGATGGGCCTGTCGGTGGACGAAGTGTTCGAGCTGACCAAGATCGACCGCTGGTTCCTGGTGCAGATCGAGCAGATCGTGAAGATCGAACTCGACATCGACAAGCTGGCCGCTGAAAAGGGCGAGGGCGCCCTGGCGGCGCTCGATGCTGGCACCTTGCTCACGCTCAAGCAAAAGGGCTTCTCCGACCGCCGCTTGGCCAAGCTGCTCAAGACCACGGAAAAGGCTGTGCGCGAAGCGCGCCGCGCACTCAAGGTGCGTCCCGTGTACAAGCGCGTGGACACCTGCGCGGCCGAGTTCGCTACCGACACGGCGTACCTGTATTCCACCTACGAAGCTGCCACCTATGGGGGCGTCGCCGAATGCGAGGCAGAGCCGACCAGCAACAAGAAGATCATGGTGCTCGGCGGTGGCCCCAACCGCATCGGCCAGGGCATCGAGTTCGACTACTGCTGCGTGCACGCGGCGCTGGCGATGCGCGAGGACGGCTACGAGACCATCATGGTCAACTGCAATCCCGAGACCGTCTCCACCGACTACGACACCTCCGACCGCCTTTACTTCGAGCCCGTGACGCTCGAGGACGTGCTCGAAATCGTGGACAAGGAAAAGCCGGTCGGCGTGATCGTGCAGTACGGCGGCCAGACGCCCTTGAAGCTGGCCCTGGGCCTCGAAGCCGAAGGCGTGCCCATCATCGGTACCAGCCCCGACATGATCGATGCGGCCGAAGACCGCGAGCGCTTCCAGAAGCTGCTGGGTGAGCTGGGCCTGCGCCAGCCGCCCAACGCCACGGCGCGTACCGAGCCCGAGGCCCTGGAAAAGGCCGCCGCCCTGGGCTACCCGCTGGTGGTGCGCCCCAGTTACGTGCTGGGCGGCCGCGCGATGGAAATCGTGCACGAGCAGCGTGACCTGGAGCGCTACATGCGCGAAGCCGTCAAGGTGAGCAACGACTCGCCTGTGCTGCTGGACCGCTTCCTGAGCAACGCCATCGAGTGCGACGTGGACTGCGTGCGCGACTCCGCGGGCGTCACCTTCATCGGTGGCGTGATGGAGCACATCGAACAGGCCGGCGTGCACAGCGGTGACTCCGCCTGCTCGCTGCCCCCGTACTACCTGTCGCAGCCCACCATCGACGAGATCAAGCGCCAGACCGCCGCCATGGCCGACGGCCTGAGCGTGGTGGGCCTGATGAACGTGCAGTTCGCCATCCAGGAAGTCGATGGCAAGGACGTGATCTACGTGCTCGAAGTGAACCCCCGCGCCTCGCGCACGGTGCCCTTCGTGAGCAAGGCCACGGGCATCCAACTGGCCAAGGTGGCGGCACGCTGCATGGCCGGCCAGACGCTGGCCTCGCAGGGCATCACCAAGGAAGTGACGCCGCCGTACTTCAGCGTGAAGGAGGCCGTGTTCCCCTTCGTGAAGTTCCCCGGCGTGGACACCATCCTCGGCCCCGAGATGAAGTCCACCGGCGAAGTCATGGGCGTGGGCAAGACCTTCGGCGAAGCCTTTGTGAAGAGCCAGCTCGGCGCGGGCACCAAGCTGCCCACCTCGGGCAAGGTGTTCCTCACCGTGAAGAACGCCGACAAGCCGCGCGCCGTCGACATCGCACGCCAGCTCGTGGCCCTGGGCTTCGAGCTCGTGGCCACCAAGGGCACGGCAGCGGCCATCGAAGCGGCCAGCGTGCCGGTCAAGGTGGTCAACAAGGTGACCGAAGGCCGCCCGCACATCGTGGACATGATCAAGAACAACGAGATCGTGATGGTCATCAACACCGTGGAAGAGCGCCGCAACGCGATCGCCGATTCACGCGCCATCCGCACCTCGTCGCTGCTGGCCCGGGTGACCACCTTCACCACCATCTTCGGCGCCGAAGCGGCCGTGGAAGGCATGAAGTACCTCGACAACCTGGACGTGTACTCGGTGCAGGAGCTGCATGCCCAACTGGTGGCGTAAGCACCGGTAAAGGCGGCATAATCTTCGCTTGAACAGACACCGCCGCGCGGCAACGCGCGGCGGTTTCCTTTTGTAGGGTCGTGAATACCTTGCTGGCAGTAAGCCATGCAGGTGGACCCAACGGTGGCAGCACTTTGGCGCTGCTGCTGTCCTGATTTATGGAGACTGATAACCATGGCCACCATTCCCATTACCAAGCGCGGCGCTGAAAAACTCAAGGAAGAGCTTCACCGTCTCAAGACCGTGGAGCGTCCTGCTGTCATCACGGCAATTGCCGAAGCGCGCGCACAGGGCGATCTGAGTGAGAACGCCGACTACGACGCGGCTAAAGATCGCCAGGGTTTTATTGAAGGGCGTATTCAGGAGATTGAGGGCAAGCTGTCTGTGGCGCAGGTGATTGACCCAAGCGGCGTGGACGGTGGTGGCAAAGTCGTTTTTGGCGCGACGGTTGAATTGGAAGATGCCAAATCCGGCGAAACCGTGACGTACCAGATCGTGGGCGAGGATGAGGCGGACCTGAAGCAGGGCCTTATCAATATTTCCAGCCCCATCGCCCGCGCCTTGATCGGCAAGGAAGAAGGTGACACCGCTGAGGTGCAAGCCCCTGGCGGCGTCCGCCGCTACGAAGTCGTGGCGGTCAGCTACCTTTGAACCACGAGCCGGGCATGCGCCACCGTCTGCCAGCCTTGATTGCTGCCCTTTGGTGGGGTAGCTTGACCACCACCGGTTTTTTGGTGGTGCCTCTTCTGTTCGCCCACCTGCCTTCGCCCGCCTTGGCAGGTTTCATGGCGGCCAAACTGTTTGCTGCGCAAACCTGGGTGGCCGCGGCGTGTTGTCTTGGGCTTTTGTTGATTTCCAAGCCAAAATACGCTCTAGCGCAGGACCCGTGGGCGCAGGCTGCTATGGTTTTTATACTGGGTGGGTTGCTGTTGGCATTGCTTACCCAGTTTGGCGTGGCACCGCGCATCGTGGCGAGGCAAGACCTGCGCTTGTGGCACAGCGTTGGTACCGTGATGTATGGGCTGCAGTGGTGCTGTGCGCTGGCGGTTCTCTGGCGCACGCTGCACCACGATCCATCGCAAAGCGTCGAATTCGAAACTGAATCCGAGCCAGCCAATTGATGGGGCTACAAGGGACATATGGGGCCAGGCGCGTTTTGTGGCGGTGCTGCTGTTCTGCGCCGCTCTATTCGTGCCAATGCTCTGCGACCCATGTCGCCGGTCGGATGTAGCGAAAGCGGCGATTGCGGCGTCCGGCCAAGGCATCTGGTGGATTGCATTCCCCGTGGAAAATCACGATACGGGCATCCACGGGCACAAACGGCCGCCGCCAATAGTTGGTGGGCCAGCGCGGTATCCCGTGGTATTTGAAGCTTGGGCACCAGGTTTCAGGCCAGTACTGCAGTTTGCCTTGCTTGTGCAAAAAGTCGGACAGGTAGGCTTGCTCATTGCGAAACTGTGCGCGGATTTCGGCGAAATTGCCCCGAAAGTGCTCCAGTACGTCGGGATGGGCACCCAACTCAAACCGATAAACCGATGAGTTTCCGGTGACGCGCCATGGTCGCTTGTAGTCGTGGATGATCAGGAACTCACCGGGCTCAGTAAAAAATCCATCCAAGCTGCCGGTGATGACTACGTCGACATCCAAAAACAAGGCCGTGCCAGTCAGACCGTGCAGGTCGGCGCTGAAAGTTGCCAGCTTGGTCCAGCCGCGCTCGGGGATGCCGGGCGGAAGATCAAGGGCAGGAATGGGCAGGCAGCTCACTTCGCTACGGATACCCGTGCTGTCATCAGTCAGGCAGACAAAATGGAAATCGCCAGTCAGATGCCGGCGTACCATGGCGTAGAGCCGGTTGACATACTCGGGGCCGTACTTTGTGCCCCACTTCATGCACAGGATGTGGCGAGTGCGGGCCGTGCTGGCGGGGGCTGCCGCTGGAGCCATCAGTCCGCCTGGCGCTTCTTGATGGACTTGAGCTTGGGCTTCTTGGCCCGCTTGACTTGGCCGCCGGGCGTCAGGCGCTGGTTACCGAGCACGCGCAGCTGTTTGACCTCGGGGCGCTGGCCGGCGCGCTTGCTGTATTTGAGCACCTTGACGTCGCGCGGGCCTGGCATGCGGTCTTCGTCCACGGTGCGTTCCTTGATCGGCTGGGGGCGCCACAGCACCAGCAGTTTGCCGATATGTTGGATAGGTGCAGCGCTGAGTTCCGAGGTGAGCTGCTGGTACATCAGCTCACGGGCGGCACGATCATCATTGAATACGCGCACCTTGATCAATCCGTGGGCGTTCAAGGCAGCGTCGATTTCCTTTTGGACGGCGGGAGTCAGTCCATCGCCGCCGACCATGACCACGGGGTCGAGATGATGGGCGTTGGCGCGTTGTTCCCGGCGCTCTGCGGGAGTCAGTTGAATTTGGGGCATGGGCCGTATTATCGAGGCAGGAAGAAAGAATTAATGAAAGTCAAAACCCAAAGCAAGAAGGTCAACAAAGCGTGGCTGAACGACCACGTCAACGACACCTATGTCAAGTTGGCCCAAAAAGAGGGTTTTCGAGCCCGTGCGGCCTACAAGCTCAAGGAAATCGACGAACAGCTGGGACTCATCAAACCCGGCTACACCGTGGTGGATTTAGGGTCTACCCCAGGCGCCTGGAGTCAATACCTGCGCAGGCGCATGTCACCAGCAGGTGCTGCGGCGGGTCAGCTCAATGGAACCATCATCGCCTTGGACATGATTCCCATGGAGCCCATTGAGGGCGTCACGTACCTCCATGGTGACTTTCGTGAGGCGGAGGTTCTGGAGCGTTTGGAGGCGGCGCTCGGCAGCAAGGGGGTGGATGTCGTTGTGTCGGACATGGCGCCCAACTTGTCCGGTATTGAATCGGCCGATGCTGCGCGGATTGCCCATCTGGTCGAGTTGGCGGTTGAATTTGCTTGCAACCATTTGAAACCGGATGGTGCCCTTGTCGTCAAACTCTTCCACGGTAGCGGGTACTCCGATCTGGTGACGCTTTTCAAGCAGACCTTCAAAGTGGTGAAACCCGTGAAGCCCAAGGCCTCGCGCGACAAATCTTCGGAGACTTTTTTGGTGGGCATGGGGCTCAAAAAACAGCCGCAATAGGCTTGCTAATGGTCAAGATTCCGTGAAATACGGCGGCAAAGTCCGTGTTGATTCCATGGCCGATAGGGGGAATAGGGGTAGCCCCATGGCTTGAAAGACCTAAAATGGGCCGCACATGCGTGCCATGACGGCAGTGTGTCCGTTTTCTGTTTTCCGCAACTGGAGCCCCGCTTGAACAATCAGTGGTTTTCAAAAATTGCCGTGTGGCTGGTCATTGCCATGGTGCTGTTCACGGTGTTCAAACAGTTTGACACCCGTGCCGGAGCCAGCGCAGGCCACGTCGGCTACTCGGAATTCCTGGAGGAAGTCCGCAGCAACCGCATCAAGAGCGCAACCATCCAGGAAGGCCAGGGCGGCACCGAGATCGTGGCTGTCACTAACGACGACCGCAAGATCCGTACGACCGCTACCTACCTGGACCGTGGCCTTGTGGGCGATCTGATCAACAACAACGTCAAGTTTGACGTCAAGCCCCGCGAAGAAGGCTCCCTGCTCATGACCTTGCTGGTCAGCTGGGGCCCGATGCTGCTGCTGATTGGCGTATGGGTGTACTTCATGCGCCAGATGCAGGGCGGAGGCAAGGGCGGTGCCTTCAGCTTCGGCAAAAGCAAGGCGCGCATGCTGGATGAAAACACCAACCAGGTGACGTTTGCCGATGTGGCAGGCTGTGACGAGGCAAAAGAAGAAGTGAAGGAAGTCGTGGACTTCCTGAAAGACCCCCAGAAATTCCAGAAGCTTGGTGGTCGCATTCCTCGGGGTTTGCTGCTTGTTGGCCCTCCCGGCACTGGCAAGACCTTGCTGGCCAAGTCCATTGCGGGCGAAGCCAAGGTACCGTTCTTCAGTATCTCTGGCTCAGACTTTGTGGAAATGTTCGTCGGCGTGGGCGCGGCCCGTGTACGCGACATGTTCGACAACGCCAAGAAGAACGCACCCTGCATCATCTTTATCGACGAAATTGACGCTGTAGGCCGTCAGCGTGGCGCAGGCCTCGGTGGTGGCAATGACGAGCGCGAGCAGACCCTGAACCAGATGCTGGTCGAGATGGACGGTTTTGAGACCAACCTGGGTGTGATCGTGGTGGCTGCTACCAATCGCCCCGACATTCTTGATGCCGCTCTGCTGCGCCCTGGCCGTTTTGACCGCCAGGTGTACGTGACGCTGCCTGACATTCGTGGTCGCGAACAGATCCTGAACGTGCACATGCGCAAGATCCCGGTGGGTCAGGACGTCGCACCCAACATCATTGCCCGGGGTACGCCCGGCATGAGCGGTGCCGATTTGGCTAACCTTTGCAACGAAGCTGCCCTGATGGCTGCCCGCCGCAATGCGCGCACCGTGGAGATGCAAGACTTCGAAAAGGCCAAGGACAAGATCCTGATGGGCCCCGAACGCAAGAGCATGGTCATGCCTGAGGAAGAGCGCCGCAACACGGCGTACCACGAGTCCGGCCACGCGCTCATCGGCAAGCTGTTGCCCAAGTGCGACCCTGTGCACAAGGTCACCATCATTCCCCGCGGCCGTGCCCTGGGCGTGACGATGAGCCTGCCCGCGCAGGACCGCTACAGCTATGACCGCGAATACATGCTCAACCAGATCAGCATGCTGTTTGGTGGTCGCATTGCCGAAGAAGTGTTCATGAACCAGATGACCACCGGTGCCAGCAACGACTTCGAACGGGCAACGCACATTGCGCGTGACATGGTCACCCGCTACGGCATGACGGACGCCCTGGGCCCCATGGTCTATGCAGAAAACGAAGGCGAAGTCTTCCTGGGCCGCTCGGTGACCAAAACCACCACCATGAGCGAGCAGACCATGGAAAAGGTGGACATGGAAGTTCGCCGCATCATCGACGAGCAGTACAACCTGGCTCGTGGCCTGATCGAACAGAACAGCGACAAGATGCACGCCATGGCGAAAGCCCTGCTTGAATGGGAAACCATCGATACAGAGCAGCTGGATGACATCATGGCCGGCAAGGAGCCCCGTCCTCCCAAGGACTGGACACCGCGCACGCCCCCCTCCTCGGGCGGTGACAACTCCAGCGGCGGTACGCCTGCGGTGGCAACGGACCCCGCACCCACGGCTGCTTGAAGGCCGACAGGGTAAAAGCCGTTCCAGCGGGGCCTTGTGCCCCGTTTTTCATGGGCGTGTGTGGTTGGTGATCGGTTAGTTAGTCGGCTGGTCGATGGCCACTGGTCGTTGTCTTTTTCTCTGCTCCCATGCTCTTTACTGGAGCTTTTGGCACCTTTCATTGCATTCATGATCTGGCAGACCGCTCGTTTTTCCATTGACCTGACGCGCCCCAGAGTCATGGGCATCGTCAATGTCACGCCGGATTCGTTTTCGGACGGCGGACGCCATGGCTCTTCGATGGGCGCTCTACGCCATTGCGAACAACTGCTGAAGGAAGGTGCCGACATTCTGGACATTGGCGGTGAATCCACCCGCCCTGGAAGTCCGGCGGTGTCGCTCGAAAACGAGCTGGCGCGTGTGGTCCCCTTGGTCCGCGACGCCGTCACGCTGGGTGTGCCCATTTCAGTAGATACCTACAAGCCCGAGGTCATGCAAGCTGTCCTGGACCTGGGTGCAGACATCGTCAATGACATCTGGGCGCTGCGTCAGCCAGGGGCCGCGGCGGTCGTTGCGGCGCATCCGCGGTGTGGGGTGTGCCTGATGCACATGCACCGAGATCCTCAGACCATGCAAGTGGCGCCTATGGCGGGAGATGTAGTCACTGAAGTGCTATCTTTTTTAGAGCTATCAGCGCTTGAACTGCAAGCGCTAGGGGTCGAAAAGGCTCGAATTGTTCTGGACCCGGGCATTGGGTTTGGCAAAACAGTCGAGCAGAACTTTGAGCTATTGGCCAAGCAGGCTGCGCTGAAGTCTGTCGGCTACCCTTTGCTGGCTGGGTGGTCTCGCAAGTCTTCTCTGGGTGCCGTGACGGGGCTTGATGTTGACCATCGCATGGTGCCCAGCGTGGCGGCGGCTGTGCTTGCCGTGGAGCGCGGTGCTTCCATCGTGCGGGTGCACGATGTGCGCGAGACGGTGGCGGCTCTGGCCGTGTGGATGGCCATGCAGCGTGCGGATGGACCGACTCACTGACCCACTGACCCACTGACCGACCGAATGTTTGCTGTTTGGAATTCTTGACAATTGATCTGACGTTTTGACCCCCATGCATCGACGGCACCCTCCGGTGACCCGCAACAAACAACGAAAATGACACGAGGAGGCGCTACAACATGACACGTCAGTATTTTGGAACCGATGGCATTCGCGGCACGGTGGGGCAGCCGCCCATCACGCCAGATTTTGTTTTGCGACTGGCCCATGCCGTCGGCCGCGTTTTGCGCCGCACCGAGGACCGTCCCACGGTGCTGATTGGCAAAGACACGCGCATTTCGGGCTACATGCTGGAGAGCGCGCTGGAGTCTGGCTTCAACTCTGCGGGGGTCGATGTGGTGTTGCTGGGCCCATTGCCCACACCGGGGGTGGCCTACCTGACACGTGCGCAGCGTGCCAGCTTGGGGGTCGTCATCAGCGCCAGCCACAACCCTTTCCCCGACAACGGCATCAAGTTCTTCAGCGCGCAAGGCACCAAGTTGCCCGATGCGTGGGAGCTTGCGGTAGAGGCCGCATTGAGCGAACCCCCTGTGTGGGCCGACTCGGCCAGCCTGGGCAAAGCGCGGCGCCTGGACGATGCGGCGGGCCGCTACATTGAATTTTGCAAGAGCACCTTTCCGCACGACCTGACCTTGAAAGGGCTCAAGATTGTGGTGGACGCTGCGCATGGTGCGGCCTACCAGGTGGCGCCAAAGGTGTTCCATGAGCTGGGCGCCGAGGTGTTGTCGATAGGGTGTGCGCCGGACGGCCTCAACATCAACCACGAAGTCGGTGCCACACACCCCGACGCGCTCGTGCGGGCGGTGCGCGCCAACCACGCGGATTTCGGCATTGCCCTGGATGGTGATGCAGACCGTTTGCAGGTGGTTGATGCCGCCGGGCGCCTGTACAACGGTGATGAGCTGCTGTACCTCATGGCGTCCGACCGCATGGGGCGCGACGAGCACGTGCCGGGTGTTGTGGGCACGCTGATGACCAACATGGCGGTAGAAGTGGCGCTTCAGGCGCGCGGCGTGAAATTTGTGCGCGCCAAGGTGGGCGACCGCTATGTGCTCGAAGAACTCGCGCGCCACCAGTGGGTGTTGGGCGGAGAAGGGTCGGGCCACCTGCTGGCCCTGGACCGCCACACCACGGGCGATGGCCTGGTGAGTGCTCTGCAGGTGCTGCAAGCCTGTGTGCGCAGCGGCCGCACGTTGGCGCAACTGTTGGCAGAGATCACGTTGTACCCACAGGTGCTGCTGAATGTGCGGCTGCCCCCGGGGCAAGATTGGAAGTCCAACCGCGTGTTGGCCGATACCACCCAAGCCGTCGAAAAGGAACTCGGCACATCGGGCCGGGTGCTGATTCGCGCCAGTGGCACCGAGCCGTTGCTGCGGGTGATGGTGGAGGCGCGCGACGCGCAAGTGGCCAGCACCTGTGCGCAGCGGTTGGCAGACGCGGCCCGGGCGGGCTGACGGGCCAGCGCTTTCTGGCTTCTGGTCGAGTCCTCCGGCGCATCCATGGAGCACCCAGACGGGATAGGCTCGATATTTCAACCACTCAGTCCAAGTCCTGTATGCCTCTCAACGCCGACCACGCCAACGTGACCATTCGCCGTGTGGACTACGCCAATCCCCACGACGCAGCCGCGTTGGTCGAACTGCTGGATGGTTATGCGCAAGATGTGGCGGGCGGCGGTGAGCCTCTGCGTGTGGAAGTTAAAAAAGGCCTTGCCCAGGCGCTGCTCCAGCGCACGGACGCCTTCAGCGTGATGGCATGGGCAGAAGACGATGCGGGCGCGCCGAACCGGCCATCGCCCGTGGGCTTGGTCAACTGCTTCGAAGGCTTCTCCACCTTCGCTTGCAAACCGCTCGTCAACGTACACGACGTGGTGGTGGTGCCTGCATGGCGCGGCCACCGTATTGCGCAGCGCATGCTGCAGGTTGTAGAGGGCATTGCGCGGGAGCGTGGGGCCTGCAAGCTCACCATGGAAGTCCTGCCGGGCAACCACAGCGCACTGCGCGCCTATGCGCGCGAAGGTTTCGCGGCCTATGCGCTCGACCCGCAGATGGGGCAGGCACAGTTCTTGCAAAAATTGTTGGATTGAACTGGCTGCTGCCGCAACTCCAATCTTTGCCCACTGCGCGTAAATAGCGTGGCGCAAGGCGCACCAAGGGCTGGCAACGACCCGCGTAAACCCCGATGCCCCTTGGGGGGGCGTGTCGTTAAGGTCCGGGTTCGGCACCAAGAACGCGCATGGCAGCGGTTCAAGGTCGTGCATTCCATTCTTGTTTTTGGAGAGAACCCGTTATGAACAAATCCCCCTTCCGCATCGCAGCAGCCTGTCTGGCGACAGTTGCCGCTTTTGCGGCCGCCCCCGCGCATGCCGGCAAGACGCTGGACGGTATCAAGTCCCGTGGTCAGGTGGTATGTGGCGTCAATACCGGCCTGGCCGGGTTCTCGGCCGCAGACTCCAACGGCAAGTGGTCGGGGCTGGATGTGGATGTCTGCCGCGCAGTGGCTGCGGCGGTTTTGGGCGACGGGGAGAAAGTCAAATATGTGCCGCTGAACGCACAGCAGCGCTTCACGGCCCTGCAGTCGGGTGAGGTGGATGTGCTCTCGCGCAACACCACGTTCTCGCTCACGCGCGACGCATCGCTCGGCCTGCACCAAACGGCGGTCACCTACTACGACGGCCAAGGCTTCATGGTGCCCACCAAGAGCAAGATCAAAAGCGCCAAGCAGCTCAAGGGCCAGACCGTGTGCGTGCAGTCCGGCACCACCACTGAAAAGAATCTGACCGACTATTCCAAGGCCAACAACCTGGCCATCAAGCCCGTGGTGTTTGAAAAGGTAGAAGCTGCCACCGGCGCCTACTTTGCGGGCCGATGCATTGCCTACACCACCGATGCGTCGGGCCTGGCGTCGGTGCGCAACAAGGAAGCCAAAGACCCGGCAGAGCATTTGATCCTGCCCGAACTCATCTCCAAAGAGCCCCTGGGCCCCATGGTGCGCCGTGGCGATGACGAGTGGTTTGCCATCGTCAAGTGGGTGGTCTACGGCCTGATCGAAGCCGAAGAATATGGCATCACCCAAGCCAATCTGGAACAGATGAAGACCAATGCGGACCCCGTGGTGCAGCGCATCTTGGGCACCACTGAAGACACGGGCAAGCTGCTGGGCCTGGAGCGTGACTGGATGGCGCGCGCTATCAAGACCACCGGCAACTACGGTGAAATCTTTGAACGCAACGTGGGCCCCAAGTCGGCGTTGGCTCTGCCCCGCGGCCTGAACAATCAGTGGAACAAGGAAGGCCTGATGTACGCCTTCCCCATTCGCTGATCGCCGCAGAACGCTACAGCGCAACCACACAGCAGCTGTGCTGCTGTGGCAATGGATGACCCCCGCGGGCCCCTGGGCTCTGCGGGAGATGTTCAGATTTCATGATTGATTGCGAGGCTGCCCCGCCCCAGATGGGCGGAGCGCCTCGTCTGGCTGCACCTCCCGCGGAGACGGGGGAGTGTGTGGGTTCCATCGTCCTTGATTGAGCTGGCATGCCACCACCCCGCCTTCCTCCCAAAAAACGTTCCTGGTCCTGGCGCAGCCAGGCGTTCCGGGGCCTGATCTACCAAGTGCTTGCTGTGGGGCTGATTGGCCTTGTGCTCTGGTTTCTGGCCAAGAACACCATGCACAACATGCAGGTGCGCGGCATCCAGAGCGGGTTCGACTTTCTGACCCAGCCTGCGGGTTTTGACATTGGCGAAGGCCTGTACCCGTTTGACTCCAACGAGCCCTACTGGCGGGCCTTTTTGATGGGCGTGGTCAACACGCTGCGGGTCGCTGTCATCGGCATTGTGCTGACCACTCTGCTGGGCACGGCGCTTGGGGTGGGGCGGTTTTCGCGCAACGCGCTGGTGCGGGGGTTGTGCTCGGCCTATGTGGAGATGTTCCGCAACGTGCCGATCTTGCTGCAGTTGCTGACCTGGTACCTGTTGCTGACCGAAACGTTGCCCGCCAGCTACGAGCCCTGGCAGGTGGGCCCGTTTTTCCTCAGCAAGGGTGGGCTCAACTTTCCCATCCCTGTGTGGGCTACGGGCCACGGCATAGCGGCGTTGGGTTTGCTTGTGGGTTGTGTAGCCGCCTGGGGCTACCGGCGTTGGGCGGTGCGGCAGTTTGAGGCCACGGGCCGGGTGCGCAGCCTGTTCTGGACTCCCGTTGCGGTGGTGCTGGCGGGCGGCCTTCTGGGCTGGCTGGTGGGGGGCGCACCGGGGCAACTGAACATGCCGATCAAAGGCGAGTTCGCCATTGAGCACGGGGGGGCACTCACTCCCGAATTTCTGGCGGTGTTGCTGGGGCTGACGTTCTACACCTCAGCGTTTGTGGCTGAAGTGGTGCGCGCTGGCATTCAGTCGGTCTCGGGCGGGCAGGGCGAGGCCGCGGCGGCCTTGGGGCTTAACCGCGGTCAACAAATGCGGCTGGTGATGCTGCCGCAGGCCTTGCGCGTCATCATTCCTCCGTTGACCAGCCAATACCTCAACCTCACCAAAAACTCGTCATTGGCAGTGGCCATTGGCTACCCGGATGTGGTGTCCATCTCCAACACCGCGCTCAACCAGACCGGGCGAGCAGTCGAGTGCATTTCCATCGTGATGCTGGTGTACCTCAGCACGTCCCTCATCACGTCTGTGCTGATGAACTGGTACAACGCGCGCGCCGCAATCAAGGAGCGCTGACACCATGGTTGCCAAAACTTTTGAATCCATCGCACCCCGCCCGGCACCGGTACAAAACCGTGGCCTCGCTGGCTGGCTGCGCAGCAACTTGTTTGCAGACTGGAAGACCTCGGTCTCGACCGCCATCATTGGCGGGTTGTTGCTTTGGTATGTGCCGCAGTTGCTGAACTGGGGCTTGTTCCAGGCCATCTGGCAGCCCGATTCGGACGCCTGCCGTGCAGACGGCGTGGGCGCCTGCTGGGGCGTGGTGGCCGAGAAATACCGGCTCATCATCTTTGGCCGCTATCCGTTTGACGAACAGTGGCGCCCCCTGGTCGCGACGGTGCTCATGGTGTCGATGCTGGTGGCCAGCTGCACCCGCGTTTTCTGGCGCCCGTGGCTGGTGCTGCTGTGGGCGGTGGTGTTGGCCAGCTTTTTTGGCCTGATGTACGGGAACGTGTTGGGCATGACCCGGGTAGAGACTGACCGCTGGGGCGGCCTGCCGCTGACCATTTTGCTGGCCACGCTGTCCATCGTGATGGCGTTTCCGCTGGCGCTGATGGTGGCACTGGGCCGCCGTTCTTCGCTGCCTGCCATTCGCAGTTTCTGCACCATCTATGTCGAGCTGGTGCGGGGCGTGCCCCTGATCTCGGTGCTGTTCATGGCGTCGTTCATGTTCCCGCTGTTCATGCCGCAGGGGGTGACGATTGATGTGCTGATCCGTGTGCTGGCGGGCATCACGTTGTTTGCTGCGGCCTACCTGGCCGAGGTGATTCGTGGCGGGCTGCAGGCCATCCCCAAGGGGCAGGTGGAGGCCGCGGCCACGCTGGGGCTGTCGTACTGGCAGACGCAGCGCAAGATCGTGCTACCGCAGGCGCTGGCCATTGTGGTGCCCGGCATCATGAACAGCTTTATTGCGATCTTCAAGGACACCTCGCTCGTCACCATCGTCAGCCTGTATGAGCTGACCGGCTCGCTGGGCCTGGCGCTGAACTCTGACGCCGATTGGCGGCCCTACAAGATCGAGGGCTACCTGTTCATTGCCCTCATCTATTTCGCGTTCTGTTTCTCCATGTCCCGTTACAGCCTCTGGGTTGAAAAGCAGGCCAATAAGGGAAGACAGCGCTAATGCCACCCGAACCTCATTCCGCCATGTCTGAACCCATCATTACCTTCGACAAAGTCAACAAGTGGTACGGCAACGACTTTCATGTGCTGCGCGACATCGACCTGCAGGTGGCCAAGGGCGAGCGCATTGTGGTGTGCGGGCCGTCGGGCTCGGGCAAATCCACGCTGATCCGCTGTATCAACCGGTTGGAAGAGCACCAGGAGGGCCGCTTGGTGGTAGACGGCATCGAGCTGTCGGACGACATCAAGGCCGTTGACACCGTCCGCAAGCAGGTGGGCATGGTGTTTCAGCAGTTCAACCTGTTCCCCCACCTCACGGTGCTGGAGAACCTCACCTTGTCACCCATGTGGGTGGGCAAGCTGCCCAAGAAGGAAGCCGAGGCGCGCGCTATGCAACAGCTGGAGCGCGTGCGCATTGCTGAGCAGGCGGGCAAATACCCGCTGCAGTTGTCGGGCGGGCAGCAGCAGCGCGTGGCCATTGCGCGGGCCCTGTGCCTCACGCCCAAGATCATGCTGTTTGACGAGCCCACCTCGGCGCTGGACCCGGAGATGATCAAGGAGGTGCTGGACGTGATGATCGAGCTGGCCAACCAGGGCATCACCATGATTTGCGTCACGCACGAAATGGGCTTTGCCAAGGCGGTGGCCGACCGGGTGATCTTCATGGACCAGGGGCAGATCGTGGAGCAGAACACGCCGACCGAGTTCTTCAACCACCCGCAGAACGAACGCAGCCGGGACTTCTTGTCCAAGATCCTGGGGCATTGAGTGCGGACAGCGCGCAAACTACCAAAAAGATAGCTGCTAGCGCTTGATGCTATTGGGTTTCAAATACAAAAGTACCTGAAGCCCAATAGAGTCAAGCGCTACCAGCTCTAATTTTTATAGCGACCCGCCTGCACCATGCCCAAATGCTGGCGCATGAACACCTCCAGCTCCGCCGGGGGCAGCGGCGTGCTCAGGTGGTAGCCCTGCGCTTCATCGCAACCCTGTTCACGCAGATAGGCGAGCTGGCCTTCGGTCTCCACACCTTCTGCCGTGGTGCGCATGCCAAGTGCTTGCGCCATGCGGATGATGGCGCTGACGATGGCACGGTCGTTGACGTCGTTGCCCAGGTCGCGCACAAAGGATTGGTCGATCTTGAGCTTGAAGATCTGAAACCGTTTGAGCTGGCTGAGTGACGAGTAGCCGGTGCCGAAGTCGTCCATGGACATGCGCACGCCCCGTGCGTGCAACTGGTCCATGGTGGCCACGGCTGCGTGGGGGTCGTCCACCGCAACGCCTTCGGTCAATTCCAGTTCCAGTGAGTCTGGCGGCAGATCAAACTCGGCGAGCATGCGGCTGACCAGTTCGGGCAACTGGGGCTGGCGGAACTGAATGGCAGACAGGTTGACCGCCATCGTCAGGTGCGGGAACCCGCTCGAACGCCAGGCCTTGAGCTGTGCCAGCGCCGTGCGCAGCACCCATTCGCCAATCTGCAGGATCTGTCCGCTGTCTTCCGCAATCGGGATGAACTCGGCAGGCGATATGCCGCCCAGTTGCGGGTGCTGCCATCGCAGCAAGGCCTCCACGCTGTGCACCGATCCTGTGGACAGGCTCATCTGGGGTTGGTAGTGCAGGTGAAACTGCTCGCGCTCCAGCGCCCGGCGCAGGGCGTTTTCCAGCTTCAGGGCGCGCACCGACTCCGCCTGCATCTCGGGGGTGAAGAAGCGAAACGTGTTGCGCCCATCCAGCTTGGCCCGGTACATCGCCACGTCTGCCGATTGCGTCAGCGTGTCAAAGTCCGCCCCGTCCTGCGGGAACAGGGCGATCCCCATCGACGGGGCCATGGTCAGCTCGTGGTGGTCGATCTGGTAGTGCTGGCGCGACGCCTCTTGCAGCTTGCCCGCCACACGTGCGGCGCCATGCGCGTTGGCACCGGGTAGCAGAAGGATGAACTCGTCGCCCCCCAGGCGTGACACCGTGTCCTTGTCGCGCACCACAGCGCGCAGCCGCTTGGCAATCTCCACCAGCAGGGCATCGCCTACGCGGTGGCCCAGCGAGTCGTTGACGTGCTTGAAGTGGTCCAGGTCCAGAAAGATCAAGGCCAGCGGCGTGTTGCCCTCTTGCGCCACGCGAATCGCCTGCTCCGCGCGCTCGGACAGCAGCGTGCGGTTGGGGAGGCCGGTGAGCGCGTCGTAGTGCGCCAGCCAGTAAATGCGCTCCTGGTCGGCCTTGCGGTCGTTGATCTCGCGGTGGAGGTTGTCCACGGTCTCGCGCAGTTCGCGGGTGCGGTCCTGCACCTGCTGCTCCAGGTCTTCATGGGCGCGGGCGAGCGCGGCCTGCGCCTGCTTGCGATCAGTGATGTCCATCGTGATCCAGATGGAGCCTTGCGCAGGGGCTGCGGGGTCGATGGGCTTGCTGCGTACCTCGCAGATGACGGGCGTGCCGTCTTTGCGGCACAGCTCGACCTCGCCCTCGTAAGGGATGCCTGCGGCCAGGGGTGGATAGCAGCGCTGGCCGACTTCTTCCCATACTTCATCGCTGGCGTACCAGCGGCGCGATGAGCTGCCCATCAACTCGCCGGGCTGGTAGCCCAACATCTGCTCGAAGTGGTCGTTGCAGCGGGTCAGGTGCCGGTCGCGCAAAAACACGATGCCGACCATGGCGCTGTCAAACAGCAGCTGCTTTTCGCGCACCGCGGCGTTCAAGGCCGCCTGCGCAAGTTTTTGTTCGTTGATGTCGTCGAGGATCCAGATGGAGCCCTCGGTTGTGTCGTGCGGGTTGATGAGCCGGCCGGTCAGACTGCCCCAGAACAAGCTGCCGTCGCAGCGGCGCAGCTGGCGTTCCACGCGAAACGACTGCCCCTGGGCCAACACCGGGTAGGCGCTGCGGCCCAGTTCTCGGAACGCGTCGCGGTTGGGGTAGAAGGCTTCGGTGTTCAGGCCCACCAGGCGTTCAGCGCTGGGGTAACCAAAAATCTCGGCGTACCGCTGGTTGCAGCGCACCACGCTGCGCTGGCGCAGAAACACAATACCAACGCCCGCACTGTCGAGCAGGGTCTGTTGTTCACGCAGTGTGCGTTGCAGGGGCGTGTCGGGAGCGACTGCCGGACGCTGCAAGTCCGGAGTGCTATACGGGGGAGACATGGAGACCGGTACGGGCGAGGGCCATACGGCCTAGGTAATTTGTAGCAAAGTGTAGCAGTCGAAGCTTACAAGCCCTCTGCCGTTATCCCCCTGGGGGGACGCGGTGATGGGTTTCGCCGTTCAGATGCTCGCGCAGGTAGGCTTCAAACGCAGCAGCAGGCAGGGGGCGGCTGAAGAGATAGCCCTGGCCTTCGTCGCACCCTTGTTCGCGCAGAAATTCGAGTTGACCGTCGGTCTCCACCCCTTCGGCCGTGGTCTGCATGCCCAAGGCCTGTGCCATGCGGATGATGGCGCTCACGATGGCGCGGTCGTTGGCGTCGTCGTCCAGGTCGCGCACGAACGATTGGTCGATCTTGAGTTTGTAGATCTGAAAGCGCTTGAGGTAGCTCAGCGACGAGTAGCCGGTACCAAAGTCGTCCATCGACAGTCGCACGCCGCGGTCGTGCAGCTGGTCCATCATGGCCAGCGCTGCCGCGGGGTCGTCTACCGCGGCGCCCTCGGTCAGCTCCAGCTCCAGCCGCCGCGCAGGCAACCCGGCCAGCTGCAGGATGCGGGTCACCATCTCGGGCAGTTGAGGGTGGCGAAACTGCACAGCAGACAGGTTGACCGACACGGCCCGAAGCGGCAGTTGCATGTCCAGCCAGCGTTTGGCGTCGTGCACGGCGGTGTGGAGCACCCATTCGCCAATGGCCACGATCATTCCGCTGCTTTCGGCCACCGGGATGAACTCTGCGGGCGACACCATTCCCAGGTCAGGGTGGTGCCAGCGCAGCAGCGCTTCGGCACCCACTACCTGGCGTGTGTCCAGCGACACCTGCGGTTGGTAGTGCAGCGTGAACTGGTTGCGCTCCAGGGCGCGGCGCAGCGCGTTTTCGATCTGCAGGGCGCGTGCGGTGCGCGCCTCCAGGTCGGCGGTAAAAAAGCCGTAGCGGTTTCGCCCGCTTTGTTTGGCGCGGTACATGGCCGCGTCCGCGCGCTGGTAGAGCGTGTCAAAGGAGTCCCCATCGGCCGGATACATCGCGATGCCCACCGACAAGGTGGTCGTGAGCTCGTAGGCGTCGATCTGAAACGGCTGCGCGATGGCCGCTAGCAACTGGGTGGCGACTTCCGCCGCCTGCGCGGCCGTAGTGGCCGGCAGCAGCAGCAAGAACTCATCCCCACCGAGGCGCGATGCAGTGTCCTGCGGGCGCAGCAGCGACTCCAGTCGCCGCGCTACCGCCACCAACAGAATGTCGCCAATGCGGTGGCCCAGGGAGTCGTTGACGTTTTTGAAGTGGTCCAGATCCACAAACAGCATGGCCAGCGTGCCGCTGCGCGTTTGCTCGTCGGCAACGTGGCGCTGGGCGCGTTCTGCCAACAGCGCACGGTTGGGCAGATGGGTGAGGGGGTCGAAATGCGCCAGGCGCTGGATGCGGTCCTGCGCTTCACGCTGCTGCGTGATGTCGCGAAACAAGGTGATGGAGTGCGTGATGGCGCCATTGCCATCGCGCACGCTGCTCACAGACAGCCACTGCGGGTAGGCCGAGCCGTCGTTGCGGCGTCCCCAGGCTTCTCCTTCCCAGTGGCCGTCTTTTGCCAAACGGGTGTAGACCAACTCGGCATCGATGTTGTGGGTGGACTCGGCCACCGTTAGCAGGCGCAGGGACTGGCCCACGGCCCGGGCCTCGTCATACCCCGTGATGCGCGTGAACGCGCGGTTGATGCGCACGATGGTGTGGGACGCATCGGCAATCACGATGGCTTCGCTGCTTTGGTCAAACACCTGGGCCGTCAGGTGCAATTGCTCTTGGGACCGCTTGCGTTCGGAAATATCGCGCGACAGCACAATAAAGCGCGGTGTGGCGCCGGGCGGTGTGGATTTGCGCGCCGCAGACAACTCAAACCAGGTCGTGCCCAACCCGGGCAAAACCAGCATGATCTGCCGCCCGGTAGACCAGCCCTGCACCTGCGCTTCTTGCAGCACGTCCATGACTGCAATGGCAGCCAGGGCAGGCAGCACATCCGCCACGTTGCGGCCGATCAGCGTGTCGCCCGGCTCGGGCAGCAACTCGGGGCGCTGCGTGTGCACGCTGCAGTAGCGGCCGTCCTGGTCGATCTCGAAAAGAGGGTCAGGAATGGCGTCGATGGTGGCGCGCAATTGTTGTTGCGTGGCCTGTATTTCGGAGGTGCGCTGGGCGACCTGGTCGGCCAGGCCGCGCTCATGGGCTTTCAGCGCAAACAGCAATCGCGCCAAGTAGGCCATCAACAGCGCAAACAGCAAGCCCATGGCGCAGCGTGATGCCAGCACGCCCGTGCTCCCCCATCCTTTGGTGGGGGCCAGGCTGAGGGTCCACTGCCCGTTAGGCAAAGCCAGCGACCGGCTGACGGCATCCTGGCCCGGTGCGGGCACGGAGGCGGCAATGGTCTGCTCTTCGCCGTTGTCGGGGCGTACACGCCACAGTCGGTAGTGGTAGCCGCGCTCGGTCAGCTGGGGCAATCGGGCCGCGGCCAGCACCTCGGGCAGACGGATGGTGACGTAGGTAAAGCCCCAGAAGCTGCGATGGCCCTGCGCGTCGTCGAGATAGACCGGTTGACGACCCACCACGCCCAGGCCTCCCTGCACCAGCTCCATGGGGCCGGCCAGCGTGAGTTGACCGGACTCCCGCGCACGGGCAGATTCGCGGCCCTGCCGTGGATCGTTGAGTTGATCGAAGCCTATGGAGTTTTCATTGCCCTGCCGCGGCACCACCTGCCGGACGACGCCCCCTGGCGAGAGCCCTATGGCGGCGATGCCCGGATAGAACGGCAGCATCTGCTTGCCGATCTCCTCAAACTGGGAAACCGTGCCTTGGCCTTGACGCACCAGCGCGACCAGCGCGTTGTTGGCGGACAGTGCCAGTCCGATGGCGCGCTGCAAGGTCTGCACATGGTCGCCTGCCATGTCCGCCACCTGGGTGCGTTGCTGGGTGCGGTCCTGGCGCTCGAGCGTCCACACCAGCGCCCCGGCGCACGCCGCTGCCAGCACAAACACCGCCAGGGATGCGGTGAGAGGCCGAAACAACGGGAGGGGAGGGAGGGTGGGCACTTGGCAAGTTCCTTGACCAATTATGCAGGCCGTCAGCGCTGAAATCGCATTGGTGGCGAGCAACGAGCGTCATCGCACTGACATGGTTTGGACACGTTCTCGTCACGTGCCAATTCCACACTCCGGCGGAGGGAAACGGTTTCCCGTCGGCGGTTGGGTCTTTTTGGCCGAAGGCCGCCCCATACCAGGAGATGTTGCACCATGAATAAGCTGCCCAACCTGACGTTGCCCTTGTCGTCCGAGACCGGTTCTGGCAATGCATTGCATCACCCGGGTGTTGCGCCCGCGGCTTCCATGCCAGCGTCGGGACGTGGTGCTATCGAGGTGTCATGGGCCCGGCACCAGGACGAAGTCCGACAGGCGCAGAAACTGCGGTTTGATGTCTTCGCGGCTGAAATGGGCGCTCGATTGACGACCCCCATTCCTGGCCACGATGTCGATCTGTTTGACGACTATTGCGAGCACCTGTTGGTGCGCGACGCCCAGAGCCAGCAAGTCATTGGGACTTATCGGGTGCTCACACCCGCACAGGCCAAGCGGGTGGGTGGAACCTATAGCGACACCGAATTTGATCTGACGCGGCTGCGCACCCTTCGCCCCCGCATGGTGGAGCTGGGCCGCAGTTGTGTGCACCCCGACCACCGGCACGGCGGCGTGATCATGGCGTTGTGGGGCGCGCTTGCGGACTTCATGGTGCGCAATCAGCTCGATACCATGATCGGTTGTGCCAGCATTCCCATGCTCTACAACGGAGTGGTCAGCGGCGATGCGGCTGCCAGCATCTGGCAGCAGGTGCGCCAAACCCATCTGGCACCCATTGAGTACCACGTGCTTCCGCGTTTGCCACTGCCGGTGGACCAGCTGGACGGTTCCATCGTGGTGGAGCCGCCAGCCCTCATCAAGGGCTATTTGCGCCTGGGCGCACGCGTGCTGGGCGCTCCTGCGTGGGACCCTGATTTCAATACCGCCGACCTGCCGATGCTCATGCGGCTGGCCGATCTGCACCCCCGTTACCGCAAGCACTTTCTGGGGGCGTGATGCGCGCCGCGTTCGACGCACTCGGCCCGTGGACGAGCGAGACCCTTGGACCCGAAGACATTAAGGCCGAGGTGCATGCCCAGTCGCCGGGGGCACGCAGATATCGCGCGGTGTTCATATCCGACCTGCATTTGGGCACGCCAGGCTGCCAGGCGGAGGCTTTGCTGGACTTTCTCAAACACCACCCCAGCGATTGCCTGTATTTGGTAGGGGATATCGTCGACGGCTGGCAGTTGCGTCGCAAATGGTTCTGGCCGCAAGCGCACAACGATGTGGTGCAAAAGCTGCTGCGGCGCGCTCGCAAGGGCTGTCGTGTGGTGTTTGTGCCAGGCAACCATGATGAGTTTGCGCGCGCCTTTGTTGGACACTCGTTCGGCGGTATCGAGGTGGTGGCCGACGCGGTGCACACCACGGCCGACGGTCGCAGTTTGTGGGTCACACACGGAGACCACTTTGACGGTGTGATTCAGTGCGCCAAATGGCTGGCATACCTGGGCGACAACCTGTATGAGTTCACCCTCAAGCTCAACCGCTACCTCAACACACTGCGCGCACGCATGGGCTTGCCGTATTGGTCGCTGTCGGCTTACCTCAAGGGCAAGGTAAAAAAGGCGCTCAACTACGTTACGGATTTTGAAGTGGCCGTGGCCACTGAGGCCCGCCGGCGTGGCCATGACGGCGTGGTCTGTGGCCATATCCACCGCGCCGAGATGCGCGAAATCGGCGGTACGCTGTACTGCAACGACGGAGATTGGGTGGAGAGCCATACAGCGCTTGTCGAGCACCTGGACGGTCGATTGGAGCTGTTGCAGTGGCCTGCGGTCTCTCCGACCCATACCCACCGCGAAAACGCGGAGGTTGCCCTGTGAAAATCGCCTTGATCACCGACGCCTGGATGCCACAGGTCAATGGCGTAGTAACAACGTTGCGGGAGCTGGTTCACGAACTGGAAGTAGCTGGGCACGAGGTGCAGGTTGTTCACCCCGGCCAATTCGCCACCCGGCCTTGTCCGGGCTATGCGGGCCTTGACCTGGCGGTGAAGCCCGGCAAGCGCGTGGGCCAATTGCTGGATGCCATGAAGCCAGATGCCATTCATCTGGCCACCGAAGGGCCTTTGGGTTGGGCAGGGCGCCGGTATTGCTTGCGCAATCGCCTTGCCTTCACCACGGCGTTCCACACCCGGTTCCCTGAAATTCTGCACGCCGCGTTGCGGGTTCCGCTGTCATGGGGCTATGCGCTGTTTCGGCATTTCCACCGACCTTCGTCTGGGGTTATGGTACCCACGCAAGGCGTATTGCAGATGCTGGAGCGGCGGGGTTTTCGCCATCTGAAGCCCTGGACCCATGGCGTGGATACCCAAGCCTTTCCCTTCCACGGTGAAGTTTGCCAGAGCCCACTCACAGGCACGTTGGCGCACCCCGTGTCCCTGTACGTAGGGCGTATTTCGTATGAGAAAAACATCGAAGCCTTCTTGCAGCTGGAAATGCCAGGTACCAAAGTCGTGTGCGGTGTGGGTCCTCTGGAGGCAAGGCTGAAGGCAAAGTACCCACAAGTGCGCTGGCTTGGCATTCTGGATCGGGCCGCGTTGGCGCAGGTTTATGCGGCCGCAGATGTATTTGTGTTCCCCAGTCGCTCAGAAACCTTTGGTCTTGTGATGCTGGAAGCCATGGCATGTGGCACCCCGGTGGCTGCTTTTCCGGTGGATGGGCCCATGGAGGTGCTGGGGGCGCACACGGGGCAGTCGCCCCGGGGGGGTGTGCTTCATGACAGTTTGCTGGTAGCCACCCAGGAGGCGTTGGCCGTAGCGCGATCAGAAGCGCGCAGCAGAGCGCTCGACTTTACGTGGGCCGAGGCGGCGAAGCTGTTTCAGCAGCATCTGGTGCCAGCCAATTCAGGCGCCAAAGCCGGTGTGTCTGTCACAAAACCTGTCACATCTTTGTCATCTGGGCGTTAAATACTGGAGTCATCCTGCACTCGCCGCGTTCGCGTTTCCATGTTGCCCATGTCCCCTCAAGATGTTCCGCCGCTACAGCGTGAACCCTCCAACGCTGGGGTTGACAACGTTTCCTCGACGTCGCCACACAATTTTGACGTGCCCAACAGCACGGTAGTACCCAGTCGGCCGTCCCACATGTTTCTGGACCGCGACCACAGCATCCTTGCCTTTAACGAGCGGGTGTTTGATTGGGCGGTTCGTTCTGACGTGCCATTGCTGGAGCGGTTGCGCTACTTGTGCATCGTGTCCTCAAACCTGGATGAGTTTTTTGAGGTGCGCGCGGAAGCGCACATTACCGCTGCCCAAAAAGGCGAAACCAAGGGGCTCTACACCACGGCATCGTTCGAGGCGCTGGCCGCCAAGGTGCATGATCTGGTAGAGCGCCAGTACGCCCTGTACAACGACGTATTGGTACCTGCATTCGCCAAGCTGGGAATCCGGATTGTTTCGCACGGGGATCGGACCAGTGCGCAAAAGAGGTGGGTGCACGACTATTTCGTGCGGGAAGTGCGGCCCTTGCTGATCCCCGTGGGGCTGGATCCGGCCCACCCATTTCCCCAGGTGGCCAACAAGTCATTGAATTTCATTGTGCGTCTCAAGGGGCGCGACGCCTTTGGCCGCGAGAATGAAATCGCCATTGTCAAAGTGCCGCGTGCGCTACCTCGGCTGGTACGCATGCCTGCCAAGGTAGCCCCGCAAGAGTCACTGTTTGTCAGTTTGTCGAGCATCATTCGGGCGCATCTCGAAGACTTGTTCCCGGGCCGCGAAGTCACTGAGTTTTCTCAGTTCCGTGTTACACGCCACTCGGACCTTGCCCTGGATGAGGAGGATGTCCGCAACTTGCGCACGGCCTTGCGACAGGGTTTGCAGCATCGCCACTATGGACAAGCAGTTCGCCTGGAAGTGTCTGCAGGTTGTTCGTCCTTCCTGGCGCACTTCCTGCTGGAGCAGTTTGGCTTGCCCCGCGCCGCGCTTTACCGCGTGCACGGCCCTGTCAACTTGGTCCGGCTGACGCAGCTGGTGGACTTGGTGAATGACCCTGAGCTGCTGTTCGCCCCATGGAGTTCCGCATGGCCGCGACAGTTGCAGCCGGGCGTTTCCATCATGGAGCAGCTGCGCCAGCGGGACGTGCTGATTCACCAGCCCTTCGAGAGCTTTGACGGCTTGCTTGAATTCTTGCGAGAGGCTGTCAATGACCCCGATGTGTTGGTCATCAAGCAGACGATCTACCGCACAGGTGCTGATTCCGAACTGATGGATCTGTTGAGCGAAGCGGTACGCCGGGGCAAGGAAGTGATGGCCGTTGTCGAATTGAAGGCACGGTTTGACGAAGAGGCCAATATCAACTGGGCAGAAGCGCTGGAGTCCATCGGCGCGCAGGTTGTCTACGGCGTGGTGGGGCTGAAAACGCACGCCAAAATGCTGTTGGTGACCCGCCGTGAGGGGCGCCAACTGCGGCGGTATGGGCATTTGTCAACCGGCAACTACAACGTGCGTACCGCAAGGCTATACACCGATCTGAGTTACCTGACCGGCGATGAAGAAACAACGGCCGATATGGACGGGGTTTTCAATCACCTGGCAAGCCAGAACCGCCCGCCCAAACTGCGCAAGTTGATATTGGCGCCCTTTCACTTGCACCACCGGATGATCGAGAAGATCGAGCAGGTCGGTTTGGCCGCAAACCGGGGGGAAGATGCACGCATCGTCGCCAAAATGAATGCGCTGACCGACGAGGCGTTGATACGCGCTTTGATTCTGGCCGGGCAGCGCGGCGCGCGCATCGATCTCATCGTACGCGGTGCCTGCATGCTGGCAGCCCAGGTACCGGGCGTGACCGACAACATTCGGGTGCGCTCGGTGATTGGTCGATTTCTGGAGCACACACGCGTCTTTTACTTTCGAAGCGGCGAGCAGGAAGATCTGTATCTCTCTAGCGCGGACTGGATGAATCGCAACATGATGCGCCGCGTCGAACTGGCCTGGCCGGTGACGGACCCCGCTCTGCGGCAGCAGATCGTGGATGAGTGCCTTGTGGCCTATCTCCATGACGACCGGGATGCGTGGACGCTGAATGCCAGCGGTATCTATGATCGCGCTGCTCACATCCAGGATGGCCTAGGCGCGCAAGATGCACTGATGGTTCGTTACGGGCCGAAAACCGCTGCGTCGGTCGCCCGGATTGAGCAAGGAACGGCATGATGGACCTGATTCTGTGGCGCCACGCAGAGGCAGAGGAGCCCGAGGATGGCCGCGACGATCTCGCCCGGACGTTGACCGCCCGTGGCGAAAAACAGGCAGCCCGCATGGCTGCGTGGCTGGATCGCCAGCTGCCTGAAGGCTTGCGCGTGCTGGCAAGCCCGGCCCGGCGTACCGAACAGACCGCCAGTGCGCTGGGTCGCAAGTTCAAGATGCGCGCCGAGCTGTTGCCCGGCGCCATGCCGCAGGATCTTCTGGATCTTGCCCAGTGGCCACGGGCACGCGGCGCGGTGCTGATCGTTGGGCACCAGCCTGTGTTGGGGCAGACCATTGCCCAGCTACTGGGCTTGCAGGCGCCAGAATGCGCCGTGCGAAAGGGCTCAGTGTGGTGGCTGCGCCAGAGGCAGCGGCTGGAAGAGAGTCAAACGGTGTTGATCACCGTGCAATCGCCAGAGTTTCTTTAAACGCTGAGACTGCACGAACCCTGTGCAGACGGCGGATGCTCCACCCGCCCAGCACCAGCGAGCCATTTACTTGCGGGCAGACTTAGCAGGCGTTTTGGTGCTGGGGGCTTTTGGAGTCTCAGCTGCGTCTGCTTTTGGGCGTCCGGTCTTGATCGAGGGAACGGCCTGTAGTGCGGTGCGGAGGCCACTGTCTGGCAGAGTAGCCAACAATTTCAATCCGGCTCGCAGCAGCTCACTTTTTTTGACGGGGTGGGCCAATGTGGAAGCGCGTTGCTTGAGCGCCTCAATGACGGCGTACTCGTCTTTGGGAATGGTGAAGCTGTCGCGCACCAACTTTGGCTTTTTCACCTTCACGTCCTTGGCTACAACGGGTGCTGCTGCCTTGACCGTTTTAGCCACCGCGGTTTTCTTGGCTGCCGACGTCTTTTTAGCCGCAGGCTTTGGAGCGACCTTGACGGCCTTTGCCGCTACGGTGGGAGCCGCCTTCGGCGTGCTCACAGACTTTGCCGACTTGGTCGGCGGCGTGGATGTTTGCGGGGCCAGTGCGGCGGGGGTTGAAGCAGAAGTAGAGGTTGTCATAGCAGTTTTTCAATAAACGGTATAAACAGTTTATACCGTTTTTGTTGGCTGTTCAAGGCAGTTCCGCCACTAGCTCCCACGGTGTTTTTTGCCACGCCTGCATTTCTTCTCTCAGCAGGTGGGCAGACTGTGGGTAGGTTGCGCTCCAGCCCGAACGGGTGGTGATCCGAAAACGCTGATCCTCGCGTTGCAGGGACAGTCCTTTGGTGTCAGGCTCCCGGCGCGCATGGCACAGGGCAACAGCCAATCGCAGGCTGAGCAGTTGCAGCGCGAAGATCGGGTCTTCCAGATCGAGTTCCAACTTGCGAACTTTGCCACGTTGCCCCTGCACCAGCACGCCCAGCCGATGTAGCTCCGGCAAAGCAAACCCGGCAGCGTCGGTGTTGTCGAGGATGTACGCGCCGTGCCGATGGTGGTCGCTGTGTGAAACGATGCAACCTATCTCGTGCAGCCTCGCTGCCCAGTCCAGCTTGCGCGATGCGCGTTCACTGCCAGCGGGAGCTGCCTGGTCAAACAACGCGCATGCTGTGCGTGCCACTCGATCTGCATGTTCTTTATCGACACCAAACCGGTGCATGAGCCCATGGACTGTGGTGGTGCGCAGATCGGTGCCGGGTTGCTCGCGGTCCAGCAGGTCATACAGGGCGCCTTGGCGCAAAGCACCTTGGGCCACCTGCATCTGGTCAATTTCCAGCAGATCAAAAACGGCGCGCAGCACACTGATGCCGCCGCCAATGACGGCCCGGCGTTCTTCTTTCAGCCCCTCCATACGCAGGCGGTCCGCCGATTGCGCCCGCAAGACCTTGTCTTGCAACCAGTTCAATCCGTCTCTGGTGATAAGGCCCTGCGGGCCGCCGGCCGCGGCCAGTACGTCGCCCACAGCCCCGGCGGTGCCCGATGACCCATAGGCAACATCCCATGTGCCGGGCCGGAAGGTCGCTTGCGCTTCGTCTAGCACGGCCTTGGCTGCAATTTCAGCGGCCAAAAAGGCCTGCGGGGTGAACTCGCCTTTTGCAAAGTAACGTTGTGACCAGGCGACACTGCCCACGCGGAAAGACGCGACTGCATGGGGTGTGAACTGTTGGCCCAGGATCAGCTCCGTGGAGCGACCACCGATGTCAACCACCAGCCTGCGTTCGTCCGACTGCGGTAGCAGGCGGGCCACACCTTGGTAGATCAGCCGCGCCTCTTCGGGGCCAGACACCACATCGATGGGGTATCCGAGCACTTCGCGGCCGCGTGACAGAAACTCATCGCGGTTGCGGGCTTCACGCAAAGTCTGTGTCGCCACGGCCCGCACCTGAGCAGGCGGAAAGTCTGCCAAGCGTTCACCGAAGCGTGCCAGGCACGCCCAGCCACGCTCCATCGCGTCGCGGGTCAGGTTGCGGTCTTCGTCCAGGCCATTGCCCTGTCGCACCGTTTCCTTGAGGTACTCCACGCGTTGGATGTGTCCGAATTCATAACGCCCGATTTCAAGGCGAAAACTGTTGGAGCCGAGGTCGACCGCGGCGAGACGTGTGCCGTTCTGCATGTAATTCTTGGTGGAGATTCGTTCGGCATCGTACCGCGAGCGTTTCACTGTGCAACGGCTGGTCAATCTTCGCAAGCAGGGCAACGGCGTTGGCTCGCGGAGTGTGCCCTTGCTTTGTGACAAATGAGTGACCGTGTCTCGGGGTTGAAATGTTTGATGGCAACTCTGTGTGGCGCAGTGTTTGTGTCACCGAATTGTCATCTTGCACCCCTAGAGTTCGTCCTGTTCTGTTAACCCTTAGCCGAAAGGTCTCGAATGAAACGCACATTTCTCAAAACCGTTGCTGTAGCGCTCGCCACGATGGCCGTTGGCAGCGCTTTTGCGGCAGACATCACTGGTGCTGGCGCAACGTTTCCCTTCCCTATGTACGCCAAATGGGCAGAAGCCTACAAGAAGGAAACTGGTACCGGTTTGAACTATCAGTCCATCGGTTCGTCTGGCGGCATTCGCCAGATTCGCGCAAAAACCGTGGCTTTCGGCGCATCGGACGCACCGGTGTCAGGCGCTGACCTCGACAAGGACGGCATGGTTCAGTTCCCAGCCATCATTGGCGGCACCGTGCCCGTGATCAATTTGGAGGGCTTCAAGCCTGGTGAGCTGCGTGTGACGGGCCCTGTGCTGGCCGAAATGTTCCTGGGCAAGATCAGCAAGTGGAATGATCCCAAGCTGACGGCTCTGAACCCCGGCAAGACGCTGCCTGACCAAAACATCACCGTGGTGCACCGCGCCGATGGCTCTGGCACCACCTTCAACTGGACAGACTACCTGTCAGCCGTAAGCAAAGACTGGGCCGATACGGTCGGCAAGGGTGCCGCGGTCAAATGGCCAGCGCCGTCCTCCGTGGGTGGCAAGGGCAACGAAGGTGTGGCTGCCAACGTAACGCGTGTCAAGGGTGCTGTGGGTTACGTCGAGTACGCCTACGTCAAGAAGAACAACATGAACTTCCTGCAGCTGCAAAACGCTGACGGCAAGTACGTGAGTCCTGATGACAAGACTTTTGCCGCAGCGGCAGCAGGTGCCGACTGGTTCAGCGTGCCAGGGATGGGCGTTTCCATGGTCAACGCCAAGGGTGCAGACAGCTGGCCCGTGAGCACGGCCTCTTTCATCCTGATGTACAAGGATCCCGCCGATAAGGCCCAGTCTGCCGAAGTTCTGAAGTTCTTTGACTGGGCTTTCAAGAATGGCAAGGTCATGGCGGCTGAACTGGACTACGTTCCCCTGCCAGACAGCTTGACCGCTGAGATCCGTTCCAAAGTCTGGTCGCAAATCAAGAAGTAAGCCAGTCTGCCCCCAAAATAGCGCCCATTGGCCAGCCGGTCTGGCTGGTGGGCGCTGGTTTGTGGGGTTTCCAGAAGCCAGATGGGAGTCAACATGAGCGTGGGAACCACCATGAGTTCGCAACCAGTGTCCGCCAAAGCGGCGGACGTCCCCACAAAGTCCATGGTGTCGATTGCCAAGCGGCAGCGACTGCAGGACATCTTTTTCCATCGGCTGACCCAGAGCCTCTCTTTGCTGGTACTTGCAGCATTGCTGGCCATCATCGTTTCGTTGTTCGTCTACGCATGGCCGACTTTTCACAAGTTCGGGGTCCAGTTCATCTGGCGCGTGGAGTGGGACATCATCAATGAAGAATTTGGCGCCGCGATTGCCATCGTTGGCACCTTGGCGAGTGCTGGCATTGCGCTGCTGATTGCGGTGCCGCTGGCGTTTGGCATCGCCCTGTTTCTGACCGAAACCTGTCCGGTGTGGCTGCGCCGCCCTTTGGGGACTGCGGTGGAGTTGCTGGCGGCGGTGCCGTCCATCATCTACGGCATGTTCGGGCTGTTTGTTTTCGCCCCTCTGTTTGCAGATTACTTCCAGATGCCGGTACAGAAGCTGCTGGGCTCCATGCCGCTGGTGGGATTTCTGTTTGGCGGCAGTACCAACGGCTTTGGGATTCTGGCTGCAGGCATTGTGCTGGCCTTCATGGTGCTGCCCTTTGTGGCCGCGGTGATGCGCGATGTGTTCGAGATTGTTCCCCCCATCCTGCGCGAGTCCGCCTACGGCCTGGGCTGCACAACGTGGGAGGTAGTGCGCCGTGTGGTGCTGCCTTACACGCAAAAAGGTGTCATCGGTGGGGTGATGCTGGGGCTGGGGCGTGCCTTGGGTGAAACCATGGCCGTGACCTTTGTGATCGGCAATGCCAATCGCATGCCGACCTCATTGTTTTCGCCCGGCACCTCCATCGCATCCACATTGGCCAATGAGTTTGGAGAGGCGGCGGACTTTCACCTCTCCACGCTCTTTGCCTTGGGTTTCCTGCTCTTTGTGATCACCTTTGTGGTGCTCTCGGCCGCCAAGATTTTGATGCTGCGCGCTGAGAAGGCCAAGGGTCTGTGACCTGTGTTCATTCGCTCGCATCGAACGTGAAAACCTTTTGAGAGAAGCCCCATGGAATTCAATCAACAACTCTACAAAAAGCGGCAGCGCTCCAACGCCATCGGCCTGACCCTGTCTCTGGGGGCCATGGTGCTCGGCCTGTTTGTGCTGCTCTGGATTTTGAGCGTTCTGTTGTCCAACGGCTTTGCCGCGCTGGACTGGAACATGTTCACCCAGTCCACACCCGCGCCCGGCTCCGAGGGCGGTGGCCTAGCCAACGCTATTGTGGGCAGCCTGATGATGGTGGGCTTCACGGTGCTGGTGTCCACACCCGTCGGCGTGCTGGCCGGTGTGTACCTGGCGGAGTACGGTGACCAGAGCAAGACGGCCGAACTGACCCGTTTTGTGACAGACATCATGCTGTCGGCGCCCTCCATCGTGCTCGGGCTGTTCGTCTACGCGATTGCAGTGGCGACGGTGGGCAACTTTTCGGGTTGGGCGGGTAGTTTGGCCCTCTCGCTGATTGCTGTGCCGGTGGTGGTGCGCACCACAGAAAATATGCTGCGGCTGGTGCCAGGAAGCCTGCGGGAAGCCGCATTCGCCCTGGGTGCACCACGCTGGAAAGTGTCCACCATGGTCACCCTGCGTGCTGCGCGCAGCGGCGTGATGACGGGCCTGCTGCTGGCTGTGGCACGCATCAGTGGCGAGACGGCGCCCCTGCTGTTTACAGCGCTCAACAACCAGTTCTTCAGCACCAACATGAACGCGCCGATGGCCAATCTGCCCGTGGTGATCTTCCAGTTTGCCTTGAGCCCCTACGAAAACTGGGTCCGCTTGGCTTGGGGTGGGGCACTGCTCATCACGCTGTCGGTGCTCATTCTCAACGTCGTGGCCCGCGTGTTCTTGCGCGAAAAGAACCGCGTTTGATGCTCGACTGAACACGACTCAATAGACACAAACGCCACCATTCTCAGGATTTGACAATGAACGCTACTGCTACCGCCCCAGCCTCCGTCGCCAAAAATGCGCTGGAGCTGCGAAATCTGAGTTTCTTTTACGGCAAGTTTCAAGGTTTGCGCAATGTGAGCCTGGACATCGCCGAACACAAGGTCACCGCCTTTATCGGTCCGTCGGGTTGCGGCAAGTCGACCTTGCTTCGCACGCTCAACCGCATGTACAGCCTGTACCCCGGGCAGCGCGCTGAAGGCTCCATCAACTTTTACGGCCAGAACATTCTGGATGCAAAACAGGATATCAACCTGCTGCGTGCGCGCATCGGCATGGTGTTCCAAAAGCCCACTCCGTTTCCCATGTCCATCTACGACAACATTGCGTTTGGCGTGAAGCTCTACGAGAACTTGAGCAAGAGCGAAATGGACGACCGCGTGGAATGGGCGCTGTCCAAAGCCGCGTTGTGGACGGAGGTGAAGGACAAGCTCAGCCAAAGCGGCCTGTCCCTGTCTGGCGGGCAGCAGCAGCGCCTGTGTATTGCTCGCAGCGTCGCGGTAAAGCCCTCTGTGTTGCTGCTTGATGAGCCCACGTCGGCGCTCGACCCTTTGTCAACTGCCAAGATCGAAGAGTTGATCGATGAACTCAAACACGACTACACGATTGCCATCGTGACGCACAACATGCAGCAGGCGGCCCGTTGCAGTGACTACACCGCCTACATGTACCTGGGCGAGATGATCGAGTTCGGCGCCACTGAGCAGATTTTCTTCAAGCCCGAGCGCAAAGAAACCGAAGACTACATTACCGGCCGTTTCGGCTAAGGAGACACCAGATGCCCGATAAACATCTTTCGTCACAGTTCGACAGCGAACTCAACAGCGTCTCCGCCCGCGTCATGGAGATGGGCGGTCTGGTGGAGTCTCAGATTCGCCAGGCGGTGTATGCACTGTCCCAGTTCAGCCTGGAGGCAGTGGAAACCGTGGCGTCGATTGAGACCCGCGTGAATGCGATGGAGGTCGAGATTGACCAGGAACTGTCCTCCATCATTGCCCGCCGCCAACCCACGGCGCGTGACCTGCGCCTGCTGCTGGCGTTTTCCAAGGCCACGGCCAACCTGGAACGGATGGGCGACGAGGCCAACAAGATGGCGCGCATGGTGCGCTCCATCATCGAAAGCGGTGCCCCGCGTTCGTTGCCATCGAGCGATTTGCGCGTGGCGGCTGAATTGGCTTCGGGCCTGTTGCGCAAGGCCCTGGATGCCTTTGCACGCCTGGACACCAAGATGGCAGTGGACATCCTCAAAGAAGACGACCTGATCGACAGGGAGTTCGACGGTTTTGTGCGCAAGCTCGTCACGTACATGATGGAAGACCCGCGCATGATCTCGCCCAGCTTGGACCTGTTGTTCCTGGCCAAAGCGATTGAACGCATCGGAGACCATTCCAAGAACGTGGCCGAGCTGATCATCTATCTGGTCAAGGGCAAGGATGTGCGCCACACTGCCCTGGACGAGATCGAGTCGGCGGTCTTGTAAGCGAAAGGGCTTTGGCACCACTATGAGAAAGCTCCCACGCGTCCTGATCGTCGAGGACGAACCCGCAATTGCCGAGCTGATTGCCGTCAACTTGCGACACAACGGATTCCAGCCCTTCTGGGCGGAAGATGGTGACTCTGCCCAGCGCGAGCTGGATGCTGTGTTGCCGGACGTTATCTTGCTGGACTGGATGTTGCCCGGGCAGAGCGGTCTGTCGTTGGCCCGCAAATGGCGTGCCGACAGCCGTACCAAGCCCATTCCCATCCTGATGCTCACCGCCCGGGGTGACGAGCCCGACAAGATTGCAGGGCTGGATGCGGGTGCCGATGACTACATCACCAAGCCGTTTTCCACCCAAGAGTTGCTGGCCCGCATTCGCGCGGTGCTGCGCCGCCGTGCGCCGGAGCAGGTGAGCGACAGTGTGACCATTGCCGAGCTGGTGCTTGATGCCGCAACGTACCGCGTTTCGTACCAGGGCCAGCCGCTCAAGGTGGGCCCTACCGAATTCAAGCTGCTGCATTTTTTGATGAAGCACGCTGAGCGTGTGCACAGCCGATCGCAATTGCTCGACAAAGTGTGGGGTGACCATGTGTTCATTGAAGAGCGCACTGTGGACGTTCACGTCAAGCGCCTTCGCGAGGCGCTGGGTGCCGCATCCGTCATGGTGGAAACCGTGCGCGGAGCGGGTTACCGGCTGACCGCCCAGCCCCAGGTGCAGTTGCAGGCGTGACGCTGCAGGTCTGATGTTTTCGATGGGGTGCAACCGTTGTGCCCGGTTTTCTGAGAAGGCTTTGCTGACCGCATGCTGTGGCGTATTTCGTATTTCCTGCTCTGGCAGATAGCAGGCGGTGGCTTGGGTCTTTGGCAGGGCGGTCCTTGGGGCGCAGCCCTGGGCGCTGCCTTGGCCGCGTGGGCGTGGTTCGTGTGGGACTTGCTGCGTGGGGCGCGTGTGTTGCGCTGGCTGCGTACGGGAGACCTCTCCGAAGTCCCCTCCATGCGCGGTATTTGGGGGGAGGCGGCCGACCGCGCAAGGCGCCTTTTGCGCAGGCAGGAGGCATTGATCCGCGACAGCCAAGACCGGCTGCAGGAGATTTTGGCCGCGCTACAAGCCACGCCCAATGGTGTGGTGCTGCTGGACGCGCAGGGTCGCATCGAGTGGTGCAATCAGATGGCTGCCAACCAGTTTGGCTTTGACGCGCAGCGCGACGTGGCGCAGTCGATTGGCAACTTGGTGCGCGACCCTGAGTTCACCGCCTATTTTTCGGAGCAGGATTTCAGCCAGGACGTGGTCCTTGAGGGGCGCTACAGCACGCCCTCGCGGCCTGTGCGTATCTCGGTGCACCTGCATCCATACGGCGACGGCCGCACGTTGCTGCTGTCGCGCGACGTCACGGCACTGGAGCAGGCAGATGCCATGCGCCGAGATTTTGTGGCCAATGTGTCGCACGAAATCCGGACACCGCTCACCGTACTCACTGGTTTTGTGGAAACCCTGCAGACCCTGCCGCTAACGGCAGAAGAGCGTTCGCGCTATCTGGGCATGATGGCCCAGCAGGCGTTGCGCATGCAAAGCGTGGTGCAGGACTTGCTCACGCTGTCGCGCCTGGAGGGCAGCCCGCCCCCGGGCATGGCCGAGTGGACACCCGTTCAGGCGCTGCTCACACGGTGCGAAGAAGAGGGCCGTGCGCTGTCTTCCTTGCTCACGCAGCACCAGCAGCAAACGCACGTTTTGCAGTTCCCGTCCCAGGATGTCTTGCGTTCTGAAGGGGAGGTGGCTGGCGTGCCGACCGAGTTGCAAAGCGCGCTGTCCAACCTGATCAGCAACGCTGTGCGGTATACGCCAGCGGGTGGTGCTATTTCGGTGCAATGGCTGCGCAAGGACGATGGCAGCGCCGTTTTTTCGGTGCACGACACAGGCCCTGGCATTGCGCCTGAGCATATTCCGCGCCTGACGGAGCGCTTCTACCGGGTGGACCGCAGCCGTTCGCGGGAAACAGGTGGAACCGGCCTGGGCCTGGCGATCGTCAAACATGTGCTGCAGCGCCATGGCGCTACGTTGGACATCACCAGTGTGTTGGGCAAAGGGTCGGTGTTTTCGGTCACCTTCCCGGCAAACCGCCTGCGTGGCTTTGTGCTGCCGGGCTGACCGCCCGCCACAACATGGCCATAAACAGGGCTGCCGTGGCCATCAACGCCAAGGCACTGGCGGCCCAGAATGGTGTGGGCGAGGGGTTCATCGCCCACGGGCCCACACCCCGGTAAGCCAACCAATAGCCGCCGCCCAGACCTGCTCCCCATAGCAATCCGCAGTACACCACCAGTGGGGCCACCGTGATGCGGTAGCACCGCAGGACAAATACGCACAGGGTTTGCAGGGCGTCGGCAGCGTGGTAGGCCGCCACCCACATCAGCACACTGCCGGTCATGGCGACTACGCCTGCATTGGAGGAGTAGATGCTGCCAACGTGGTCTTTTGCTATAAATAGTATAGCTGCTAGCGCAATACCAATAAGCGCTGCGAGCCTAAAACCCATAAAAACCGCAGCGCGGGCACGCACCGGGTTCTTCGCACCCATCCAATAGCTGACACGCGCGCTGGTGGCGATGGCCAATGACAGCGGCACCATGTACAACACCGCGGCCAGATTGGATGCAATCTGGTGGGCGGCAGAGGCCGTGGTGCCTTGCCGCGCGATGAAAAGCGCCATCAGCGTGAACGACGTGACTTCCACCATCACGGCAAGCCCGGCGGGTATGCCCAGCCGCGCAAAGCCTGCAATCGTGGGCCAGTGGGGAGGCTCCATCTGACGCCAGATACCCAGTGGTTCGTAGAGATCCTGGGTGCGCAGCAGCCAGATGGCCAGCGCCAGCATGCTGCAATTGACCACCAGCGTGGCCCAGGCGCAGCCCACCACACCCTGCGCGGGCAGCCCCGCTCCGCCAAAAGTGAACCAGATCGACAGTGGCACCTTGAGGAACAGCGAGCCCACCTGCAACAAGGTGACCAGCTTGGGCCGCCCCAGGGCCTGGTTGAGCGTGCTGTAGATTCGAAACAGAAGGGCTGGCGGTAGTGCCAACGCCAAAACGGCAAGGTAGTTTTCGACCTCCACCCGCAAGGCCGGGGGCACTTCTGTCCAGCGCAATAAGGGGCCTGGGGACAGCAGGATCGCTATACCGACAATTGACAAGGCGCCGCACAGGTACAGCGCCTGGCGCAGCGAGCGGCCTACGGCCTCCGTCTCTTGCGCTCCACGCTGCTCCGCCCACACAGGAAGCAACGCCTGCAGCACGCCGATCAGTGCCACGTAAACGCTGATAAAAATCGCAGAGCCCACGGAAAGCGCAGCAAGCGATGCCTCGCCGTGGCGACCCGCAACCATGGTGTCCGTCACGCCGAACGCCATGACGGCAAGTTGCCCCGCCAGCACCGTGATGGCGTGCCGGCCGATGGTGGAAAGCTCGGACATCAGCGCGCAGATCCTGCGCGGCGGAACACCAGAAGGTGGTCGTTCTTGTCGGTGGGTCGGGGGATGGTGGCCTTGAGTTCCCACAAGGCAGCGGTAACCATGCGCTCAGACGCTGGCCACGACGCAATGTCTGCCAACAGCCATTCGCATTCATCCTGCAAACCCGCTCGCTCCAGCGTGAGCGCGCCGTGGTACTGCAACGCCGCCACCTGTGCGCGACTGAGCCCCACGGTTTGCACGCAACCGGGCTCTGGGCCCATCACCGCCATCACGCTGCGCACCTGAGGGGCGTAGCTGCGTGCAAAGTCCAGCAAAGGCAGCCACAAGGTCATCAGCAGCAGCCAGCCCAGTGCAGCGCCGCTCGCGGGCAGCACCAGACTCTTCCAGATGGGGGCTCGGTCGCGGGACGCACGCCACCACACCAAGCCGCCCCAGGCCATGGTGGCCGCAAGGGCGGCCACCATGGCCAACGCCGAAAATTCGGGCACGAAGCCCGGCGCCAGCTTGGCCACGTTGGCTGCGGGTTTGGCGGGGAATCCAGTCTGCATCGCAATCCAGATCACCCAGATTGCGAGCGCAGACGCTGTGAAAAACAGGAGCGTGAACCAGTCGATCAACGCTCCCACGCTGCGGCGCAGCGTAGGCAAGGCGAAAGCCGCCAGCGCGGCCATAGCGGGCAGGCCCAGCAGAAGTGATCGGTCGGCAGGCAATGTGGTGAGGGTGGCCGCAATAGATACGGTCGAGAACCACAGCGGCAGCAGCAGGTGCCGGTGCCCTGGGCGGCTGAGGATCTGTTTGCGCCAGCGCCACAGCGTCCACAAGGCCAGCGGCCACGCAGGCCAGCCAAACCACAGCAGCAATCTCGCAAGGCTTTGCCACTCTTTGCCGTTCGTGTCGGATCCCACGATCCGCCAGCGCCACAGGTCCAGGCTCCAGGCGAGCAGTGCAGCCATCACCACGACTGCGACCAGGAAAAGCGCCCAGCGCAGGCGACGGTCGGCATGGCTGCCAGGTGCATAGACCACCACCGCGATGCTCCCGACACCCAGCAAGGTGGCCAGCGCCGGAGCGCCCGCCAGTGTGAGTCCCGCTATGCCAGCCACCAGGGCCATAGCCGGGGCCACCGTGCGGTGCGGCATTGCCGCCACGGCGAAGAAGGTGAGCGCCGTGCAACTCAACTGCACCAGATAGCTGGTCACCTCGTGCGATAACTGTGCCAGGCCCAGGCAGGCAATCAGGGCCAGCAATCCTCCATCGGCGATGGCGCGGGCATAGTCGGGTGGGTTCGCTTCGCCGCCAAAGGCAAACGCCACAGGTTGGGCCCCCGGGCTGCGCGCGAGATAGTAAACCGCATACCATGTGGCAATCAATGTGATGGCCAGCAATCCGGCAAAGGGCAGGCGAACGGCCAACTCTGCTGAAATCCATGCCGGTGCGATCTGTATGGCCCATGCTCCCAGCCAATAAGGCAGCAGGCCTTCGGTTTCCGGCGCCATTCCGCCCAGCAGCGGGCTGAACCACGGTGTGCGCCCGTGGGCCAACTCCAGCATGTAACCAAAGGCCGTAACGTCGGCACTTTTCCAGGGGTCACGCCCTAGGAAACCCGGCACGACGTAGGCAATGCAAAGAAGCATCAACGCCCAGCGTGGCAGAGGGCTTACGGCATTCTGGGTAACGATGGCGGGGGTCGGTGGAGTCACACTTCAGTGGGTAGCAATGCGGAGCCACCGAGAATAAGGGCAAAAACAATAAAAAAGGCAGCCCGGTTGCCCGGGCTGCCTTTTTGGCGGGAACGCAGGGCGAATTACTTCGCTGCGGTCTTGCCGAAACGGTTGCGGAAGCGCTCCACGCGGCCACCCATGTTGTCCACCGACTTTTGCGTGCCAGTGTAGAAGGGGTGCGATTCAGAGGATGTGTCCAGCTTGAACAGCGGATATTCCTTGCCTTCGAAGGTTTCCATTTCCTTCGTGTTTGCGCACGAACGGGTCACAAACTTGAAGCCGTTGGACAGGTCCGAGAACAGAACTTCGCGGTAGTTGGGGTGAATGCCTTCTTTCATGATCAATCCTTGTCAAGTGCGGGAGCCGCGCTGAACCCGGAGCAACCTTTGCGCCGTGGAACATCCAACGTACTTTCCGCAGAAAAAGCCCTCTATTATTGCACAGGGCAAATTGGCATCTTTTCGAGTGTTGGCAACTCAGGGCGTGACGCTTGAAACCGGCGCGCCCTGAGACCCGTGCCACCGTGGATCTGGCTTTGCCAGTCCACCGGTGTCGTCCCCCTCAGGGGGAAGGCGCGAAGCGAATCAGGGGGAGCTTATCCACCCCTTCGCATCATGTCGAAGAAGTCCACATTGGTCTTGGTGGCCTTCATGTTCTTGATCATCAGCTCCATGGACTCGATCTCGTCCATGTTGTACATGAACTGGCGCAGGATGCGGGTCTTTTGCAGGATCTCGGGCGCCAGCAGCAACTCTTCGCGGCGCGTGCCGCTCTTGTTGAGCTCGATGGCGGGGAACACGCGCTTTTCGTACAGGCGGCGGTTCAGGTGGATTTCGCAGTTGCCCGTGCCCTTGAATTCTTCAAAGATCACTTCGTCCATGCGGCTGCCGGTATCAACCAGCGCGGTGGCGATGATGGTGAGCGAGCCACCTTCTTCGACTTTGCGCGCGGCGCCGAAGAAGCGCTTGGGGCGCTGCAGCGCGGCGGCGTCCACACCACCCGACAGCACCTTGCCGGACGACGGCACGACGTTGTTGTAGGCGCGGGCCAGGCGGGTGATGGAGTCGAGCAGGATCACCACGTCCTTCTTGAGCTCGACCAGGCGCTTGGCGCGCTCGATCACCATCTCGGCCACGTGCACGTGGCGCGCGGCAGGCTCGTCGAAGGTGGATGCAATGATCTCGCCCTTCACCGTGCGCTGCATTTCGGTCACTTCTTCAGGGCGCTCGTCCACCAGCAACACCATCAGGTGCACGTCGGGGTTGTTGGCCGTGATGGCGTGGGCAATGTGCTGCATCATCACCGTCTTGCCGCTCTTGGGCGGGGCGACGATCAATGCACGCTGGCCGCGTCCAATGGGCGCAATGATGTCGATGATGCGGCCGGTGATGTTCTCTTCGCCCTTGAAGTCGCGCTCCAGCTTCATCTGTTCCTTGGGGAACAGGGGCGTCAGGTTTTCGAACATCACCTTGTGCTTGTTCTGCTCGGGCGGACCGCCGTTGACAGAGTCGAGCTTGTTCAGTGCAAAGTACCGTTCACCGTCTTTGGGTGTACGGACCTCACCTTCGATCATGTCGCCGGTGTGCAGGTTGAAGCGACGCACCTGGCTCGGGCTGATGTAGATATCGTCCGTGCTGGCCGTGAAGCTCGTGTCGGGGCTGCGCAAGAAGCCAAAGCCGTCGGGCAGGATTTCCAGCACGCCGTCGGCAATGATTTGCTCCCCGGTTTTTGCACGCTTCTTGATGATCGCAAACATCAGCTCCTGCTTGCGCATGCGGCCCGTGTTTTCGATTTCGAGTTCTTCGGCCTGCTTCAGGACTTCAGACACGTGCAGTGCCTTGAGTTCGTTTAAGTGCATGGAATGACTCCTTGGCGGAGCTGGTATGAATCTTGGGGGAGGAGGGCTGGTGCCAGATGGGCTGCTGTTTGCAGTTCTGGCTTGCCGGGGATCTCGGTCCGGCTGCCAATGCGTGCAGGCCGGTGATCTGGAAGAATTATGACAGGAAAAAAAGCGAGGGCTTCAGGGGAGCGCTGTTGAGTCAATCACTGCTGTCGCCCCTGTTTGTGTACGTGTGCGGCATACACCCCAAAAAAAAGCCCCGGTGGTGGCAAAACCAACGGGGCGCTTGTTTGTGAATCAGGCCAGTTGCTGATCAATGAAGGCGGTCAGTTGGGCCTTGCTCATCGCGCCAACCTTGGTGGCGGCCAACTGGCCGTCTTTGAAGAGCATCAAGGTGGGGATGCCGCGGATGCCGAACTTGGCGGGGATCTCGCGGTTTTCGTCCACATTCATCTTGGCGATCTGCAGCTTGCCTTGGTAGGTGCCTGCCACTTCGTCCAGGATGGGGGCGATCATTTTGCAGGGGCCGCACCATTCGGCCCAGTAGTCCACCAGCACGGCGGAGCCGGGCTGGAGCACGTCGGCTTCAAAGCTGGCGTCAGAGACATGTTTGATGAGTTCGCTGGCCATGGCGGATTCCTTGATTTTGATCGGGTTGTGACCGGTGTACGTTTAAAGTCAGGGCATTGTGACAGAAACCAATCCCACGTTCACCGGTGTGGCCGGGCCTTGCGACGCTATGACTGTCATAGCGAAAAGCGATCAATGTGCGGCGTTGTGGCAGCGTGTGCTGGCGCAGGTGGAGGTTCACATGCAAGGGCTTCGCGCCCACCCTGCGCGCACGGTGGTGCTGGTCCCTTATGCCCAGCTCATGCCCTGGGCACAGCGCTATTGGGCTTTGCACCATGCCGATGGATTTGCACCCCGTTTCGAAACCACGCGCAACTGGGCACGCCAGCTGGCGGCCTTTGTGCCGCAGGGCGATGACCTGGGTGGAGACGTGGCACGCGACACCCTCACTGCGCGGACCTTGCTTGATCGCGCCGGATTGGCTGCGCAGCGCGACGTGTTGGCTGTGCCCCTGCGAGAGGCCGCCGCCCAGCTGGCGTTGGCTGCGGCGGCCGTTGCCCCGGCGCAGCGCGAGGCCTGGGGGATTCAGGCGCGCAGCCTTTTGCCCGAGCCTGACGAAGGCTACACACTGCGATTTGAGGCCGTTGTGGCCCGCATTGCACTGGAATGGGTGCTGGCCTCGCGCCATGCCACCGATGTGTTGTTTGAGTCCGGTGTGTGCCAGTCAGTGGACGCTCTGGTGGTGTTGCAGGGGTTTCAGGTGGAGCCCCTGGCTCAGGCCCTGCTGACCCATTGGGGCGACAAGGCTAGCGCCCTGGTGTTGCCGCCTGCGTCGGCGCAGGCTCAACCCTCCGGCCACATCGCACTGCACGCGGCACAAGACGCCGAGGACGAGGCCCAGCGCGCTGCAGCGTGCGTGCTGGCCCATGTGGCTGCGGGCCGCACCCCGGTCGCGTTGGCGGCCAACGACCGCGCCCTCACGCGCCGCATCGGAGCGCATCTGGCCAGCTGCGGGGTCGCGGTGCGAGATGAAAACGGCTGGACGCTGTCTACCACCCGGGCTGCCGCGCAACTGATGGCCGCGCTCAAGGCCTGTGCATGGAATGCATCTGCGGATGAAGTGTTGGACTGGCTTAAACACACACCGGCCATCGAACTGCCTGTGGCCAATGGCCTGGAGCGCGCATTGCGCAAGGCGTCAATAGCAACCTGGTCGGGCGCTGCCGAGCGCGACTGGACGGACAAGCCCGCCCTGGCAGCCTTGGTGTTGCAAGTGCAAGACTGGCGCGATGCCTTGCGTGCCCCGCGTCCCCTGGCGCAGTGGTTGCAGTCCCTGCGCGCCCTTTTGGTGGCCAGCGGCCAGTGGTCCACCCTTGAAGACGATGCCGCAGGCGCGCGGGTGCTGACGGCGTTGCGCCTCCAGGAGGGCCAAGAGGCCGAACTGGAGGGCTGGGACAGCGCAGGCCGGCGCATGGCTCTGGCCGAGTTCACCCGCTGGGCCAACGAGGTGCTGGAGGCCGCTCGGTATGTACCCCCTTTGATGGGCGATGCACCCGTCGTCGTTTTGCCTTTGCCCCAGTTGCTTGCACGTCCGTTTGCCGCCCTGGTATTGCCTGGCTGCGATGAAAAGCGCTTGCAGCCATCCCCCGAGCCCGTGGGCGACTGGGCCCAGGCGCAGCGCCAAGCCTGGGGCTTGCCCACGCGCGAATCGCTTGAAGTGGCCCAGCGCGCGGCTTGGCACCATGCCTTGCAAACCCCCGCGGTGGATGTGCTTTGGCGCACGGGTGATGAAGGAGGCGAACCCTTGCTGGCCAGCGCGCTGGTGCTGGCGCTGCACCTCAGCGGCGGCGCCACCGAGGGGACGGACGACCGCACCCAGCGCGACGTGACTGCGATGCCGACAGCAAGGCCCTTGCCCGACGGGCGGGCGTTGCCGGTGGTGCGGCTGTCCTCCACTGCGTATTCCGACCTGCGGCACTGCCCCTACCGCTTTTTTGCACTGCGCCAGCTGGGCCTGCAAGAGGCCGACGAACTGGCCGCCGAAGTGGACAAGCGTGACTTTGGCAACTGGCTGCATGCGGTGCTGCAGCATTTTCATGAGGCGTTGCTGGCCGACCCCACCGACGATGCGGCAGCCCGTATCGCCCGCATGGACAGCGCTGCGCAGGCCATCACGCTGCAGCAAGGCCTGGGCGAGGGTGATTTCTTGCCATTCGCCGCTGGCTGGCCGCAGGTGCGCGACGGTTATCTGCGCTGGCTCGTGCAGCACGAACAAGCCGGGGGGCACTTTCGGCAGGCCGAGGTGCAAGCCAGCCAGCCGCTCGGGGCTTTGCAGTTGGTGGGCACCATCGACCGCATCGATGCCGTTTCGTCCACCGGCGAGCCCACACCTTTGGTCATCGACTACAAGACCGAGAACGACACCGTCACGCGCAAGCGCATCGGTGCTGGGGCTGAGGACACCCAGCTCGCGTTCTACGCCGCCTTGCTCAGCCACGACACGCTGCGTGCCGCCTATGTGAACGTGGGCGAGCGGGGCGAGACGCAGATGCACGAACAGGAAGAGGTGGTGCACCTGCGTGACCTGCTGGTGGAAGGCATTCAGCACGACTTTGCCCGCATGGCCGCAGGCGTACCGATGCCCGCCCTGGGCGAGGGCGCCGTGTGCGATTACTGCGCGGCCCGTGGCCTGTGTCGCAAGGATTTCTGGGAATGATGAACGCCGCCTACGAACACAACGGCCGCCCCGTCTCGCGCGAGGCCTTCTATGCCATCGCCTGTGACCCGGCGCGCAGCGTGGCGGTGGAGGCCTGTGCGGGTGCGGGCAAAACCTGGATGCTGGTCTCACGCATGCTGCGCGCGTTGCTCGACGGTGCCGCCCCCCACGAGATTTTGGCCATCACCTTCACCAAGAAGGCCGCGGGCGAAATGCGCCAGCGCCTGCAGGAATGGCTGGAGACGTTTGCCCAGGCCTCGATGGACACGTTGACCGCGGAGCTGATTGCAAGAGGAATCAGCCCCGAGCGCGCGCTGGATAAGCGCGAGGCGCTACAAAATTTATATCGCCAGATGCTGGTCAGTGGCCGCCCGGCGCAGATCCGCACCTTTCACAGCTGGTTTGCCGCGCTGCTGGGCACCGCCCCGCTGGCGCTGCTGCAGGCGCAGGGCCTGCCCGCCAACTTTGAGCTGCTGGAAGACGATGCCGAAGCGGTGCGCGAGGTGTGGGGGCCGTTCCTGCACACCGTGGCTACCAGCGCCACGTTGCGGGCCGACTACGAGGCGGTCGTGGCTCGCCATGGCCGCTCGCAAACCCACAAGGCGCTGGCGGCGGCGCTGTCCAAGCGGGTCGAATTTGATTTGGCCGATGCGAAAGGGGTGGTGGATGCCTCGGTGCCACCGTTTCAGGTGCAGTACCCGGAGCTGGCCGCCTGCAACGAACCCGCCGATGCCTTGCGGGGCGACGCCTGCCACGCACGCTGGCTGGCCCGCGCCAAAGTGCTGGGGGCCGAGGCCAACAAGACGCCGCAAAAGGCGGCAGACGCCATCATCGACGCGCTGGCCTGCAGTGACTTGAACCTGCGCCTGGACCAATTGCGCAAGGCGATGTTTGTGGCCAAGGAAGACCGGCTGTCGAAGAACCTCGAAAAATTCGCCGCCGCGCAGGAGTCCGAGCCCGAGCTGCAGCGTTTGTTGACTGCCCGCCGCCAGCACGATGCCTGGCAGCACCAACAGCGCATGGCCCGCCTGGCGCGCTGCCTGATTGCCGCGTTTGCCGTCGTCAAGCACCAGCACGGCTGGGTGGACATGAACGACGTGGAGCGCACCGCCCAGGTCATGTTGGCCGACCCCATCCTGTCGGGCTGGGTGCAAGAGCGGCTCGACGCGCGCATCCGCCACCTGCTGGTCGATGAATTTCAGGACACCAACCCGCTGCAGTGGCAGGCGCTGCACGCGTGGCTGTCGGGTTATGCCGGGTCGGGCGGTGGTGCCAGTGGCCAAAAGCCGCCCAGCGTGTTCATCGTGGGCGACCCCAAACAGAGCATTTACCGCTTTCGCCGCGCCGAGCCGCAGGTGTTCATCGCCGCGCAGGCCTTTGTGCGCGATGGGCTGAGCGGCGACCTGCTCAGTTGCGACCACACCCGCCGCAACGCCACGGGCGTGATCGCCGCCGTGAACCATGTCATGGGCGCGGCCCAGGCGCAGAACGAAACCAGCGGCTTTCGCGATCACACCACCGAATCGAAAGACCCAGGCGTGCTGCTGCGCCTGCCAGCCATCCTGCCGCCAGATGCCGACGGTGGCGCGGGCACCGACCCGTTTGCCTGGCGCGACAGCCTGACCGAGCCACGCCACGAGGCCGAAGAAACCCAGCGCATGCGCGAATGCACGCAGGCGGCGGCGTGGGTGGCGGCACAGATCGCCGCAGGCACGCCGCCCAACGAAGTGCTGGTGCTCGCCCGCAAGCGCGACCGGCTCGCGGCCATGCAGGACGCCCTGCGCGCCCTGCACCTGCCCTGCGTGCAACCCGAAAAAGCCGACCTGTTCGACGCGCCCGAGGTGCAGGACGTGGTAGCGCTGCTCGATGTGCTGGTGTCTACCGGCCACGACCTTTCGCTGGCGCGCGCGCTCAAATCGCCGCTGTTTGGCCTGGGCGACGATGCCCTGGTGGCCCTGGCTGCGCTGCGCCGCCAGCCAGAGCATGCGGCCAGCAGCTGGTTTGATTTACTACAAAAAAGTGAGCTGCTAGCGCTTGATACACAAGCGCTAGGTGCCAATTTGGCTCTATATAAGGCCTGGGTGGACGCCTTGCCGCCACACGACGCGCTGCACGCCATCTACCAGCATGGCGACGTGCTGGCCCGCTTTGCCGCCGCAGCTCCGGCCGCGCAGCGCATGGCGGTGCTGGCCAATCTGCGCGCGCTGCTGTCGGCCTCGCTGCAGCACGACGGGGGCCGCTACCTCACGCCCTATGCGTTTGTGCGCGCCATGAAAAAAGGCGGCGTGCGCGCCCCCGGCCGGGTGGATGCGCAGGCGGTGCGCCTGCTCACGGTGCACGGCGCCAAGGGGTTGGAGGCGCGCTGCGTGCTGCTGCTCGACACCGACACCCGCCCGCAAAAGGCCGAGACCATGGGCGTGCTGGTGGACTGGCCTGGCGAAAAGACCGAACCTGCAGGTTTCGTCTTTCTCGCCAGCGAATCCAGCCCGCCCCCCAGCGCCGAATCCGCTTTGTCCACCGAACAACAGGCCCGCCAGCGCGAAGAGCTGAACATGCTGTACGTGGCCATGACGCGCGCCAAACACTGCCTGGCGCTGTCCTCTGTGTTGCCCAGCGTGTCAGCACCGGGCAGTTGGTGGAACCGGCTGGCGCCGCTGCTGGCCGATGCACCCGTGCCAGACGAAGCGGGGCAGGCCATTGGGAGTGAAGCGGCGGGTGTGCAAGACAGCGCACACGACCATTTCACCCTGGCCGAGTTGCCGGTGCTTCCCCCCGAATGGCGGGCCGGGCCTCGGTCTGCGACAGAGGTGGTGGATCCGGCCGACCCAGAGCCATCGCTGTCCACCCCCGCATCACGCCTGGGCGAGGCCATGCACCAGTTGCTGGAGCAGGCCGGTGTGGCGGGCGCCCCGCTGGCCGACCTGCGCACCCACGGCTGGCCCGCAGCGCGTGTGGCGCGGCTGGCGCAAGACTTCGACATCACTGTGGGCGCCGCACGCACTGCCGCGCAGACCGCGCAGCGCATTCTGGCGGGCGAGGGCGCCTGGGCCTGGGATGCCAACGTGGTGGACACCACCATCAATGAGGCGCCCCTGCGCTACCAGGGCCAGAGCCTGCGCATCGACCGCCTGGTGCACTGCCACCAGCCCCCCGAGCGTGCGGGCTGGTGGGTGCTGGATTACAAAAGTGCGGCCCAGCCCGAGCGCCAGCCCGCGCTGATGGCCCAACTGCAGCGCTACCGTGCGGCGGTGATGGGCCAGGCGCCCGGCGAGCGGGTGTGGGCGGCGTTCCTGACGGGCGACGGGCGCATGGTGCCGGTCCCGGGCGAGGGCGAGGGCGAGCCCGTCACCGACGAGGTTCGGGCGACGGGTTCGGACCCGGGGGGCGGGCCGGTGCGGCATACTCTCGCCCCCGCGCCAACGGCCTCTGCGCCCACGCCGCCTGCACTGGCGCCACACGCCGAGCCGGGCCCCGCCGCTGGTGCTGCCCCCCCGGGTTCCGCGCAAGGTTCCCTGTTCTGAATTGACGGTTTTCGATGGATCTAAAGGTTTCCCCCATGAATGCACCCACCCCCTTGGCCGACGCCAACGCCGCCACCTCTTTGGGCTGCGATGCCGTCATCGTGGGAGGCGGCCCCGCGGGGCTGATGGCGGCCGAGGTGCTCGCGCAGGCGGGCGTGGCGGTGCATCTGTTTGATTCCATGCCCTCGGTGGGACGCAAATTTTTGCTGGCGGGCAAGGGCGGGCTCAACCTCACCCATTCCGAGCCACACGCGCCTTTTGTCAGCCGCTACGCCGGGCGCCAACCGCAGGTCGAGCCGCTGGTCCAAAGCTTTGGCGGACCCGAGGTGCGCGCCTGGGCGCAGGGGCTGGGGGTGGAAACCTTTGTCGGCACATCGGGCCGCGTGTTCCCCGCCGACCTGAAAGCTGCCCCCCTGCTGCGCGCATGGCTGCAGCGCCTGCGCGCGCAGGGCGTGCAGTTCCACATGCGCCACCGCTGGCTGGGTTGGGGCGAGGACGGCGCACTGCGTTTTGCGGCCCCCACTGGCGAGGTGCAGGTCACGGCACGCGCCGTGGTGCTGGCGCTGGGCGGCGGCAGCTGGGCGCGCCTGGGGTCCGACGGCGCCTGGGTGCCCTTGCTGGCGCAGCGCGGTGTGGCAGTGGCACCGCTGCGCGCCTCCAACTGCGGCTTTGACGTTTTGCGGGCCGACGCCCCGGCAGGCGAAACCCGCCGCGCGTTTTTGCAGGAACTGATTGGCCGCACGCCAACCCCAGCCGTGGGTTGGACGCCGCATTTTGCCGAGCGTTTTGCGGGCCAGCCTTTCAAGACGGTGGCGCTCAGTTTTACCGACAGCCAGGGCCAGAGCTTCAGCCGCCGGGGCGAGTTTGTGGTCACAGCGGCAGGGGTGGAAGGCAGTCTGGTGTATGCCGTGTCGCATCTGCTGCGCGACGAAGTCGAGGCGCATGGCCATGCCACGTTCCACCTGGATCTTTTGCCGGACCACAGCCCCGAACGGGTGCTGGTGGAAGTGCGCCATCCGCGTGGTTCCCGGTCGTTGTCCAGCCACCTCAAGAGCCGCTTGGGCCTGGACGGCATCAAGGCAGGCGTCCTGTACGAGCACCTGGGCAAAGATGGCATGAACGACCCCGTGAAACTGGCCCACGCGATCAAGGCCTTGCCCATCACCGTGGTGGCTGCGCGTCCGTTGGATGAGGCCATCAGTACCGCCGGGGGCGTGACTTTTGAGGCCCTCGACGCCCATCTCATGGCCACCGCCATTCCTGGCGTGTTCTGTGCGGGCGAAATGCTGGACTGGGAGGCGCCGACGGGGGGCTATTTGCTCACGGCCAGCATGGCGAGTGGACGCCAGGCGGGCGAGGGCGCCCGGCGCTGGCTGGTTCAGCCAGACACCTGAAACCACCGGGGCGCGACGTGCCGTTGGATTTAGAACTTTGCCCGGTAGTACAACATGGGTCCGCCCTTCCGGGCCCGCAGCACCAAACGGGACCCACCCTGCAGCTGTACACCGACGGCGCCAAACTCCGGCACCAGTCCGCGTGTGCGCGATGAAGCCCATTGCACTTCCACGCGGGTGCCATAGCTCGGTGGTTGGGTTTGCCAGATCTGGCTCGCAGCGTCCGGCGCTTGGGCCCAGGCGGATACGTCGAGATGGCGCCCTCGCTGCAGTTCTGATCGCCACCGAAGTCCGAGATCCAATTGGGGCGCGGGCTGCGACCCTGTACCCGTCGCCATGACAGCGGATGGTGCCGGTGTAAAGGTGGAGGGCGCGCTCAGTCCCAGCGTCAGGCCAAAACGGCTTTGTGTGTCCTGGCCGAGCCAGCTTGTGACATCGAGGTGCTGGACGGCGTTGTAGCTGGGTGTTGTGCTGCCGCGTTCCGGGTTGCTGCGTGCGCGGGGTGTGTTGTTAGGGCTGGGCAAGATACTGGTGTTGACTTCAAAAGACACCGTGCCCCGGTTCTCTTTCTCGTCTTTCAGCCAGGTTGCCAGTGTTGATTCTCCAAAAAATGTCTCTGCGGCCTGCGCAGGACTGGCGATCACCAGGCACAGACAAGACACGGCCATCAAAGGGATTTGCCAAAAAAATCCTGAATGATTCGGCTGAAATGCGAGCGGTCCCAGCTTGTCGCTGCGAAGGCCGACGGGACGGCGGCGTGACAACACTGGCGCTGGCGCTGTCTGGACGTTTGGCATGGCGGCACCCAATGTGGCAAAGGATGAAACGGATGCCACAAATTGTGCTACGACCTGGTTCTCTTAGCTACCACCAGCAGCCGCATCAGCCCGTGGGACGCCGCCGACACCGGGTGGCCGCCATCGCCGTGGCAGCACCTGGGCGCGACAAACAAAAACAGGGGAAATTGAATCGAGACATTCATTGGCGCGAAGGCGCCAATGAAAGAGAGAAAAAGAAGAAGTTGACGAGCCTTACCCCCGGCACTGACTACACAGTTAGGGCTGCTTGGTTCCCCACCTGACCCGGTTGGCCGCTTCACCATGCGAGGAGGCCCGTCACCGCCGATTGTACGCCGGATGCCGACGCACTTTTCTGACCCGCCCGTTGCCCGAACCGCCGAAAGGACACCCGGCCTAGCCCGTAGAATCTGACAGATGTCCTACCTCGTGCTCGCCCGCAAGTACCGCCCCCGCAATTTCACCGAGATGGTGGGGCAGGAGCATGTGGTGCAGGCCCTCACCAATGCGCTCAACACGCAGCGGCTGCACCACGCTTACCTGTTCACGGGGACGCGCGGTGTGGGCAAGACGACGGTGTCGCGCATTCTGGCCAAGTCGCTGAACTGCCAGGGGTCGGACGGGCAGGGCGGCATCACCGCCACGCCGTGTGGTGTGTGCTCCGCCTGCACCGACATCGACAGTGGCCGCTTCCCCGATTACACCGAGCTGGACGCTGCATCGAATCGGGGCGTGGACGAGGTGCAGAGCCTGCTGGAACAAGCGGTCTACAAGCCGGTACAGGGCCGCTTCAAGGTCTTCATGATCGACGAAGTGCACATGCTCACGAACACGGCGTTCAACGCCATGCTCAAGACGCTGGAAGAGCCGCCCGAATACCTCAAGTTCGTGCTGGCCACGACCGACCCGCAGAAGGTACCGGTCACGGTGCTGAGCCGTTGCCTGCAGTTCAATCTGCGCCCCATGGCACCCGAAACCGTGCTGTCGCACCTCACGCAGGTGTTGGCGTCGGAGAACGTGTCCTCCGAGCCCCAGGCTCTGCGGCTGCTCTCGCGCGCCGCGCGGGGCTCCATGCGCGATGCGCTCTCGCTGACTGACCAGGCCATCGCCTTTGGCAGCGGCCAGTTGCAGGAAGCCGCCGTGCGCCAGATGCTGGGCGCGGTCGACCGCTCCTACGTGTTCCGCCTCATTGAGGCCCTGGCACAGGGCGACGGCAAGACCGTGGTCGAAACCTCGGATGTGCTGCGCCTCAATGGCCTGTCGGCCGCCTCCACACTCGAAGAGATGAGCGCCGTGTTGCAGCGCATGGCCGTGTTCCAGGCGGTGCCGCAGATGGCGGGTGCCGTGGATGCCGACGACCCCGAGGCCGCAGAAACAGCCCGGCTGGCTGCCCTGATGCCTGCCGATGAAACCCAGTTGCTCTACAGCCTGTGCCTGCATGGCCGTGGCGAACTGGGCCTGGCCCCCGATGAGTACGCGGCGCTGACCATGGTGCTGCTGCGCCTGCTGGCCTTCAAGCCCCAGGGCGAACCGGCTGAAAAAAAAACTCTGACGCGGCCTGAAACCGCGTCTTCGGGCCTGGCCGCCGCGGGTTCTGCGGCCGCGCAGACGGCCCCGGCGCCCGCTGCTACGGCCCCTGTTTCGACACCCATGGCTCGTCCGGTGTTGGCCCCAGTGGCGCAGCCCGCAACTGCGGCGCTTGCCCCAGTCCCGGCTGCTGCTGCTCTTATCGCCCCTGCACCAGCGGCGCACACTCCCCCCTCCCTGTCCGCTTCTGTTCCTCCGCAAGAAGCGCCTTCTGATCTTTCCGATACCTCCGAGCCGCCTCCCTGGCCGGGTTCGGACGAGCCGGATACCGTGGGGGCTGCAGCGCCCACCGCCACTGCGCTGCCGGTGCGTACCACGGAAGGATTTGATCGAAATCAGGCTCCAGCGCATAGTGGTCGTGCGCAAGTAGCTCCTGAATACGTAGCAATTCCTGTGCGCGAGTCGCCCGAGCCCGGTGAGCGGCTGCAACCTCTGCCGCTGTCGGCGCCTACCCCTGTCTCGGCGCGCTACACGCCCACCGAAGAGGGCGATGTCTGGCACACCACGGTGCAGCAGATGGTGGCGGCAGAAGCCATCACCGCGCTGGTGCGCGAGCTGGCCTTGCAATCGCAACTGGTGGCACGGGACGGTAGCCACTGGCTGCTGCGCGTGGAGCGCGAGTCGCTCAATCAGCCTGTGGCCCGTGAGCGCCTGCGTGCTGCATTGGAGGCCGCTGGCCATGCGGCCCAGATCACGGTGGAAGTGGGGGTGGTGATCGACAGCCCCGCCCGCCGCAATGCGCATGCGGCGGCCGAACGCCAACGCCGTGCCGAAGAAATCGTGAACAACGACCCGTTTGTGCAATCGCTGATGCGCGACTACGGCGCGAGAATCGTGCCGGGCAGCATCAAGCCAGCGTGAGATGAAGCACCCCCTGAGTCGCCTTCGGCGCCTTCCCCCTCTCTCGCTTCGCGGGAGGGGGACGCACTCGGTGGCCTGGCAAAGCCAGCTCCACGAGTGCACTGGATTGGCGTGTGCCAGTTTCGACGGCCGCTGACATTGCACAGCACAATACCGTGCAGCTCGGATACCGAATCCTGTCCCTTCGTGGGAATCGATCAACCAGAAAGAAAGCAAAGGAAACCACACCATGTTCAATAAAGGACAACTCGCCGGCCTCATGAAACAAGCCCAGGCGATGCAGGACAACCTCAAAAAGGCGCAGGACGAGCTGGCCTTTGTCGAGGTGGAAGGCGAGTCGGGCGCGGGTCTGGTCAAGGTCGTGATGACGTGCAAACACGACGTCAAGCGCATCACCATCGACCCCAGCTTGCTGGCGGAAGACAAGGACATGCTGGAAGACCTGGTAGCGGCGGCATTTAATGCCGCGGTGCGCAAGGCGGAAGAGACTTCGGCGGAGAAGATGGGGAAGCTGACACAAGGCATGCCAGGCCTCCCCGGCGGCATGAAATTCCCTTTCTGAGGGTGGCTACCGAGCGGGCGATCTGCGTCGTTGGGCGGTGCTCGCAATCCTCACGTACTGCAAGTACGTTCCGGTTGCTGCGCTCCGGCCGCCTAGCAGCTCATCCCGCTCGCTACGCCCTTGAGGCGGAGCATTAAGAGGAATGAGAGCCAAGCCTTCGTCCTAGCTGCCGTTCGGGCTGAGCCTGTCGAAGCCTGCCCCTGAACTTCTCTCTCGTCCGTTTCCGGATTGCATACCAACCCATGTCCTCTACCAACTCCCTTGATGTCCTGATCCAGGCGCTGCGCCGCTTGCCGGGGGTGGGGGTGAAGTCTGCGCAGCGCATGGCGTTTCATTTGTTGCAGCATGATCGTGAGGGTGCCTTGGCGTTGTCGCGGGCGCTGGGGGAGGCGGTAGGGACGGTGCACCATTGCGCGCGTTGCCACACCTTTACCGAGGCCGAGGTGTGCAGCACCTGTCTGGACCCGGAGCGGGATGCCACGCGTCTGTGTGTGGTGGAGACCCCGGCCGATCAGTCGGCGCTGGAGCGTACGGGGGCCTTCAAGGGCTTGTATTTTGTGTTGATGGGGCGGCTCAGTCCGCTGGATGGGGTGGGGCCCAAGGAAATCGGGCTGCACAAACTGATGGATCGCGCCACCGATGGCACGGTGCAGGAGGTCATTCTGGCCACCAACTTCAATGCCGAAGGCGAGGCCACGGCCCATGTGATCAGCGAGGCGCTCAAGAGCCGAGGCCTGCATGTCACACGGCTGGCACGCGGCGTGCCTGTGGGCAGTGAGCTGGAGTATGTGGACCTGGGCACGATCGCCCATGCGCTGGTGGATCGCAGGTGACACTTTGGTGTCCCACCGCGCACAACCGATTCCATAGCTGCGGGTAAAATACTCCCAAATTAATAGCTGCTAGCGCTTGTGTATCAAGCGCTAGAGCCCTAAAAGGCTTGAAATATGAATACCGCCATGCATGTTGCACGGTTTACGGTGGCCTTCTGGTGCGTTTTGATCGTCGCGCTGCTGCCCATTGTTTGCGCCTGGCTGGCCAAAAGCGGCAGCTTCGGCAAGTCTCGAAAGAACGGCGGTTTTGACAACCACAACCCCCGGGCGTGGATGGCGCAGCAAACCGACTGGCAGGCGCGTGCCAATGCGGCGCAGGCCAACAGTTTTGAAGCTCTGCCGTTTTTTATCGGCGCGGTGATCATTGCGCACCTGCTGGGAGCAGGGCAGACACTTTTGGACATCCTGGCATTTTTGTATGTCATGTTGCGCATCTTCTACATCATGATGTATGTGTCCGACATGCCTACGGCGCGCAGCGCACTGTGGGCGGCCGCGTTTCTGGTCAACATCGCCATCCTGTTCATTGGCTACCGCTGAGACGCTAGCGGCACTTTGGCGGCTCTGCGAAGCAGCAGTTTTTTGTACTCTGCAGGCTGCACTCTCTCGTTCAAAGTTAAGGTACGTAGAAACCCGCAGGGGCTGTCCCTGATGCGGTTCTCTGTGCATTGAGGCACGATTGTTGCAATGCAGCATTTGCCTTTTCTCTCCCTCTGATCCCGTGTCATCTCCTTTGCTCACCCGCCGCGCGTTTACCACCCTGTCCGCCCTGTCGGCGGCTTCGGTGTGCGCGCCCGGGCTGATGGCACAAACCAGCAGTCCAGCAGCGCTGGGCCGCGTCACCATTGCAGTGGGGGGGCAGGGGGTGCTGTATCACCTGCCTTTGGCGCTGGCGGACCAACTGGGCTACTTCCGGGCGGAGGGTTTGGAGGTCACGGTGCGCGATTTTTCTGCCGGTGCCTTGGCGTTGCAGGCCGTGCAAGAGGGCGTGGCCGATGTGTGTTCAGGCGCTTTCGAGCACACCCTCCGGCAGCAGTTAAAGGGGCAGTCGTACCGGTCGCTGGTGCTGCAAGGCCGGGCGCCTCAACTGGCGTTGGGCGTGTCGATGCGGGCGCTGCCCGCGTACAAAGATCTGGGGGATCTGGCGGGGCGACGTGTGGGGGTGTCGTCGGTCGGATCTTCAACCCATCTGGCGGCGGGACTGCTGCTGGCCCGCGCGGGCATCGGTCCCCGTGATGTGACGTTTGTGGGCGTTGGCTCGGGCACCGCGGCGATGAACGCACTGCGCTCCGGCCAGGTGCATGCGCTTTGCCATGCAGACCCCATCATGACGCAGCTGGAGCAAAAGGCAGACATGCGCATCGTGGGGGACCTTCGATCGCTCAAGGCAGCGCAAGACATGTTTGGCGGCAACATGCCAGCAAGCTGTCTGTATGCGCCCCAGGCCTTTGTACAAAAACAGCCTGCGCAGGCGCAGGCACTGGCCAATGGGGTCGTGCATGCACTCAAGTGGCTGCAGACGGCGGCCCCGGCGGATCTAGTAAAGGCCGTGCCAGCCGGTTTCTTGATGGGCGACCGGGGGCTGTATCTCGCCGCCTTTGGCCGCGTGCGTGAAACCTATTCCACCAACGGGCTGATGCCCGACGACGGTGCCGCCACTGCGTTGCGCGTGCTCGCCCGTGCCCACCCGGAACTGGCTGATGCCAAGGTGGAGCTGGCGCGCACCTACACCGACGATTTTGTGCGCAGGGCTCGCCAGAAGTACAACGTCTGAAGTGATGTGAAGGGGGAGGCGGGGCTGCTGCTGCGCTTTTGCCATCCGTCGCCTTCAGTCGGGACAATGGCTTACATTGGCCAGCGCTCGGTATGCCTTAGCCTCGGCATTCCGACCCACCAACCACCCTTTCTTCTTCTACAAGGATTGCTCCATGTCGCTCACTCTCAGCATCGGCCCGCTTGTCTCATTGATCGCGGGCATCCTCATTTTGATCATGCCGCGCCTGCTCAACTTCATCGTGGCGATTTATCTCATCATCATGGGCGTTCTGGGACTGATGGGGATGAGTTCGCTGAAACTGTGAGTTTGCTGCCTCCCTTAGCGCCGCTTGACCTTGGAGGGCGTCCCGCCCTTGCGCACCTGCGTCACAGGGCGCTTGCTAGCTGCATTGGATCGCGACGCTGAGCGGCCTGCCTGTGGTTGCCGTACCGGCAGATACACCACCACCTGCTGGCCCACCTTGAAGGCCGCATTGGTACGCACATCGTTCCAGTCGGCCACATTGCCAGCGGTCAGTTTGTAGCGCCTGGCGATGCTGGCCACCGTTTCGCCCTTGCCTGCGCGCACAGTAGTGCGGCGGGTCACCACTTCCGGCGTGAAGGCAAGTTGCCCGTTGTCCGCCAAGTGCGACGATACGTCTTGTCGCGTGGTAGTGGACCGCGGCACCATCAATGCAGAGCCTGCCTTGATCAGCATGCGAGGCGGGATGTTATTGACCTTGCGAAGATCGTTCTCGCTGATGCCCGCGCGTTGGGCGGCTTCAGACACGCTCATGGTGGAGGGCACGGACCAGACCGTCCAGCTGGCGTATTGACCCTCTTTGCGCGCCTCGAGGTTGCGGTGAAACACCTTGGCGTTGTCCCAGGGCAGCAGAATCCGCGTAGTGCCAGCTGCAAAAATCACCGGCCGGTTAAAGGACGGGTTGAGCGCGCGAAAATCCGCTTCGCGGATGTCGGCCAGCGTTGCCACCAGTTCCACATCGATGTCGTGGGTGATGTCCACCGTCTGAAAATATGGGTGGTTCTCGATCAGCGGCAGCTCGGTCTTGAACGCATCGGGGTTGGCCACAATGTTCTTGACGGCCTGCAGCTTGGGCACATACATGCGGGTCTCGGCGGGCATGTTCAACTCGTTGTAGCTGGTACCCAGCCCCAACTTCTGGTTGCGTGCAATGGCACGGCCTACGCTGCCTTCGCCCCAGTTGTAGGCGGCCAGGGCCAGGTGCCAGTCGCCAAACATTCCGTACAGCTTTTGCAGATAGTCCAGCGCGGCGCGGGTGGATGCCAGCACGTCGCGGCGGTCATCGCGGAATGCGTTCTGCTTCAGGTCGAAATACGTTCCGGTGGCGGGCATGAACTGCCACATGCCTGCGGCCTTGGCGCTCGAGACGGCCTGGGGGTTAAAAGCGCTTTCGATGTACGGCAGCAGGGCCAGCTCGGTGGGCATGCCACGGCGCTCCAGTTCTTCAACGATATGGAACAGGTATTTGCTGGAGCGCTCTGTCATGCGTTGCATGTAGTCGGGGCGCGTGGCATACCACTGCTCGCGGTCCTGCACCAGCTCGTGCTGCAGGTCAGGCATTGCAAAGCCGCGGCGGATGCGGTCCCACAGATCGGCAGGTGTGGACAACGACGCCACCTCGCCACCCGACGCCTGCGCCAGCGCAATAGGCTGCAGCGGGCCGTTGGGGTAAACCGGTGTGTGGGGGGCTTGGGGTGATGGGGTACTTGAGCTTGCCGGAGCGGTGGTGCCGGCAGTGTTGGTCTCCGATGGCCCGGTGGTGGCGCAGCCTGTGAGCCAGAGAGCACTGGCCAGGCAGGCGATGGTCAAAATTTTCATCGAAACTCGTTTTTCCATTGGCGCAGCGCGGCCAATACCGCCACTGCGTCGTCTTGATGCACCTGCGCGTCATAGCCCTGGGCGGCTTGGGCCACCGCGGTATGGCGTACGCGCAGGAAGGGGTTGATATGTTGTTCAAGCGCCATCTGAGAAGGCAGGGTGGGCAGGTTCTGCGCACGCAGTGCTTCGCACTGGCTGCTGTAATGGAGCAATGCGGCATTGCCGGGTTCCACAGCGCGCGCAAATTTCAGATTGGACAGCGTGTATTCGTGGGTGCAGCACACGCGCGTATTTGCAGGCAAGGCAGCCAGCTGATCGAGCGAGTCGAGCATTTGTGTCGGCGTGCCTTCAAAAAGCCGCCCACAGCCACCCGAAAACAGGGTGTCGCCACAGAACAGCAGCGGCGCGCCATCCATCTCGGGGCAGTAGTAGGCGATGTGGCCTGCAGTGTGCCCCGGCACGTCGATGGTCTCAAAACGCAGACCCAAAACCTGCACCACGTCACCCTGGGTCAAGCGCACCAGCGGCTCGGGAATGCGTTCGCGCGCCGGGCCATAGACCATGGCCCCGGTGGCATCGCGCAAGGCGTCTACCCCACCGACATGATCAGCGTGGTGGTGCGTGACTAGAATGGCTTGTAGCGTGAGGTTCAGGTCCTTCAGGGCCTGCAACACAGGCGCAGAATCTCCCGGGTCTACAACGAGTGCCTGGTGGCCGTTGTGCAGCATCCAGATGTAGTTGTCGGTAAAGGCGGGCAGTGGCAGCAAGTTCATGAGCGATCAAATTATAGGTTTGCACCACTGGTTCGACTCTCCACCGGGCCGCTACCTCCTCGCGTGGGAGCAAGCGCGCTTCGATGAAGCGGTGGCCGACATCTTTGGCTACCACAGTCTGCAACTGGGTATGCCGCTGCTGGATGGCCTTCGCGCCAACCGCATGCCCCACCAGTGGCTGGCTTTGGGCCAAGAGGCGGTGGATGGCTCGATGGCGTTTGTACAGGCTGGTGACGGCGACGGGCCTCTTCAGCGCCGCACCGTGGATTTGCTGACGGAACCCGTGGCCTTGCCCTTCCCCGAGGCGAGCCTGGATCTTCTGGTTTTACCCCACACCCTGGAGCTGAGCATCGACCCCCATGCCGCGCTGCGCGAGGTCGAGCGTGTGCTGGTGCCTGAAGGGCGCGTGGTCATCAGCGGCCTGAATCCCGCCAGTTTGTGGGGCTTGCGCCAGCGGCGCGCCCGGTTGTACCAGCGCATGGGCAAAGGAGCGTTGTATTTGCCAGATGTGGGCGAATTCATTGGCTACCGCCGCCTGCGCGACTGGCTGCGGCTTTTGAGCTTCGAGGTCGAATCGGCGCAATTTGGCTGTTATCGTCCAGCGGTGCGCAGCACCCAGTGGCTGGATCGCTTTGGCTGGATGGACCCTTTGGGTGAAAAGTGGTGGCCTATTTTTGGTGCCGCGTATTTTCTGGTGGCGGTGAAACGGGTACATGGCATGCGGTTGCTGGAGCCCGCATGGCGCACCCAGCGCCAGCGCGCTGCGGCTGCAGTGCCCGTTGCCAACCGCGCCCACGCGGTCGGCGCCACCGCTGCCAAACACAAAAGCGGGTGAAGGAGCGGTTGGCGCGGCAAGCGGCCAACGGGCCCACCGTCCGCACCAGCTACGCCACCCATGAACCGTATGGACAGGAACACAGATTGAATCAGGTCGAGATATATACCGATGGCGCCTGCAAAGGCAACCCAGGCCCTGGCGGCTGGGGCGTGCTGCTGCGCTCGGGCCCTACCGAAAAGGAACTGTTTGGCGGGGAGCTGGGCACCACCAACAACCGCATGGAGCTGTTGGCGGTGATTGAGGCGCTTACCGCCCTTAAAAGGCCTTGCGCAGTCACCCTCTACCTTGACAGCGAGTATGTGCGCAAGGGCATCACCGAATGGATCCATGGCTGGAAAGCCAGGGGTTGGAAGACGGCGTCCAAGCAACCGGTCAAGAACGTGGAACTGTGGCAGCGCCTGGATGCGCTGGTCAGCACGGGTGGCCACCGCATCGAGTGGCGCTGGGTGAAGGGGCACTCGGGGGACCCTGGCAACGAGCGCGCTGATGGACTGGCCAACAAGGGCGTGGACAAGGCTTTGGGCAGGGCCTGACCCCGACCTGCAGCACCCGGCAATGCAGGGCGCTGCGCCAAACTCATAACGAGGGCTCCGAGAGGAGCCTTTTTTTATGCACCCAACATGTAAAGCCTGCGTAAAACCCACCTAGAACCAGCGCATTTGACCTTGGGGAATTGCAACAGTTGGCTGCAGCGCAAGACACACACTGATACATTGGCTGGCTGCCTTTTCATTCCACCCGGTTTCACTGATCCATGGCGTCCAAAAACAGTTACATCGTTTTCGCGGTCATCGGCATTGCTGCCGCATCCGGCGCCGCCTGGTGGCTTCAAAAACCTGCCCAGGCGCCTCGACCGGAAGCGACTGGCGCGGCGGCGGGCAGTGGCTCGCCTGCGGGTGGCGTGGCGCGGGGCGGGCCTCAAGGCGGCGCTGGAGGGACTGGCCGCCCCGTGGCGGTGGAGGTGGTCGCCGTCAGGCAGATGGCGCTGCGCGACGATGCCGAGGCCGTGGGCAGCCTGCGGTCTCGCCAAAGCGTGGTGCTGCGCCCCGAGGTCAGCGGGCGCATCACGCAACTCAATTTCCGCGATGGCGAGCGGGTGCGGCGCGGTCAGGTGCTGGTGCAGTTTGACGACCAGTTGCCGCGCGCCCAGGTGCAGCAAAGCCAGGCCGAGTTGTCCATTGCGCAGGCCAATCACAACCGCAACCAGGAGCTGGTAGCCCAGGGTTTTATCAGCCAGCGTTCGGTCGATGAAAGCGCCGCCAACATGCAGGTCGCGCAAGCCAAGCTGGCGCTGGCGCAGGCCACGGCGTCGCGTCTGAAAATTGTGGCCCCTTTTGACGGCATTGCCGGTATTCGCGGTGTGAACGTGGGTGACTACCTGAAAGACGGCGCAGACATCGTCAACGTCGAAGACCTGGACGCCGTGTACGTTGACTTCCGTCTGCCCGAGCGCCTGCAGAGCAAAATTCGCACCGGTCAGACCGCCCAGGTCGCGTTTGACGCGCTGCCTGGCGTGAGTTATCCCGCGGTGGTGCAGGCCATCAACCCGCAGATTGATGCGGACGGCCGCGCCGTTGCCGTGCGCGGCTGTATTGACAATCGCCGTATGCAACTTCGCCCGGGCATGTTTGCCCGGGTCACCGCCGTTTTCTCCGAACGCAGCGACGCCCGCGTGATTCCCGAAGAAGCAGTGGTGCCCGATGGGGCGAGCCCCTATGTGCTGAAAATTGTGGAGGGCAAGGAGCCGGGCACTCGCATCACCCAGCGTACCCCGGTGACTCTGGGCGCCCGCATGCCGGGGTTTGTCGAAGTGGTGGACGGGTTGAGCACCGGTGACTTTGTGGTTGCGGCGGGCCAGCAACGCATTCAGCGCGATGGAACCGCCGTGCGGGTGGTTGAACTGGGTGCTGCAGGTAACAACAGTTCGGGGCCTGCGGCGCGTGTGGCCTCCGGGCCGACAACGCAGGGTCCAGTCGCTGATGGCGCTGCGCCGCGCGCTGCTGTGGCATCGGCCGCCAATGGTTTGCCGGGCGGGACAGCCGCGGCAAGTGCCCAAATGCCTTCCGCACCTTTAGCGTCTTCAGCCAGCCCGCCAGCGAAAGTTGCTACCCCTCTGGTTGCCCCTTTGCCTGGCCCCAACCCGTGCCAATTGGCGGGCACGTCCAGCCGGTCTACTCCGGTGGCCCCAGCGGCTCGTGTGCCCGTACGACCACCTGCACAACCACCCGCCTAGCACCGGCCCTCACCGCGTTCAGTCCTCACTTCTGAAGCATCTGCACTGCCATGCAACTCGCTGAAATTTCCATACGCCGACCGGTCTTTGCCACCGTGCTGTCGCTGCTGGTGCTGCTGATCGGGGCGGTCAGCTTTACGCGTCTGTCGGTGCGCGAATACCCCAAGATCGATGAGCCGGTGGTCACGGTGAGCGTGCGGTACGCGGGCGCATCGGCCGAGGTGATTGAGTCGCAGGTCACCAAGCCGCTCGAAGACTCGATTGCAGGGATTGACGCGGTGGATGTGATCACGTCCATCAGCCGTGCCGAGCAAAGCCAGATCAGCGTGCGCTTTCGCCTGGAGAAGGACGCCGACAACGCCGCTGCCGAGGTGCGCGACCGTACCGCCCGCGTGCGCAACCGCTTGCCCGACGCGGTCGATGAACCCGTCATCGCCAAGGTCGAGGCCGACGCATCGCCCGTGATGTGGCTGGCCTTCAGTAGTGAGACGCGCAGTCCGCTGGAGATCAATGACCTGGTCAACCGCATCGTCAAGCCGCGCCTGCAGACCGTGACCGGCGTGGCCGACGTGCCCATTTACGGTGAACGCAAATACGCCATGCGCGTCTGGCTCGACCCCGAGCGCATGGCCGGCTACCGCCTGACCACGCAAGACGTGGAAGACGCCATTCGCCGCAACAACCTGGAGCTGCCCGCGGGTCGCATCGAGTCGCAGCAGCGCGAGTTCAGCGTGACCTCGCAGACCGACCTGACGACGCCCGCGCAGTTTGCCAACGTGGTGATTCGCACCGTGAACGGCTTCCCGGTGCGCATCCAGGATGTGGCGCGCGTCGAAGAGGCCGCCGCCAGTGACCGCAGCCGCGTGCGTCTGAACGGCCGCGACGCTATCTCGGTCGGCGTGATCCGCCAGGCCACCGCCAACCCGCTGGAGCTGTCGCAGGGCGTGCGCGCCATGCTGCCCACGCTGCAGGCCGACCTGCCGCCCGATATCGGCATCGACATTGCCAACGACAACTCCTTGTTCATCGACCGCTCCATCAAAAGCGTCTACACCACCATCGCCGAGGCCGTGGTGCTGGTGGCGCTGGTGATCTTCGTGTTCCTGCGCACCTTCCGCGCGTCCATCATTCCCATCATCACCATCCCGGTGAGTTTGGTGGGCAGTTTTGCGCTGATGTCTCTGGCAGGTTTTTCGATCAACACGCTGACGTTGTTGGCGCTGGTGCTGGCCATTGGGCTGGTGGTGGATGATGCCATCGTGATGCTGGAAAACATCTACCGCCACATCGAAGAGGGGCTGGACCCGTTCTCCGCCGCCATCAAAGGCGCACGCGAGATTGGCTTTGCCATCGTGGCCATGACGCTGACCCTGGTGGCTGTGTACGCGCCGCTGGCCTTTACGCCGGGGCGTACCGGGCGGCTGTTCATGGAGTTTGCGCTGGCTCTTGCAGGAGCCGTGGTTGTGTCGGGTTTTGTGGCACTGACGCTGTCGCCCATGATGTGTTCGTTGCTGCTCAAGCACAACCCCAAACCCAACTGGTTTGACCGCTCGATGGAGCGCTGGCTGACCGCTCTGTCGGATGCCTACGGCCGCTTGCTGCGCTGGCTGGTGACGGCGCGCTGGCGCAGCAAAGGCAGCGAGCGCGGCGGAGTGCGCGGTGCTGTCTTTCAGGCCCGCTGGATCGTGGTGGCCGTCATGGCCATCAGCGGTGCGGCACTGGTGTTTGTGTACCCCAGCATGCGACAAGAGCTGTCGCCGCTAGAAGACCGGGGCACCATCCTTGCGAGCGTCACCGCGCCCGACGGCGCGACGCTGGACTACACCAACCGCTACGCTCTGGAGCTGGAGAAAATCGGCCGCGACTACCCCGAGTTTGACCGGGTCTTTGCCAACATCGGCAACCCTACCGTGGCCCAGGGTAGCGTGATCTACCGCACCGTGGATTGGGAAAAGCGCGACCGAACCACGCTGGAGCTGGCGCGGGATCTGCAACCCAAGGTCTCTGGCTTGCCAGGCGTCAATGCGTTTCTCATCACGCCGCCATCGCTGGGCCAAGGCTTTCGGTCGCGGCCGCTGACCTATGTGATCCAGACCTCCGACAGCTACGAAAACCTGAGCCGGGTTGTCTCTGCGTTCATGGCCGAAATCGCCAAAAACCCCGGCATCGTAGGCCCCGACGTTGACCTGCGGCTGAACAAGCCCGAGCTGCGCATCGAGGTCAACCGCGAACGCGCTGCCGACCTGGGTGTAGGTGTGGATGTGGTCGCCAAGGCCATTGAAACCATGCTCGGCGGCCGCACGGTGACGCGCTACAAACGTGATGCCGAACAGTACGACGTGATCGTGCAGACCGCAGCGCGCGGCCGCACCACGCCAGAGAACATCGACACCATCTATGTGCGGGGCCGCAACGACGCAATGATTCCGTTGTCCAGCCTGGTCAATGTGCGCGAAAGCGTCAGCCCCCGCGAACTGAACCACTTTGGCCAGCGCCGCTCGGCCACCATAACGGCCAACCTGTCGGCGGACTACTCGCTGGGCCAGGCGCTGACCTTTATGGACACCACGGCCGCCAAGGTACTCAAACCCGGCTACACCACCGACCTCAACGACACCTCGCGCGAGTTCAAGAGTTCGCAAGGCGCGTTGGGCATCGTGTTTGTCTTGGCGCTGGTGTTCATCTTTTTGGTGTTGGCCGCGCAGTTCGAAAGTTTTATCGACCCGCTCGTGATCATGGTGTCGGTGCCGCTGTCGATGATTGGTGCACTGCTGGCGCTGAAATGGAGCGGGGGCTCCATCAACGTGTATTCACAGATCGGTCTCATCACCCTAGTAGGGCTGATCACCAAACACGGCATCTTGATTGTCGAATTCACCAACCAGCTGCGCGAGCAGGGCATGGAGATGGTGGATGCGCTGGTCAAGGCCTCGGCTCAGCGCCTGCGCCCCATTTTGATGACCACCGGCGCCATGGTGCTGGGTGCGATCCCGCTGGCACTGGCGTCCGGCGCAGGAGCTGAAACCCGCATGCAGATCGGCTGGGTGATCGTGGGTGGCATGTCGCTGGGCACGCTGCTCACCATCTTTGTGGTGCCCACCATGTACACGCTGTTTGCGCGCAAGGTGGTGCCGGGTGCCAACACGGCGGTGGCGGTGGAAGAGCCTGTGCATCCGCTGCCTCCGCATGGGCATGACTACGTCGCGAAGTAGCCTTACTGCGCTTCCGTACGAAGTGCTGCGCTCTGGAAGGTGGCTGACGCGACTGGCGTCAGGTCTTTGTGCCTGTGGCCTTGCTCTTTGCGAGGGCGCGGCTTTCTTTCTTGAGACCGGTGGCCACGGGGCACACGTTTTGCAGAAAGCCTGACAGGGTATTGGCCAGATGGTCTCGTTGCAGGCTGTAGTACACGAACTGCCCGCGCTTTTCTGACGCCACCAGGCCCGCGTTCTCCAGCACCTTGAGATGTTGCGACAGCGAAGGTTTGCTCATCTCGAAGCGGGCGGCGATTTCACCCGCAGACAACTCTGTCTCGGACAGGTAGGCGAGGATCTTTCGCCTTGGGGTGGACGCGAGGGCTTCGAAGATTTTTTCCATCCGCCGATTTTAGCGACGGTAGTCGTTATTTATTTAATTAAGTATTTAGGAATTTAACTAAATATAGATATGATGCAGGCATAGGAGCTTGCACATGACCGTTGCCACAACCCCAGCCACTCCAGCCACAGTGGGCACTAGCGCTCAGACCGCCAGCCAGGTCGCCAATCAAACCACCGTCTACTACAACAGCGCATGTCCCGTGTGCAATGCTGGCATTTGCGCCATGCAGGAGCGGCTGGTGGGCGATGAGGGTGTTGAGTGGGTGGACGTGCATCGCAACCCCCAGGTGCTCGACGCACTCGGCTTGAAACTGGAGGACGTGCGCGAGCGCCTGCATGTGGCCGATGGCGAGGGCCGCATGCGGGTAGGCGCCGACGCGCTGGCGCACGCGCTGCAGCGTGTTCCCCGTTGGCGTGTCTTTGCGGTACCCCTGCGCTGGTGGGGCGTGCGGCACATCTCCCACTTTTTGTACAACGCCTTTGCCCGTCAGCTCTACCGCTGGAACCGTTCCAGGAAGCACTGGTAAGCCAGGCAGCGCACAATTTTTAACGAGCAAAAACATGATTCATACCAATTTTGATGCCGCTGAACTCGCCAAATTCCAGCAACTGGCTGACCGCTGGTGGGATCCTCAGTCCGAGTTCCGCCCGCTGCACGAGATCAACCCGCTGCGCCTGCAGTGGATCGACGATGCCGTCTCGCTGCCAGGCAAGCGCGTGCTGGACGTGGGCTGCGGCGGCGGTATCCTGGCCGAGTCCATGGCGCGGCGTGGTGCCCATGTGCTTGGCATCGACTTGGCCGACAAGCCTCTGAAAGTTGCCACGCTGCATGCACGCCAAAGTTGTGCCAACGTGGTCTACCGCACCATTTCTGCCGAGGAGCTGGCACAAGAGCAGGCCGGGAGCTTCGACGTGGTGACCTGCATGGAGATGCTGGAGCATGTGCCCGACCCGCGTGCCGTCATCGAAGCCTGTGCGCGTCTGGTCAAGCCCGGGGGCTGGGTGTTTTTCTCCACCATCAACCGCACGCCCCTGGCATGGCTGGTGGCTGTGGTGGGGGCCGAATACGTGCTGCGTCTGCTTCCCCGAGGCACGCACGACTACGCCAAGTTCATCCGCCCCCAGGAGCTGGTGGCTGACGCTAGAGCGGTGGGCCTGGCTCTTAAAGACGAGCGTGGCCTGGGTTACAACCCCTTCACTCGGTCATTTCGCCTGCACCGTTCGCTGCGAGTGGGTTACCTGCTAGCGACGAGGAAGGGCAGCGCGTCGCATTGATAGCGAGATGGTCGGGACAGGGTTTCAGTCTGAGATGGTTTGCAGCGCCTGCGCCACCTCGGTGGCGACCTGAGGCCGCACCAGCCGCTCCACTTCTTTGCCATTCTTCAGGAACACCAGCGTCGGCCAGAGCTTCACACCAAACGTGCGCCCCAGGCGCTGACCCGGGCCATCTTCCACCTTGATGTGGGTAATGTCGGCGCGGTCCTTGAGGGCGTTTTCAATCAGCGGCTGGGCACGCTGACAGTGGCCGCACCAGGGCGTGCCAAATTCGACAACAGTGGCGCCGGTGAGGCGGTCCACATCGTCGCGGGAAGGGGGCTGAGCCAAGTGTTGGGCGGAGTAGGGCATGGTGTGAATCGCTTGGGTGTGAATGGGGTAAAAGCTGGATTCAGATTACTGGGGCGGCAGAGGCCATACACCGGCCTGCGGCGTATGGCCGTGTCAGATCACGCCGTCAAACACCATCACATCCAATGCGTCGCCCACCGCGACATTGCCTTGCCCGTGGTGCAGCACGATCAGCCCATTGGCCTGCACCATGGAGCTGAGCACGCCCGAGCCCTGGTTGCCGGTGGTGCGCACCTGCAGCGTGCCGTCGGCAGCGGTGGTGACGGTGCCGCGCTGGTATTCGGTGCGGCCCGGTTTCTTGCGGATCGCTTCGGTGCTGGTCGCGCGCAGCAGCGGGGGCGCTGTGTGGGTGCTGCCCATCATGCGCAGCAGGGCGGGGCGAACAAAGGCGAGAAACGTCACCATCACCGCCACGGGGTTGCCAGGCAGGCCGAACAACACCGCGCCGTTGTGGGATGGGTTAGTATCATTTTGATAGCTGGTAGCGCTTGAAGGATAAGCGCTAGAGGCCAATTTGGCTTGATTTTTTGGGGCGGCAATGCTCCCAACCGCCATCGGGCGGCCCGGTCGCATGGCGATGCGCCAGAAGGCCACGTCGCCCAGTTTTTTCATCATGGTGCGGGTGTGGTCTGCCTCGCCCACGCTCACGCCGCCGCTGGTGATGATGGCGTCGGCCTGCTCGGCGGCGTTGCGAAACGCGGCCTCCAGCAAGGCGGGCTCGTCACGCACCACGCCCAGGTCGATCACCTCCACGCCCAGGCGGGTGAGCAGGCCGAACACGGTGTAGCGGTTGCTGTCGTACACGGCGCCTTCGCGCGGGGGCTCGCCCAGGCTCAGGATCTCGTCGCCGGTGGAGAAATACGCCACGCGCAGGCGGCGGAACACCGTCACGGTGGGCAACCCCAGGCTGGCGACCAGGCCCAGAGCGGCGGGCGTCAGCAGCTCGCCACGGGCCAGTGCCACGTGGCCTTCCATGATGTCCTCGCCCTTGAAGCGGCGGTTGTCGCCGGTCTTGAGCACATCGGCCGCGATGGTGATGTGGCCGTCGGCTGCGGCGGCCGTGGTGAACTCTTGCGGCACTACGGTGTCCAGCCCCGTGGGCATGATGGCGCCGGTCATGATCTTTACGCACTCGCCCGCCGCCACGGTGCCAACCCAGGCCTTGCCCGCCAGCGCGGTGCCGACCACGCGCAGCGTGAGGGGCTGCCCGGCTACCAGCTGTGCGCCCGCAAACGCATAGCCATCCATGGCCGAGTTGTCGTGGGGCGGCACGCTGACGGGAGAGTTCACGTCACTGGCCAGCACGCGGCCCAAGGCGTCGAAGATGCCTAGCGGTTCGGTGCCGGTGACGGGCTCGACCAGGCGCTCAAGAAATACGTTGACGTCGGCGGCGCTCAGGGCCTGCGGGTCGTAGCCTTGCAGTTCGGCGGCAATCTGGGCAATGGTTTTCATGGGTTTCAGTGGCTTTCAATCAGTCATGCAGCACGCGCACCATGTGCAGCTTGTCGAAGCCCACACCGTCCACCACGATGGCATTGGGCAGCAGGCCCCAGGCGCGGAACCCGGCCTGCTCGTACAGCCGCACGACGTGGGTGTTGGACGCGGTCACCGTCAGCACCAGCTGCGTCAGCCCAGGTACGCGGCGGGCGGCTTCGATGCAGTCGGCCACCAGGTGCTGACCGATGCCCTGGCGCTGCGCACGGGGCGCCACCATCATGCCCACCACCACGGCACAGTGGCGTTGTTTGATGCGCTGCTTGCGCTCGCAGCCCAGGCAGCCGAGCAGTTGGCCCGCGGCATCAAAGGCGCCCAGAAAGAACTGGCCGGACTCCGGTGCGCCAAAGCGAGCCACGTACTCGCTGGCATCGCGGCCTACGGAGGATTCGTAGTCGGATGTGAAGGCATCGGGCGCGGTGCGCAGCGCTTCGTCGCGCAAGGTTTTGTAGGCGGCGGCGTCTGCGGCGACCAGAGGGCGGATCTGTACCGGGCTGGTGAATGCAGTCGTAGGGTTCACTCGGCATGAATCCATTGGAACCGTTCACGCTGAGCTTGTCGAAGCGCCGCGCAAGGCTTCGACAGGCCTGTCCTGAGCCTGTCGAAGGGCTCCAGCCCGAACGGATATTTCAGGTTAGAAGAGGCCGAATCGACAATGTCCATACGGATAGCTGGGTCTGATCAAGCCTGTGGCGTGCTCGCGCTCTCCAGCGCGTGCAGCTCGGCCAGGGTGTTGGCGTTGAAGAATGCCTTGGGGTCGTCGCCCGGCTGGTCAAACGGCACGATGGAGCAGTGGTGCTGGCCGGTCCACGCATCGATCTTGCGGCCACCGGCCTGGGTGAAGGCGACCAGGCTTTCCAGCAGGTCCACACGCAGCAGGCAGAACACGGGTTGGGGTCGCACGGTGATGTGGCCAGCGCCGTCGTCCTCGGGCGCGGCGGCCATGGCCATGTCGGCATTGTTCTGCTCGGCCGCAGCCATCAGGCGCTCGGCCAGGTCCAGCGGGAACAGGGGCGTGTCGCAAGGCACGGTCAGCAGCCAGGGGGTTTCGCAGCGCTCCAGCCCCGTGAGGAAACCTGCGAGTGGGCCCGCATAGTCGCTCAGCACGTCCGGCCACACCGGCACGCCAAAGGCTTCGTACGCTGCCAGGTTGCGGTTGGCGTTGACCATGCTCGCGCCCGTCTGCATCTGCAGCCGCATCAGCGTGTGCAGCGCCAGCGGCAGGCCCCGAAAGTTCTGCAGGCCTTTGTCCACGCCGCCCATGCGGGAGCCGCGTCCGCCTGCGAGCACGAGGCCGGTGATGTCTTGGGTTTGGGTCATAGGGATTGTTCTCAGAAGTTCTGGGCAGCATTGCCGAAGAAGGCGCGTACCGCATGCCACCGCCCCAGGGGCTGAGGCAAGGTGCGTCGGCTACCCTCCGATATAGCTCATCTCCACCCGCCGCGCGCCGCCCGGTGTGGTATCTGCAGGCAGGCTGCTGCGCAGCTCTGAATAGCGATCCGTGCGCTGCTGCCAGATGGGGGCGATGGCCGAGGCAATGGCTTCGTCGCTGGCGCCGCCCCGCAGCAGGGTGCGCAGGTCGTAGCCCTGACTCGCAAACAGGCACAGGTAGAGCTTGCCTTCGGTGGACAGCCGCGCGCGGTTGCAGTCGTGGCAAAACGCCTGGGTCACGCTGCTGATCACGCCCACTTCACCCAGGGCGGGGTCGTACTGGCCTTGTGCGTTGGCATAACCCCAGCGCTCGGCGGTTTCGCCAGGGCTGCTAGGGTCGAGCTGCACCAGGGGCAGGTCGGCGCGCAGGCGTGCAATGAGTTCGGCAGAGGGCAGCACTTCGTCCATGCGCCAGCCGTTGGTGGCGCCCACGTCCATGTATTCGATAAAACGCAGCGTGGTGCCCGTGCCGCGAAAGTGGCGTGCCATGGGCAAAATTTCGTGGTCGTTGGTGCCGCGCTTGACCACCATGTTGACCTTGATGTGCGACAGGCCCGCCGCGTGCGCCGCCTCAATGCCTGCCAGCACGTCGCTCACCGGAAAATCCACATCGTTCATGCGGCGAAAAATCGCGTCGTCCAGGCCGTCCAGGCTCACGGTGACGCGGTTCAGGCCCGCGTCCTTCAGCGCCTGGGCCTTGCGTGCCAGCAGCGATCCGTTGGTGGTCAGCGTGAGGTCTGGCGCCACGCCATCCACCGTGCGCAACTGCGCCAGTTGCGCCACCAGTTCTTCCAGGTTTTTGCGCAGCAGCGGCTCGCCGCCCGTCAGGCGGATCTTGCGCACGCCGTGCGCCAGAAACAGCCGCGCCAGCCGCGTGATCTCTTCAAAGCTCAGCAGCGCGCTGTGGGGCAGGTAAGGGTAGTCCTTGTCGAACACTTCCTTGGGCATGCAGTAGTTGCAGCGGAAGTTGCAGCGGTCCGTCACGCTGATGCGCAGGTCGCGCAGGGGGCGGCCTCGGGTGTCGGTCAGCAGGCCGGTGGGGGCCACAGCGTGTTGGGGCACCTGCGCTGCCAGGGAGGCCAGGCGTTCATCGACCAGCGGAATGACGCGTTCAGCCATGGGCGGACTCGTTCAGCAGTGCAGAGGGTGGGCGCATGCGCCGCATTTTCTCACTCCAGCCAGCGCACGTTTTGCAGTATTTCTTCAAAGAAGCTGCGCAAGGTCAAAGTGCTCATGCTGAACGGGTCGAATTCGGTGCTGCTGGAGTATTTGAGGAACAGTTGCCGGTTGGCGTCCACCGACCCCAGCAACCCCATGGACCAGCTCGAAAAACGCCGGTGCGGGATTTCTCCAAAGTCCAGCACCGCCGTGTCTTTGTGGCGTGAATCCTTGAGCAGCCGGTGGTACAGCGCGTTCACTGCCGCGCGGTCGCCCTCCAGCTGCTGCAAAAAGATGCCATGGTTCAGACACAAAGCCCCGGTAATGCCTGCGCGGGCATTGTTGCGCTGCGATGCGCCCAGAATGTCTTTGACGTCTGCAGGGCCCAGCACGCGGGACGTGCGGCTGGCGTAAGTCAGTTGTATCAACATGTTTGCCTCCTGAGCGGCGCAGTGTGTCAGGTTTGACAAACAGGTGTGGGGCGGCACGCCAATGACCCCGCGTTGCGGGGTGGGCCGGTGCCCGAGACGGTTTACACGCAGCGCCCGCCGTCCACCTCAATGCACACACCACTCACAAACGATGCCTCGTCGCTGGCCAGGTAGAGCGCCGCATTGGCCACGTCCAGCGCGGTCGAAAATCGCCCCAGCGGAATGGTGGCCAGAAACTTGGCGCGGCGCGCCTCGTCCACCGGGCCGCCTGCAAACTCGGCGGCCAGGCCCGTGTCGGGGTTGAACACGGGGTTGATGCAGTTCACGCGGATGTTGTCGGGGCCCAGCTCGGCGGCCATCGACTTGCTGGTGATGATGACGGCGCCCTTGGAGCCGTTGTACCAGGTGAGGCCCGGGCGGGGGCGCAGCCCGGCGGTGGACGCGATGTTGATGATGCTGCCGCCACCCGCCTGGCGCAGCGCGGGCACGGCGTGGATGGCCGACAGGTAGATGCTCTTCATGTTGATGGCATAGACCTTGTCGAAGTCGTCCTCGCTCACTTCGAGCATGGGGCGGTTGCGGTGGGTCCAGCCTGCGTTGTTCACCACCACGTCCAAGCGGCCGTACAGGCGCACGGCCTCATCGACCATCGCCTTCACTTCGGCGGACTTCGTCACGTCGGCCTTGAAGAAGGCCGCGGTGCCACCGGCTGCCGTGATCTCGGCCACCACGCGCTGGCCACCGGCTTCATTGATGTCGTTGACGATGACCTTACCGCCCTCTGCGGCCAGGCGTTTGGCGATGCCTTCGCCAATGCCGTTGCCGGCGCCGGTGACGATGATGGATTTGTTCTGTGCGCGCATGGAGTCTCCGATAGATTGATTGGGGGAAATCAAATTTGATAGCTGCTAGCGCTTATGTATCAAGCGCTAGAGGCCAATTTGACTGAAATTTCTGGGCTGGGCGGCTGCGGGGCGCTGCCCGAGGCACCGGCGCCGACCGCAGGCGCCTGCGGCACCCGGCCATAAAACTGCGGAAAGAATTCCTTCACCCCGTTGCCGTTGAAGTCCCACCCGGTGCACTGGCCCAGGTGGCGGGGTGGCTCGTCGGGGTTGCCGGACGAAAAAACGGCGGGCACCGACTGGAAGGCCGCCGTGGCCAGGTTGAACAGCAGCTCGCGCAGGTGCGTGCAGCTGGCCACACCGCCCAGGTGCTTCTGGATGGCCTGGCGCCAGCCGCGCGCCATGCTGCAGCCCACCATCTGCTGCAGCGCAGCCTGGGCCTCGGTGCAGCCCTTGAGCGGGTGCGAGTCCATGGCCACATCGATGGCCTGCACAACCAACTGGCGGTTGACCGTGACGCGCAGCCACATGTGGTGGATGGGTTCGCCCGCGAGGCGCTGTTTGTTGGCGTCGCGGAAGGATGTGGCGTCGTAGGCCTTGCTGTCGTGCAGCTCGCCTTCGATGTCCCACAGGCCATCGTCGCGTTCAAATCCCTGGTAGTTCACCCGGCGGACATGCTTCAAGGTGCGGGGGGTGGGGGGGCTCAGGGGCATGGAGAAAGATAAAGGCGTCGTACAGAAGGATTAGAGGTTAGCGGTGCACGGCCGCGCCGTCGCGCGCGGGCGTGACACCACTGTGGCGCGATCAGCCGTACTTGATGGCAACCGTTTTGAGGGTGGTGAAGCCGTACAGCGCTTCAAAACCCTTCTCGCGCCCGTATCCGCTGGACTTTACGCCGCCAAACGGCAGCTCCACACCGCCCGCAGCACCATAGTTATTGATGAACACCTGGCCGCTGTGCACGCGCTTGGCCATGCGAAACTGGCGGGCGCCATCGCGCGTCCAGATGCCGGCCACCAGGCCGAACTGCGTGGCGTTGGCCAGATCTACCGCGTGGTCTTCGTCCTGAAACGCCATCGCGCACAGCACGGGGCCAAACACTTCTTCTTGCGCCAGGCGGTGGTGCACCGGCACGTCGCGCAGCAAGGTGGGGGCCTGGTAGTAGCCGGTTTCGGGGGCCTCATCCACCACCACGCCCTGGCCCACCATGGGGATGCCCGCGACCTGCGCGTCCGACAAAAAGTCCCACACGCGCTGCTGCTGCGTCTGGCGAATCAGCGGGCCTACGTCCAGGTCCATGGCGGCGGGGCCGACGCGCAGTTTGTCGAAGGCCTTGCCCAGGCGTTCGAGCAGCGGTTCATAAATCAGCGAGTCGATCAGCACGCGCGAGCCCGCCGAGCAGGTCTGCCCGGCGTTCTGCACGATGGCGTTGATGACCACGGGGATGGCGGCGTCCAGGTCGGCGTCGGCAAAGATAATCTGCGGGCTTTTGCCGCCCAGCTCCAGCGTCACAGGGCAGTGGCGCTCGGCGGCCACCTGCTGGATCAGCGTGCCGATCTTGGGGCTGCCAGTAAAGCTGATGTGGTCGATGCCCGGGTGGCGCGCCAGCGCGTCGCCCACCTCATGGCCGTAGCCGGTGACGATGTTCAAAGCGCCTGATGGGAAGCCCACCTCGGCCGCCAGCTGCGCCACGCGAATCAGCGACAGGCAGGCGTCTTCAGCGGGCTTGACCACGCACACGTTGCCCGCAGCCAGGGCACCGCCCACGCTGCGGCCAAAGATCTGCATGGGGTAGTTCCAGGGGATCACGTGGCCTGTGACACCGTGGGGCTCGCGCCAGGTCAGCACGCTGTAGCCGTCAGGGTAGGGAATCGTCTCGCCGTGGAATTTGTCGCAGGCCCCGGCGTAGAACTCGAAGTAGCGCGCCAGCGCAATCGCATCGGCCCGCGCCTGTTTGATGGGCTTGCCGCAGTCGCGCTGCTCCAGCGCGGTCAGCTCGTCGGCATGCTCCAGGATCTTGGCCGAGAGCTTTTGCAGCAACCGGCCGCGCTCGACCGGGGCCAGCTTTTGCCACACGGCGTGGTAGCACTGGCGGGCTGCATGCACCGCCGCATCGATGTCGTCGGCATTGCTGCGCTGGATCTCGTCGAAGGTCTGGCCGTCCGACGGGTCGATCACAGGGATCGTGCGGCCCGAAGACGAGGGCACCGAGGCGTTGGCGATGTAGTTGAGTTGCATGGCCGCCATTTTGCCCGGAAATGGAATGTGTGCTTAGTATTTGTGTGAAAAACGCCTGTAATGCTTTCCTATAAAGCGCAAAGCGCTATCTATTCAATAGCAATCAATGCAGGAGCAGGCAAAATTGGAGTGTTTATCTGTCCGCACATTTGCACGAGCCTCTGGCAGTCCGTCGCCCCTTTCTTGTTAAGCAGGTGCGGAAATTGCAACGCACAAGGTTTCGTTTGTTACAAAACTGGATACGATGCAACCCTACTATTTGCACTACCCAGCATCTTATGAACGTCATTTTCCGCGCTTCGCGAAGTTTTTCCTTCGCTATTCCAATGAGCAAAGCCTTTTGGGGGTTGTTCATCGCAGTGGCGGCCTGGCACCCTCAGCAAGCCCATGCCCAGACGACGGTCGCTGACAATCTGGCAGCCCCGCTGGAGGTTGCGGCATTGACGATCGATGCCACACAGTGGGCGGGGTTCCCATTTCAAGTAGGTGCGACGGCACAGCGTATTTTCGAATGGCGCGCCCGTGGTTACAACCTGGGTGCGCCAGGTAATGTCACTCTCAAGCTGTTTTCGCTGAATGCGGTGACGAATTTGCCTGTGGGCGCCGAGCTGGCGAGCGCTGTGGTTGCGTGGGACCCGACGCTGGACAACACCTATTCGGCAGCTGCGTTGGGGGCGATTGCAACCACCACCTTGAATGCCAACGCGAAATACGCACTCGTATTTGGACCAGCGGCTCCCGGCCCATATTATTGGGGGTTCACCTCCACGGTACCGCCTACTTTTTCGAGTGGTTTTGCCGCCGCAGGGCGTTACCTGGTGACCACAGACAGTGGGGCGACTTGGTCCAACAACGCCGGCTCGAGCCCCATTCTCCAGCTGCAGGTCGTAGCGGCACCTGTCGTGGCACCCGTTGCGACTGCCGCTATTCCTACGCTGGAAGTCTGGTCACTTTCTGCTCTGGGTCTGCTGGTCGCGGGGGTCGGCGCCTATAGTCAGCGGCGCAGAGTTGCTCGGGCTGCTTCAGCCGGTTAGCGCAGCGTCTAGCCTGGGGCGCGGGGCCGGGGCGCTATTTGTCAGTCACAGGCGGCACGCAGCGCCGCCAGGTCCAGGATCTCTACCTCGCCCCGGTGCACGCGCACCAACTGGCGTGACTCCAGCTCTTTGAGGATCTGGTTCGTGGTCTGGCGCGAGATGGCCAGCATCAGCGACAGCTGCTCTTGCGAGATGCCGATCACGCGCCGCGACTGGCCCTCGGCCGTCCACTGGCCGTAGCCCTCGGCCATCATCACCAGTCGGCGCGCCAGGCGCTGCGGCGCGGGCAGCAGGGCCAGTTCTTCCATGGCCACAAAGGCCGATCGCAGCTTGTCGGTGAGCAGCAGAGCCAGCGCATGCCAGTGCTGCGGGTGGGCTTGCAGCCACGCCTGCAGTCGCTCGTGGGGCACCTGCAGCAGCGTGGTGGGTTCGGTGGCGTGGGCGTCGTGGGTGCGCGCCGAGTTGTCGAACACCGAGATCTCGCCAAACCAGTGCGGCGGCTCCAGCCGGATCAGCAGTGCCGCCCGCGCCTCGTCGGCCCGCCCGCCCGTGCCCGAGATGCTGACCGCGCCACGCACCACGGCATACAGCCCGCAGGGCGCGTCGCCGCGCAGGAACAGGACCTCGCCCGCCTGCAGGTGCCGCAACTGCGCCATGGCCAGCAGCGGCTGGGCAAAGTCTGGCGGCAGGTGGGCAAACCAGCGGCCGGACTGGAGAACGGGCAGGTACGCGGACGGGTCGGTCATCGGGTGAAAAAATCAGTGAAGGCTGGCAAAAAGCGCGAGGCAGGGATGGGTGGGTTGCCGGAACGGCCAAGGCAGCGCGGCAAAGGTGGCGCACTCTGTGAAGGCTCAAGGTAGAGGCACAAGGGTTTTCGTGGGGTGTTTTTGTCGTCTCCACGACAGACGCTGCCAAAGGCCAGCGCCACCATGGATGCTGCTGAAAACAATACCCGGAGACACCCATGAAAACCCTGATCGACCACCTGGCCCAGTACGCCGCCTACCACCGCGACCCGCGCAACATCTACACCCATTTTGTGGGTGTGCCCATGATCATGTTCGCCGTGGTGGTGCTGCTCTCGCGCCCCGCGTGGCAGATGGGCGACTTGCCCATGAGCCCCGCGCTGCTGGCGGCTCTGGCGAGTTGTTTCTTTTACTTCCGGCTCGACTTTCGCTATGGCGTGACGATGGCCGCGTTGCTGTCGGCCATGTTGGTGGGCGGTCAGTGGCTGGCGTTGCAGACCACCGTGCTGTGGCTGGTTTCGGGTGTGGGGCTGTTTGTGGTGGGTTGGGTGATCCAGTTTGTGGGCCACTACTACGAGGGCCGCAAGCCCGCGTTTGTGGATGACTTGATGGGGCTCATCGTGGGGCCGCTGTTTGTAGTGGCTGAGCTGGGGTTTTTGATGGGACTGCGCAAGGACGTGCAAAGAGCGATGGAGCAGCGCAGCGGGCCGGTGCGCTTGCGGACGGGGCCAGCGGCCACGGTCTGATTCCATCGCCTGCAGCGCCGGGGGTTCCCCGGCCATTCACCCGCACTCAGTCTGCGTGGCTGGTGGCTGCAGTTATCTCTCACTTTTAGCCCACCGCTCCCTCTGATGCGGTGGGCTTTGTCACAGGAGCGCGGCATGGCCCATGCCTGCGCGCAAACACCATGAGTTTTGTTTCTATCCTGCCCACGCTGCTGTTTGTTGCGTTGGGCCTGGTCATGTTTGGCCTCGGCCTGTCGCTCACGGCGGCCGACTTCAAGCGCCTGCTGCAGCACCCGCGTGCCGCGGTGCTGGCCCTGGCGCTGCAGGTGCTGGTGCTGCCTGCGGCCTGCTACGGGCTCATCGTGCTGCTGGGCGTGCCGCCGCTGTATGCCGTGGGGCTGATGCTGCTGGCGGCGTCGCCGGGCGGGGTGTCGGCCAACTTGTTCAGTCACTTGTTTGGTGGCAACGTGGCGATGAACATCTCGCTCACAGCCATCAACACGCTGCTGTCCATCGTGAGCCTGCCGCTGATTACCAACTGGGCCATCAGCACCTTTGCGAACACCGGTCAGGTGGTACCTCTGCAGTTTGGCAAGGTGCTGGAGGTAATCGTCATCGTGCTGTTGCCGGTGCTGGTGGGCATGTGGGTGCACCGGCGTGCGCCCCGGTTTAGCGCCCGCATGGAAAAGCCCATGAAGATCTTCAGCGCCGTGGTGCTGGCGTCTTTTGCACTGATTGCCATTGCCAAGGAATGGGCGGCGCTGTCGGCATCGTTTGCCGACATCGGCCCTGCGGTACTGCTGTTCAACGTCCTCAGCCTGGGTGTGGGCTACTTTGTGCCACGCGCCCTGGGCATGGACAAACCCCTGGCCACCGCCATCGGCTTTGAGATCGGTATCCACAACTCCACGCTGGCCATCTTCATAGCGCTGTCCGTGCTTAACAACTTTCAGCTGGCACTGCCTGCCGCTATCTATTCGGTCAGCATGTATGTGATGGCGCCGCTGTTTGGCATGCTGGTGCTGCGCCGCCGCTGAGCGTCTTTAGCGCGGGGCTCAGCGTGCGCCAACGGGCGTGTACACATTGCTGTGCTCTGCGAGCCACCGCTCCGACAGGTCCGTGCCGTGCTGGCTGGGGTGAAAGTCGCGGCGCAGGTATTCGCGCCAGGGGCGCCAGGTCTCGCGCACCAGCCCACGTTTGCCAAACAGCGTGCGCGCTGCGCTGGCCCAGGTGCTCCACTTCCAGAGCATGCCGTTGTGGCGCAGGTTCAGCGCCGTCTGGCGCAGGGTGTCGCCCAAAAAGACGAGGGTGATGCGCCGGAACCAGGTGATGCGCCATTCGTGGTTGCCGCCCAGCGCCTGGTAAATGTCAAACGCCGTGTTCTTGTGCTCGGCCTCTTCGGCACAGTGCCATTGCCACATCGTGGCCAGGCGGGGCTCGGCGCCAGCCAGTGTCTCGGGGTGGGCCAGCAGCCACTCGGCCAGCAGGGCAGTGAAATGCTCGTTGGCCGTAGTCACGGCCAGCGGGTGGCGTGGGTCGGCGTTGGCAAACAGCTTCATGCGCTCTTGCGCGCGCGGCGCCCATTCGTTGACCAGACCTTGCTTTTCAAGGTGGCCGTTGAACAGCGCATGGATGCGGCGGTGCGTGGCCTCTTGCCCGATAAAGCCGCGCACCTCGTCTGCAAACTGCGCGTGTTGTTCAGGCGGCATGGCTTTGTGGCCGTCCCGCACGGCGTCGATAAAGAACTGCTCGCCCACCGGGAAGCTCATCGACAGCGCGTTGAAAAACGCGGTGCGAAAGGCATCGCCGCCGCACCAGTGGCGCTCGAAAGGCGTTTCCAGGTCAATGAGCAGGCGTCGGACGACAAGTTCGGTCATGAAAAAGGGTCTCCGGGAGCGCGGTGAAAAGACGGGTCTTGAACAGTTGGTACTTCTTGGTACCAGTGGTTTGGATCATGGGCTGTCTGTGTGGTACTGTCAAGTACCTGCAATCCACACGGAAATCCGCCAGCCATGGACACAGTGCAAGACACCGCCCCCGCAAGTGCTTCAATCGGCACCGAACACCGCGCCCGACTGCAGGAAGGCATGGCCCGCGCCGTGGCGGCCAAAGGCTATGCCGACACGACCATCGCCGACATCGTGCGCGAGGCCGGTGTGTCGCGCCGTACTTTCTACGAGAACTTTGCCGACAAGGCCGAATGCCTCACGGCGCTGTACGAATCCGCCAGCGGCAACGCATTGGATGTGCTGCGTGGCGCCATCAACCCCCAAAGCGATTGGCAGGCCCAGGTGGAGCAGGCGCTGTCGGCGTACTTTGGTGCGCTGGCCTGCAATCCGGTCCTGCTGCGCACCTTGTTCATTGAAATCCTGGGCCTGGGCATGCCCGGCCTGGCCGCTCGGCGGCGGGTCAATCAGCAGTTGGTGGACCTGATGCTGGAGGTGGTGAACAACCGACCGGGGGCGCCCCTGCGCAAGGCCCCGCTGCAGCCCATGATGGCCATGGCGGTGGTAGGGGGCATCAACGAGATGGTGCTTCAGTCCATCGAACAGGAGCGCGCCGGGCAGTTGCAGGAGCTGGTGGTGCCCGCCGCATTGCTGCTGCGCGCGGCGACTTCGACGGATCTTTGACCGTTCACACTTCGTTGGCGATCTCGATCAGGTTTTCGTCCGGGTCATAGAGATATACCGACCGCAACGTGTTGCGTCCTCCTGTCGAGCCCACCGGCCCTTGCACGATCGCAACGCCTTCAGCTTGCCGATGTGTCACCACCGCTTTCAACGGGGTCTGCGTGAGAAAAGAACCCGGGCGTAAAAAAGCCCGCCGAAGCGGGCTAAGGCCCTGACAAATTCCACTGAATTCTGCAAAGCCCTGGAGTGATGGTTGCAGGGTACCACCCTGCAGGAGGTTTGACCACAGCGCTGGTATGAAGCGGGCACATCAAAGCCTGCTCTCCATGCTGTTGCGCATGGCCAGTTGCGCCACGGCATCCAGGGCCACATCCACCACGGTTTGTTCGGTGAGCACCTCCAACGCGCCTTGCTGGAACAGCCGGTCCAGCAACCGCAGCGTCATCGACTGGGTTCGACCGGCCGGGCTGGTGAAGAGAAACAGGTTGCCGTGCGATCCGATCCAGGACAACTGGGTGCGCTCCCACTGGCCTGCCACGACCAGGTTTACCCAGGTGCCGATGGTGAGAACGGGCAGTGCCATGGCCTGGGTGGGCACGGGCGGTTGCGCCGGTGCTTCCTGGCTTTCGGATTCAGTCGGCAGCGAGATATCCATGTAGCCAGACTCCTTGGCCTCGGCGGGCGCCACCCAGGGGTCGTCGTCGTCCAGCAGCGCTGGTTTCTCTGTGGCCCGCGCCTCCTGTGTGGGCTCGGTTGGTGGTGGCGCTGCAGGCCGTGGGCCGGGTTTGAAGGCTTGCTGGTGCAGTTCCATCAGCAGATCGAAGAAGGCCTCGGTCGGGGCGTCGGGGTAGTCGATGGTCGCGAGCCCCTCGCGCAATGCAGTCAGCAGCGTGGGAAGCAGGCGGGCGAGCTGGTCGGTGTTTGTGCGGGTCAGCGCGGGCTGGGCGCTCCAGATGAGGGCGTCCACCCTTTCCAGGCAGCGGCCCGGGTCGGTGCTGCCGGTCGTGTCCGCCAGGCGTGCCTGCGCCATGACCTGGGACCACGGGCCGAGCAGGAAGCGGGAGATGGCGTCGGGCAATGTGCTGACGCCGGGGTGCAGCCACATGTCGCGCGATAGTTTGGCGGCCAGCAGGTGACGTTGCTCGGCGTGCTGCAGCGCCTCGATGGCGCGCACACGCTCCTGCTCGCGCGCCTGTTCCTTCTCTGTCCATTTGGCGTGCAATTGCTGCAGTACCTGCTCAAAATCATGCGGCCCTTCGATGGTGGCTGTGGCCAGCGGGCCTGCCAGGTTCATGAGGGACCGCATAAAGCTCTGAAAGCCGGGCGCCTCGGTGTTGTTGAAGGCCAGGCTGCGGTCGGTGATGTCCTGCAGCAGGCGGCGCGCGGCATGTTCCTTGTGGCTGAAGAAGCGCGGGTCGGCCACGGCCAGCTGCATCAGCGCGGGCTCTAGGGCGCGGATGAACTGCTGCACAGGCCACAACAGCCGGGTGTCGCGCGCGATGTTGTCCACCATCAGCGCCACCACTTCCATGCTCAGAGCCTCGCCCAAGTCGCCGACATGCTTGCGGGGCGGGGTGGCCGCGTGGCCGCCCCCGGCGTGGGTGCTGTCCCCGGTGCGCTGGTTGCCCAGTCTCTCCATCATGTGGCCGACCTGGTTCATCTCCTGCAGCGCCTCAAACGCGGCGGGCACGGTGGATGCGAAGTCGGTGGCGGGCGCATCAAGATGGGGGAGCTGGCCGGGGCTTTCGAACTCCCGGGCAAAGCGTTCTGCAAAGTCTTCTTCCCCCTCTGGCTCATTCATGATCGCTGACATGGATGCGGGCGTGTCAGCGGACGCTTGTGCGTGCGCAGTGTTGTCTTTGAACTCGCCCAGCAGCAGTCGGCGAAGTCGGTCGAGCGTCAGCAGTGGGTCGCCAGAGCTTGCTGCGGTAGACAAGTCGTTGTCGGTTGCGAACCCCTGGGCTGCACCCGCGGCAGCGGGCGCGACGTACACGTACTCGCCGCTGGCTTGGCGCATGGCATAGCCCACCGGCTGTACGCCACTGAGTCTGAGCTGATCGACCTGCGCCTTGTAGAGCGCGCGCAGCTCCGCGCCCAGCGCCTGGGCCATGTGCCCTATCCAGTCGTGTCGCACCTGCGCGGACACCTGCATCTGCGACACCACGGTCTGCAGCGCCTGCAGGAAGACTTCGGGCCGCAGCGGGTTGTGCTCGGGCTGCACGCGCGGCAGGCCCAGTGCTGCGCACACCAGGGCATCCAGGTCTGCCAGAGGGCCCTCTACGGCAGTGACCAGCACCTGCCGTGCGCGGGCGCGCTCCACGCTGTCGTTGATCTGCGACTCGTCCATCAGTTCGAGGTCGTCGAAATGCACGGTGAACAGGGAGCGTGTGGGTTTGTGGCTGTCGGCCTGCGCCGCTTCCTGGTCCAGCGCCTTGCGCAGTGCATCAGGGTAGCGCTCGGACATCACCGAGGCCAGCCGCTGCAGCTGTTGCTTGGCTTCCAGCATGGCATGGTGTTCGCCGGGGGTGCGGGCCTGGTCCAGGCGCGCCTGCAGCGACATGCGCGTGGCCTCGGCGACGCGATCCATCAACGGCCGGGCCTGTGCCTGCACGTCGGCAACGATGCGCTGGTAGGGTGCGGTGGCGCTGATTGCGGCTGGGGCAGGCGCCGACGGTGTGGTGTGTTTCAAGGCGATCTTCTCGGATGAAGGGAGACCGGTGTCTGTGTCTGCCGCTGGTTGCCGTGGTTTACGCGATGTTACGCGGCAAAAAGGGGCCAGAGGCCCCTAGTTTTCATGGATGCCAGGCGGGTCAGGCCTGGCGTTCGCACAGAGCGGGTGTGTTACCCCCCGTGAAACTTGACCACCAGCGGCACGATGAGCAGTGCCACGATGTTGATGATCTTGATCAGCGGGTTGATGGCGGGGCCCGCAGTGTCCTTGTAGGGGTCGCCCACGGTGTCACCCGTCACGGCGGCCTTGTGCGCCTCGCTGCCCTTGCCGCCGTGGTGGCCGTCTTCGATGTACTTCTTGGCGTTGTCCCAGGCACCGCCGCCGGTGCACATGCTGATGGCCACAAACAGGCCGGTGATGATGGTGCCCATCAGCAACCCGCCCAGCGCCTTGGGCCCCAGCAGCAGGCCGACCACGATGGGGGCAATCACGGGCAGCAGGCTGGGGATGACCATCTCTTTGATGGCTGCGGTGGTCAGCATGTCCACGGCCTTGCCGTATTCGGGCTTGGCAGTGCCTTCCATGATGCCGGGGATGTCGCGGAACTGGCGGCGCACCTCCACCACCACGGCGCCCGCGGCGCGGCCCACGGCCTCCATGGCCATGGCGCCGAACAGGTACGGAATCAGCCCGCCAATGAACAGGCCCACGATGACCAGCGGGTCGGACAGGTCAAAACTGATCGCTCTGCCGTAGCTTTCCAGCTTGTGGGTGTAGTCGGCAAACAGCACCAGCGAAGCCAGCCCGGCCGATCCAATCGCGTAGCCCTTCGTGACGGCCTTGGTGGTGTTGCCCACGGCGTCCAGGGGGTCGGTCACAGCGCGCACTTCAGGTGGCATGTCGGCCATCTCGGCAATGCCGCCCGCGTTGTCGGTGATGGGGCCATAGGCGTCCAGCGCCACCACGATGCCCGCCATGCTGAGCATGGCGGTGGCGGCCACTGCAATGCCATACAGACCGGCCAGGCCGTACGACACGATGATGGCCGTGCACACAAAAATCACCGGCCAGGCCGTGGACCGCATCGACACGCCCAGCCCCGCAATGATGTTGGTGCCGTGGCCGGTGGTAGATGCCTGGGCAATGTGCTGCACGGGCGAATACTGCGTGCCGGTATAGAACTCAGTGATCCACACCAGCACCGCCGTCAGCACCAAGCCTGTGGCGCACGCGCCAAACAGCCGGATCTGGCTGCCCGTGGCGGTGATGGAGTTGTCGGGCATGAGCCACAGCGTGACGAAGTAGAACGCGATGAGCGACAGCACGCCCGCAATGGCCAGCCCCTTGTACAGCGCGGGCATCACATTCTTCATGCCGGGCGACGCCTTGACGAAGAAGCACCCAATGATCGAAGCAATGATCGACACGGCCCCCAGCGCCAGCGGGTACACCACGGCGTTGACCGGGGCGCTGACCACCAGCAGGGCGCCCAGCACCATGGTGGCGATCAGTGTCACGGCATAGGTCTCAAACAAGTCTGCCGCCATGCCGGCGCAGTCGCCCACGTTGTCGCCCACGTTGTCGGCAATCACGGCCGGGTTGCGTGGGTCGTCTTCAGGGATGCCTGCCTCCACCTTGCCCACCAAGTCGGCGCCCACGTCGGCGCCTTTGGTGAAGATGCCGCCGCCCAGGCGCGCAAAGATCGAGATCAGCGACGAGCCAAACGCAAAGCCGATCAGCGGGTTGAGCAGCGTGGCCAGGTTGGTGGTGGGTGTGAGGTTGCCGTTGCCCGCCAGAAACCAGTAAAAGCCCGTGACACCCAGCAGGCCCAGCCCCACCACCAGCATGCCGGTGATGGCCCCGCCGCGAAACGCGACATCGAGCGCGGGGCCAATGCCGTGTGTGGCGGCCTGTGCCGTGCGCACATTGGCGCGCACCGACACGTTCATGCCGATGAAGCCGCAGGCGCCCGACAGCACGGCGCCCACGACAAAACCCACGGCGGTGGTCACGTCCAGAAAAATGCCAATCAGCACCGCCAGCACCACGCCGACGATGGCAATGGTCTTGTACTGGCGGGCTAAATACGCGGCGGCACCGGCCTGAATGGCCGCCGCGATCTCCTGCATGCGGGCGTTGCCCGGGTCTTTGGAAAGGATCCAGCCTCTGGCCCATATGCCGTAGGCCACGGCAATGAGCCCACAGACCAGGGCGAGGATGAGAGGGGATGTCAGTGCTGAGCTTGCAGCCATTCAATTCTCCTAGGGTTCGTTGCACGAGTGGGGACCAACGCATCGGTGGCATCCCCGCTGCGTTGCTTCCTCGTGCTCCCTGTGCAGGTTCGCTGCGGGAGTCGATTGGCCAACGGACCCAATTTACAGGCAAATGGTGGTTTGCAAGCGGGCAGAAAGGGGCGTGCGCCTAAAATCAGGGTTAATCCCGACGCAGGTGTGCGCAATCGCTGCACGGCCCGTTTCGCGGGTTGCCGTTTTCAAACCACTATCCAAAGACATGTCCCTCAACAACGTCCCCCCCGGCAAGAACCTCCCCGACACCTTCAACGTCGTCATCGAAATTCCGATGAACTCCGACCCCATCAAGTACGAGGTGGACAAGGAATCGGGCGCCATCTTTGTGGACCGCTTCATGACCACGGCCATGCACTACCCCACCAACTACGGCTACGTGCCGCAGACGCTGTCGGGCGACGGCGACCCGGTGGATGTGCTGGTGATCACGCCTTACCCGCTGCACCCCGGTGTGGTCGTAACGTGCCGCCCCCTGGGCATCCTGATGATGGAAGACGAGGCCGGTGTGGATGGCAAGGTCATTGCCGTGCCCACGTCCAAGATCCTGCCCATGTACGACCACTGGAAGACGATTGACGACGTGAACGCCATGCGCCGCAATGCCATTGCCCACTTCTTTGAGCACTACAAGGACCTCGAAAAGGGCAAGTGGGTCAAGGTGCTGGGCTGGGAAGGCATCGACGCCGCCAAGAAGGAAGTCAGCGACGGTGTCGAGGCCTACAAAAAGGCGCAGGCTTGAAGCAATTTTTAGGTGAAATTGGCCTCTAGCGCTTATCCATAGAGCGCGAGTAGCTATCAAAAGGATACTGAAACAGTGTCTGTCCCAGAGCATGCGGGTAGCAATATCCGCATGCTTTTTTGTTGCTGCATGGCATGCCGCCGACAGGGGAAAGCCCGCTTTGCGGCCGCGGGTGCACTGGTAGACTGCATTTGGTTACAGATGGGTGCTAACGCTCCCACGGGCTCCTGGGCAGGAGCCGCTTTAATGCCTGCGGGCAACGCAATGTGAAGGGTGATTCATGAAAGTTTCCGATCTGCGCATCGGCGTCAAACTGGGTGCCGGGTTTTTTGTGGTGGTCTTGTTGACCACCGTGCTGGGCGTGATTGCCATGGTGCAGATGTCCCGCATCAACAACAATGCACAAGTCATTGCCACCAACCTGCTGCCCAGCGTCGAAAAGACGGGCGATCTGCGCGTTTTGTACAACCGCATGCGCCGCTCCGAAGCTGGCATGGTCACCTCGCGCAGCATCATCGAAGTCAAGGCGTTTTCTGAACAGGTAGGCCTGCGCGGCAAAGACATTGCACAGCTTGAAACCACCTACGAACCGTTGATCAACAGCCCCGAAGAGCAGGAGATCTTCAAGACCTACAAGCAGCGCAAGGCTGAATACGCCGTGCTGCAGGCCAAGCTGGTGGAGATTGCCAACGGTGTGGACTTCAGCACCGCCGAGACGCTGGAGTTGACCGGCGACGCGCTGGCCATGGTCTACGCAGGCGAGTCCGAAACCGCCTTTGTGGCGGTGGCCGAGACGTTGGGCAAGATGCAAAAGCTCAACGCTGGCAACGCGCTCAAAGCCACCGAAGAGGCTCGCCAGGTCTTTAACGTCGCCCGTGCATCGCTGGCGATCACGCTGGCGGTGTGTGTGGTGCTGGCTGCCTTGCTGGGCGTGGGCATCACCCGCGCTGTGACGCGCCCCGCCGGGCATGCCGTGCGCGCCGCCCGCGCCATTGCTGCGGGTGACCTCACCGCCGAAGTACCCCCCGGTGGCAAAGACGAAATGGGGCAGTTGCTGACGGCACTGGGCGAAATGCGCGACAACCTCGCTCATGTGGTTTCTGGCGTGCGCCAGAACGCCGAAGGCGTAGCCTCCGCCAGCTCGCAGATAGCCTCAGGCAACAACGACCTGTCAGCGCGCACCGAGCAACAAGCCAGCGCACTGGAAGAAACCGCCGCCTCCATGGAAGAGCTGGGCTCCACCGTGCGCCAGAACGCAGACAACGCCCGCCAGGCCAACCAGCTCGCAGTCAGCGCCTCCACGGTGGCAGTACAAGGCGGTGACGTGGTGGCCGAAGTCGTCGAGACCATGAAAGGCATCAACGCCAGCAGCAACAAGATTGCAGACATCATCAGCGTCATCGACGGCATCGCCTTCCAGACCAACATTCTGGCCCTGAACGCCGCCGTAGAAGCCGCCCGCGCAGGCGAACAAGGCCGCGGCTTTGCCGTCGTGGCCAGTGAAGTGCGCAGCCTGGCAGGCCGCAGCGCAGAGGCAGCCAAAGAAATCAAGCTCCTCATCACCGCCAGCGTCGAACGCGTCGAACAAGGCACCCTGCTGGTCGACAAAGCCGGAGCCACCATGACCGAAGTCGTCGCCTCCATCCGGCGCGTGACCGACATCATGGGAGAGATCAGCGCCGCCAGCAGCGAACAAAGCGCAGGCGTGGGCCAAGTGGGAGAAGCCGTCACCCAGATGGACCAGGCCACCCAGCAAAACGCAGCATTGGTAGAAGAAATGGCCGCAGCCGCCAGCGCCCTGAACGCTCAGGCGGGCGAACTCGTCAACGCCGTGGCCGTGTTTAAGCTCGATGCCAGCGCCACAACAAGAAGCGCACCCGCCCCAGCACCCAGAGCGCCCATCCCGGCCCCGGCATACACAGCCCAACGCAGTGCAGTGGCGAACAAAAGCACCAGCAAGATCGGCAGCACCAAGCCCGCCAAACCCGCGGCCAGCCTGTCGGCCCCCAAAGCCAAAGCCAGCGCCAAACCTCCGACAGCCGCCAAGTCTGCGGCCCAAAGCCCGGCCCCGGCCAAGGGTGGCAACGACGAGGACTGGGAAAGCTTCTGAGCGGGGCCAGCTCTCTGTATTAGCAAGAATATGAGTCAAAACAGCCTCTAGCGCTTATCCAATAAGCGCTGGTAGCTATCAAAAACAAAGCACTCTGAAGATTCCTCTTCAGAGTGCTTTGTTGTTTTTGCTTCTGATTTACTTGTGATGGATGGCACCTCGACGGTGTGCCAACCACCTACCGGTGGGGGTCTGGATACACCAGATGCAACCCCCGCACCATCGGCCGCCGAAACGGCTGCCACACGGCATCCGGCCCGTGGGGTTGCCCCAGCCGGTCGGCCACCGCCCACCAGGCGCTGGGGTTCAGGCCCATGCCGAAGTGGCTGGCCACCACCTCGATGTTTTCGGTGTGCGGGTTGTGGTCGGCAGGCGCCTGAATGCTGCCGCGCCAGGCCACCACGCCATCGCTGCGCGAGTAGATGCTGGTAGTGGGCACGGGGGGCGCAGCGGGCAGGTCGTAGTTCTCGGTTTCGCGCTCAATGCTGCGGCCGCTGGCGAATTGGTAGATGCGCCATGCGTTGGTCGAGGTGTGCGGCCCGGCAAACGGCGTGCCCAGCGTCACCACGCAGCGCACCAGGTCGGGCAGCTCCTTGGCCAGTTCGCGGGCGTAGATGCCGCCCAGGCTCCAGCCCACCAGGCTGACCTTCTTGCCGCTGGCATCCGCCGCGGCTTGCAGTTGGCGCTTGGCGGTCTCCAGCACGCCATCGCGCGGGCCCAGGTTCAGGCCCTGGCCCCACCCCAGCGGGTGGTAGTTGCGCGAATCCAGGTAGCGGCGCAGCGGCACGGTGGTGGCGTCCCCCGCCGTCAGTCCCGGAAACACGATGACCGTGTGCCCATCGCCCTTCGGGGCGCGCTGCAGCACCGGCCAGGCGGGCAGCACCGCGCCAAACTCCCACGGGGCACGCAGCTCCAAGGCCAGCAAGGGCAAGCCCGGCGCGGGCATGTGGGCGGGGTCGGTTTCTTTGCGGTTGAAGAAAAAGGGCATCAGGTCTCGTCCATCAGATCAAAAACGGGGAGGGCGCGCGGGGTGGGAGGCAGCGGCGGGCAACGGTAGCATTTTTTGGTCTGCGCATTGGGGGTTTGACTGGAGCTAGCTCTCCAATTCAAATGCAACGCAGATGCATCCAGTGCAGTGTTTCACGCTATCTGGCACATAAAAAGGCGTCTTTTCGCCCCTGGCGGCGTTGCAAATCCTCGCGATACACCCGGTTCGCTCCGGTTTGCGCCTTGCCAGAGCCAAAAATCCATCCTTTTTATTTGTGCCATCAAGCATGAAACACTGCACTAGCAGTTGGGGCACGTCCGCCCATGGGGTCGTTGAATTGCGGGTTAACCCTTGGTTTGTTAGCAATTGCAACTGACGCTGCTATGCTCACCCCACGCCCGCGCGGGCTTTGTTTTGAGAGACCGCGTGCCCTCCCGCACCTCTCAGAAAGCCCTCGCCATGATCGCTGCACCTGCCCACACATCGTCCCGCTCGTCCACAACACAAGCCACCTCACCCGCTGGCGAATACCTGACCTTCCGCCTGGGCTCGGAGGAATACGGCATCGACATTCTGCGGGTGCAGGAAATCCGCTCGTACGAGCGTCCCACGCGCCTGGCGCAGTCGCCAGACTTCATCAAGGGCGTGATCGACCTGCGCGGCCGCATCGTGCCCATCCTTGACCTGCGCCTGAAACTGGGGTGCCCCGAAGCCAACTACACCGACTTCACGGTGGTCATCATTCTGGACATCGGCGGCACCGTGATCGGTGCGGTGGTGGATGCCGTGGCCGACGTCGTGTCGCTGGCACCCGAGCTCATCAAGCCCGCCCCGCAGTTTGAGCGCCAGGGCAATGTAGACCCAGCCTTTGTTACCGGCATCGCCAGCCTGGGCGACCGGATGCTGATCGTGATGGACATTGAAGCGTTGCTGAGCAGCGACGAAATAGGTCTGGTGGCAAAGGCAAGTCACGGGTAACGTTGCAGCGGGTTATCCATGCCAGATATCTACTAAATAAATAGAGGGAACCGCGATGAACCAACTGAAGATTTCGACCCGATTGACGGCTGCTTTTGCGGTCATGGTTTTGTTGCTGATTGCGCTGGGGGCCGTCAGCCTGATCCAATCGGCCAGCCAGCGTGCAGAACTCAACGATGTCATTGACGTTCGCATTCCCATCACCAAGTCGATGGGAGTCCTGGCGGACGGGGTGAACGTGCAAGCCATCCAGTTCCGAAATTTGGCGCTCTTCAGTGAAGAAAGCATCACCAAGCCGTCACTTGAGCGAGTGACCGCGGCACGCGCTGCCATTGCAGAGCAAATGGGTACGCTGACCACGCTCATACAGTCTGACAAAGGCAAGGAAATTCTGGGGCGTCTACAGCAGAACCGGGCGTCTTTTCTGAAGATTGGAGATCAATACCTGGGCTTGATCCAACAGGGCCAGAAGGACGAGGCGCTGAAATTGTTGGTAGAGCAGGTGCGCCCCATTCAACTTGAATATCAGAAAGTGATTGCTGAACAAGTCGACTTTCAGGCCAAAGTCACTGCAGAAGCAGGCCAACGTGCCGAAGCGGCCGCCAGCGCCCTGACCCGTGACGTCTTGATTGCCGGTGCCCTGGCCATTGTTGTGGCGATCTTCCTGGCCATCACCATCATCCGCTCCATCACCCGCCCCTTGGCGCAGGCCGTGGAAGCCGCAGACCGCGTGGCCAGCGGCGACCTCAGCGGTCAGATCATTGCCCAATCCAAAGACGAAACTGGCCACCTGCTCGCCGCGCTGCAACGCATGCAGCAAAGCCTGGTCAACACCGTGAGTTCGGTGCGCCAGAACGCCGAAGGCGTAGCCTCCGCCAGCTCGCAGATAGCCTCAGGCAACAACGACCTGTCAGCGCGCAC